>CABKMN010000003.1 GCA_902373525.1 uncultured Bilophila sp. | reverse complement strand
GGGATGGGGTTTGGGGAAGGGAGGGAAAAGCCTTTCTTCAGAAAGGTTTTCCCTCCCTTCCCCAATTTCACGAATCACCCCCACAAGACCAAACGCGTCTCCAGCGGCGAAGCGAGGCCGGGGGTGACGGGAAGCACGCGGACCCCGTAAATGTGCGGCCCGCTGCGGGAGGGGCTGTACGAACAGGCGTATACCAGCCTGTCGGGCTTGCTTTCGTCCGTGCGGGACAACTCGACCACATCCGGGGCATCCGTAAAGACCTGCCCCGAACCCGGACCGACCACAAACTGGACCAACAGCTCCTCCGGCTTCATCGCACCGGGGAGAATGCTGACCTGCACCTGCATGGGCTGCGAGCCCACAAGCTCCTCGCCGGAAAGGCCCTGAATGAGGATGTCCTCCATCTTCAAGGAGTTGAACCGGCCGTTCACGCCCTGCTTCCAGCTTGCGATGCGCTTGGCGAGGGCCTTGTGCTTCTCGCGCAGCTCGTGGGAACGCTGCGCCGCCGGAATGTAGTAGTCATTCAGATAGTCCGACACCATCCGGTTGGAACTGAACCGCGCGATCAGCGTCCGCATGGACTGCCGGGCGACGTCCAGCCAGTTGTGCGGCAAGCCTTCCTCCGTGCGGTCGAAATACAGAGGCACCACCTTTTCCTCAAGCAGCGAATACAGGAACCCGGCATCGTCGTAGTCGTTCTGTTCGGCGGACAGGAATTCGCGGGTGACGACGGGACCGATGGTCCAGCCGTTCTGCCCGTCGTATCCTTCGCACCACCAGCCGTCGGACACGCTGAGGTTGATCCCCGCGTTGACCGGCACCTTCTGGCCGCTGGTGCCGCAGGCTTCGTAAGGACGGCGGGGCGTGTTGAGCCACACGTCGCAGCCCTGCACCATGAGCCGGGACACCGCGAGACTGTAATCCTCGATGAAGAACAGCTTGCCGAAGAACCGGGGTTCGAGCATGTGCCGGATGACTTCCTGCAACATGTCGATGCCCTGCACGTCCGCCGGATGGGCCTTGCCCGCAAAGACGATGATCACCGGGCGATCCGCCCGCTCCAGAATCCGGGCCAGCCGCTCCACATCCGCGAACAGCAGCGTCGCCCGCTTGTAGGGCGCAAACCGCCGCGCGAACCCGATTACCAGCGACGACGGCGTCAGGCGGGCCGTCATGTCCTTCTGGCGTTCGTAGGGGACGGCGTACTTCTTGAAGGCTTCCGGCAGGGAAGCCCGGATGTATTCCAGAAGCTGCTTCTTCTGGAGCTGCTTCACGGTCCACAGCTCCTCGTCCGGAATCTCGTCGATCTTGCTCCATACGGGCGAGTCCGGGCCTTCTTCCTGCCAGCCCTCACCGAGCACGTGATCGAGCAGCAGACGGACCGCCGGACCCGCGTAGGACGGGACGTGGACGCCGTTGGTGACGGAGGCGATGGGGATTTCCGCCGTGGGGACGCCCTTCCAGCCTTCCTGCCACATGTGGCGGGACACGTAGCCGTGCAGCGCGCTCACGCCGTTGGCCCGAAGCGAATAGTTCAGCGCCAGCACGGTCATTTCAAAAGCGTTGCGTTCGCTGCCCTCAAAACGCCCGGTCCGGACGAAATCCTGCCACGTGATGCCGATGCTCTGGGCGTAGGGCATGAAATACGGCTCCATGCGATCCAGCCCGAAGCGTTCGTTCCCCGCATCCACGGGCGTGTGCGTGGTGAACAGGCTGCTGCCGCGCACGACCTCGCCAGCCTCGGCGAAGGAAAGCCCCTCCTCCTGCATGAGCAGGCGGATACGCTCGAAGATGAGGAACGCGGAGTGCCCTTCATTCATATGGTAGGCGGCGGGACGGATGCCGAGCGTCCGCATGAGCCTGACCCCGCCCATGCCGAGCAGGATTTCCTGCCGCAAGCGCAGATCGCGGTCGGCCTCGTACAGCCGCGCGGTGATCTTGCGATCATCCGCCGTGTTCTTGGGCGTGTCCGTATCCAGCAGATACAGCCTCACCCGGCCCACGCGCACCAGCCAGACCTGCGCGTGCAGCCGCCGCCCCGGCAGGTCCAGCACCACGTCGAGCGGCACGCCGCCCTCGTCCTTGAGCAGTTCGACGGGAAGGGTCGAGAAGTCGTTTTCCGGATACAGCGCGGCCTGCCGCCCGTCCTTGTCGATGTGCTGGCGAAAATAGCCGCTCTTGTACAGCAACCCCACGCCGATCAGCGGAAGGTTCAGGTCGCTTGCGGACTTGAGATGATCCCCGGACAGGACGCCGAGCCCGCCGGAATAGATCGGCAGGCATTCGTTCAGGCCGTACTCCGTGGAAAAATAGGCCAGCGGATGTTCCGGCGACAACGCGCCGAAATCTTTGGGCGGAACCGCCATATAGGCGTCGAAGGCCTCCAGCGTCGTCTTGTACAGGCGCAGATAGGCCTGCTCGTGGGCGAGGATGATCAGCCGTCCCTTGGTGGCCCGTTCGATGGTGTATACGGGGTTGTGGTTGCTGCTCTCCCAGACGTCCTGATTGAGGGAGGAAAAAAGCTGATGGCATTCGGGATGCCAGCACCACCAGAAGTTTTTGGCCAGTTCGCGCAACCGGCCTATGGGCTCGGGGAGCTGGGTGATGGCGGTGAAGCCGTGCAGGGTCGGCGTGGTGGACATGGTCGCTTCCAACACGCGGGTCAGCGACGAACTGCTCGGCGCTGACCGGAGGGCGCCCCGCTCCACGGCCTTGTCCAACGCCTGCGTATACGCCTGAAGGTAATGGGGGAAAAAGTGTTCCCACGAGCACGCCCCGGAAAGCGAACGCACGGCGACGCGGCGTTCCTCAAGCTGCGCCTCGGGCAGAGCTCCATAATCCAGCAAGACCCCGCGCAGAGCCGCGACCGTGTCCTCGTAGGAAGTCTGCTGCCGGTGCAGGATGGTGACGCCGCCCTCCTGCCCCTGCAACTCCCGGACCCACAGGCCGAAGCCGGACAGGTCGGTGGTCACGGTGGGCACCGAGTGCGCCGCGCTTTCCTGCGGCGTATAGCCCCACGGTTCGTACCACGAGGGGAACACGCCCAGATCGCAGGCGGCCAGCACCTCGTCGTAGGTCATGTTCAGGAAGCCGTCGCCGCCGTCCAGCAGGGCCGGAACGAAGACCACCTGCACATGGTTCTCGGGCCGGTTGTCCAGCCCGAGGCGGCGGCAGGCGTTGAGAATGGGGTCCTGCGGCTGGTTGTAGACGTGGTGGCTGCTGATCCAGTACGGCCCCTGATCCGAGCGTTTGGCCGGATCACCGCCCACGGCGTCGGGATTGACCCCGCTGTGCCCGCCCATGACGGCGCACAGGGCCAGCACGTTGAGCTGGGACTGGCACAGTGCCTCGTTGACGCCCGCCAGCGCGTCGAGAAAGACGTCCACGCCCTTGTTGTGGAACTCATAGCGTCCGGAAATGATGAAGATGCGCGTATCCGGGGCAAGCTCGCGGCGCAGCAGCCGTCCCGCCGCGTCGAGCAGTTTCTTCCGCTGCTCCCGCGGTACGGCGCGCTCCACGCTGTAGTCGGGGATGACGCGCATGTCGAGCCCGTTGGGCGTCACCACGTCCGGGGCGCGCCCGAGGAACACGCTCGCCTCGTCCGCCGTGATCCGGCTCACCGTGGTGAAGCAGTCCGCTTCCCGCGCGGATACGGTTTCCATCGAGCACTTGGCGGTGATGTTGTAGGCCCCGGCTTCGTGCTTGGGATTGATCTGGTTCATCTGTTTGTAGATGTCGAAGCCCGATCCCGCCATCGACCGCCCGAGCATGGTCGCGTGGGTCGTGAACACGGCCCCTACCCTCGGGGCGTGTTCCTTCAGGTACAGCAGGCCGCCGCCGCACATCCACTCGTGGAAATGGGCGAGCACCGGGGCGTCCGACTCCACCAGCGTCTGGCAGGCCGCCTCAATCACTTCACCGCAGGCGGTGCTGAACATGACCGGCTCCACATAGTCCCAGCCGCCGGAAATGGAGTCCACGCCGTAACGATTCCACAGCGCATACAGGAGCTGCCCCTGATTGTAGCGTTCCCGGTAGTCCACGAGGATGACCTTGGGCCTGCCGGGGATGCTCCAGCGCCCGAAGCGGCAGGCGAGGTTCCGCTGCGCCGCGATTTCGCGCAGTCTGGTCCAGCAGGGCTCGTCCGTTTCCTCGAATTCGGCGTTGTCCCCGAAATCGGGGCCCAACAGATAGTAGTTTTCGCCGAAAAGACCGACCGCCTCCAAAGCCTTGCTGCTGACGACGGCGTAAATCCCGCCGACCTTGTTGCACACTTCCCAGCTGACTTCAAAAAGCGTGGCACGCGACATATCATATTGCATACGGGGCTCCTGCGCCTCCCTGCTTCGGCCCACGGGGACACTCCCGCGGGCCGGCCGTCCGTTCAGACGGTTGCGAGGGCATGTTCGGAAGTGTGTTCGAGAGTGGCCGCCGCGTCAAGCGACAACCCGAAATCCGCAAGCACGTTCATATAGTTGATGTAGGCGTCGTACGGCGTCCCGTAGGGGTTGAAATAGCTGTGCACGTCGCCGTCGGAAAACCACTTGGTGCACATGTAATAGAAATGGTCGGAGGTTTGCAGCCGCCGCCACGTTCGGAGCAGATCGGGATCGCCCGTGGCCTTGACCCGCTTTTCCATACGGTAGACGGATTCGATGGCGTCGTGCTGCATGTCGTTGCCGAGCCACGCGGTCAGGTCGCGTTCGGCGTCCGCCCACGACATGAAGTTCGGCACGTCGAGGCTCGCCACCGGCGTATGCCGGGCCGCCGCCTCCGAAGGCGTGAGAAATGCGAAGCCCGGCGTCTTGAGCAGCGTTTCGGGCAGCGCCTCCATGAAGGCGAAGATGCCGGTGGATTCCCACTGGTGCTCTCCGAACGTCTCGTAATCCATGAACAGGTTGATGAGGTCCCCGGAAGCGTTGGCCGCGTGCGCCCAGCTTGCGAACTTGTCCGCCGTGAGCGGAAATTCCGGCCACGCATGATTGGAGAAACGGAAGGCGATGTCGTCGGACAGGGGATAGTTCTTGAGCAGCAGCTTCAGCGTGCCGCATCCCGCCGGACGGTAGACGAAATTCGGACTGCGCCAGCCGAGGACATGGTCCGCGCCCTCGGCGAGCACGGCGTCATAGCCCATGTCCTCCACCGTGCGGGCCAGCGCGTTGTTGTAGATGAGCTCCGTATTGCGGAACACGCGGGGCCGGACCCCGAACAGCGCCTCGATGCGCTCGTCGTGCAGCGCGACCTGCTCCCGGAATTCCTCCGGTGAATACAGGAAGGAAAGCGAATGGTTGTAGGTTTCGGACAACAGCTCGACGCATCCCGTCTCCACCAGTTCGCGGAAACTCTGGATGACTTCGGGCGCGTAGGCCTCGAACTGGTCCAGCGCCGTGCCGGAAATGGAGAAACTGACCTTGAACAGCCCGCCGTGCCTGCGGATCAATTTGAGCAGCAAGGCGTTCATGGGCAGATAGCACTTGCGGGCCACCTTGAGAAGGATGCCGCAGTTCGCGTCTTCGTCCTCATAGAAGGAATCCACCCCGATGTCGAAAAAGGTGTAGTGCCTCAGGCGGTACGGCTGATGAACCTGAAAGTAGAAGCAGATCGCGGACATATCAATTCCCCCCCGGAACGAGTTGCGCATAGACGGCATTCAGACGATCGGCCGCGTTTTCCCACCGGATGTTCTTGAGCTCCTCACGGCAGTTTTTGACGACCTCGGCGGCAAGCAACGGATAGGTGAGCATGGCGCAGATTTTGTTCGCCATTTCCCGAATATCCCAAAAATCGACCTTGATGGCGTTCCGCACCACTTCCGCCACCCCCGACTGGCGGGAAATGAGCACGGGCACGTCGTAGGCCATGGCCTCAAGCGGCGCGATCCCGAAGGGTTCCGAGACGCTCGGCATGACGTAGAGATCGCTCAGGGCGTACATGCGGTCCACGTCCTCGCCCTTGAGAAAACCGGTGAAATGAAACCGGCTGCCGATGCGCAATTGCGCCACCCGCCGGACCATGTGGGACAGCATGTCGCCGCTGCCCGCCATGATGAACCGCGTATCCGGGATGCGGTCGAGCACCAGCCGGGCGGCCTCCACAAAATAATCGGGTCCCTTCTGAAACGTCACCCGCCCCATGAACAGGACCCGCTTTTCGTGACGGCACCGGTCCGGAACCGCATAGACGCGGTCGACCTCGCTCCGCGAGACGGCGTTGTGGACCACCTCGATCTTGCCCTCCGGAATCCCGTACTGCTCCGTAACCAGCCGCTTGGTGTAATGGCTCACGGCCACCACCCGATCCGCGGCTTCCATGCCCGCGCGTTCGATGTCCGCCACGGCCCGGTTCATGTTGTCCCCGCTCCGGTCGTGCTCCAGCGCGTGGATGTGCGCCACCAGCGGCTTGCCGGTCAGCTTTTTGACGAGCATGCCCGCCGGATAGGTCATCCAGTCGTGTACGTGGATGACGTCGAAATCCGCCCGCCGGGCGATGGCCGCCGCCGCAAGACCGTAGCGGTACACTTCGCCCATGAGATCGGGGCCGTACCCGCCGTGCAGGCGCAGCACCGTTCCCCGCGTGGAGCTTGAAACCTCCGCGCGAAGCTCGGCGGCCCGCAGGCGTTCGTATTCACGCCGCCGCTCGTCGTAGCTTTCCGGAGTGTCGTAGGGGAACAGCAGCGAATCGACGTGCTCGATGTGCAGCCTCTCCCGCCACAGCTCCCGCACTTCCTCGTTGAGCCTGACGTTGGAGACGCTGTTTTCCACCAGCGTGCCCGAAGCCGAACACAGCGACAGACGGTTCCCGACCCGTACCCGGCCTTCCCCGGAGGCATGGGGCAACACGAACAGGATGTCCGTGCCTTTCCGGGCCAGCGCCCGCGTCATGCCGTAGCACGCCGTCCCGAGCCCTCCGCTCTTGTACGGGGGAAACTCCCAGCCGAACATAAGAACACGCATCAGTCGCCTCCTTTTCGGGCGTCGGCTTCCCACTCGGCGTACACTTCGGGAGCGGCCTCCCGCAGCAGGTGCAGCAGGCGCAGGCACTCGGCAACGCTCCACGCCTGCGCGATGCAGCCGTTGGGAAGATGCGGCGGGTCGCCGTCGAAAATCTCCGAAACCGATCCCATGCCCGCGTCGCCCAGATGCTGGGCGAACAGAGGGCGCAGCGTCCGCAACAGTTCCCGCGTCGATCCCGGAACGTCCCAGGCCGTCCGCAGCAGGGCTTCCCCGTAGGCCCCCAGCAGCCACGGCCAGACCGTGCCCTGATGGTACGCGCCGTCGCGCTGCGCCGGGCCGCCTTCATAGAGCGAACGGTAATCCGGGGCGCTCGGGGCCAGCGTACGCAGGCCGTACGGCGTCAGCAGGCAGCGCCGGACGCGGGAAAGCACATTGGCGTAATATTCTTCTTCCAGAACCGGATAGGGAAGGGATATCGCGAAGAGCTGGTTGGGCCGCACGCGGGTGTCCACGTCGCCCTCGCGCCAGACGTCGGCGAGGAAGTCCCCGTTCTGCTCGTCGTGGACCCAATGGCGTTTCGCGAATACGGCGCGCATGCCGTCCAGTCCGGCCTGTCGCCACTCCGGTTCCCCGAAGGTTTTGGCGAGGCTGTCCGCGAACGCCAGCGCGTTGTACCAGAGCGCGCTGATTTCCACGGGCTGCCCGTGCCGCGGGGTGACGGGCCTGCCGTCCACCGTGGCGTCCATCCATGTCAGTTGGGTTTCCGGGGTCCCCACGGACAGGAACCCTTCGGCGTCTCTGGACACCAACGGGACGCGGCCCCCGCCGTAGGCGTCGATGACGGCCTTGATGACCGGCCAGCAGTGCTCGCGGACAAAGCCCTTGCGGTCGGGCAGGACGCGGAGCATCTGCTGTACGGCCCAGACGTACCACAGGGAGGCGTCCACGGAATTGTAGGCGTGGTTGCCGTCGGCGGAAAAGCAGTTGGGGATGCGCCCGTCCCGGGCCGCCGCCCCCATCCTCGCCAGCACGTCGGCCCCCGTATCGGGCCGCCCGGCGTAGAACGTCAGCCCCGGCAGGGCGATGAGCGTGTCGCGGCCCCACGAGCCGAACCAGTGATACCCGGCGACCACGGCGGGTTCGCCGCTGGAGCGGCGGATAAGGCATTTTTCCCCTTCATGGGCGAGATGGCCTTCCAGCGTCTCCGTGCTCCGGGCCTTCTCCAGACGCCGTTCGGCTTCCTGCCGCCAGATCGCGCCGATGACGTCCTGCCCGTGGGCCGTGCGGATCGCCTCCGTGGAGGCGGTCAGGTATACCGGCTTGCCGGGGACGAGGCGGATGTCGAATACGCCCGGCTGGAACAGGTCCTCCTGATAGGCGAACCCGCGTTCCTGCTCCACCAGATACTCGACCGTACGGTACCAGTCCGGGAGCGCGTCGAAAATGGCTTCGCCCTGCGCCTGCATGAACAGCGGAGGCAACGCGGGATACGGGCGGACGCTGAACCCGGAAGGCGCGGAAAAGGTTTCGGGACGCAGGTCGGAATTGGCGTGCGTCAGATGGTCCGCATGCCGGAAGGCCAGCAACGGCTTGACGCGCAGGCTCATGGGCGGCGTATCGGACCCCGCCCCGCGCACTTCATACCGCACGATGAGCAGGCGGCGTCCGGGGATGAGCATCAGCTCACGGCAGAGCGTCACCTCTCCGAGGCGGTACCGGAAGATCGGCCACTCCCCGATTTCCATCTCATGGAGGTACTCGTGCCCGCGCGGGTAGTACACGCCCGGATGTTTCCGGCACGAGAAGAACAGTTCCCGGTCGCCGACCAGCAACGACTCCTCAAGCGTCGAAAGCAACACGTGTTTCCCCACGGGCTGTTCCAGATCGGCCACCAGCAGGCCGTGGTACTTCCGCGTGTTGCAGCAGATGAGCGAACTCGAGGCGTAATCGCCGAGCCCGTTGGTCTCGATCCACTCTTTCCTGAGCGATTTTCGGATATTCTGGCAGGTTGGCTTGTTGAAGCGAAACTTCATATCCTCTCCTTCACGGCAAAAGGGGAACGGGGACCCGCGGGGGACGCGGAAGCCGGACGAGCGCGCCGCTACGATGCGGCCAGTGTGAAGGGACTCTCCATCGGCGAGGGGGGCCCGGAGGGGCAAACAGACGCCGCCGGGCTGTTCCGTTCAAGACCGACTTCTTCGTCATATCTCCACTATAGACGATTCCGTTTTTTTGTCAAAAACGATACGAATTTAGTCTTTTTCGTTTCTGAAAGTTTTATTCATAAAACAAATTTCACAAATCCTCTCAATCGGTATTTCGAACAGGGCGTTCCGTGTATCGGATCAGCGTTCCGCATTTGCCCGCGGCGCATGGTTCCCCAACGGCGCTACGCCGCGCCCGTCCGGCCGCCCCGCAGCAAACGGGGAACGCCTCCCTTTCTTCGATAGCAGACAACGGCGTGGCATTGCTATGAAAAATCCACGCGCCCCTTCCGTTGACGGAACTCCGTCGTGCACGCATTACGGGATCGCCGGTGCTGCGGTCACAGCCGTCTGCCGTACCTTTTTCAACAAAAAAATTCTAAAAATACCATTCTGGCTTTAATATCCGCCCATTTTTTGTTAGCATACCCTCGTTTGGTGACACTAATCCTCTTTTAAAAAAACATCAGTCCATCATTGAACTTTTTTCACATAAATACCTTCATATTTCACACGCTGAGGAAACACTTCATCGCCTTCCCGCAGCCTGTCCCTGATTGCCGGAGAAAATTTTCCGACACCGCTCGGCTACCCTCTTTTACTGGCACCACGCTCCCGCGCCTGCTTGGCCAGCATGCGGCGAACGCAAACGCAGCGGTTTGCCCCGGAACGCATCCATCCTGAAAGGAACAACCATGAACTGGCTCAGTACGCTCGTACGCAATCCGAACAACAAGCTCATCCCGCTCGGCGTGTGCCTTTTCGCCGTGGCCTTTTCCGGTATTTCCCTGTTCAGCCTCTACAGGCTAAACGGCTCCCTGAGAACGCTCGTCGCCAATCCCGTTTCGGTTTCTTCATCCATCTACAAGATGCGGCGGGACTTGTTCGCCATACAACTCAGGATGGGAAAGCTCGCGTTCTACAACACGCCTGCGGACATCGCCGACGCGCGGAAGGAAGTGTCCGGCCTGAGGCCCAAAATCTCCCGTCAGTTTGCCTACATCGAACAACACTATCTTGGCCCCAAGACGCACACGGCCCACCTTGGCGAACTGCTTCAGGCCATCTATGCGACTCAGGATGAAATCCTCGACACGGCGGCGGAAAATACCCATGCCGAGCTTGGCCGGCTCATCTATCAGAAACAGGCCCCCCGCTATGAGGAGCTGGAGAGAATCCTCACAGGCGACATGCTCGCCCATGCCGCCGTCACCGTGGACCGGCTCGCCCGCGAAGGCAGTCAGGCCCTGTACCCCAGCGTCGCGCTCTCCGTGAGCGTCTCCATTCTGATGGTAGGCTTCGCCTTCTTTTTTCAACATCTCTTCGCCAGACGGGAACTTGAAAAGGCCTATCGGGAGTCCGTCTTCAAAATCATTTCCGAAAACGTGGGCAACGTGTTCATGCTCTACAATCTGCAACAGAAGCGCATGGAGTACGTTTCCCCCAATACCATGAATATCCTTGGGGTAAGCGACGAAGAACTACGGAAGACCCACGCGCATCTGCTTGGCGGCCTCCCGCCCGACAAGGCCGAACGGCTTGCCCCGATTTTCAGCAACGAAATCATCCAGTCGGACTTCGCTTTCGAGTGTCCGTTCACCAATCCGCAGACACGGATGAAAACCGTGATATCCGTACACGTCTACCCCGTGCGGAAAGACGATCTGGTCACTCGCTACATCCTCGTCTTTTCCGATCTGACGGAAAGCCTGAAAACGCAGCAGGCCCTCCGGGACGCCCTGCTGAACGCCCAGAAGGCCAACAAGGCCAAAAGCCATTTCCTGTCTAGGATGAGCCATGAAATCCGCACGCCCATGAACGCCATCATCGGCATGACCACCATCGCGGCGACGGCACTGGACAACCGCTCCCGTCTGGAGGACTGTCTGGCGAAGATTTCCGGGGCGTCCCGGCATCTGCTCATGCTCATCAACGATATTCTGGACATGTCGAAAATCGAGAGCGGCAAGTTCTCGCTGTGCAGCGAGCCCTTCCAGCTTCCCGATCTGGTCAAATCGGTGACGACCATCATCTATCCCCAGACACGAGCCAAGGACATCGGGTTCGATATCGCCCTCGCCGAAATCCGACACGAACGACTCATCGGGGACCCGCTGCGGCTGAGCCAGATTCTGTTGAACATCCTCGGCAACGCCGTGAAGTTTACGCCGCGCGGCGGCAACATCCGGCTGGAGCTCCGGGAAAAAATCGTACGGGATCGGGTACGGCTGCATTTCGCCATCTCCGATACCGGCAGAGGCATGTCCCCCGAATTTCTCCAGCATCTCTTTATCCCCTTCGAGCAGGAACACTCGGGCACATCCTTGGAAGGGACCGGGCTCGGTATGGCGATCACCCAGAACATGGTTTCGCTGATGCACGGTTCCATCTCCGTCAAAAGCAAACCGGGAGAAGGAACCACCTTTTCCGTGGAGCTCGATTTTGCCACGGACACGAACGATGTTCCGAAAGCCGCTCCGAATCTCGAATCGCTCTCCGTGCTGGTGGTCGACGACGACAAGAACACCTGCGAGCACACCGCCATCATCCTCGACAGGATGGGGGTACGGGCGGAATGGGTGCTTTCGGGCAAAGAGGCGGTGGAACGGGCCATCGCCGCGCACGAGGCCGACAACGGCTACGATGTGGCCTTCATTGACTGGAAGATGCCGGATATGGACGGCATCGAAGCCACGCGGCGCATCCGGCGCAGTGTGGGAGCCGACACGCTGATCATCATCATTTCCGCCTACGACTGGACGGAAATCGAGGACGAGGCACGGGCCGCGGGCGCAGACGCGTTCATCGCCAAGCCCATGTTCCAGTCCACGATCTACAACACGCTGCTCTCCTGCTCTCGGCGCGCTCTCTCCTCCCCTATTAGGGAAGGAGAGAGAGAGAGAGAGACGCCTCCCGATCTTTCCGGCAAACGGCTGTTGCTTGCCGAGGACAACGAGCTGAACCGGGAAATCGCCACGGAATTCCTGAAAACCACGGGGGCGGCAATCGACACCGCCGCCAACGGAGAGGAGGCGGTCCAGTTGTTCGCCCGCTCCGTCCCGCACGCCTACGCCGCCGTCTTCATGGACGTGCAGATGCCGGTCATGGACGGCCATCAGGCCACCAGAGCGATCCGCGCCCTGCCCCGCCCCGACGCGGGCGTCGTCCCGATCATCGCCATGACGGCCAACGCCTTCGCGGAAGACGTCGCCGCCGCGCTGGATGCGGGTATGAATCGGCATCTCGGCAAACCCATCGACGTGAAGCTCCTTTTCCGAACGCTCAGGGACTTGATCGCGGATTCCGCCCCCTCCGACGAAAACGCCCTGAAGCGTATGCTCCCTTCCCCGCACACGGAGGACTCCGACCTGTCCGACCGCCCGCAGGCCCCGACGCAGAGGGGTGCGTGCGCCTGAAAAATGCCCGCGCATACGTGACGGCGCTCCCCGGCTCGCCCCCGGCATACGTCCCGACGACAAACGGCACGCTCCGCAAAGAACGTGCCGTTTGTCGTAAAGGCTGTGTCATAGAAAATGGTTGATGCTTTATTCCTTGAAATGCCAAAGGAATAACCAATAAAATGCCCCAGGCATGGATTCCGCCGAGGGGAGAACTGGAGAAAAAGGTCGTCGTTTCACCGTGCTGTGGAAATGAAACAACCACATCCTATGACAGAGCCGTCGTAACAAGATGGAGGGCCTGTCCCCGAAGGCTCCAAGACCGCGCGGATTCGTTTGAAAACCGGGCTATTCCGCAGCCCGGATCGGAAAGGGCGACGTTCGGAGGCAACGCGCCGGGGCTTCCGGGGCGCCTTTTTTCTTGTGCCCGTACATGTCCGCGTCGGCCTTGCGCAGCAATTCCTCAGGCGAGCCCGCTTCGGACGGGTACAGGGCTACCCCCATGCTCACGGAAGAGCGCAGCTCCAGCGAGCCGATGCGGTAGGGAACGCTCGCGATGGCGTCCAGCGTCTCCCGGAACAGCGTCTCCGCCTCCAGCCTGTTTTCGACGCCGTAGACGATGGCGATGAACTCGTCGCCGCCGAGACGACTCAGCACCCCCTCGGGAGGCAGTCCCTCCCGAAACCGTTCCGAGAACTGCATCAGAAGCTGATCCCCGCAGTCGTGCCCGTGGGTATCGTTGACTTCCTTGAACCCGTTGATGTCCATATAGCAGAGCGCAAAGGGCCTGCCCGCCGCCATCGCCCGCTCCATTTCACGAGACAGCGCGCGGCGGTTGGGCAGCCCGGTCAGCGGGTCGCGTTCCGACACGCGTTCGAGCCGTTTCTTCTTGCCGATCAGGTCGGTGATCAGCCCTACCACGCATGCCAGCAACAGGCTGATGAACGTCGCAATGCCGAAGGCCAGATACAGGAAGGCCCAATTTCTCCAGCCGCCCTGCGGGGCCACGCTCAGCGTCCAGCGCACGTTGGGCAGTTCAACGGAAGCCTCGACCGGCTCGTCCAGCGGTTTCGACGAACCGAGCAGGACGACGCGTTCTCCGGTATCAGGATGGACGCGGGACAACTGGTAATCGCACCCCTGTTTGCCGAGACCCTCAAGCCGGGCGGGGTCCAACACGTGCGGGAAGGTGAAGGTGGCGCATGCGAGCCCCCAGAACGTTCCGTCAAGGAACACGGGAAGCCGGACCACCACGGCGTAGCCGCCCTGCACGAGGACGAAGGGACCGGACAGCGTGGCCTTGCCCGTATCCCGGGCCAGCCGCGCCTCCCGCGAACGGTTTTCGACGGTCAGCAGATCGTGCCCGATGGCCTGCTTGTTCCGCTCGTACGGGTATATCCGGGACACGACCCCGCCGGGGGCCAACGCGACGTTGAGGATGTTCGGGTGCAGCTTCATCACTTCGGCGGAGTAGGATTCGAAATCCTCGATCTGCCCCCTGCCCTGCCGGAGAAGCCCTTCCAGCACGTAGACGCTGGAATAGGCGTCGATGACGACGTACTCGATTTTTGTGGCGTAGCTTTCCGCAATATACCGGGCTCTCTCCCGCTCCTGTTCCTGACGGGACCGTTCATGGCACACAAGGAACACCGAGCAGAGGAAAAGGCTGACCAGCAGGGTCCCGAGGGCGTAGAAAAGACATCTCGTTCCGCCCTCGTCCCCCGATTCCCGATCCCTCTGCCGTATCAAGTGCTGCATCTCCCGCTCCCCATCTGTTGAACCGCCGTCAGTCACGGCTTAAAACAAAATCATTGCACAAATCACAGGGTTCGGCAAGTCGGGCCACCAAAAAGATCAATCCGCCGCGTTTGTTGGGCTTTTCCGTGCCTTTTCCGGAGACGCCCGCCGGGACGCCGTGCCCCGTTCCGGCATGGGTCCGGCTTTTTCACACGATTGTCACAGCGTCGTCACAGCATGTTCCGGGCTTCCTGCTACACATCTCCACATTTCCAGCAGCGGACAATCCAAAGCCTCAGGAGGAACGTCGTGAACATCCCCGCACGCTATCAGGAGCCGCCGCGCACCGGCGGAGAAACGGATGATCCGGACTGTCCCGATCTGTATCTGAACAGGGAAATCAACTGGCTGGACTTTGACGCGAAGGTCCTCGACGAAGCCGCGGACACGCGCCTTCCCCTTCTGGAACAGCTCAAGTTTCTCGCCATTTTTTACAACAATCTCGACGAGTTCTTCATGGTCCGGGTGGCGAACATCCTCCGCCAGTACCGTAGCGGGGCGGCCTCGTCCTCCCCCGACCGGATGACGCCCGCCAAACAGCTCGCGGAAATCCGTCGCCGCGCCCTCATCCTCCTCGCCCGCGCGCAGGAGCACTGGCGCAAACGGCTGGCCCCGCAGCTCGTGGAGCGGGGCGTGCGCCTCGTCCGCTACGGCGATCTGTCGGAAAAGCAGCGCCGTTTCCTCGACGGGTATTTCAGGAACGAAATCTACCCCATCCTCACCCCGCAGGCCATCGATCCGGGACACCCCTTCCCCACCATCTCCAACACGAGCCTGAACTTCATCATCCGGCTCCGCAGCCGGGACGGCGTCACCCGGTTCGCGCGCCTGAAGTGCCCGAACAACGTGTCCCGGTTCATCTTCGTGCCCCGCAACAAGGAGGCCAAGACCTACGCCTCCCTCGGGTTCAGCGCCAACGTGCGCGACGACGACATCCTGCTGCTGGAGGACCTGATCGGGGAATACCTCGGCGCCCTGTTCCCCGGCAACGACGTGGTCGGCGCCGGGCTGTTCCGCATCACCCGCAATACGGACGTGGAAATCGAAGAGGACGAAGCCGACGATCTGCTCGAAGCCGTGAAGGACCTTGTGGAACAGCGCCGCTTCGGGGACGTGGTGCGCCTCGAAATCGCCCACGGCACCTCGACGGAACTGAGCGCCTTCCTGACCAAGCGGCTCGGGCTCCAGCCCTTCCAGGTATACAGGATCAAAGGTCCGCTGGCCTTTTCCGAACTCATGGCCCTCTACGGCGTGGACCGCCCCGCCCTGAAGGAAACGCCCTTCTACGGGGGCCTTCCCGGCGTGTTTCAGGAAGGCGACCTCTACGCGCACATCCGCAACCGGGATATCCTTCTGTACCACCCCTACGACAGCTTCGTCCCGGTCCTCGACTTCATCCGCCGCTCCAGCGAAGACCCCGGCGTGATCGCCATCAAGCAGACCCTGTACCGCGTGGGCAACGACTCCCCCATCGTCCGGGCGCTCATCGAGGCCCGGCGGCGCGGCAAGCAGGTCACGGCGGTGGTGGAGCTGAAGGCCCGCTTCGACGAGGAGCGCAACATCACATGGGCCGAGGAAATGGAAAAGGCCGGGGTGAACGTGGTCTATGGGCTGGTAGGCATGAAAATCCACGCCAAGCTCTGCC
Organism: uncultured Bilophila sp.; assembly: GCA_902373525.1. Classification (GTDB taxonomy): domain Bacteria; phylum Desulfobacterota; class Desulfovibrionia; order Desulfovibrionales; family Desulfovibrionaceae; genus Bilophila. The sequence continues at coordinate 115,518 of CABKMN010000003.1, read as the reverse complement.
TCGTGGTCCGGCGCGAAACCGACGGCGTCACCCGGTACGCGCACATCGGCACCGGCAACTACAACGCCTCCACGGCCAAAACGTATACGGACATGGGACTGCTCACCGCCAACCCGGACGTCTGCGCGGACGTCACCGACCTGTTCAACGTCATGACCGGCTACGCCCACCGCGAGCAGTACCGCGAACTGCTCGTCTCCCCGCTGTCCATGCGGAGCGCGCTGCTGGACCTGATTCGAAACGAAACGACGCTGCACCGGCAGTTCGGCAACGGCGAAATCATCTTTAAATGCAATCAGCTGGTGGACAAGCACCTCATCCGGGCCCTATACAGGGCTTCGACGGCGGGCGTGCGCGTCCGCCTTCAGGTGCGCGGCATCTGCTGCCTGCGCCCCGGCGTCCCGGGCATCAGCGAGAACATCGAAGTGACCTCCATCGTGGGCCGGTTCCTCGAACACGCCCGCGCCTACTGGTTCCGCGCCAACGGCGAAGGCTGCCTGTACATCGGCAGCGCCGACCTCATGCCCCGCAACCTCGACCGGCGCATCGAAGTCCTCGTCCCCATCCTCGACCCCGAACTGCGTTCCCTCATCCGCGACATTCTGGAAACGCACCTCAAAGACAACGTGCAGGCATGGCGCCTCCGGGAAGACGGCGCATACCAGCGCCTCACCCCCGGCAAGGACGACGAAGCCGTCAACGCGCAGGACATCATGGCGCTGCGCTACGGCAGAGAACACGCCTGAGACAAAGGAATACTTCATGATAGCCGAAAACAGGACACTCCATACCGCCTCAACGGGCAAGACGCACCGGCGCGCCGCACCGGCCGCCGCCGACCCGACGCCCGAAACGCCCGTACAGGCGGAACTCGCATCCCTGCCAACGGACGCACGCTCCGCCGCTCCCGCCGCCCCCGCGACGGAGGCCTCCGCCGGACTCCCGACCGATTCCGCCTCCCCGCTCCCCGACGTTTCCCTGCCGGACGCCGCCTGCACAGCGCCTCTGCCCGAAACCCCGGCCATGAACGAAGCGCTGGAGCATGGGCGGCGCGTGGCCGCCATTGCCGAGGCGTTGTTTCAGGACCTCGCGGAACTCCACAAACTCGACGACGTCTGGGGCCGCCGCCTGCTTCTCGCGGCGCGGTTTCACGACATCGGCCTCGCCGGAGGCCGCAAAGGGCACCATAAGGTCAGCATGCGGCTCATCGAGGAAGACCTCGGCCTGAGCATGCCGGACGAGGATCGGCCATACGTCGCCCTGCTCGCCCGCTACCACCGGAAGGCGCGGCCCTCGCGCAAGCATCCCCGCTTCGCCGGGCTGAAACGGCGCGACCGGGAGGCCCTCCGCAAGGCCGTCGCCCTGCTCCGCGTCGCGGACGCGCTGGACTACACCCACGCGGGCGTGGTCGGACACCTCGCGGTCAGCGTCAAAAAACGCAAGGTGCTCATCGCCCTCCGGAGTCTGGGCGACTGCACGGCGGAACGGGAGCGCCTCCGCGAACAGGGGAGCCTGTTCTCGGACGTCTTCAAACGGAATCTGGAGTGCGTATGTCTGGCGGGCTGATCCCTTCCGCCGAAAGGAACATCGGCATCATCGATCTCGGCAGCAACTCCGTCCGGCTCCTGCTCGTCCGCATCCATCCGGACGGCTCCGCCACCATCCTGAATCAGGTCAAGCACATGGTCCGGCTCGGCGAGGGCGGCTTCCTCCGCAACCGTCTTCAGGAGGAAACCATGACCCGCACCATCGCCGTGCTGCGCGGCCTCGCGGAGATGTGCGCCGTCTACAACACCTCGGAAACCATCGCCATCGCCACCGCCGCCGTGCGCGACGCCGTGAACGGGCAGGAGTTCATCCACCGGGTGCAGGAAAAGACCGGCCTCAGCTTCACCGTCGTGTCCGGCCGCGAAGAGGCCCGCCTCATCTACCTCGGCGTTTCCAGCGGCCTCGAACCGAGCGACGGCCTGCGGCTGTACATCGACATCGGCGGCGGCAGCACCGAACTCATCGTGGCGGATTCGTCCGGCCACAAGAATCTCGATTCGCTCAAGCTCGGTTGCGTGCGCCTGACGAACCTGTTCTTCGAGGAGGACAAAGGCCCGGTGTCCGCCTACAGCTACGCGGCGCTGCAACGGTACATCCGCAACGAGGCCCTGCACTCCTTCCAGCGCATCGCGGGCTTCGAGATCGCCGAAGCCGTCGCCAGCTCGGGCACGGCCCAGAACCTCGCGGAAATCGCCGCCGCGCTGGCGCAGGAGGAAGCCGCGCGCACGGGCAGCCCCTGCACGGTTTCCAAGCAGGTCCTGAGCTACGACGGCCTGCGCCGCGCGGTGAAGGCGCTCTGCGCCCGCGACCTCGAGGGACGCAGGAGCGTCCCCGGCATCAACCCCAACCGCGCCGACGTGATCATCGCGGGCGCGGCGATCCTTCAGACGATTATGGAGGAACAGGGATTCGAAAGCGTGACCATCAGCAACCGGAACCTGCAAAACGGCATCCTTGCGGACTACCTCATGCGGACGTACCCGCAGAAGGCGGGCACGATCCGGCCCGCCCGCGAGGAAAGCGTGCTCCAGCTCGCCCGGTTCTGCCGGTTCGAGGAGACGCACTCCCGCCACGTCGCCGGGCTGGCCCTCGAACTGTTCGACAGCGCCAAGGCCATCGGCCTGCACGACGCCCCTCCCGTTTCCCGCGAACTGCTGTACTACGCCGCGCTGCTGCACGACATCGGCATTTTCATTTCCTTCGCCAACCACCACGCGCACACCCACTACCTGATCCGCAACACCGAGCTGCTCGGGTTCACGGAGCGCGAAATCGAGCTGATGGCCGCGGTGGCCTTCTTTCACCGCAAGCGGGCCTCCAAAAAGATGCCGCTGTTCCTTGAACTGGACGAGAGCATCCGGGAGGAGGTGCGGCTGCTGTCGCTGTTCCTCACCCTTGCGGAGCGTCTGGACGAAAGCCACCGGCAGATCGTGAAGTCGGCCCGATTCGAGCGCTCCCCGAACGGCGATCTGGAACTCCGCCTCGTCGGTTCGGGCCCTTTCCCCATCGAACTGGAGGAAGTCAGGCGCAGCGGCAAGCTGATCAAGAAGGTTTTCCGGGCGCATCTGGAGCTCCGTCCCTGTCTGGAGGACGGCAGAGCCATGCCGGAGCGGGATGAGTAACAGGCATGCCTCCGGCGGCCGGGGGGGAATGATTCCCCCCGGCCCTCTTCGGATGTGGAGACGCGGATGTTTCCTTCGCGTCCGATGCGTCGGATGTGCGTGTCCCTTGGGATGGGGATGCGAAGGAACGGGGCGCGACCTCGTTGCCGCGGACTCCCGGAGGCGGGGGAGAGAGCGGGAAGAGCCCGCTTTTTTTACAGCAACGTGCCGTACCGCCGGATGAAGATGGCCTTGAGGAACGTCGTCAGCGCCATGTAGGCGAACAGCGTCCCGAACAGCCACGGGAAATAGACGGCGGGAAGCGTCGCCATGCCGAGGGCCTCGCCCACGGCGGTAAACGGCAGGACGGTGCCCGCGAGGATGCCGCAGGAGCTCAGGCCGAGCACCTGCCACGAGGCCCGGCTTTCCGTGAACGGAAGTTTCGGCGTCCGCAGGGTGTGGATCACCAGCGTCTGCGACCACAGCGATTCGACGAACCACCCGGCCTGAAACAGCCCCACGAAGGCGGCCTGCGCTTCCGGGGTCAACGTATGGTAGGCCCCGCCGAGCACGAGGGGGCAGATGTAAAAGTACATCAGGATGTAGGTGGTGATGTCGAACACCGAGCTCGCCGGTCCGAACCAGAGCATGAACCGGCTGATGGAGGAGGCGTCCCACGCCTTCGGACGCTTGAGGAACGCGCCGTCCACGTTGTCCCACGGGATCGCCGTGCACGAGATGTCGTAGATGAGGTTCAGCACGAGCACCTGAAGCGGGGCCAGCGGCAGGAACGGCAGAAACGCGCTCGCCGCCAGCACCGAGAACATGTTGCCGAAATTCGAGCTGGCCGTCATCTTGATGTATTTGATGGTGTTGGCGTAGGTCTTGCGGCCTTCCAGCGCGCCCCGTTCGAGCACCATGAGGTCCTTTTCCAAAAGGATCACGTCGGCGGATTCCTTGGCGATGTCCACGGCGGTGTCCACGGAAATCCCCACGTCCGACGCCTTCATCGCCGCCGCGTCGTTGATGCCGTCGCCCATGAAGCCCACGGTGTGCGCCTCGCGCAGGCAGGCTACGATGCGGGCTTTCTGCTGCGGGGTGAGCTTGGCGAACACGTCCGCGCCCTCCGCCGCCTCCCGCAGGGCCGCGTCGTCCATACCCTCGATCTCCGGGCCGAGCAGGACGGAACGGGACCGCAGGCCGACCTGTTCGCACACGCTGCGGGCCACCGCGTCGTTGTCGCCGGTCAGCACCTTGACCGCGACGCCGTGCTCACGCAACGCCGCCACGGCTCCGGCGGCGGACGCCTTCGGCGGATCGAGGAAGGCGAGGTAGCCGATCAGCACCATGCCCGCTTCGTCCGCCACGGAAAAGGCCCCCGCGACCATCGGGTTCGTCTTCTGAGCCACGGCGATGACGCGCAGCCCTGCCCGGTTGTAGCTCCGCACGGTGGCGAGCACTTCCGCGACGAGCGCTTCCGTGAGCGGCTCGACCCGGCCCTCGTATTCCACATAGGCGCAGATGGAAAGCACCTCCTCCACCGCGCCCTTGGTGATGATCTGCGTCTTGCCCGTACGGTCCTCGACCACCACGCTCATGCGCCGCCGCGTGAAGTCGAACGGGATTTCGTCCACTTTGCGGTATTCTTCGCGCAGCGGGAGCATGTTCTTCTCGTCGGCGTGCTCCACGATGGCGACGTCCATCAGGTTGCGGAGGCCGGTCTGGTGGTAGCTGTTCAGAAAGGCGTGCCGCAGGACGCGTTCGTCCTCGTTGCCGTGCACGTCGAGCGGGTATTCCAGCACGATGCGATCCTGCGTGAGCGTCCCGGTCTTGTCGGTACACAGCACGTCCATGGCCCCGAGATTCTGGATGGCGTCGAGGCGCTTGACGATGACCTTTTTCCCGGCCATGACCGACGCGCCCTTGGCGAGATTGGCGGACACGATCATGGGCAGCATTTCCGGGGTAAGCCCCACGGCCACGGACAGCGCGAACAGCGCCGCCTCGAACCAGTCCCCCTTGGTGAAGCCGTTGAGGAACAGCACCACCGGGACCATGCACAGCATGAACCGGATAAGCACCCACGACACGGCGTTGACGCCCTTCTCGAAATGCGTGCGCACGCGGCGTTCCGCGAGCTGCCGCGCCACGGCCCCGAACAGGGTTTCGCCGCCCACCGCCACCACGAGCGCGAGGGCCGAACCGCTGACCACCGTGCTCCCCATGAAGGCGAGATTGGCGCACGCCAGCGGATCGTCCGCCGCTTCGGGCAGAGCCGCGGCCCACTTCTCGACGGGCTCGCTTTCGCCGGTCAGCGAGGACTGGCTGACGAACAGGTCCTTGGTTTCGACGACGCGCACGTCGGCGGGAATCATGTCGCCCGCGGCGAGCCGGATCACGTCGCCCGCCACAAGGTCCCCGATGGGCCGCTCCCGGCATTCCCCCTCGCGCACCACGGCGATGGTGGTGGTGACCATAGCCTGAAGGCGTTCCGCCGCGCTGCCCGAACGGGATTCCTGCACGAAGCGCAGCGTGCCGCTGACGAACACCATCACGCCCACGATGATCACGGCGGTCAGGTCCCTGTCCTGCGGCGCGGCGATCAGGTAGTCGGTGACGAAGGAAATGAGCGCGAGGGCGGCAAGAACGGCGGTAAACGGATTGATGAAGGCTCCGGCGAGACGCTTCGGCAGGGAGTCCCGCTTCCTGTGGGTCAGGACGTTCGCCCCGAACAGGGACCGCATGGATTCGACGCGGAACGCGCTGAGCCCACGGGGAGAACTCATATAGGCTTCGAACAGCTCTTGCGGCGTCTTCCGGGCCGCGTCCCGAAGCCGTTCGCGCGGGGTGGGCGCACCGCCGTTCCCGTCGGCACGGGAACGGACAAGCTGCCTTTTCTCCTGAATGAAATCATGGGCAAGCGTAAGGAACATCATAGCTTCAACCTCCTGAGCGCAAGCAGACGGAGCCTGCCCCGCCGACGGAACGTTGCGGGAAGCGTTTCCCGGACGGAAACGCACGACGACGCCCGCAAACACGCGGACGCGGCACGGACAAAACGACTTCGGGGATGATCGTCCATACGGAACCTCCTTGCCGCCCGCGGCGGCTCCGGCGCACGGCGGGACGCCGCGCACGGAAAAGGGCATTTGCCGGCGTGACGCTCCGTTTCAGAGGACGAAACGCCGCGCGGGAAAAACAGAATACGAGGACAGGCGCCGCAAAGGAACGCGGCACGGGAAAGACCGGATCGGGCCGTCACCGGCCTCGTTCGCGGCCCCCTTTGCGGGAAGGGAAACGCCGCCCGAGCAGGGCGTGACGCGGGAAGGGAGAAGACCGCCGCACACGACGGGAGGCGGCGGGGCACGGCCTCGGCACACGGGAAACGGACGTTCCCAACGCGGACGGATACGGACGCATGCGGAAACGCCCGCACGCGGAATGAAGCAAGGACATGGGAAAGCCTCCTGAGCCGCCGGGGAATCCCCGGACCCGTCAGCAGGCCGGAGGAAGCGCGTCGGCGGCGTGAAGTATGAACACATCGGCTGCGGGGCAACCGGCGCTGTCGGACGACATGCTTGACTCCTTTTTGAGATGGCGTTTCGGGAAACCGATTCGGCTTTTAGCCGGATACATCCGCTATGTCAATGCGTTAGATACATGATGAGGCCGAGCGGACCCGGACCGCGGCATTCCCTTTGCGCGGAAAAAAACGTCTCCCCAAGCGTTGCGCCGGAGGCTTCCCGCGCCGCCCGGAAAGACGGGGCTTTTCCGCGCCTCCTTGTAAGCGCGCCCGCTTGGGCTTATACAACATCGGTCCCGTGCGCGAAGCCGAAACGACGCCGCGCCGGGAGCTTTCCGCATCCACCGCAGCGCCGAGGCGGGCCATGTCCATCCACATCGATTTTCTGAGCTATGACGGCGAACGGAACAACGAACGGCACCCGCACGCCCAGTTCGTCCTGCCCATCGCGGGCGAACTCCGCATCGACATCGGCGGCGCGGAAGGCATGCTGGACCCGTCCCGCGCGGCCTTCGTCGCCCCCGGCGTCCGGCATTCGCAACTGGCGACCGGCTCGAACCGCTTCCTGATCGTCAACTGCGACCCGGCGGAGTGCGGGGTCCCCGTGGCGGAACGGCTGGCGGAACAGGTGTTCCTGCCCGTCTCGGAAGCCATGCGCCACCTGATCGGGTTCGCGAACCTGTCCCGGGACCGCTTCGCCCTGCCGGGCATGCCGCAGTGCTGGATGCCGCTGCTGATCGATTCGATCTTCGGGCACGAGCGCCGGACCTCGCGGCTGGACGAGCTCGCCGAACGCATTGAGGCCGACCTTTCCGCCCCGTGGACGGTCGAGGAAATGGCCCGGCGCATCGGCCTGAGCCCGAGCCGCCTGCACGCGCTGTTCCGCTCGGAATGGGGGACGAGCCCGCAGGCATGGCTCGCGGAAAGGCGCATCCGGCGCGTGCAGACGTGGCTGGCCGCCTCCGACGCTCCCATCGCGGAGCTGGCGCAGCGGGCGGGCTACGCCGACCAGAGCGCCCTGACCCGGGCCATGCAGCGCCTGACCGGGCTGACTCCCGCAGCCTACCGGAAGCGCAGGAGGCTGGAACAAAAAAACGGGAGCCTCGACCAAGACGCGCTCATCCTTCCGTGATAGGACGAATTCGGAACGAAACTTCATCCCCAAGGAGCGGACGATGACGGCCCTGCACATCTCCATAGACGGTTCCATCAAAAACGCCTGGCCCGCGGCGCGGCTGGGCTGCCTTCTCTACACCGTCGACGTGCGCCTGCGTGACGACGCGCTCTGGGCGTGTCTGGAAACGGAGGTTTCCCCCTACCTCAAGACCATGCTGGAAACCACGCCGCTCGCCCAGATACCCAACCTCGACGAATCGCGGAAAGCCTATAAGGCCTTCGGCAAGGACCCGGGGCGGTTCCGCGTCTCGTCCGAAGCCCTGTACCGCCGCGTGCGGCAGGGCAAGGACCTGTACCGGATCAACACCGTGGTGGACGCGAACAACCTCGTGTCGCTGGAAACCGGCTTCTCGCTCGGCTCCTACGACACGGCGCGCATCGGCCCGGACATCGTCTTCCGGCTGGGCGGGACCGGAGAGGTCTACCCCGGCATCGGCAAGAGCGACATCGATCTGGAACACATGCCCCTGCTGGCCGACGCCGAGGGCGCATTCGGCAGCCCCACGAGCGACTCCACCCGAGCCATGATCACGCCCGAGGCCAGACGCTGCCTCACGGTCATCTTTTCCTTCTCCGCGAAGGAACGGCTCGACGAGGCGCTGGCCCTGACCGTCAGGCGCTTCGAAGCCTACGTCGGCATCACCGACGCGGAAACCTTCATCGTCGAGTAGCGCCCTCCGGGGACGCCCCTCGCCACCGGAGCCTGTCATGGAACGGGATTCGAAACGAACGGCCGGGTATCTGTACGTTCTCGCCGCCGCGCTGCTGTGGTCGCTCATCGGCCCCTTCTCCAAAATCTGCATGGAGGAAGGGCTGAATCCGCTGGAGGTGGCCTTCTGGCGAGCCCTGTTCGGAGGCGTCTGCTTCTTCGCCCAGACGGCGGTCTGCGGCGGGGCGCGCATCCCCGCGAAGCACGCCGTCTTCTTCTGCCTGTTCGGCGTGCTGAGCATCAGCGTATTCTTCGCCTCGCTCCAGATTTCCATCCAGTTGAGCGGCGCGGCGATGGCGATGGTGCTCCTGTATACGGCCCCGGCGTGGGTGGCGGTGTTTTCCCGCATCCTGTTCCACGAAACGTTTTCGGGCCGCAAGACCGTCGCCCTCGCGCTGGCCCTCGGCGGCACCGCGCTGGTCTGCTTCTCCGGCGGCAGCATCAAGGCCGAACCGTCCGTATTCGGGATCGTCTGCGGCCTCGTCTCCGGCCTGTGCTACGCCTCGCACTTCCCCTTCTACGTCTGGTGGCAGCCCCGCTACTCCACGGCGACCCTCTACGCCTACATGCTCCTCGGCGGCGCGCTGGCCCTGTTCCCCTTCGTGGAGTTCGCGCCCGAACGCTCGTGGACGGCGTGGCTCAACCTGCTGGCCCTCGGCGTGATCACGAACTACGGCGCGTACCTCGCCTACGGGCGGAGCCTCCGGCTCATCAGTCAGGTGAAGGCCGCGATCATCGGCAACATCGAACCCGTGCTCGCCACCTTCTGGGTCTGGCTGTTCTGGCACGAAAACTTCTCCTTCTCCGGCTGGGCCGGGAGCGCGCTCGTGCTCTCGGCGGTGTTTCTGCTCACCGCCGACCGGAACTGACGCCCTTCCGCCCTCGACGGCCCGCGCCTCTTTCCGGGACGCGGGCCGTCCGCGTTCCGACGCCGAAGCCATACCAACGACCTCTCCCCCCCCCGCGATTGCCGACCGGAAGCCGTTTCGGGCACCGGGCGGACCTCACTCCCCTTTTTTCCTCTTCCTTTCGGAAGGCCGGAAAACTTTTTCCCTTATTTTTTTCTTTCGCACACTGCAAAATCCTCTCTATCAGCCCGGCACGGGCCCCCTTTCCATACCGTTTTCCCCAAAAACGCGGAAGATTGATTGAACAGTCCGTTTTTTCCTTCATAAAGAATTGAGTGATCAATTCAGGTCTTTCGTTTGTTCCATCGAATCCTTTTTTTGCACATTGAAAGACTCTTCTTTCCTTTTCTTTCAAACAGGGAAAGTCAACCATCATTGTTTATATGAACAATGAGCATATTGCAGTTCATAAAAAAAGGTTTTCAATATGATGATTTCTTTTTTCTTGACAAAAAATGGTGTTTTTATAAGAACGAATCAACCGGAATAGAAGATACGCTGCAAGAGAAACAACGCATATTGCATGCTGAAATCTCTCATCAGCATATCCATTGATTGTGATACTTTTCTCTTTCACAGTAAAAGCATTGCAGGAAAGTTTTCCGGTGATGCAATCCGTCCGCATCACCCTGCGCAACGGCCTGCATCGGCTTTTTGGAGGTGGCTTCAGCAACCTTTTTACAGTTGGAGGATGGAAGCATGAAATTCGGCACCCTGTTGAGCGCATTCGCCCTCGTCGCCATGAGCATGGGGCTCGCCACGTCCGCCAAGGCCGCCGACCCGATCAAGATCGGCGTCTACATGCCCCTGACCGGACAGAATGCCTTTGCCGGACAGCTTGAGCTTGAGGGGATTCAGCTCGCCCACAAGATCACGCCCACCGTCCTCGGACGTCCCGTCGAGCTGGTCGTCGTGGACAACAAGTCCGACAAGGTCGAATCCGCCAACGCCGTGAAGCGTCTGGCCGAACACGACAACGTGACCGCCATCATCGGAACCTACGCCTCCTCCCTCAGCCTCGCGGGCGGCGAAGTCGCCGAACGCGCCAAGGTGCCCGTCCTCGCCACCTCCAGCACCAACCCGCTCGTGACGCAGGGCAAGAAGTACTACTTCCGCGCCTGCTTCATCGACCCCTATCAGGGCGCCGCCGCCGCCACCTACGTCTACAAGACCCTCGGCTATAAGAAGGCCGCCGTGCTCACCGACGTGGTCAGCGACTACGCCGTGGGCCTCTCCAACTTCTTCAAGAAGTCCTACAAGAAGCTCGGCGGCGAAATCGTCGGCGACCTGAAGTACAGCTCCGGCGATCAGGACTTCACCGCCCAGCTCACCGAACTCATCAGCAAGAAACCCGATCTCGTGTTTATGCCCGCCTATTTCGCGGAAGGCGCCATCATCATGAAGCAGGCCCGTGAACTCGGCGCGAAGTTCGCCCTCATGGGCGGCGACGCGATGGACAACCCCGACACCGTGAAGATCGCCGGGAAGGCCGCCGAAGGCTTCATGCAGACCGCGTTCCCCTATGACATGACCATGAAGGACATGAACGATCAGGCCAGGAAGTTCACGGACGTGTGGAAGCAGAACTTCCCCGACAAGGACCCCAACGTGAACGCCACCCTCGGCTATACCTGTTACAACGTGCTCATCGACGCCCTCAACCGCGCCGGAAAGGCCGACCGCGAAGCCGTGACCAAGGCTCTCGCCGATACCAAGAATCTCGACACCCCCGTGGGCGTGCTGACCATCAACGCCACCCACGACGCCGAAATTCCCGTCGGCATTCTCAAGTACGAAAACGGCAAGCGCGTCTACATCGGTGAAATCGTTCCTGAATAAAACCTGCCTGACGTCGGCGGGAAGGAAGCCGACTTCCTTCCCGCCTTTTGCCGTTCCCTTTCCGTAATCGTCAAAGAGCAAGGCGGGCAGCATGGGTCTGGACATGTTTTCCAGCACTTCTTCAATGCCCTGACGCGGGGTTCCCTGTATGGCCTCATCGCCATCGGGTACACCATGATGTACGGCCAGATCATCGCCGCCCAAGGGGGCTTTTTCGCGGAAAACGGAAGCTGGCAGGCTTCGGGTACCGTCTTTGCCTGAACGCCGGTTGGCTCGCCGCATGAAGGGAATCGCTTTTCGCACAATGCCGAATGATGGACGGAAACGGTTTTCCCCGCTTTTCTTGAGCTGTTCAGGCGCAAAAAAAGCGGGGAAAGCCGTTTCCTCTCTCCCCGCAAACAAATCTTATGGTTTCAGCCCCGCCGCGCTCCAAAAAAATGAGGCGGTTCTTGCCTCTCCTCTGGGGAACATCCCTTCAGCGCTTTTTATGACGAGCATCCTCCAAAGGAAATCCTATGAATCGCGTAACGCATTCGCTTGGCTTCTTGCCGCGCTGCTTCTGTTTTTCGGACGGCCCGCCCTTCCCCGACTCGTTTACACGGACCGCGCCAGTTCGGGCGAGTACACGCAATAGCGGGACTTTCCCGACTGCTTCGCGGCGTACATGGCGAGGTCGCTCTGCCGGATCAGATCGTCCACCTTCACTTCGGGGTCCGTGGCGAAGGCGATGCCGATGCTCGCCGACATAACCCGCAGCCGGTCAGACGTCTGGAACGTCTCCAGCAGCATGTGCAGGAGTTCGTCCGCCCGCGTTTCGAGATACTCCCGCGAACGCTCGCCGAGCATGCAGACGAGGAATTCGTCGCCGCCGAGCCGGACGATGATGTCGTCGGGGAACGCCTCGCGCATCAGCCCGGACACCAGCGCGAGCGCCTCGTCGCCGACATGGTGCCCGTACACGTCGTTCACCATCTTGAAATTGTCCAAATCCACATACAGCAGGCTGAGCTGTCCCTGACCCCGCTTCTCGTTGACGCATCCGTAGAAAAAGCGGCGGTTGTACAGGCCGGTCAGGGAATCCGTGTTGGCGCTGAGCCATATCTGGTGTTCGAAGGTGCGCTCGATGGTCACGTCCCGGCAAAAGCAGAACTGACCGACATGGTTGCGGAAAATATCGAAAATCGGCTCCTCGTGGATTTCCAGCACCCGTTCCTCGCCGTTGCGCCTGATACGGGTCTCGAAATGCCCCGGCGCGGGGTCGTCCCCTCCGTTCAGGATGGAACGTTTCCAGTCCGCGTAGGATTTGCCGACGATGTCGCTTTCCCGCGTGGAGAAATACTCCTGAAACTTGGCGTTCGCGTTGACGATGCGCCCGTCGTTGTCGCTGATCAGCACGCTGAAGGGCATGTTCCGCAGGATGAGTTCCAGTTCCGCGCCCATGTTCGCCAGATCGGTGACGTCGTGCGCGATGCCCACCGTGCCCATGAGGCTCCCGTCCTCGTCGAACAGCGGCGACTTGTAGGTCTTGAACTGCCGGAACCCCTGCTTGCTTTTGACCTTTTCGTCAAACAGGCACGTCTTGCGCTCGGCGAGCACGATGTCCTCGGATTCGAGACAGACGTATTCCCCCTGCTCGTACTCCTCTTTCTTCATGTCCCAGATGTAGTAGTGCCCGCGCCCGGCGATGTCCTCCTTGGTCTTGCCCACCATGTGGCAAAAACTGTCGTTGACCTTGAGGTGCGCGCCCCGGATATCCTTGAACCAGACGAGATCGGGGATGCTGTCGATGAGCGTGTCCAGATAGGTCTGCGCCAGACGGCACTCCTTCCGCTGCCTGAGCGTTTCAAGGAGCTTCTCGAACCGGACGCCGACGGATTCCGCGCCGAGCGGCTTCACCCAGACGTCGTCGAGGGCGCGGAGCGAAGGTGCGCGCAGGGAGGCGTACGCCTCCTGCCCCAGACACAGGACAAGCACGGCACCCTGTTTGCACAGCCTCCGGAGCGTTTGAGGCTCGCCGGGCAGGTCCATGATGACGATGTCGGCATCGCCCACGGCCTCAGGCAGGAACCGCCGGAACCATTTGAACGCGTGCGTAAAACGTTCCAGCGGAGCAATCTTTTCGATCACCTCCGGCAGCAACGGTTGTTCGCTGAAAATCCTGATGTCGAGTTTGCAGCTGTACACGCTTTCTCCCTATTGAATTGCCTGAGGATCGCGACGAAATGCCGTCAGAACCCGCTCCCTCGACGCGGTGCCCGCCCCTATCGTCAGGGCATGCGCTTCATCAGTCTGGACGCCAGCCGCCTGACGAGGGGCGAGGAGGGGGTGCGCCGCAACGGCGAGGGCAGCATGACCGCCAGCCGCGCCGCTTCGGTTCGGGTCAGCGCGGCGGCCGATTTTCCGAAATAATGCCGCGCCGCCGCTTCCGCGCCGTACAGTCCGTTGCCCCACTCCGCGACGTTCAGATACAGCTCCAGAATGCGCTTCTTGTCCAGCGTGCGCTCAAGCCGCCACGTCATGATCGCTTCCTTGATCTTGCGGAAGACGGAGCGCTCGGGCGTAAACCACATGTTTTTGGCAAGCTGCTGGGTGATGGTGCTGCCGCCGGCGGCCATCCGGCCCTTTTCCCAGTTCCGCTCAAGCGCGTCGTACATCGCCGAAAAATTGAATCCGTCGTGCTTCCAGAACAGGTCGTCCTCGGACGCCACCACGGCCTTTTGCAGCGACGGCGCAATGCGCCGGAGCGGGACCCATTTCCGTCGGACCCGCAGGCTCTTCCCATCCTTCCTTCCGACTTCCCATTGTTCCTTGCGGTACTCGATGAAGGACGTCGTCTCCGGGTTTTCCGTCTCCAGTCGGCCCACCGGGGGCCAGAACAGGTACCGCCCGATGTCCAGCGACAGGAACAGCGCCAGTCCCAGCGCGATGTTCCGTACGGGGCGTCGACGGAAGACGGCGAACCAGTTCCGCACACGAGTCAGAGGCCACCACATGATCTTGAGCATAATCCTATCCCTGCACATCCGCAAGGACGCGCGGAGCCTCGTCACGGCGTCTTTCCTCTTCCCGGAACGGGGATAAAGGCCGCCGGAGCCTGCTTTTCCAACAAGTTCGCCACTCCATACGCCACGCCCCCAAAGGGGGAGGCCTCATGTCGCCGGGCAAAGAAAGAGCCGCCGCAACGCGCCGCATTTCGCCCGCGATACGCTTTCGTGCCCTCGCCGCGCCCGTTTCGGCACACCCGGCGGACAAACCGTTGCATGCGATACTTCGGTACGGATACCAGAGTCCGGTACCGCATGCCCCACAGGCGACGCCTCATCCGGCGAAAAGGAACCGGCGTGAAGGCGCGTATTCGTTCCCCAATATTTCCGAAAAAAACGCTTTTCCGGCGGGGGATCGCGCGGACGAACGGCGAAGCCCGCCCCCGCATTCCTCGGACTCCGGGAGCTCGGCGCGGGATCGTACCGAAATGTCGGTATATTCCTTTTCCTCAAGAGCCGAGTAGACAATCTCTTCCAATCAGGTATATGTCTGGAGAGAACAAGGAGTTCCGTGCCTTCCATTCCCAATTGGCTCTTCCCGCGTTTTCCCCGCAAGCGACCCCAATCCCGATGAGTGACGATGCGTTCCAGAACCTTGCCTCTCTTTTTCTGCCTGCTGCTCTGCATCCTGTGCGGTTTTGCGGCGTTTGCGGACGCGGCGCAGCGGACGATCCGGGTGGGGTTCTTTCCGTTTCGCGGATTTCAGGAAACGCTGGAGGACGGGCGGCACGCGGGCTACGGCTATCAGTATCTGCAACGGATCGCGCGGATCACGGGCTGGCGTTACGAATACGTCGACGCGTCATGGGCCGAATGCCTCGCCATGCTCGAACGGGGCGAAATCGATCTGCTCGGCTCCGTGGAGCGCACCCCGGACCGGGAACGGCGTTTCGCCTTCCCCAAGCTCGAATCGGGCATCAGCTACGCCATCCTGTACACCAAGGCCAGCAACACCGATCTGCCCTATGAGGACTTCAGGGCGCTCGACGGCATCCGGGTGGGCATGCTGAAGGACAGCACCCACAACGACGATCTGAAGGCCTATGCCGACGAACACGGTTTCAGCATCAGGCCGACCATCTACGAGACGCAGGACGAACTGAGCGACGCGCTGGACGGCGGGGCCATCGACGCCATCCTGACCAGCAGCCTCCGCAAGCCGGTGAACCGGCGCATCATCGCCCGGTTCGGGCCTTCGCCGTTCTACTTCGTGACCCGGAAGGACGACGCCGAACTGCTGCGCGAGCTCAACGACGCGCAGGAAACGATCAAATCGGCCGATCCGTATTTCGACATGCGGCTGTACGACCGTTTCTATCAGGAATCCCCCGAGTTCAACATCGTCTTCTCCAGCAAGGAGCGGGCGCTCATCGCCCGAATGACCAAGCTCAGGGTCGCCTACATCGACGACTGGGAACCGCTGGCCTCGTTCGCCGCCGACGCCCCGTCGGGCATCGCCGCCGACGTCTTCAAGGCCATCTCCCGCTACACCGGCATCCGGTGCGTCTTCATCAGGGCCGAAAACCACCGGGACGCGCTGGACAAGGTGATGCGCCACGAGGCCGACGCCGTCTGTTTCATGGAGTACGACGAGCGGATCGCCTCCCGGTATGATCTGAACATGACGCGCCCCTACATCCGGATTCCGATCACCATGCTCGCCCGCGCCGACTGGAACAGCGAACAGGCCCCGTCCAGCGTCGGCCTGCCCCGGAACTTCGAGGAACGGCTCGCCTACCTCCAGCGCAAACAGCACCCCGGCATACGGATATTCTGGGCGGCCTCGCCCCGCGACACCTACGACGCGCTGCTCAGAGGCGACATCGACCTCGCCTATTCCAACATCTACAGCGCGAACGCGTTCCTTTCCCGCCCGGAATACGCCTCGCTGACCTCGGTGAACCTCGTGGACTACGCCACGGAGTTCTCCATCGGCGTTTCCAAGGCGCTGGACCCCACGCTGATTTCCGCCCTCGACAAGGTCATCCAGAAAATGAACCCCTCCGAGCTGACCAGCATCGTGGTCGCCAACACGGCGAAGCTGCCGGAGCCCTCCCTCTCGCGCCTCGTTCAGGCCTACCCGCTGCGGGCTATGGGCATCTTCGCGTTCCTGCTGATCCTGATCACGCTCGTCTTCACGTTCGTCCTCGTGCTCAAGAACCGCACGAACCAGCGCATCCGGGACATCCTGCACCACGACAGGCTGACCGGCCTCTGGAACCTGACCAAGCTCATCGAGGAAGGGGACCGCAAACTGCATGCGGGGCCGCACCGCTACGCCCTGCTGTACATCGACATCGACGACTTCAAATACATCAACGACGTCTGCGGCTACGCGGGCGGCGACGCCATCCTGAAGCGGCTTGCGGAAGCCCTGCTGGACTTCATCGGGCACGACGAGATCGTCGCCAAGATCGCCGCGGACCACTTTATCCTGCTGCTCCTGTACGAAGACAGGGACTCGTTCGAGAACCGGGTGAAGACGCTCGACCGCCTCCTCTCCTCCTTCAACGACGAAACCGCGGCCTGCCATACCGTCTTCAGTTGCGGCATCTGCATCATCAACACGGACGACACCATCGTCGAGGCGCTGGACCACGCCCACTACGCCAAGGACTCCCAGCAGCGGGCGCGCCACAACACCTACCTCTATTTCAGCGACGACATCATGCGGCGCGTCCGCGAGGAAAAGAACCTTGAGGAGAGCATGGGCGTCTCGCTGGCGAACGGCGACTTCATCCCCTACTTCCAGCCGAAAGTGGACATGACCACCGGCGAGCTCGTGGGGGCCGAAGCCCTCGTGCGCTGGCGGCATCCGAAACGCGGGCTCATCTCCCCCGGCGTCTTCATCCCGCTGTTCGAACGCAACGGGTTCATCACCAGAATCGACTTCCACATCTACGAGGAAACCTGCCGGTTCCTCCGCGCCCTCCTCGACGGCGGCAAGCGCGTGATCCCCATTTCCTGCAACTTTTCGCGCATCCACTTCCTCGATCTCACGTTTCCGGAAAGGCTCCTCGACGTGGCCCGGAAACACGGGGTCCCCACAGACCTCGTCGATATCGAGCTGACGGAAACCATCGCCATGGGCAACACCAACATGACCATCCAGCAGGTGACCCGGCTCAAGGAGCTGGGCTTCAACATCTCCATCGACGACTTCGGGACGGGCTACTCCTCCCTCGGCCTCCTGTGCAAGCTGGACATGGACATGCTCAAGCTGGACAAAATGTTCCTCGATCAGGCGCAGACCTCGCCCTGCAACCGGGAACTCATCGAGGGTCTGCTCCAGATGGCGGCCCGCCTCGGCATCACCGTGCTCTGCGAAGGCGTGGAAACGGCGGAACAGGCCGACTTCCTCAAGGACATCGGCTGCACCCTCGCGCAGGGCTACCTGTACGACCGCCCGCTGCCCCGCGAGGACTTCGAGCGGAAATGGATCGACCGTTGACCGCCGGGCCGGACATTCCGGACGCCCAAGGCTTCGCCCGGCGTCCCGCGGCCTCTTTCGGACGCTCCTCACGCGCCCCGTTCACCCTTTCACCGCAACGCCGGAGCGCTCCCCGCTGATGCCTATGGATACCGCCGCCAACCGTCCGCTGAACGCCCTTCGCCGCTTCTTCGACGCCTACCTTGTGGAGAGGGACGCCGACAAGGCCCTGCGCTGCGTGGCCCCTTCCTTTCACTGGATCGGAACCGGCGCCTTTGAGCGGACCGTCGGGCGCGCCGAGCTCAGGAAGCTGATGGAGGAGGACGTCCGCAACGAGCCGGAACCGTACGTCTACACGTTCAACGCGCTCCACACGCCGGACGACGTCCCCTTCGTGGGCGGCGACGCGATCTTCACCAAGCGGCTGCCCGACGGACAGAGCCTTTCTCTGGAAACGCGCTGTTCGGCGCTGTGCGGCGAAGACGGCCTTCTCCGCACGCTCCACCTTTCCGTGCCCAACGCGGCGCAGGACGAGGGCGAATTCTTCCCCATGCGCTTCGGGGAAAAGGCCCTTGACGAACTCTCCCGGCAGTCGCGAAAAAACGCGTTCGACCTGCTCAAGAACAGCCTGTCCGGCGGGCTCATCGGCGGCTATCTCGAAGAGGGGTTCCCGCTCTACTTCGTGAACGACGACCTGCTCGAACACCTCGGCTATACCTACGAAGAGTTCCTTGCGGACACCGGCGGCATGGTCGGGAACGGCATCCACCCGGAAGACCGCGAATACGTCAACGGCGTGGTCGCGGAGGCGCTCGCCCACGACGATCACTACGAGGTCGTCTACCGCATGCTCAGGAAGGGGGGCGGCTTCATCTGGGTGCAGGACCGGGGCTGCGTCAGCGAAACCGACGACGGGCGGCGGGCCATCGTCAGCATCGTCATGGACATCACCGCGTTCCGGCGGCTTCAGGAGCGGCTGGAGGAAACGGTCGCCTCGCTGGAACGGCAGCACGCCGAAATCGAGGCCATCCACAACGTGATCTTCAACGGTCTGGCCCGGATCGTCGACGACGCCGGGCTCACCCTGCTCTCCGCCAACGATCAGTATTACGGCTTGACGGGTTACGGACGCGACGAACTGGCCGAACGTTTCCAGAACGCCTCGCTCCGCCTCGTCCACCCCGACGACCGGGAACGGCTGGTGCGCGAACTCCGCGCCCGCAAGGCCGACGGACGCTTTTCCGTCAAATTCCGCATCGTCGGAAAGGGCGGCGGGGTCCGGTGGACGCGCATGGACGCCTGCCGCTCCGAGGCATCCAGCCAAGGCGACGTCCTGTACTGCTTCTTTACCGACATCGACGAACAGGAACGGCGCGACGCCGAGCTGATCCGCCAGCAATACTTCATGTCCCTGATCAGTTCGAGCATCGCGGGAGGCTCCTTCATCGCCTATGCCGACGCCGACCGCGAGCTGGCCTATGTCAGCGACAGCCTGCTGACCTTCCTCGGCTACGACCGGGACCCCCTCGACGCCGTCACCGGAAACACGCTGTTCCGCCTCGTCCATCCCGACGACCGGGAACACGTTCTCGCCGCCTTCGAGGACCGCTCCGGCTATTACGAGGTGGAATACCGCATCCGCAGGGGCGACGGCAGCGTCATCTGGGTCATCGAAAAGGGACGCCGCTCCGCCGACGACAACGGCCGTCCGATCTGGATATGCATCCTGCTCGACATCACGGCCCGGAGGATGCGGCAGGAGGAACTGCTCCGCCAGACCCGCATGGACCCCCTCACGGAGCTCTACAACCGCGACTATGCCCGCCAGTACATCCAGACCTACCTCGACATCCACCGGTCCGGGCACGCTTCGGCGCTGCTGATCTTCGATCTCGACAACTTCAAGCAGGTCAACGACCGCCACGGGCATCTCGTGGGCGATACCGTGCTGACGAAGTTCGGGGCGATCCTGCGCGGGCTGTTCGGCAACCGGGCGATGCTGGCCCGCATCGGCGGGGACGAGTTCATGGCCTTCATGCAGGACGTGCCCTCGGAACGGGACGCCCTCCGCATGGCGGAACGCGTGGATGCGCAGGTGCGCGCCTCCCTCGGCGCGGACTACGCCGACTGTCGCCTTTCCGTCAGCATCGGCGTGGCCTATTCCCAAGAGCCCGGACTGGACTACGAAACCTTTTTCGGCAACGCCGACGCCGCCATGTACCGCATGAAATTCCGCAACAAGAGCGGATGCCCCGCCCGGAACGACGCTCCCGAAGACCTGTTCGAAAAGGGGCTCCTGTTCCGCAGCGCCTCCGACTTCATGCTCCGCGTCGATCTTGACACGGGCGTCTACGACATCCGGTACGGGGCCCATGCCGTCCGCGCGTCCATCCCCGTTCACGGGCAGTACGAAACGCTGCTCAAGCGGGACCTCGGGGACGTGCTCGTCCCCGAGGATCGGGACGATGCGCTGGCTACGGCGGACCGGCGGCGGCTCCTCGAACGTTTCGAGCGCGGGGAGGAACCGCCCTCCCGCGACTACCGCGTATTCGACGGGGCAGGCCGCATCCGCTGGATCAGCGTACAGTACCGTTTCGTGCGCGGCGCGAACCGGCGGATCGCCTACATGCTGCTCAACGACGTCACGGAAGGCCGCAGGCAGCAGGAGCAACTGCGCGTCGCGGAACTCTATTCGTTCATGCTCCGCGACTGCTCCGACGAAATCTACGAGCTGAACATGGCCCGGAACCGCTACCGCACGCTGCGCAGCGCCGAGCGGACCCTGCCGCTCCTCCCGAACGAAGGCACGGTGGAACAGCTCCAGAGCACCGTCCGCGACAACCTGATCCACCCGGACGAACGACGGCGCTTCGACGACTTCCACTTCCGTTCCCGATCCGCCGGGAACGGGAAACCGTGCAGCGACGAATTCCGCTGTCTGGCAAGGGACGGCTCGTACCGGTGGGTGACCATCAACGTCCTGCCCGTGGACGATCCCGACCGGCTCTTCCTCGTCTGCGTCATGGACATCGACGACCGCAAGCGGCTGGCCGAGCTGGCCCGTACGGACGACCGGAACCGGCTGCACGAAGAACGGCTGCGTCTCCTTGCGGAACGGACCGGCAGCGTGGCCGTAGACTGCGATTGCGAGACCGAGACCTGCGAAGCGCCGTACCTCGACGCGCTGTTCGAACTCCGGCCCGGCACCGAGGGACCGCCTCCCCTCCGGGGGCTGATCGCCCATCCCGAAGACCGGCTGCGCCTCTCCGCCTTCTTCGCGTCGCTTGACGCCGGGAACGGGTCCGAAACCGTCCTGCGCCTCAAGCGCCGCAACGGAACGTACGCCCGCTGCCGGATCGCCGTCGCCGTCATCCGCGACGAAAACGGACAACGGCGGCGCGTGCTGGGTACCGTCACGACCCTCGACGCACAGTCCGAAACGCACGGCGTCCCGGCGGCGGACGTGCCGCCGCCCGCGTAACCGAACGGGTCCGAACGCGGAGGACGGCTCCGCTTCCCGAGAAGGACGTTGGCGCGCCGTTCGCGCCGTCCCGCCCGGAGAGCACTGAGCGACATCGCCATGCTTCCCCCTTCGGGTGGTTCGCGCCGTCCCGCCCGGAGAACGCCCGCCGCACGGAGGACTCACGGCGGGGGAACCTTCCCGCCGAAATTCCCGCCCGTGGAGCCCGAAGACGGTATCGGCGCACCCAAGCGGTTCCCGCCCCCGCAGGCCGGAACGACCGCACAACGCCCGTCCCGCACCGATGGGCATGGAGGCGAGCCGGGAACACGTTCCCCGTTTGTCGTCCGCGGTTCCATATCGGTGTGGCCGGGATTTCAAGGGCTCCAAAGACACGCACGGCTGCAAACGCGGTTCCATGCCGGTGTGGCCGGGATGCGGTCCCGCCGGAGCGGCGAACCCGAACCCCGGAGCGGCGTCCGTTCCGCCCCGACGCCCGGTTTCCGTGGGAACGGCGACCGGTTCGCCTTCCGGGGTCGGCCCCCTCTTTTTCCTTTTCTTTCTGCAAAGACTTCACAATATCGCCCGCGGGACGTATGATCCTTTTTCCGAGCGCCTCATGCCGCCGCAATACGTTTCCCCGGACATGCGAGGCTCGTGTCCTTCTACGAGAGAGTTGCCGCCGTGTCAGAAAATACCCGCCTGCTGACCTTCGAACAAAACACCCTTTCCAGCGACGCCAACCGCAGCCTGCTGGAACTGCTCAACCGCAATATCCCCGGCGGCATCATGGGCGGGTATCTGGAAGAAGGCTTTCCGCTCTACTGCATCAACGACTTCATGCTTTCCCATCTGGGCTTCACCTATGACGAGTTCGTAAAGGACATCGACGGGCTGATCATCAACGGCATACACCCCGACGACCGCGAGGCCGTAAGCCGCGCCGTGGCGACGGCCTTTTCGCAGGACCGGGAATACGAAATCCGGTACCGGATGCGCAAGAAGGACGGAGCGTACATCTGGGTCAACGACATCGGCAAGAAGACGCTCTGCGAGAACGGCCTGCCGATCTGCATCAGCACCGTCCGGGACATCACCCGGGAAATCGAGTCGGAACGCGAACTGAAATCCCGCGAGGAACAGTTCCGCATCGCCGCCGCCCATTCCAACGACCTCATTGTCCAGTATGATCTGGCCACCCGCCGCGTCATCGTGGATCAGGACATCGCGGACCGGTTCGGAATCGGTTCCGTTCAGGAAAACGTCCCCTACGGCATCGTGGGAACGGGGGCCGTCGCCGAGGAGTCCGAAGCGGAGTACGTCCGCCTCCACGAGGCCATGCTCTCGGGCGAATCCTTCGCCCGGGGCACCGTCACGCTCACGCCCCCGAACGGCGTTGCCCGCATCTGCGAACTCCAGTTCATCGCCGTGCCCAACGGTTCCGAAAAGCCCGTCCGGGCCATCGGCATCTTCAAGGACGTCACCGCCGAACACCGCAGGGAAGCCGAACTGCGCGAGGCCGAACGGCAGCGCGCCCGATACGACGCCCTGTTCCAGTCGGTCGTGTGCGGCATCGTGCAGTACCGGCTGAATCCCGACCTGAGCCTCACGTTCAAAAACGCCAACCGCGAGGCCATCCGCATTTTCGGGTACACGCCCGACACCTTCTGGGAGCGCGACCGTTGGAACCTCGCCGACCTGATCGCGCCCGAAGACGTGCAGAGGACCCTTGCCGAAGCCGCAACGCTGCGCCATCCGGGGGAGAAGGCGTCGTTCGAATACCGCCTCGCCCGCGAGGACGGGACGTCCTGCTGGATTCTCGGAACGGCGGAACTCCTGCTCGACGAGGACAACGAGCGCATCGTCCAGAGCGTCTTCATGGATATCGACGCCCGGAAAAAGGCCGAACTGCGGAATCAGGAGCTCAGGCGCGAGAACCGGGCGTCCAGCGAGCTTCTGCGAATGGCGCTCGGCAACACCGGCATCTGCGAATTCATCCACTACCCCGCCGACCGGCTGGTCCTCAACCCGGAACGGACCTGCGCGAAATACGGCTACAGGCCGCGCTACGAGAACATGCCGGACACGCTTGCCGCCGAGCACGTCTTCACGGAGGACCGGGCGGCCTTCCGCTCGATGTTCGAACGCATCGGCGCGGGGGAACGTTCCTCCTCCTGCGAATTCCGTGACCGCGAGGGCGGAAGCTGGTGCCGGGCGACCATGTCCACCGTGGATCGCGATTCCAACGGCAATCCCCTCGTCACCGTGGGTCTGTTGGAAGACATCACGGCCCAGAAAAGGGCCGAAGCCGAGCGTTCCGAGCTCTCCATGCGGAATCAGGAAATCCTGTCCTCCCTGAACAACCTGTTCTTCGGCGTCCACCGGCTGGACCTCGATACGGGGAAAATCCGGTCCATCCGCAGGCCCGTGGGCGTTTCGGCGTTTCAGGACGGCGAGGAGACGGAGCTGGCCCTCTGGGTCGAGACGCTTTCCCGGTATTACCACCCGGACGACCGCAAGCGGCTCCGCAAGAGCCTTTCCATGGACAACATGCGGCTCCAAAAACGGCTCGGCGTCTCCTCCTTCGAGGAGGATTTCCGCCGGGAAATGGACGGGAAGCTGTGCTGGGTGTCCAACGTGGTCTTTCTGGACAAGACCCTCGGTGAGGACGTCGCCATCATCGCCCAGATGGACGCCTCCTCCCGGCACCGCCAGATGGACATCATTCAGGCGCTCGGCAGCGAATACTGGGCCCTCTACGCCGTCGATCCGGACAGGGACGCCTACGACGTGCTGCGCGCCGACGACGCCGTGAGCGAGGTCGTCCCCGTCTCGCCGGACACGAAATACGGCGACTTCAGCCTCCGGTACGTGGAGAGCTTCGTGCATCCCGAGGACCGGGAAGCCATGCGCGCCTTCCTTTCGCTCGACTCGCTCCGGAGCGCGCTGGACGAAGGCCGCGGCGAATCCCAGCGCATCTTCCGCAAACATCTGGACGAGCGTTACGAATGGATGCAGGCGCGGCTCGTCCCCGGCGAGTCGCAGGACGGGGTTTCCCGTCAGGTGATCCTCGCCATCCGAAACATCGACGGGGATATCCGGCAGGAACTCGAAACCAAGCGCCTGCTGGAAGACGCCCTCAAACAGGCGGAAAGCGCCAACGCCGCCAAGAGCGACTTCCTCTCCCGCATGTCCCACGACATCCGCACGCCCATGAACGCGATCATCGGGATGACCGCGCTGGCGGGCACCTACATCGACAACCGGGACCGGATTCTGGACTATCTCGCCAAGATCACCCTTTCCAGCAAGCACCTGCTCGGGCTCATCAACGAAGTCCTCGACATGAGCAAGCTGGAAAGCGGCAAACTGAACCTCGATCTCAGCGAATTCGGCCTGCCGGAGTTCGTGGAAAGCATCTTCTCCATGCTGCGCCCCATGTTCGAGGCGAAACGACAGCGGGTCTGCGTGCACATCCGGGACATCCGGCACGAGGCCATCGTCGGGGACATGCTCCGGCTCCAGCAGGTCTTCACGAACATCCTGTCCAACGCCTCCAAGTACACGCCGGAAGGCGGGGGCATCACCCTGTCCATCACCGAACTGCCCTGCCGGGCGCACCTGTACGGGCGCTACCGGTTCGTCTTCGAGGATTCCGGCATCGGCATGTCGAAGGCGTTTCTGGAGCGCATCTTCGAACCGTTCACCAGGGCCGACGACTCGCGCATCAGCTGCATCCACGGAACGGGCCTCGGCATGGCCATCACCCGGAACATCGTGCGGATGATGAACGGCGAAATCGGCGTCGAGAGCGAATGGGGAAAGGGGTCCCGCTTCACCGTGGAGCTGATGTTCAAGATTCAGGAGTGCCGGGACGTTCCCGTAAAGGAACTCGCCAGCCTGCCCGTGCTGGTCGCGGACGACGACCGGGACGACTGCGAAACGACCTGCGCCCTGTTGTCCGGGCTGGGCATGAACGCCGAGGGGGTTCTGTCCGGCAGGGAGGCGGTGGAGAAGACGGCCCTCGCCCATCGGGAGCAGCGCGACTACTTCGCCGTGATCCTCGACTGGAAGATGCCGGGACTCGACGGCGTGGAAACGGCGCGGGCCATCCGCAGGCGGGTGGGCGACGAGGTGCCCATCATCATCCTTTCCGCCTACGACTGGTCGGAGGTGGAAGAGGAGGCGCAGGGCGTCGGAATCAACGACTTCATCTCCAAGCCGTTGTTCCGGTCCAAGCTGACCTACCTGTTCAAGAAGCTGGTGTCCCGCGAACAGGCGCAGCCCCGGCGGGAGGACGCCGTATCCCGGACGCCGCTGCGGGGCAAGCGCATCCTGCTTGTTGAAGACAACGCGCTCAATCAGGAAATCGCCAAGGAGTTCCTGACCTTCGCCGGTGCGGAAGTGGCAACGGCGGAAAACGGCGAAGAGGCCGTATCGCGCTTCGTCTCCAGCCCCCGGAACACGTTCGACGTCATCCTCATGGACATCCAGATGCCCGTGATGAACGGCTACGACGCCACCCGCGCCATCCGCGCCCACTCAAGGCCGGACGCCGCGTCCATCCCAATCGTCGCCATGACGGCGGACGCCTTTTCCGAAGACGTGCGCCACGCTCTGGACGCGGGCATGAACGCTCATATCGCCAAGCCCGTGGACATCGAAAAGCTCATCCAGACCATCCTTCGTTTCCTCCCCCAAACGACCGGGGCCTGACGGAGGAACTTTTCCGAAGGCCGTGTCCGAGAAAACCCCTGACGCGCCAAAGGCCGGGAATCCGCCGCCGGACGTGTTCCGGTGATGCCCGGCGCATGAAGGCGGACCTGCGCCCAATATTTTCCGTACCACTCAACAGCGCAGGATATTCCATCAATCACGAGCGGGAACGCTGCCTTTCAGGAAGACGGCGCGAGGCCCGTGAGGAAAAGGCGGTCGGACCGTGGTTTCGTTTCCATCCGCCGGGTTGCGGGGAAACGGGACTGTCGGGATGGGGAGAGGCTCGTCCGAGGCCACGGCGCGGATCAGCGGACGTCCTCCCACCAGCGGGGGAAGACCCGTTCCGCTTCGGGGGACACTCCGACCGGTTCGCCGATTCTGGGCGTCAGGAGCCGGTACGACCTGTTCCGGCTGACCGCCGCAATCCGTCTGAACGGATCGTCCCACGCGTGGTAGGCGATGGCGAACCTGCCCGTATGGGCCGGGAGCAGCGCGCGGGCGCGCAGGTCCTCAGCCGCCTTCGCCGCGTCCTCGGGCGTCATGTGTACGTACCGCCAGCTCTCGTCGTATTGCCCGCAGTCGAGGACGACGAGGTCGAACCCGTCGAAACGCTTTCCTATTTCCGCAAAATGCTTCCCGTAGCCGCTGTCGCCGCTGAAGAAGAGCCGCCGCTCCGGCGTGGTCAGGGCGAACCCGGCCCAGAACGTCTTATTGCGGATCATCCCCCGGCCCGAATAGTGGCGGGCGGGCAGCACATGGATGGCGAAACCGTCCTCCGACTCCGTGACCGAGAACCAGTCGCCCTCGCGAATGTCCGCATCGGCATAGCCCCAGCCCGCGAAATACGCCCCCACGCCGAGAGGGCAGACGACCTTTCCGACCTTGGACCTGAGCGCGGTCACGGTGTCGTAATCCAGATGATCCCAGTGATCGTGGGTGATGAGCAGGAAATCGATGTCCGGCATGTCGGCGGGCGTATAGAGGTTGGTTCCCTCGAACGCCCGGTTGGCGAGAGGAAACGGCGAGGCGTAGGCGCTGAACACCGGATCGATCAGGATGCGCCTGCCTGCGAACTGCACGAAAAAGGAGGAATGGCCGAGCCAGATCACCACGTCCTCGGCGGGGTCCAGCGCCCGCAGGTCGGTTTTGACCGTAGGCACCGGGCCCGGCGGCGTCACCCCTTCCCGCGACGAAAAGACGTACCGCAGTTGCGCCCCTATGAAGCCGCCCCGGCTTTTCACGGGCGGGATGGGTTCGGGATTGCGGAACGCGCCGTCCGCGTACTGGGCCGACCGTGCGAGGACCGCTCGGCGGGAACCTTCCGGCAGGTCGCCGAAGCGATCCTGCAACAGCCAGTACCCCCCGGCGATCAGGCCGCACAGGACGGCCACCATCCAAATCACCATACGCAACCACCTTTTCATGCTGTCCTCACGCGGGCGTTCATCCGTTTCCGAGCCTTGGCCAAGCGATACCGGAACCCGTGGGCGGCGTCCACACCCGGTCCCGACGTTTCCCGCCGCGGCCCACCCGCCGCAGGCCGTCCCCTCCCGGATACGGCGCGGCTGCCGACGCGGGGAACGGACGACCGCTCCCCGCCTCACTTCAAATGATTTCCAACGTATAGTCGCGCGAACCCATGCCGATGGATTCGGCGTATTCCACCTGATGCCAGCCGCGCGTGTTCGGATGCAGCGCGGCGAACTTGTCGTATCCGCAGGAATGCGGCTCGTGTTCGCCCAGATGCACGAGGCTCGGAGCGCTCTTCACCAGATCGAAACAGGCCGTGTCCAGTGCGACGGGATCGGTGGAGGCAAGGATGCCGATGTCCGGCACGATGGCCGGTTCGGACCACCCGGCGCAGTCGCACTGCGGGGTAACGTTCATCAGGAAGTTCAGGTAACAGATGCGGCCTTCCTTGCCCTGCACCGCGCCGTAGGCGTATTCCGCCATCCGCTCGGCGAATTCGGCGTATTCGTTGGGGAAGTCCACGCCGATGGCCCCTTGCCTGCACACGGATACGCATTCGTAGCAACCGATGCAGCGCGACACGTCGATGACGGCGCGGCGGCCCTTCTCGGCCTTCTCCAGCCGCAGCGCCTCCTGCGGGCAGGACTTCACGCACTGGCCGCAGCCGATGCAGTTCGGGGAGATCACGACGTTGCGGCCGTGCTGATCGATCTTGCCCGCCTGCGGCGCGCACCCCATCGCAAGGTTCTTGATCGCGCCGCCGAAGCCGCCGAAGGCGTGCCCCTTGAAATGAGACAGCACGACCATCGCATTCGCGGAACGGAACGCCTGCGCGATCTTGACCGTGGCGAAGTGCTTCAGGTTGACGCGCACCTCCTCATAGCACCGGCTGGTCACGCCGTCCGCGATGATCACGGGCGCGTCCACCACATAGGGCGTAAAGCCGTGCCGGTAGGCCGTCTCCAGATGGTCCACGGCGTTGTGACGGGTGGACTTGTACAGCGTGCAGGTGTCCGCGAGGAACGGGCGGGCTCCCGCCGCCTTCACGCAGTCCACGACCTGACGCGCGAAAGTCGGGTGCAGATAGGTGTCGTTGCCCGACTCGCCGAAATGCAGCTTGATGGCGACCACTTCGTCCTCGCCGCCCTTGCCGAGCGGCCTGACCTTGTCCGCAAGGCCGACCGCGTCGCACAGCCGCTTGATCTTGGCGAGGCGGTGATCCGAAGGGTTCTTTACGGCCAGTCCGGCCAGATATACGGGAACGGACATGGTTCCTCCTTGAAGGTTAGAGGGTGATCAGGTCGTATCGGTCGTTGCCCATGCCCTGAATCTTCATGTATTCAAGCTGACGCAGGCCGCTGCGGGACTCGATGCGCTCCACGAGATCGTGCCGCTGGGCTTCGGGCAGGGCGTACACCATGTCCACCGAAGCCTGATCCACGGCGAGGATGTCGGTCGAGGCCAGAATGCCCACATCGGGCGCGGTGGGCGGCAGCGCGTTGACGCCTTCGCAGTCGCAGCTCACCGACATGTTCCTGAGCACGTTGATGTAGGTGATGCGTCTGCCAAAGTGGGTGGTGACGGCCTTGCCGCCCTCGACCATGCGTTCCATGAACAGCGGCCCGCCCGCCCAGAGTTCCTTGCCGTCGCTGTGAAGCTGGGCCTTGCCGACCTTGCCGGACGCGCAGCCGATGGCGATGTTCTTGAGCGAACCGCCGAACCCGCCCATAACGTGGCCCTTGAAGTGGGTCAGCACCAGCATGGAGTCGTAATTGAGGATGTGCTTGCCCACGGCGACTTCCTTGAGCCACCTGCCGCCGGGGATGGGCAGGCTGACGTCGCCCTCCTCGTCCATGATGTCCACGGGGCAGAAGGTCCAGCCGTTCGTCTTCAGCGTCTCCCGGTGCCCTTCCGTGGTCCGCCGCGGGCTGGGATACAGCACGTTGCACTCCACAATGGAACTGTCCGGGATGGTCGCCTGAAACGCCCTGACCATGTCGCGGGGCAGGATGTTCGGCCCGTGGGGTTCGCCGGTGTGCAGCTTGATGGCGATTCTGCCGGTCATGTCCTGATTGACGCGCGCGTAGACCTTCAACAGCCCCTCAACGCTGATGTCGCGGGTAAAAAACACCTTCGCCCTTTCCTGAGGCGCGGCTACGGCGGACACCGGCAGGACGCCCGCGGCGAGCGCGCCGACGGTGATGGCTCCGCCCTTCAAAAAACTCCGGCGGGAAAACGATCCGGCCATACGTTTGCTCCTTGATGATTGGGTCCGTGCCGAACGCCCGTGTTCCCGACTGGGGACGGCGGCGTTCTCCGAAACTACTTCCGGCTCTCTTCCGGGATCACGGCGTTGACGCAGGCCAACGCGTTCAAGGTCCGGGGGAAGCCGATATAGGGAAGGCTCTGGGCCAGCGCGTCGATCAGATTCCGCTTGCTGTTGCCCACGTTGACGTTCCCCTGCACATGCGCCTTCACCTGACTCTCGCAGCCGCCCAACGCGCTGATGATCGAAAAGGTCAGCAGCTCGCGGTTCTTGAGATCGAGCCCCTTCCGCGTGTAGATGTCGCCGAAGCAGAACGCGGTGAGCATGTCCCGCATGATGGCCTTCTGGTTGGCCGGGGTGTTCCGGTGCATCGTGTCGATGGCGTCCCCGAAAATGCCCTTCTGCACCTTGAGGCCGTCGGCGTAGCGGGTAGCCTCGGTGACCGTGCTCCGGCTCTCCACGGGGAGCGCGACGCGCTTTTCCGCAAAGGTCTCATTGGCCAGACGCAGTGCGGCTTCGGTCTTGGGAAACCCGATGTACGGCGCGCACTGATACAGCGCCTCCTTGATCTCCACGGGCGTCGCCCCGACCTGCAACGCCGCGCCGACGTGGGCCTTGAACCCGTCCAGCGTCTGTCCGGCCGTCAGGACGACCAGCGTGATCAGTTCCCTCTGCCTGTCGTCCAGCGTGCCCTGCCCCGCGATTTCGCCGTGGATCAGACGATCCCGCATGGCGGCGAAATCGGGGTCGGTCTCCGCCAGCGGCGTGCGCGTGGTTCCAAAGAGCTTCAACAACGTCTGCTCAGCCAAAACGGACCTGTCCATTCGCATCCCTCCATCGTTCGAGCCGGGAGCCGTCGCCGCAAACCCCTTCCCGGTCAGCAGCGTCCCGACGAACAAAAACAACATGACGACAAGACGAAAACGACGCCCGGAAACGCCCGCGCGGCGTGCTCCAGCCGGAACGGCGGGAAGGCTTCCGGCACGTCTCGGAAGAGCGTATCTATCTTTGTACATGGGCGAAACTCCTCGGTAGAGCGTTCTGATGCCGTCTGTATAGACGCTTCTCCCATAGGGCGACAGACACATTTCTCTCTCATTGTTGCCTGATTCTGCCAGCCGGGTCCGCTGAAAGGCAACGGCGGGCCATACGTGGCATGCGGCTGGCCCGCCCCGGTTTTCACCGTCCGCAAGGCAAAACGCGGGATTCTCCACGCCCGTTCCCGCCGTGAAACGCCTGCCCGATCAGTGAAAGGCTCGGCCGCACACGTCCCGCGCCGGTGCGGGCCTTCGCTTCCCAAAACTCTTTCCAGCGCTTCCTCCATGACACGTCCCGCGCCGGTGCGGCCTTCAAGGGCAACGCGCACGGAGCACCCGCCCAGAGGTCCCGCAGCGGGGTGACGTCATGACGCAAGGCGACGGCATGCCAAAAGGGAAAACGGACCCGTTTGCGCCTTCGGATACGCGCCCGACACGTTCGGATGCGATCCTTTCACGGGAAAACCGCATTCTTTTCCTCAATATTCGTTGTGAAAAAAATCCGGATTGAAAGCCGTCCGCACCCCGGCAACAGGGGGGAGGCACGGTTTTTTCGCTCTCTTTCGGGAGTATAACCCGGCGAAATCATACCGGAGAGCCGCCAACGGCCCGGCCCGGCGCCGCCTCGGGACCTTCGGGAGCGTGTCTTTTTCTAATCGGCTGATATCATGCCGCTTCACGGTTTCGTGCGTGATTGCAACGAAGGGAACGACGTCCAAAAAAAGTTTTGCCCCGCCTTGATGCGGCCTTTTTTTTACGGTACGGTCACGGAAAATGATTATACCGCGTCAATCGTCGCCGGGAGCGCCCTTTTCCGCAGTGTTCCCGCAGCGAACGCCTTTCGGAGCGTTTTCGACGTCCCCAGAGGCGGAAAAGGCGGCTTCCAAGCCGTTTTTTTGCGGTATTTATTATGCTTTTCAAAGCATATACAGGAGAGGAGACGTATGAGCTACACACGAAGAGGGTTCCTGAAAATGGCCGGGATGGGCGCCTTGTGCCTCACGCTCAGCCAGTTCGGCTTCAATCTGGAGGAAGCGCAGGCCTATGCCGGCTCGCTCAAGATAGAAGGCGCGAAAGAGGTCATCACGATCTGTCCTTTCTGCGCCGTCTGCTGTCAGGTCATCGCATATGTGCGCGACGGCAAGCTCGTCAGCACCGAAGGGGACCCGGATTTCCCCGTCAACGAGGGTTCGCTGTGCGCCAAGGGTGCGGCGTTGTTCTCCATGTACACCAATCCGCACCGCCTCACCAAGCCTCTGTACCGTGCTCCCTACAGCGAAAAGTGGGAAGAAAAGGACTGGGGCTGGATGATGGAAAACATCGCCCGCCGCGTGAAGGACACGCGCGACAAGGACCTGATCCTCAAAAACGAAAAAGGCCAGACCGTCAACCGTCTGGAAACCCTCTTCATGATGGGAACCTCGCACGCCTCCAACGAGGAATGCGCCGTCATCCATCAAGCCATGCGCGGCCTGGGAGTTGTCCATATGGACCACCAGGCCCGGGTCTGACACAGCCCCACTGTTGCGGCTCTGGCAGAGTCGTTCGGACGCGGTGCTATGACCAACCACTGGATCGACATCAAGAATGCCGATGCGGTGCTTATTATCGGCAGCAATGCCGCTGAACATCATCCTGTTTCGTTCAAGTGGATCATGCGGGCGAAGGACAACGGCGCCGTGCTCATGCACGTCGACCCCAAGTTCTCCCGCACGTCCGCCCGCTGCGATTTCCATGTGCCGCTGCGCTCCGGCACGGACATCGCGTTCCTCGGCGGCATGGTCAACTATATCCTTGAATCGAACAGCTATCTCCACGATTATGTCGTCAACTACACCAACGCATCGTTCGTCGTCGGCAAGGGCTACGACTTCAAGGACGGCCTGTTCAGCGGCTACGATGCGAACACCCGCAAATACGATCAGAAGCAGTGGGGATTTGAAACGGGTCCCGACGGCGCTCCCGTGCGGGACTTCACGCTCAAGAACGAACGGTGCGTCTTCAACCTCATGAAGAAGCACTACTCGCGCTATACCCTGAAGAACGTTTCCGACATCACGGGCGTTTCCGAAGAAAACCTGCTCAAGGTCTACAAGAACTTCGCCGCCACGGGCAAGGCCGACAAGGCCGGCACCATCCTGTACGCGCTCGGCTGGACCCAGCACACCGTGGGCGTGCAGAACATCCGATGCTCCACGCTGGTGCAGCTCCTGCTCGGCAACATCGGCGTCGCGGGCGGCGGCATCAACGCCCTGCGCGGCGAGCCCAACGTGCAGGGTTCCACGGACCACGCGCTGCTGTGCAACGTCCTGCCCGGCTACATCGCCCTGCCCCTGTCCCAGTGGCAGACGCTCGACGAGTTCAACAAGGCCAACACCCCGGTGACGAAGCTCCCCAACAGCGCCAACTGGTGGGGCAACAAGCCCAAATACTTCGCCAGTCTGCTCAAGGGCTGGTACGGCGAAGAGGCCAAGCCCGAAAACCAGTTCTGCTATGATCTGCTGCCCAAGGGCGAGCCCGGCGTGGACTACTCCTACATGGACGCCATGGACAGGATGTACAACGGCAGGATGAAGGGCGGCTTCGTGTTCGGCGTGAACCCCATGAACAGCTTCCCGAACACCAACAAGATGCGCAAGGCGCTGGACAATCTCGACTGGATGGTCTGCGCCGAGCTGCACAATTCCGAAACCACCGACAACTGGCACCGTCCCGGCGTCGATCCCAAGAAGATCAAGACCGAAGTGTTCCTGCTGCCCTCCGCGCACCGTGTGGAAAAGGCCGGCACCATCAGCAACAGCGGCCGCTGGCTGCTGTGGTTCGAAAAGGCCGTGGAACCCGGCGGACAGGCCCGCGACTTCGCCAACATGTTCGTTCCGCTGCTCAACAAGCTGCGCGACATGTACAAGGCCGAGGGCGGCGCCCTGCCCGAAGCCCTGCTGAAGATGAACTGGCCCCAGAAGTTCGATCCCGAAGAATGGACCCGCCGCATCAACGGCTTCTTCTGGGCCGACACCAAGGTGGGCGACAAGCTGTACAAGAAGGGACAGCTCGTCCCGGCCTTCGGCAACCTTCAGGCGGACGGCACGACCTCGTCCCTGAACTGGCTCTACACCGGCAGCTACACCGAGGAGGACGGCAACAAGTCCAAACGCCGCGATCCCAGCCAGACGCCCATGCAGGCCAACATCGGCCTGTACCCGAACTGGTCGTGGTGCTGGCCGGTCAACCGCCGCATCCTGTACAACCGCGCCTCCGTGGACCTCAACGGCAAGCCCCTCAATCCCAAGAAGGCCGTCATCATGTGGGACGGCAAGAAATGGGTGGGCGACGTGCCCGACGGGCCGTGGCCGCCGCAGGCCGACAAGGAAAAGGGCAAGCTCGCCTTCATCATGACCACGAACGGCTACGCCCAGCTCTACGGCCCCGGCCGTGTGGACGGCCCGTTCCCCGAACACTACGAACCGGCTGAAACGCCCGTCGAACGACATCCGTTCTCCAAGCAGCTGAGCAGCCCGGTCTACAAGTTCCACGGCAGCGACATGGACAAGCTCGCCAAGGCCGCCGATCCGAAGTACCCCATCGTGCTGACGACCTACAGCCTGACCGAGCACTGGTGCGGCGGCGGCGAAACCCGCAACGTGCCCAACCTGCTGGAAGCCGAACCGCAGCTGTATGTGGAAATGAGCCATGAGCTCGCCAAGGAAAAGGGCATCTCCAACGGTGACGGCGTGATTCTGGAAAGCGCGCGCGGCAGTGTGGAGGCCATCGCTATGGTGACCGTCCGCATCCGTCCGTTCACTGTCATGGGCAAGACGGTCCATCTCGTCGGCATGCCCTTCGCCTACGGCTGGACGACGCCGAAATGCGGCGACGCCACCAACCGCCTGACCACCGCCGTCAGTGACCCGAACACCTACATTCCCGAAGTCAAGGCATGCTGCGTGAATATCCGCAAGGCCGACAAGCTGACGGAAATTGCGTAATCTGCACAGGGCGCGCCCGCTCAGGGGGCGCGCCCGCCAAGGAGCAACGAGATGCCGAAAGCGTTTCTTATCGATACCACACGGTGTACGGCGTGCCGCGGTTGTCAGCTTGCCTGCAAGGAATGGCACGACCTGCCCGCCAATGCGACGAAGCAGCGGGGAAGCCATCAGAACCCGCCGGACCTGAATCCGAACAATTACAAGATAGTACGTTTCCACGAGCACCTGGACAAACAGGGCAACGTGGTGTGGAATTTCTTCCCTGATCAGTGCCGCCACTGCGTGAGTCCGATCTGCGTGGACGTGGCCGACATGGCCGTGCCGGGCGCGCTGGTGCAGGATCAGAAAACGGGCGCCGTTCTGGTGACGGACAAGGCCAAAAAGCTGAGCGCCGGGGACATCGCGGACATCATCAACGCCTGTCCCTACAACATCCCCCGCCACGACAAGGCCAAGGGAACCATCGCCAAGTGCGACATGTGCATCGACCGCCTCCGGGCGGGCATGCCGCCGTCCTGCGTCAAGACCTGCCCCACCGGGGCCATGTCCTTCGGCGAGCGCGCCGACATGCTGGCACTGGGCAAGAAACGTCTGGAAACGGTCCGCAAGGAGCATCCCAAGGCGTTTCTGGCGGACCCCGAGGAAGTGAACGTGATCTACCTTCTCGCTGAGGAAGCGGAATTCTATCACGATCACGCCACGTTCGGCTAAACCGCCGTCCCTTCGCCGTCACGTTTCGCCACCTGTTTCCCCCGGAGCGCCGCCCTCCCGCGTCCGCTCCGGACATCCGGAGTTTTCATGGCCGTATCTTGTCAAAGCGTTGAGGAAACCATTGCGGGCATTCTCGCGCGCCGACCTGTTCTGGGACCCGTTCTGAACGCGTTCGGGCCGCTTCTGGAGGCTCGCGCCTCCCTTCCCGAAACGTTGAAGCCGCTGTTGGAATCCGCGGGCCTCCGTCTGCCGGACATGCGGGGAGAGCGGGCATCGCAGGGCGTCCCCCTGCTTGCCGACGAATCCCTCAAGGGCATCGACGCCCCGTTGCGGGCGGCGGCGGAAGTGATGCTGCCCCTGCTCGCCGAGCAGGAAGCGGTGAAGCCCTACGCGGCGAAACTGCGCGGCTTTTTCCTCGGCTCCGGGGAACCGGACGGCCCGGCCATGCCTCCTCTGGATGCGCTGGCGGAAAGCGTGCTGCGCGAGGATGCGCCGGTTCTGGAAAAAACCGCCGTGGGCA
Source organism: uncultured Bilophila sp. (assembly GCA_902373525.1). Classification (GTDB taxonomy): domain Bacteria; phylum Desulfobacterota; class Desulfovibrionia; order Desulfovibrionales; family Desulfovibrionaceae; genus Bilophila. The sequence continues at coordinate 79,574 of CABKMN010000003.1, read as the reverse complement.
TCGGCGTCCCTCCCGAAGTGCTGCTGTTCGCCTTCGGCTTCATGCTGGGGCCCGTCCTGCGGGCGCTGGCGGCGATGCGGCCGGGCGGCGACGGAAAGGACGCGCCGTGGAACGCGGAAGGCGCATGGAGACAGGGCTATTGCCCCGTCTGCGGCTCCAACCCGTCCATCGCGTACCTCGAACGCCCCGTGTTCGAGGAAAAGAACGCGTATCTGGCGGGCGGCGGGGGCAAGAAGCACCTGCACTGCTCGCTGTGCGGCACGGACTGGGTTTTCCGCCGGGGAGCCTGCCCTTCCTGCGGGAAGGAAGGCAACGACGTCATGGAAATGCTCAGGGAATCCAAGAACGCGCAGGGCGAACGCCTCGACTGGTGCACCAAGTGCAAGACCTACTGCCCGAGCGTGGACCTGCGCGAGCGCGACACGACGCCGAATCTGGACGCGCTGGCGCTCGGCCTGCTGCACCTCGACATGGTCGCGGCGAAAAAGGGACTGCACCCGATCAATCCGTCGTTCTGGAACACGTTTTAATCCGCTCACGAACGGCGGCCCGTCCGCCGTCATCCGTTGGACAAGCATGAGGCGGCCTTGCCCGCTTCAAATGAGGTAACGCATGAAACAAGCACTCATCGCGATGTTTGTTTTTTCATTGATAGGCGGCGTTGCGGTTCAGGCCGGCGCCGAAGGCCAACAGGCTCCGGACAAGCCCATTGAGCTCAAGAGTTCGGCGTCCAAGAAAATGTGGGTCAAGTTCGACCACGCCTCGCACGACAGCATCGACTGCGACGTCTGTCACCACGCGGAACCGTCGGACGCCAAGTCGGCGTACGTTTCCTGCGGTTCGAGCGAGGAATGCCACTCCCTCAAGGGCACCAAGGAACGCGACGTGCAGAGCCTGTTCTGGGCCTACCACACCAAGAGTTCGGAACGCTCCTGCTACGGTTGTCATACGACGATGGTGCAGAAGGGCTGCCGCCCCTGCCACATGAGCCCGCAAGCTCGTGAAGCCGCCGCCAAGAGCGGCAAGTAACAACGCCGAACGCCCCGCAGGACAGCCTCCCGCGGGGCGTTTGGGTATGGCGGAAGAGATCGCGGGGGATAAGGTGCAGGCCCTCGCAGCGCGGGCGCAGGGAAACCGCCTTCCTTCCCCGTGGCCCCGGGCCGGACGCGGGGACCGGCCTCCTCAAAGGGCATGCGTCTTCGCTCTGTTGGCGCCGGACTCACCGGCTTTGCGCAAGATTCCCGAACGCTGCGTGCGTCTTCGTCAGCCGTATGCGTACGCCACACGCCCGAGGAAGTATTTCTTCGGTGTCCGACAGAATGTTTCTCAAACCTCTTGACGCATTCTGCGGCGTCTTTTATGGCTAGTGAAAATAAGCTCTTTCTCAGGTGAACATCCAAAACCGAGGTGCTCCATGATCCGCAGAAGAAGCTTCCTGAAGGCCGCAGCAGCCACAACGGCTCTCCTCTCCGCTCCCTCCGTCCTTTGCGCCTACGCCAAGGAACCCGCCACCGTATACACCGGCGGCCCGATCTTCACGATGAACAAGAACAACGACATCGTGGAAGCCATCGCCATTCGGGGCGATACGATTCTCGCCGTGGGCAAGAAGGCCGACGTGCTCGCCGCCGCCGGGGAAAAGCCGCATGTGGTCGATCTCAAGGGCAAGACGCTGATTCCCGGCATGGTCGACGGGCACAGCCATTTCCCGAACGGGGCCTATCGCGAGCTGCACATGGTCAACCTCAACGTGCCGCCTCTCGGCAAGGTGGAAGGCATCTCCGACCTCCAGGCCCTGCTCAAGGCCCGCGCCGCCAAGGTCAAGCCCGGGGAATGGATTCTCGGGTACAACTACAACGACCTTGCCATGAAGGAGCAGCGCCATCCCACCCGGGCCGATCTCGACGCCGTCTCCACCGAGCACCCCATCTTTATCCGTCACGTTTCCGGGCACCTCGGCGTGGGCAACTCCCTCACGCTGGAAAAGGCCGGGATCAGGGAAGACAGCAAGGACCCCGAAGGCGCCCGCTTCCGCCGCGACGCGAACGGCAGGCTTGACGGCGTGCTGGAAGGCCCCGCCGCGCAGGCTCCGGTCAACAAGATTCTCCCGCCGGTCACGCCCGAACAGCACATGGAATCCATCGCCCACGACAGCATCACCTACGCTTCGGCGGGCATCACCACGGCCAACAACGGCGGCAGCCCGACGGTGGACGAGTTCTTCCTCAAGGGCAGCGGCAACGGCGACCTCAAGATACGCGTGGTCATCTGGCCAAACGGGCGCAACACCAAATTGATCAAGAGCTACGGTGACAAGCGTTCCGGAGCGCAGCTCGACGAAAAGGGCCTCGTGTTCCTCGGGCCCGCCAAGCTGTTCGCGGACGGCAGCCCGCAGGGCTATACCGCGTGGTTCTCGCAGCCCTACTACAAGCAGCTTCCCGGCAAGCCCGCCGACTTCCGGGGCTTCCCGGTCTTCAAGTCCCGCGAAGAACTGTTCGCGCTCGTCAAGCAGCTCCACGACGACGGCTGGCAGATCACCACGCACACCAACGGCGATCAGGCCATCCAAGATATGATGGACGCCTACACCGCCGCGCTTGAGGCCAATCCGCGCGAGGATCACCGCCACATCCTCAACCACTGTCAGTTCTGCCGCCCGGATCAGGTGCCTGTCATCGCCAAGATGGGCTTCCTGCCGTCGTACTTCGTCACCCACACATGGTTCTGGGGCGACATCCACCGCGACATGGTCGCCGGCCCGGAACGCGCCGCGCACATCAGCCCCCTGAAGTCCGCGCTCGACCTCGGCATCCAGTTCGCCCTGCACAACGACACCCCGGTCACGCCGATCAGCCCGCTGATGGACGTGTTCTCCGCGGTCAACCGGCTCACCTCCTCCGGCAAGGTGCTCGGCCCCGACCAGCGCATCGGCGTCATGGACGCCCTGCGCGGCGTGACCATCAACGGCGCGCGCATGCAGCGGCTTGAAAACAAGATCGGGTCCCTCGAACCCGGCAAGCTCGCCGACCTCGTGGTGCTCGACAAGAACCCGCTCGAAATCCCGCCCGTCGAACTCAAGAACATCGTGGTGGAAGAAACCATCGTCGGCGGCAAGACCGTCTACAAGAAGGCCTAACCGCCGCTCCCGCATTCCCCCGTCCATAACCGGGCCGCGGACCTTTCAATGGGTCCGCGGCCCTTTTGTCTGGTGCGCGGTCAGGAAAAGGGACTGCCGGTGTTTCGCAGGGAAACGGGGCCGCTGGAGATGGGCATATCCTTTTTTCAGATATCCCTTTCCCTCGCCGGTCCGCCTCCGCTTCCCGGATGTTGTGCGAAAAAGCAGCGAAAGGGTATACGAGTACTACGTTTTTTATAAAAATAACCTCATATTTTATATAAAAATAATAAATTCAATAAAATACTTTTCTCTATACATCTTATCACTGTTTTTATCATAACATTACTTTGACAAAAGTAACACTCACCTTTATACGGGAAGCGATGGCACCCCCGATGCACGGACCGGCGCAAGGTCCCGGTTCCGTCTTCACCGCCCGTCGGCGTGCGCCGCTTGGGTCTATGCGGATTCGGGCCGCGTGCCTTCCTCCCCTGATAACAAAGAGGCTCTCATTGACACCGCCCCACGGCGGCCGCTATATCCGTATTACCTTTTTCATACACGTAACACTCTAAAGTTCATCTCATATGACAACGTGTTACGAAACGAAGCCGGCTTGTCTCCAAGGCTGCTGATCCAAGGAAGGCTCCCATGAACGGTACGCACCTGCTCGCCTCTCTCGCACGGAAGACGCTCGTCTTCATCATCATGATGTTTCTGCTGTCGCTGATCGTCTTCTACGTGTCCCGGCTGACGCCCGGCGATCCGCTCCAGTCCTTCTACGGCGACGCCATGCAGTCGATGACCACCGCCGAGCTGGACGCCGCGCGCGAACGGCTGGGCCTGAACGGCCCCATCTGGACGCAGTATGTCCAGTGGATCGGCAACGTGGCGCAGGGCGACTTCGGCATCTCCCTGAAATACAAGCGTCCCGTGCTCGACGTCGTTTCCCCGCTCATCGGCAACACCCTCATGCTGGGCGGCATCGCCTACGCGCTGGTCTTCCTGCTCGCCGTGGCGCTCGCCCTCTTCTGCGCCCGTTTCGAGGACACGTTCGTGGATCGGTTCGTCTGCCGCATCGGCACCGTGGCCTTCTATGTGCCCGCGTTCTGGATGGGCGTTGTGCTGGTGCTCGTCTTCAGCGTCAACCTCAAGCTGCTGCCGAGCAGTGGAGCCTACGGCATCGGGAAATCCGGGGACGTGGCCGACCGCCTGCGCCACCTCGTCCTGCCGCTGATCGTCATGGTGGCAAGCCATCTGTGGTACTACGCCTACATGATCCGCAACAAGCTGCTGGACGAAATCCGCCGTGACTACGTGCTGCTGGCGCGCGCCAAGGGGCTCGGCAGAACGCGGGTCCTGCTGAGCCACTGCCTTCGGAACGTGCTTCCCACCATCGTCAGCATCATGGCCATTTCCATCCCCCATGTCCTCAGCGGCACCTATGTGGCCGAATCGGTATTCAACTATCCGGGCATCGGCCTGCTGGCCGTGTCCAGCGCCAAGTACCACGACTACAACCTCCTGATGCTCATGGTGCTGATCACCGGCGCGATGGTCATGCTGAGCAGCCTCGCGGCGCAGGCCGTCAACGAGGTCATCGACCCCCGCATGAAGTCCTCGAACGGGGTGGTGTGCTGATGGACGCCTCTTCCGACGCCTTCACCCTCGTCGGGGCCGGGTACAGGACGCACCGGCCCGCCGTGCGGAAAAAGACGCTGCGGGAACGGCTGAAAGGCAAACCCGTCCTCGCCCTCGCCGTGTTCTCGGTCATCGCCCTCGGCTGCCTGTTTTCGGGACTGATCATCAACCACGATCCCACCGAGCTGTTCCTCATGAACGTCAACGAGGCCCCCAACGCCACGTTCTGGTTCGGCACGGACTCGCTGGGCCGCGACATCTATTCGATCATCTGGTACGGCGGCAGGGCCTCCATCTTCATCGGCCTGATGAGCGCGGCGGTCATCACGGTCATCGGCGTGGCCTACGGCTGCCTGTCCGGAGCCGCGTCCGGCATGGTGGACGCCGCCATGATGCGGGCGGTGGAACTGCTGCAAAGCGTCCCGGTCCTGCTGTCGCTCCTGCTCATCCTGTCCCTCATGGGCAAGCAGAACGAACTCACCCTCTCGCTCGTCATCGGCGTCACCGGGTGGTTCGCCCTGTCCCGCATCGTCCGGAGCGAGGTCCGGCAAATCCGCAACAGCGAATACATCCTCGCGTCGCGCTGCATGGGGGCGACCTTTCCCTTCATCATGCGCAGGCACCTCATCCCGAATTTCGTGTCGGCCATCATGTTCGTGGTCATCTCCAGCGTCAGCACCAGCATGGCGATGGAGGCGACCCTGAGCTTCCTCGGGCTGGGCCTGCCGGTGGACGTGCTCTCGTGGGGGAGCATGCTGGCGCTGGCCGACCGGGCGCTCCTCCTCAACTCATGGTGGGTGATCCTCATTCCCGGAGTCTTCCTCGTGGTCACGCTGCTGAGCATCACCAGCATCGGCCACTACTTCCGCAAACGAAGCAACCAAGGGCCCAGCAACCTGTAGTCCGCAGGTCGCGCCGATACAGTCAACGTACGCCAACCTCCAAGGAGAACTCCGTGAAGAACCATTCCCTGACCGGCCCGGTCCTGAAAACCTTGAGCCTGCTGTGTCTGGCGCTGTGCCTCGTCTGGACGCCCGCCCGCGCCGCCGACGATTTGGCGAACACCCTCGTCTACGCCGGGGAAAACGAGGACACCATCAACCCTCTGCTCAACAACCATCAGGAACTGCCCACGATCATCTTTTCCGGCCTGATGAAGTACGACGCCAAGGGCCAGCCGGTTCCGGAACTCGCCGAGAGCTACAGCTACGACGAGGGGACGCACACCTACACCTTCAAGCTGCGCGACGGCGTGAAGTGGCACGACGGCAAGCCGTTGACCGTGGAAGACATCGTCTTCACCTACGACGCCCTGACCAAGGACAAGACGCTGGCCTCCTCCATCACCAGCAACTACGAGGACATCACCTCCATCGCGACGCCGGACGCCCGCACCGTGGCGTTCACCCTTTCCCGCCCCAACGCCGCCATGCTGGACAACTTCACCATCGGCATCCTGCCCAAGCATCTTTTCGCGGGCAAGGACATCAACACCGCTCCGGCCAACCAGCAGCCCGTAGGCACCGGACGCTACACGTTCGTGGAATGGGACACCGCCGGGGGCATGATCATTCTGGAAAAGAACAAGGACTACTACGGCAAGGTGCCGAACATCGACCGGATCGTCTACAAGACCGTTGCCGTCGAAAGCACCAAGGCGCTCATGCTCCAGTCCGGCGAGGCCGATCTCGCGTGGCTGAACGCCAAGTATGCGGATACATTCCGAGGCAAGGACGGCTATGCGAACATCGACTTCGCCACCGCCGACTACCGCTCCGCCGCCATGGACTTCCACACCGAATTCTGGAAGCGGAACGGCGACTCCGTCGGCGTGCTGAACTACGCCCTGAACAAGCCCGCCATCGTCAGGAGCGTACTGAACGGTCAGGGCTTCCCGGCGTTCAGCCCCATCCAGATGAACGCCTACGGCGGCAACAAGGCTGCGGACATCTACCCCTACGATCTCAAGAAGTTCGCCGCCGAAATGGACAGGCTCGGCTGGAAGAAGGGTAAGGACGGCATCTACGAACGCGACGGGCAGAAGTTCTCGTTCACGATTCAGGTCCGCGACTATGAGGAAGAGCGCGTCGACATCGCCAAGGTCATCGCCAACGAACTCAGGAAGGCCGGGGTGGACATGCGGATCGTGCTCGTCACCAAGTTCGACTGGAAGGCCGGCTACAACGGCTTCCTCGCCGGGTTCGCCGCCGAATTCGACCCGGACGGCGTCTACAAGGACTTCGTCACCGGGGCCAGCGACAACACGATGGCCTATTCCAACCCGAAGGTGGACGAACTGCTCAAAAAGGGCCGCCAGACGGAAGACGCCGCCCGGCGCAAGGCCATCTACGGCCAGTTCGAGGAAGCGTACGCCGAACGTCCCGGTCACCTGCTGGTCGCCTACCTGAACGGCAACTACGTGAGCGTCGCCGGATTGAAGGGGCTTGATGCCACGCGCGTTCTCGGCCACCATGCCGTGGGCGTCATGTGGAACATCGAAGACTGGACGCTGACCCGTTAGTCACCGCAAACGACACGGGGCCGTCCGAAAAACCGGGCGGCCCCTTTTGCCGGTCCTCTCCGGCACGCCGAGGCATGCATGGACACCGTACTGGAACTGAAAAACCTCTCCGTTCATTTCGACACGCCCGACGGCACCGTACAGGCCGTCCGGGACGTTTCGCTGTCCCTCCGGCGGGGCGAAACGCTCGCCATCGTAGGCGAATCCGGCTGCGGCAAATCCGTCCTGTGCAAGTCGGTCATGAAACTGCTTCCGGGCAACGCCCGGATCAGCGGCAAAATGCTCATCGACGGCGCGGACATCGCCCCGTATACCGAAAAGCAGATGCGGAAACTGCGCGGCTCCCTGTTTTCCATGCTGTTTCAGGACCCCATGACCACGCTGAACCCTACGATCCCCATCGGGAAGCAGATTACGGAAGCCGTGCTGAAGCACCGCAAGATGAGCCGGGAAGCGGCGCAGGCCCTCGCCGTGGAGATGCTGCACCGCGTGGGCATCGACGATCCCGCCCAGCGGATGCTGTTGCAGCCGCACTATTTTTCCGGGGGCATGCGCCAGCGGTGCGTGCTCGCCATCGCGCTGGCCCTGAACCCGCGCATCCTCTTCGCGGACGAGCCGACCACGGCGCTCGACGTGACCGTGCAGGCGCAGATGCTCGATCTGCTGCGCGACATCCAGCGGCAAACCGGCGTCGGCATCGTGCTGGTGTCGCACGATCTGGGCGTGGTCGCGCGCGTCGCGGACCGGGTCGCCGTGATGTACGCCGGGAAAATCGTCGAAATCGGGACCGCCGAGGAGGTCTTTTACGATCCGCGCCACCCGTATACGTGGGGCCTTCTGGGCGCCCTGCCCTCGCAGGCTCTGGAAACCGGCGAGCTGCGGGGCATTCCGGGCATGCCTCCCACGCTGCTGGACCCGCCTCCGGGCGACGCCTTCGCCGAGCGGAACCGGTACGCCCTGAAAATCGACTACGAGCGGATGCCGCCGATGTTCCCCGTTTCCGAGACCCACAGCGCCGCAACGTGGCTGCTGGACGAACGAGCGCCCAAGGTCACGCCTCCCGTCACCATCAAACGCCGTGGTACGAGCCATTGAACAGCCAAGTCATCCTTTCCGTCAGAAACTACAAACAGCATTTCCCCATCAACAGGTCCCTGACGGTGCGCGCCGTCAACGGGATTTCCTTTGATCTGCGGAAAGGGGAAATCTTCGGGCTGGTCGGCGAATCCGGCTGCGGCAAATCGACGGTGGCCCGCGCCGTCATGGGCATCTACACCCCGACGGAAGGCGACATCTTCTTCAAGGAATACCTGATCTCGGAAAAGCGTTCCTACCGGCAACACAGGAAAGACGTCCAGCGCAACATGCAGGTCATTTTTCAGGACTCGGCGGCGGCCCTGAACCCGCGCATGAAGGTCGCGGACATCATTGCGGAACCGCTGGTGATCAACCGCCTGTACCCGGACAGGACGCAGCGGCGGGCCGAGGTGGACAAGCTGCTTGCGCTTGTAGGACTGGACGTCGGCTACGGCAACAAGTTTCCGGGAGAAATCTCCGGCGGGCAGCGTCAGCGCGTCGCCATCGCCCGCAGCATCGCCGTCAATCCCGAACTCATCGTCGCGGACGAACCCGTGGCCTCGCTCGACGTGTCCATTCAGGCGCAGATCGTGTCCCTGTTTCAGCATCTCCAGCGGGAACACCAGTTCACGTTCCTGTTCATCGCCCACGATCTGTCGATGGTGCGGTACCTCTGCGACCGCGTGGGCGTCATGTACGCCGGAAAGCTGGTGGAACTCGCCCCGGCGAAAGAACTGTTCGAGACGCCCCTGCATCCCTATACCCGCGCCCTGATCTCCGCGATCCCCGTGCCCGATCCTCTCTACGAACGCTCGAAGCGCATCATTCCCCATACCCGCGAAACCGCCGACCTGAGCGGCGAATGGCGGGAAGTCCTCCCCGGACACTTCCTGCTGACGCAGCCCCCGCCCCCTGATGAAGCCTTCCTTTCTGGAGTGCCCGGAGAAGGAACCGCTTAGGCCGCTAGGACCGCCGAATTTGCCTGTTCCGCTTGGACGGCCCCTTTTCGCCCACGAAAAAGGGGGACCGAAGTCCCCCGAAACCTGTTCTAGTGAATAAAATTGGTGGGCGTCCACGGCTCGCGGACGGGATAGGGCACCGTGCCCTTGGCCGCCTCGATGCACTTGAGCAGCCACGCCATCGTATCCCCCAGCGTCCGCATGATCTGGAGGCCTTCAAGGTCCTGCCGCACTTCGTCCGGAGTGTTGCCGTGCACGGAGTTCCAGTACTGCGAGGACACGACGGGCATACAGGAAATCGTGAAGTACTTGTTCAGGCGGTCAAAGGCCGCGCTGGCTCCGCCCCGGCGGCAGCTCACCACGGCCGCGGCGGGCTTGTAGGCGTAGGGGGCGCTCTTCATGAAGAACACGCGATCCAGAAACGCGCACAGCGCGCCGTTGGGCGCGGCATAGTAGACGGGCGAACCCACGATCACGCCGTCGGCCTTCTTCATCAGCTCGATGCACTCGTTGACCGGGTCGTCCTTGAACACGCACAGGCCGGTGTCCTTGCAGCCGCCGCAGGCGATGCAGCCGTGGATGGCCTTGGTGCCGATGTGCAGGATGTTCGTGCCGATGCCGTTCTTTTCGAGCTGCCCGGCAACTTCACTGAGGGCCGTGTAGGTGCAGCCCTTCTTGTGCGGGCTGCCGTTGATGAGCAATACGTTCATGCTGCTGTCTCCTTATGGATGTACGGTAAACGTTTTCCATGTATATGCATGGAACGGCGTGCAACAACGCATCCGCTCCCGCAGGTCAGTCCTTCGAGAAATCGCTCAGGGTCTGGAGCAACGCGCACAGGCTGTCGAGCCTGTCGTCTCCGAGATAGTCCCTGATCTCCCGCTGCGCCTGTTCCCACAGCGGAAAGGCTTCCTCCAGCTTGGCCCGCCCCGCCTCGGTCAGTTCCACCACCTTCTTGCGGGCGTCGTCGGGATGTCCGGCCACGCGGAGCAGACCTTCGCGCTCCAGCAGGCCGACGTTCCGGGTCGCGGTGGTCTGGTCCATGCACAGCGCCTTGCCGATATCGGTGATGAAGGGCCGGCGCATGTCCGCAATCCGTTTGAGCAGCGCGAACTGGGTCCCCCGGATGCCCGCCGGGCGCAGACAACGATCATAGACCTGCGTCACGACGCGTCCGGCCTTGCGAAGCTGCATGCAGGCGCACACGGGGGAAGAATGCGGAGAAACGGACAACGGAGACACTCCATGTATATGCATGTACCTATACTGAAACGCCGAAACCGTCAAGGGCTGAGAACCCGCGTCGCATTTCGGCCCTTCGGCGTGAACCGCCCGTTTTCCCAGAACATCCGTCCGCAGCGTACCGCAAAAAGGAACTCAGGTCCGGTCGAAAAAGCCCGACAGCGTTTCCATGCCGACGACCCGGAGCGGCGGCAGGCCGGAAACGGCGGCACGGCGGGCCAGCCCCTCCAGCAAGGCGGGCGGCAGCGCCGCAAACGCGGCGGAGAGCAGGTGCAGTTCCGCACGATCCGGCGCAACGAGACGCAATCGGAAATCCGGTTCGGGCAGGCCTTCGGACGCAAAAAAAACGCGGACGGCGCGCTCTCCGGCGGCGACGGCCTCCAGCGTCTCCCGCTCCGGCTTCATGCCGTAGGGAAGCCGCGTCAGCAGACAGGGGCGGGGCTTCTGATCGGGGAGCGCCATGCCCGTCCCGGCGGCGACGCGGTGGATCGCGGCCTTGTCCAGACCGGCGAGAGCCAGCGGCGACAACACGCCGAGCTCCCGGACGGCCAGCATGCCGGGACGGTACTGCCCGGCATCGGAAGTATTGGTGCCGTCGCACAGGGGCAAATCCGTCCGCGCCATCACGCGGGAAAACAGCTCACGTTTGCAGGCATAACAGCGTTTGCGATCCCCGGCGGCGACGAGCGGCAGGTCCAGCGGATCGACGGGGACCTCTTCATAAGGAAGGCCGTTCTCCGTCGCCCAGCCGCGCGCGTACGCCGTCTCTTCCGGGGGCACGTGCGGTCCGACGACGTGCAGCAACACGGGTTCGAAGCCGAGACGCCGCGCCGCGTGCGCGAGAAAACGGCTGTCCAGCCCCCCGGAATAGGCCAGTGCAAACCGATTGCGGTCGGCAAGCCCCCGCAAGACGCCTTCAAGGCGCGCAAGCTCTTCCGAAACCTTCTTGTCAACGGCGCTGTCCATACGCTGCTCCCTGCTTTTCCGCCGAAGAGCTACCGGACCATATAGGCCGGGCCGCAGGCGAATACGGCTCCGTTGGGCACGCCGTCAAAAACGCGGGTGCCGTACACGAGCGCGGTCTTTTCCACCGTCATGGCGGGCCACGGCCCGAACGTCGCGCCGAGCGCGCGCAGCAGCGCCGCCGCCGTGGGCGTCACCGTTTCGCCTTCAGCCGGGAAAGGCCGGACCGGAATGCCCTGCAACAGTTCCAGCACGGCGGGAGCCGGAACCGGGATGACGCCGTGGGCGCAGGCCACGCTGCCGTCCGCGACGGGCAGCGGGCTGACCACGAACCGTGACGGCGCAAGGCGGACGAACAGGTCGCAGGCCATGCAGATGTCCAGAATGCTGTCCAGCGCGCCGACCTCGTGGAAATGCACCTCTTCCGGCTTCCTGCCGTGCACGGCGGCTTCGGCCTTCGCCAACAGCGTAAAGGTGTCCGTGGCGAGGCGTTTCGCGGCTTCGTCCATGCCGCCCGCGGCGATGAGCGCGGTGATGTCCGCAAGCGTACGGTGCTCGTGCTGGGACGGCAACGAGACTTCCGCGTACCAGCCGCCGATGTGGTTCACCTGCCGCCGAACGAGGCGCACGCTTCCGGCGAGATCGGGCAGGACGGCGTTCAGCCGCGCGCCCAGTTCCGCTTCTTCCATCCCCGTCATCCGCAGCAGCCCGGCGAGGAACATGTCCCCGGACAGGCCGGAATGCGACCGGATGGTCAGGACAGGGCCGCCTTCCGTTTCCTGCCCGCTCTCGTGCGGATGCGGGTGACGAGCGTGAAGCGGCGTATGCGCGTGGTCGTGGACATGGGGATGTCCGTGGGCGGGCTCGCGGTCCTGTTCGCGGTCCATGCCTTCCTCGTCGTGCGTGTGCGTTGCGTCGCTCATAATCCGTTCACCACCCTTGCGGCGGCGCAGGCCGCGCCGTACCCGTTGTCGATATTCATGATCCCCACGCCCGGCGCACAGCTTGAAAGCATGCTCGCCAGCGCCGCCCTGCCGCCCTGCGCCGCGCCGTAGCCCACAGAGGTGGGCACGCCGAAAATCGGCTTGGGCGTAAGCCCGCCCATGACGCTCGCCAGCGCGGCGTCCAGCCCCGCCACCACGATCACCGCGTCGAAGCCATTGATTTCCTCAAGACGCTCCGCCAGCCGCCACAGACCGGCCACGCCGCAGTCCTCGAACAGCTTGTGCTCGATGCCCAGATACGCCAGCGTGCGCGCCGCCTCCCACGCCACGAACCCGTCCGCCGTGCCCGCCGAAATGACGGCGACCCGGCCCTTGCCCTTCGGCGGCAAGGTATCCCCGAACGCCGTACGGGACAACGGGTGATAGTCGTAGGCGTTCCGGACGGCTTCGGGCATGCGCCCGAACACTTCCGGGGCCAGCCGCGTGAACAGGATGGGACGCCCCGAGCCCCTGCCGAACGCGGCAAGCAGTTCCGCCACCGCCTCAAAGGGCTTGCCTTCGCAAAACACCGCTTCCGGCAGTCCGATCCGCGCGGTGCGGGCATGATCAAAAAGAATGCCGTGATCCATAGTCGTCTCTCCGTATGCGCGCAGCGTCGCGGTGCCCGGCTTCCGCCCGGAACGGCGGCCCGATGCCGCCGGTGACGGCGTCCCTCAAAAAACGCCGCGCGGACGTCCTGTTCCCGGAACGGCGCGTCAGTCTCCCTGATACTCGCTTTCCGATACCTTTTCGAGCCAGTCCACATTCTTCCCGTCGAGTTCCTCGGCCACGGAAATGTGGGTCATGGCGACGCCGGGCGCGGCTCCGTGCCAGTGCCTGACGTGGGGCGGAAACCAGACCGTATCGCCGGGGCGCACCTCCTGAACCGGGCCGCCTTCCGTCTGTACCCGGCCCACGCCCGCCGTGATGATCAGGGCCTGCCCCAGCGGATGCGTGTGCCACGCGGTCCGTGCGCCCGGCTCGAACGTGACGTACGCGCCGGAAGCCCGCGCGGGCAGACGGGCGGGAAAAAGCGGATCGATGCGGACCACGCCGGTGAACCAGGCGTCCGGTCCCTTGATCGAGGGCTGCGAACCGTTGCGAAGGATGATCTGTCCGCCCGTTTCGGCGGAGCGCTGCGTTTCCATAGCCGAACTCCCTTGGTTGTCGTTCTCCATGCCTCGCTGTATAGCCCTTCTCCCCGTCGGGCAACAGATACGATCCGCTCTCTTTTTTGCCTGATTCTCTCACCCCCCTTCACAAAAGGAAAAGTTGTGATAGGTTTTCCCCAAAAGAGGCCTCGTTTTTTCAACCCTCCGTGCTATCAGGGAGATTCACCATGTCAGCGAGCGATCAGAGAGAGCTGGAAAGAATCAACGCCCAGCTCAAGGAAACGGTGCTGCGGCGCTTGCCCGACCCCGGAACGTTCGATACCGACGTCAACGGACTGACGTTTTTCCGCAAGCAGGATGTCGACTGCGCGTCCTGCAGCTTCGGCAGGCCTCACGTCGCCATAGTGGTTCAGGGTTCCAAATGCGCCGTGATCGGAGCGCAGGAATACCGCTACGGAGAAAACCAGTACCTCATCACCGGCGTGGACATGCCGAGTTCGTTCTACATCCTCAATCCGTCGCCGGAAAAGCCGTTTCTGGCCGTTTCGCTCGATCTGGACGGGTACCTGCTCACGCAGCTCGCGGCGGAAGTGCCCCCGTCCGTCAGAAGCGAAAACCGCCCGTGTCAGGGCGTTACCCTCGCCAACGCGGAACCCGATCTGCTGGGCGCCTTCCTGCGCCTGACGGACCTGCTGGACAAGCCGGAACAGATTCCCGTCCGCGCCCCGATCATCATCCGCGAAATCCATTACCTGCTGCTCATCGGCCCGGGCGGGAACGACCTGCGGCAGCTCAACACTCTGAGCACGCAGAGCAACCAGATCGCGCAGGCGATCTCATGGCTGCGAAAGAACTACAGGGAATCGCTTCAGGTGGACGAGCTGGCCCGGCGCGTCAACATGGCGACCTCCACCTTCCACCGGCATTTCAAGGAGATCACCGGCCTCAGCCCGTTGCAGTACCACAAGCGGCTCCGCCTCTACGAAGCCCAGCGCCTGATGCTGACGGAAAACCACAACGCCAGCAGCGCGTCGCTGGCCGTGGGCTACGAGAGCGGAACCCAGTTCAACCGGGAATACAAGCGGCTGTTCGGTGAACCGCCGCACCGGGACATGAGCCAACGCCGGGTACACATCCAGTAAGCGGGACCCGCGAGGCGGCGCGTTTCATCGGATATCCGCGTAACGGCCTCGTCGAAAAACACAAAAAGGGTGGGAAACATTCCCGCCCCGGCCCTTACTCGCCGTTGTACTGCGCGTCGGTTACCCGTTCCAGCCATTCGACGACCTTTCCGGCTTCCTTTTCCTCACAGATGGAACTATGCGTCATGGAACTGTTCGGCGCGGCCCCATGCCAGTGCTTGACGCCCATGGGGCAGAGGACCACGTCTCCGGCCCTGATTTTCCGCATCGGCTTGCCCCACTCCTGCGTCCGGCCCACGCCCGAAGTGACGATGAGCGCCTACGGGGTGGATATGCCAGTTGGAACGTGCGCCCGGTTCAAAGGTGACGCTGCCGCCGCTGGAACGCATGTCGTTGTTTGCCGGATACAAGGGATCGATGCGGACGTTGCCGGTGAAAATCGTTTCGGAGCCTTTGACGGACGCCTGTTCGCCGCTCCGGATAATGGTCTGCGCCCTGCCCGGTTCGGCGGACGCTGTATGGACGGCACCGGCGGAAAACGCCAGAGACAAGGCCACAATCATCGCTGAAGAAAAATGCATCGTGCTGTCCTCCTTACTGTTTGTTCTGGAGACACTCCAACCGCCCCCGAATCGGAGCGACAGACGCGATTCTCTCTTTATCTTGCCCGATTCTGCCCCGCCTCCGAAACCTCCAAACTTCTGGCCCTCCGCCGCGCGCAGGATACCCTCTCAGTACGGCGTACGGGCCATCGAAACGCTTCCCCGCTCCCGGCGGCAAGGCATAAAAAAACGGGAAGCGGAATCATCCGTGCAACCGTTCCGCGAAACCGCAAAAGAAGAAAGGCCCGGGCGTTCATTTCCTCCGGGACTTCCACCACGGACAGACCGAAAAGGCCCGTTCCCTGCTGCCGTCGCAAAAGGTCCGTTCGGCCAACAGGCTCTGAATACACCCCAATTCTACGATCAATTGTTCAACGGCATGCTGCACATCCCGCACGGGAGACGATCCGTCCTCTTCCACCAGAGCACGGAGGCCCTCAAGCGCATCCCCGGTGCGCGACAGGGCCTCCGCGATTTCCTCCCGGCAAACGGATTCCCCTCTCCTGAGCCGGGCCTCCATCCAGCGCATCAAAATATCGTTGCCAAGCACGGAACACAGCCGAGGTATCATCTCCAGACTCGGCATATACTTGTCGTTGACGTTGAAATACCGTTTGGTCACGGCGTGCGAAACGCCGAGACGATCCGCAATCTCGCTTTGCGTCAACCCGCTTTCCTGCTTGGCAAGGCGGAGGGCTCCCTTGCCCGTCATCATCCCTAAATCCATCACACCGTCCTCCTTCCGGAAATGCATGGATCGGGCTCACCAGAACAACGCGAGCCCGTTCCCTCCTCTACCGCGGGAGCTCCCCTCTAGTAGGCATCGTATCACACTCTGGCGAGCGGCATCTTCTCTATAAAACGTTGGCAAGACATACGCGCCCATCGTAACGAAGGCTCTTATCATTATAGAATTTTTAATATATGTCAGGGTATCTTTTCGTCAAAAGAAAGATACCATGACAAAAAGGCCGTTCTTTCCTAACAGGGAGATATTCAAGTTCCGCATAAGGAGGAAGTATGAGGGCGTTACGAAAAAACCTCATGACGGGCGCATGCGTTATCGCCTGCCGCTACCCGGAACTCTCGCTTGAGGACGCCGTGGGAGACGCGCAGCAACTCGCCGAAAGACTCCGGTTCTGCAACATTGAAGATTCCCAAGAGGAAGAGGCCGTCTTTACTGCGGCGTGCTGGTTCATCGGTGCAGACAGAGAGCTCACGCCCCAGAGAGCCATCGAAAAAGCCCTGCGGTTACGGGATGTCGTGGGGGCATGAAAAAAGGCCGGGGAACCAGTGGTTCCCCGGCCTTTCACGAATGCGGAAACGAAAAACGGACCGACAGTTGCCTGCCAGCCCGTTGTTTTCTCAAATGGTGCGAAGGGGAGAGTCGGCACTTCGGTACCGTTATGCCTTGAGTAACTTGAAATAACTGAAAAAATCTTCCCGCTATTTCTAGCAATGCCCTACCAGAATACCCCACTTTCGTCAAGAACGGTAATGGGTAAAAGTCATATGGTGACCTGTTACAGACATTGAGCGTGAGCTCGGGTCTTGAGACGGCATGAATTTGAGTCTTCATTTGGGACTCGAACTCATGGATGAATCCAATGATTCTTATGTTTGAACCACGGGTTTGAGGTGGGTCGGTACTGTTTTTTCAATAAGCGCGGTAAGGTTGGGAAAAAGAAACAGTAAGTCCACAACAATAAGACGCTAGTGCCGTTTCATTGCCGTGGGCTAGATAGCTCTTCAACTCTTTGCAAAATTTCTCTCGGCAATCATTTGAGCATAATGCTTATCAAGCAATCCTTTAACAATTTCTTTAAGTGTGATTTCAATAGATTTTTTTGAATCTGAATTGACAACATTATTATAAGAAATTTTGAAAAATGAATACACTAGGTCTCCGTTTCTATATGCATTTTCTGCTCTGCTAGGAGGACTAAAAAGAAAACAAACGCCACAGGTACCAGAGTTTGCTCCTAGATTAAATGTAAATTCGACATCCATTTTTCGTATATGATAATATTGATAGAAGCTTTCATCGGCAATCAAAAAGATATCATTGAGTTTTTGCCCATCAATTTTTAGCCCTCTAACAGCATTTTTCATCCAAGAGATTTTTGGATCTGGTGGGAGCTCTGGTGCCGTTTCATCAAGTACAATGTCTATATTATCAACACCACCAACATTGAGGCGTGGAAGTACCCCAGAGGTTAGTCGCTTAAAAAAGCGAACTCTTTCAATGTTATTAAAAGATTTGAAACTAATTTGCTCTGGCTTTTCTGCACTTGTCAAATTCAACTGCTTCAATATCTTCACAATAGAAGATATGATCTTTTTGTTAATAGCTTCGGTCTCTTTTGATGAGTGATGTGATGAGAATTCAAGAGTAAGAGTATTCCTATCTTGTGTCACATATACATCAGCATGAAATTCAATTTCTCGCTGTAGCCAATCTTTACTATAGTCTTTCTTGATTACAGTGTAAGGAATGTGGATTTTATTTTTCCCTACAATCACTACTTCTGGGGATTCAACAAAATCTATACTCTCCAATCCCTTAATAAAACTGGAGCAATCATCAACAAGAGCTTTCTTGAGGGGCAAACACCAGTCTAAATCTTTTCCTGTCAACTGTATGGTAGAAGCTTTTATTTTTGGTTTAGACTCACGAACAACACTTGCCTCAATTAGTCTTGAAAAATTATCTGGTGTTAAAAGCGTAGCAGATAGCAATGGCACAGTTATAGATTTATCGCTATTACCAATGAATATTCCTTTCTCTTTCAGGGTCGCATGAATTTCGCCGTATGAAATATGGTCACTATTAAGTAGAACTCTCAGTTCTGATCCTGCGAGAATATTTGAATTTAAGTCGAGTTGGCTTTTCATTATTAATCCTCGCTGAGCGTAGTGTTGAGGATCGTCTCATTGAAACAAAATGGCGTAATTTTTTCACGGCGATCTGCGAATTTCATTCTTGCAATTTCCGCATCATTTTCATGATATGAAGAATTATAATTTGGCATACCTATTCGAATATTTGTAACCAGACCACTTGAAAATTGTAAGGCGTAAGATATGAGTTTTGTATAAGAATCAACTGTAAGTACCTGATTTGCATAGAAAACTAATTCTACCTGCTCGTTATTCTTATGTAACACTGGAACAATATCGGAAGCAATCAATTCAAGGGGCAAAAAAAATCCAGAACGTGGTTCTGCTGCTGTGACTGTTGTACCTATTGGCGGGTAAAAGAATTCAATTGTCCCAGACTTATAATGTTCTTGAGCATTTTTGATAATAGTTGAAATAAAAAGAGCTCTTGCATTATCGATCAAATATACTGGATATTGAATAGTGTAATCTAGGCGAATATTCGCCAAACTAGGTTTTATGTCTTTGTTCTCATCACCATCCGCACTACAAATCCAAAGTAGTAATCCAGAGTGATTTTTGTTTTTTCTAGTTCCGTGTGCTAATGTTACTTGTTTTAACTCTGGACTGTATTTTGCACAGTCTATAGTCTCTTGAAGATCATCAAGATACTCTTTGAGTTTTGTTTTCAATGTAACATCTGACGGGTAGGGGTCAAGGGTATGTTTAACTGAAATATGTACTATCTCGCTTAATTCATCATGAAAAGGGTTATGATATATATAAACCCTGTCTTCTCCATGACTTTCTTTATTTTTTCCTTTTTTATTTACATGCAACTGATTGTTACACTTTATAGAAACATTTGCCAAAGTTAATTTCCACCCCATAAGTGCAATTAAGTCTTTTGCGATAGCCTCTCCAATTTCACCAGATTTTTTTGATTTTTCTCCTCCCATTATTTTACCTCCTTAATGCTCATATCGATAACGGCGCGAAAACCATCAGACGTTTTCTCAATGGTAAAATCATCAATACTAATCTTGGAATCTGAAATTATTAGGCTAACACCGTTTGTTATTTCTGTTTTTTGGCTGATTTTTTTTGCATATGGAAGAAGAGCTTTGGAGTCGATCTTCAACTCATTAGGTAAATCAAAACCTATATTTCCTCTTACTCCATCAACTATCCCAGCAAC
This sequence comes from uncultured Bilophila sp., assembly GCA_902373525.1. Lineage (GTDB taxonomy): Bacteria > Desulfobacterota > Desulfovibrionia > Desulfovibrionales > Desulfovibrionaceae > Bilophila. The sequence goes on along the minus strand of CABKMN010000003.1, from coordinate 60,136 downwards.
AGTTCGTTCATCTACAAATTCTTTTGATATATTAATAAGCTCACCTAGAGACAGAGAATCATTGGATTCTATTTCTTGTTCCAGTTTCTTATTTAAGGAAATACGCGTTAGTGAATCAGAGATTTTGCTGGCGACAGATTTCAATATGGCTCCGCCGACACGCGCGCATACATCAATGGTCTGCTGTGGTTTTATCTTGAGGAATGAGTCATTCCAATATTTTGTTTTTTGACTAAGTGTATCAATCGTTATTACATTGTTCCCATTAGAGAGAATAAGGCACCCTTTTTGTATCTTATTTAGTGAAATACCAGACTTAGTTATCAATTGAATTGTTCCACGTTCACCAATAATATCTAGGTAGTTGTCTCTACTCTCCATTTTTAAAACAGCTAAACCTTCTACTGTGAAAGAATTAATCCTAATGTCAGAGAATAAAATAATTATTAATTCTCCCCCAGAGATATTAGGATGATTTGATGCACTATAAAGGTGTTTTGCAATGCTATATGACTGTTCTAAAAAAGAGTTTTTATCTTCAAAAATATTTGTAGAATACCGATATAACTCATTTAGACTCAGATCCGATTCATGAAAAAATTCAAACAGATCTGTCTGTTGGGATAAAGGAAGTAGGTAATGCTTAAGGAGAAGCTCATTAAGCATCTCCTGGCCGTCGGCCTCTTTAGAAGAGAGAATATACCCTTCCTCCCTTAACTTGTTACCGACATGGTGGACTACAAATTTTTCAATCTTCGTCGAGCTAACATCGATCATTGTATCTCCCTATTTTCCCGTCCAGGCAGTGCTTTTTTGAATTTTATTACAGGAAGAATAGCCTTATTTATATGCGGTGTAAATTGTCCTGAATTGGGGGTCTATTGGGGACATTCCCTGCGAAGTGTCAATCGAGGCCCAACAACCATAAAACCAGCTCATAAATTAGATTGCATCACCCAAAGGGAAGAACTTGTTTTTAACCACCTTTCTTATAAAAATTTTTCCCTCTCAAATTATTTATCGGGAAAAAAGAGAGCTAGGCGTCGTCAATTCAATATAACTGATTGAAGTATTTTTACGGACTATAAAAGACTATTCTCAATAATTTCAGATTATTATATTATAAATAACGACACAACCTAGAGCATTGCCTAATTCCCCTGTTCAAACCGTTTGTTAGCACAACAATAGGTAGTCTGTCTGCTGACGCCATATTCCCTTGCCAGTGCCGACCCCCTCACACTATTTGCGATTTTGACGCGGAGTTCGCTTACCTGCTCATCAGATAAGATAGGTTTCCTACCGACATTTTTGTACTTACCGCTTCTTTTGGCAATGGCGATCCCTTCCCGCTGGCGCTTCAGAATCAGCGCTCGCTCAAATTGAGCTACTGCCGTGATGATGTGTAACTGAAGCTCCTGGAAGGCATCAACTTTCCCTGCCGTGCCATTGCCGATAAACTCGATCTTCTCCTTGTGGGAATGTGACCGTGACTCCCTTTTCTTTCATGGTAGTGGCGATGGAAAGTAGGTCTTGAAGATTGCGAGCGAGCCTGTCGATGGAGTGAACGAGCAGCACGTCGTCACGAACGTAATCCAGGCAGATTTACAGTGCCGGTCTATCTGAATTCTTCCCGGAAGCGTGTTCCTCAAAGACTTTATTCAGGTGAATGCCGTCCAGTTATCGACGGTGTTTTGGGTATTGATCTTTTCATGAGCATAAGCGTTCCTGTGGGTTTCTGTCAAAAAATTTGTTTGACGATTTGTGGAAATTGTCCAAGGACGCGGGTAATAGCCTTTATTTGACGCGCTTTGATGCGGTTGGTTATCTGGTACCGGTAAACTTTAATAGTAAGTAGCCCCGGAGCGGTAATCTGCTCCGGGGTGTTCATCATGAAGCTGACGCTTCAGAGGCTTCCGTATCGTCTTGTGGCTCTATGGCCTCCTGTCCCTCTTCGATCTCATCAGAAGTCTCGCCTTCAGCTTCTCCCTCCAGCATGACTGCCGCAACTCCCGCGCCGATGCCACCAGAACAAACCACAATAACCTGTTCATATCTATCTACTTTTCGTTTGAGGCTTCTCAGCCCTGGATTTCGCTGCCGCAATTTGTGCAGCGGTATTTCATGCGGATCTTGGCATCGATCCGTTCTCCAACCGCGTTGCCGGTGGCGCTTCCGGCCAGAAAGCCGAGCAAGGTGCCGGTGAGCGCTCCAATGCCTGCCCCGGCTGCCGTGCCGAGTATGGGGATGAAGGAGCCGATGACGGCTCCAACCGTCGCGCCGGAACTGAGTCCGGCGTAGGCGCTGCCTGCTCCGACTGCTCCACCGACGATGGTCCCCGCTTTTTCCGCGATCCTGTCCCTGACCACGAATTTATTTGTGTTGCAGCGTGGGCAGGCTGGTACGAGTTCTTTCACGAACACCTCCTTGATGGTTAAAAGAACAGCGCCAGGCTGAAGGGCCTGACGCTGCGAGTTCAGTTTGTTGATAAGAGTCAGGCTGCCGGATGTCCGGCGATGAGAGCGCGTTGCAGCATCCCGAACATGGAAGGAGCGAGTTCCGCGATGCTGTTGATGACGCTGCTGGTATCGGGAAGAAGGGAGAGGATGGATGCGTTTGCGATGCCTATTCCGTACACTTCCAGGCCGAGCTTTCTGGCCTCAGTGATAGCGGTCTGCGCGAGCTGCAAGTTGTCCGGGTGGCCATCGGTAATGATCAGAACCATTTTGCGAGGTTCAGGCATGGGGTGAAGCTGCTGCATAGTCCACCACAAGGCGGAATCCAGCGGAGTGTTCCCGGCTCCCGACATGGCGAACCGGGTGTGCATTTTCTCACCGTGCCGGAGTACAGGCGTTACCGTCTTCCAATGTTCCCGCTGAGAACCTTCATACACACCGCGCTCTCCGGGGAAGGTGGTGACGCCGACGCTGATGCCCTTGATACTCTGCAACGCCGACGCGACGGCAAAGCAGGCTTGGCATGCGAGCTGTATGTCCTTGCCGTTCATGGAGCCGGAACTGTCGATCAGGATGTGTACGGCGGTATTCACTCCCACCCGTTCCCCCTTGCGCAAGAAGACCTTGGCGTTTCCGGCTGCCAGGCTGTGCAGCTTGTGGATGTTGAGCGCACCCACATAGCCGCTGTGATTCCTGACGGAACGAGTACTCTGCATTAACGCCTGAAGCCTGGTCCGCAGGGCCGTAGTGCTCTGGCGCGCGTTGCTCAAATCATCCAGCGCCAGTTGTCCGGTAGGCTTGCGGGTCACTACCGCTACCTGAATGTGTTCTCCTTGCTGGCCGCAAGCGTCGACAATGGCCTCCTTGAGCTTGTCCCCGATGTCGCCGGGGAACATGCCGCCGTCAGCACCTGCGGAAAGGATCTTTTGCAGGCTTTGCAGAGCTTGCGCCGGGTCCGTCTGGCCGGACGGGTCTGATGGCGCTTCTGATGAGGCGTTGTAAGCTCCCTGTCCCGCTTGGCTTTGCCGCTGGTTCTGTTGCTGTTCCATGAACCGAGCATATTTTCTGATGATTTTTGCGATTTCATAGGCGAAACCAAAAGCTTCCAGTGTGCTGGCGCAGTTTTGTGGAATCAGCCGGAGGTGTGGCTCTATCTCATGCGTCAGGCCGGGATAGTGGATTTCAGCCGATGCTCGCAGGTAATCACGCTCCTCGTTCAGTTCCGCGACATCCCAGGAGCGCACGGTAATGAGCAGCCATTCCAGGATGAGCATGGCCGGATCAGGTGTGTGTTCCTTACGCTTGCGCTTCTTGGATTTCGGGAGGAAGAAGTGCTTGATGAGCCATTGGAAGTTCTCGCGGCAGCCTGGATAAATTGCGGAGAGAACATTTTCAACCCTCCAATCCTCAAGGATATTCCACAGATGCTTCTCCAGCGGAGTCAGATTGGCTGCTTTCAAGGCGTCAAAGTCGGTGTCACGGATGTGCGCGGATTCGTGGTCAATTAGACCTCTGACCAGACCGAGCAAGGTTTCGTCGCAGTCCAGAGGCAGACTCGGAAGCTGGATCACATTGCCGTTGGTGAAGGCGTTGTCACCGCCGATGCGTACCTGTACCCCGTACTTGCGGCCCAGGACGGACGCAAGCAGGGGCAGCGATTTGATGATGTGTTTGGGATTCATAGGGGTCTCCAAAAAGAAAGCCCTCCAAGCGCAGTGCTCAAAGGGCTTCCGGGTTCGTGTGGCGTGTCCGTTACCATAACCCGCAACTCTCGATAACCGGTGGCAAAGCCGCACCGTCAAAGAGTGGTTCATCCAGTCCGTTTTCTTCCGCTTCGGCATCGCCTTCTGCTTCCACCTGCGCGGCGCACTCGGCCAGGAGCAACGACTCCAGAATCTTGTGGCTGTTCTTGCGTCCATCCAGAATCATCTGGCCGTGTTCCATGAGCGCCTGCGGATTCCGAAGCAAGGACACCAGACCTTGCAGCATGAGCAGGATGCTGCCGGTAATGGCTCCCCGTTTGGGGATGCTGCGAAAAGCCGTATCCAGCAGTTCCGCCACCGGCGCGACTCGCGGTTCCACGAAGGTCAGGCCCATAAGCTTGTCGTAGATGGATTTCAGGGGAGACAGCGCCTTGCGGGTGATTTCCGTTTTTCCGGCATAGCAGCGGGTCCAAGCTTCACCCGCTGCCTTGGCTACCTCGTCAAAGAGCGTACCACCAAGTTGGCCGATGTCGTCATTAAGGTTGTCAAGGTTCTGTGTAGCGTTTACAGCCGCAGGTTGCGCCACTTGGAATACCTGCCAACGAAAATCAATACGCGAACGGACGTATTCCTCGCTGACCGTGGAACCGGCAATAATGCTGCCCCATTGCGGATGTTTGGCGATCCAGTCTTGCATGGACTGGTCATAACGTAGCAGAAAAGCGTCCTTGGCCGTATTGAACTCGTCACGGATTACGGCAAGTTCCCGCATAATCTCCGGCAGGCGCGTATCCGGCACAGCCCATCCGCTGAGAAAACGGATGCCGTTGCGTTCCAACAAGTTGACGGCTCGGGCTTTGAGGGTACCGAAGGTACGCAAATCTTCGGGGTTGCAAATACGCTTGCTGCCGAGCGAGGCCAAATCTTCCGGTGGAAGCTCCGTTCCTCCAAGGTCGAGTGGAGCCAGTTTTTTCCTGGCGGTCCAGATGTGAATATCGAGATTGACCACAACCAGGTGGTCAAGAACGGCGATGTCTGTCGTCATGTTTTTTCTCCTTACGGCAATCTTGTTTCTTGCAGATTAAGATTATAGCCGCTGTTCATTTTGCTCATGAATCGGCGCTTGAGTTCCAAGAGGGGGTTCTTGTTCTTGCAGCGGTCCAGCGGGAAATGCTTCAGGGTGCCTTGCGTCCCCGTCTTGCCCCACCTGACCGACAAACCGTTTTCCATCGCTACGCCGAGCCAGAACTTGCCGCCTAACACGGAAGGGCTTTCCAGGACGATACGAGGGTATTCGGGAAGGGTGAGCAGAAAGTCAGGGTCGCTCTGTACGAAGGGGATAAGCTGATCCAGGCGTTGGAGAACGGGAGGAGCCTTAAGCTGATTGACCGGATACCAACCGTGAGAGGCGGCTTCATCCTGTGCGGTAGAGTCGCCTCCGTTCACTCCCCCGATTTCTTCCCCTGTTGTGTGAAGACGCGCTGCACCAGCTCATGCAGCATGGCCCGTGTCTCTTTGCAGGCTCTGAATCCCAAGGCTCTGTCGAGCGCGTAGGCCACCGGCTGGATGCCCTGATTCGCCAAAGGCTGATACCGGATGGTCAACTCTGCCCAACGCAGCAAAGAGCGTGTACTGAAGGTGATTTCAATGCTGCCGGTGTTGTAGCTGTTCCCGGATTCCCCCATGAACAGCCTTCGTACTTCATTGGCGTATTCCACCATCTTTTTGCGAACACCATCCGGGAGTTGCGAAGCCGTTTTTTCCAGCAACAACTCTTCGGCTTCCGGCTTGGGATAGCTCACTTCGCAGAGCACGAAGCGGTCCATCATTGCGAGATTTTGACGCAACACACCTTGATACAGACCGGTTTCATCGCTACCGCCGTTGCTGTTGGCCGTGGCCGCGAACCGGAACATGGGATGCGGCACGATAAGCTCGCCGCCGTTTTCCGGGATGCACAATGGCTGACCGTCAAGAATGCCGTTCAGCCCCGCAGCTGTGGATGGTTCGAGCAAGTCCATCTCGTTGCACAAAAACAATCCTCCGAACTTCATTGCCAAGGCCAGAGGGCCGTTCAAACTCCATGTTCCCTTGACGCACAACGTGATGGCCGACGAGTTCCGGGAACTCCAGTCGGCTGTGCCCGGTGACTTCAAACACCGGGTAATTGAGCTTGGCCGCGAGTTGCTTGATTACGGACGTCTTGCCACAGCCGGTCGGCCCGTAAACATAGAGCGGATCAGATGCGTCAATGAACCAGACTACGATGTCCCGGCTCTGCTCGTGAAAGATGTAGTTCCCGTCAACAGTCGGAGTGAACGGCGACGGGGCCGCGTAGCCCTTGACATGTTTGCCTGAAGGCGTGCCACTGAACACAGTCCCGGTGTCGAAATCGGTAATCGTGATGTTTTCGAGAATTTATATGGTATTGGACATAAGTTCTCCTGCTGGATTTGACTCGTTTGTTTTCAATGTATACATTGCAAACAAGGAGGTGGAATATGACCACCGTTACTACTCGTATTGATGAAGAAACGCAGAGCAGGCTTGACCAGCTCGCCAAGGCGACGGATCGCTCCCGTTCTTGGCTGGTAGCTGATGCCATCCGCCGTTATGTTGAGGAAGAAGGCTGGCAGGTTGCCGCCATTGAAGAAGGTGTGCGCCAAGCCGATGCCGATGATTTTGCTACCGAAGATGAAGTAAAGGCTGCATTCGCTGAGTGGGGAGTCGATGTCCGCTGACCAATACTACAAAGTGAATTGGCTTCGTCTGGCCTTGCGGGATATGCGGGAAATTGCCACCTATATCGCTCAGGATTCCCCGAAAGCAGGCAAAGCTGTCGTGGAGCGTATTTGGCAGGAAGGCCAAAGACTTTGTTCGCTGGCTGACAGAGGACGTCCCGGAAGAGTTCCGGGTACGCGGGAACTGGTACTGGACGGTCTTCCCTATTTTCTTGCGTATCGGGTCAAAGGGAGAACCGTCCAGATCCTGCGCGTCATTCACACTTCGCGTCAGTGGCCGCTTCAGTAGCTGCTTCTATATATTGGGAAGTTATATGGGTAAGAATAGCATCCCATCCCTTGAAGAGCAGATGACAAATCTGAAACAAATGGACGACAAGAATATAGAATTTTCGATATATCGGAAATCCTTGACTGGAGTGGGGCTGTGCGCGGGAGATTGTATCGTCCCATCAAAAAGCCGGTAACTCTGCGTCTGGATGCCGATGTGCTGGAGTGGTTCAAGCACCATCATCCCAAATATCAGTCGGCTATAAACGTCGCTTTACGTCAGTATATTCATGTCCAACGCTGATTGTCTTCTGCCTATTGCCTCTCACAGTCACAAAGTAATGTCCAATGCGTACCGCCGACCGGGATCGCTGTCGGAGTCGTCCTTTTTCTGATAAAATGAACTGGTGTCCTTTCTGAAATTGCACTCTTCTCCTTACAGGGGTGTTACTACAGATTCGCTGTCAGAATCTCTTTCGCTGCATGGACGGCGTTGCTGGTTAGTTGCCGTTGCCATGCATGGAAGCGCGGCGACCATTTGAAACCGCGCTTTTTGAGCAGGCCGCGAAGCACTTCATCGGGTTTATCGGCAAAAATGATTTGCAGACGATTCGCTTCGGCATTGGCAATCACTTCGCAGCCGTCAAACATCCAGCCTTGAAAGGGATTTTCAGCACGGTGCTCAAGCTCGGCGATGCGTTGTTTCACCCGCTTGATTTCCGCGAGGTTGTAGGAAAGGCGATAGGTCGGGATGAATCCCATGCCCGTATATCTTTCCAAAGCACGCCGCATTTCCTCGGTAAGGCCGGGGTAGCCATCAAGCGTTTTATGCTTGTGATAGTAAGCGTTGACGGCCTTCATGTCCGCATGACTCTGTTCCAGAGAGGCAAGTTTGCTTTTCAGCTTCGCAAGAGCATCCGGGTCGTCAGAACGTATGTTGCCCGTCCCTGTGGCGGCTAATCCCTGCTTCAAAAGAGAACACAATTCGTGCATGAATTTCTCCGAAAAAAGAAAGATCCGCTCCGCGTGTACGAACGAGTCTTTTATGGATGTGATGATTTTGGCGTCATGCGACCTCTGCATAACGCCACCAGATTTTGCCTTGCTCGCTGTATTTGAAACCGGCTTGCGAGAGAATATGCTTCTTGTTGGCGGTATTGCCTGAAGCCACAATACAGGTTTTACCGTCCTGGGTTGTGGTCAGGCTGTAGATGATGCCGTCAAGCTTGGGCATGGTTGCAAGAAGGATATGTTCCTCAGATTGGTTCTGTGGTTTTGCTTCAGTCGTTGGTTTGTTTCCGATAGCGATAGGAGTCTCTTGTTGTCGTGTTTGACGTTTCCGTTTGGTCTGTCCGGCAGAATCCGTTCCAGCCGCAATGCCGTCATCATCTTCCTCTGTGACTATGCCGAGCAACGCTGAAAGACCGTAGCACTTGCCATAGGTCAAGGCACTGCCGTAGCCCTGCGGGTCCGCTTTTGGGAGGGGCATGACCATGAGCGACGATTGCCATTGCCCGCTTTCAGCGTGGGTCAGTTTGGTGACAAGCCCCATATGCCCGGCTTCCACAGGCACAGGGTATTGAGCAAGCCAGATGCCATTGCTGATGAGAGCTTCACGGCAAGCGTCCATGACTGAGTTGAGGGTTGCGTAACGTGAATGGGAAAAGGTATTTTCCCGATCCTTGAGAGCCGGTTGCAGACCCGCCTGCACTTTGAGCATGGCTCTGGCAAGTTCCGTGATTTCCGTTGAACAATAGGTACTGTGTTCCATAGTTCCTCCAAAAAAGAATGACAAAACCCGCCGACGCAATACGCGCCAGCGGGCTGATGAAAGCTGTACTCTTTCAATGCATTATATATATTTGAAATTTGTTAATCTCTCCATGTATCAGGTTGGAGTCACCTTTTGGCAAGCCAGCCAACAAAGAGCAATAGAATCATGAAACCACACAATTCAAAAAATCCGCTGAAACATGCTATAATCAGAAGCAGGATAATGCCAGCCAGGGCTTTCATCGTCTCACCTAACGCGGCATTTGCCGGAGCATATCCGACATTGCTTTCAGCGTCTTTTCATTATTTATCCCATATACATACTTTGCAATGAAGACTTCCGGGTTACTTACCCATTCATTATTGAGAGACAGCGTATCTATCTTAACGAACTGTGTCAGTCCGACCTTAAAAAATGAGCGCGGAACCACAAGACTGACCATCTTTACTCTGCCAACATCCTGTATATCAAACTCTGTTATGACTCTTGCAGCGGAACCATGATTTCCAGCCTCATAAAAATTGCCCCTTGTAATACGAGTATTATCTTCGAGGGCATCTTCAAAAGATTGACCGATATCAATGTTCATGTTCTTTTTTACATCGTCGCGGCAATTTTCTATGAGCCTGTCAAGTTCCTTGAGATTCCCTTTGGTATTTGCCGCTTCAAGCATGAGCTTTGGAGGAGTAAAAAGAAAGTCGAGCAAAGACGCCTCCTGTACGGCGTCAACCTCGTCATTGAGGATCAAAAAATAAACAGGTGTATATATGGTGTAAAAAAGCAGCAAAAAACCAAAAATTGCTGCCAAGCATCCCGGTTTGCTGTTTTCAGTACCGCTCATACTTCCTCCCAGATTACTGTTTGATGGCGAGTTCGACAGCCTCTTTTAGAGGACTGTCTTCAATTTTCAGCCTGTTTGTTTTCAATAAATCTACTGTCTCACCGTCAATAACAGCTTCCGCCTTCCAGATAACGATGCGCTTGGCTTCGCAGTCTCCCTCCCAATAACTGACCGTGGTGCGTGTCGCGTCACTGTCCGCAAAAGGTTCCGTGTGCAGGGTACCGGAGGCGAGCCGGTTGCCCTGGGCATCAAAGACATCCACTGATAAAGAGAGCTGTTCAATACCGGTTGCGCTTTCAAAGAAAACGCCTTGACCGTCAAAGGTCAGTTGATACGAGCACATCCCCTGCACCCAACCAGTGTTGGAGTGCCATAGGAGTATAGGGGCTGCCGCCGGTACGGCGCTGGCCGAAGGATGGTTGCTCTGGGCTTGTGGTTGCCGGGACACATCAGGAATACGAACGCCGATAACCTGTCCGATATGGCTGATGCGCTGGTGTACGGCGTCACAGCCCTCAGCCCCCAATTTTTGTTGTTCGGCAGCACCAGCATGAAGACCGTTAGCAAACATGGAAACAGGAACTTTCATGTCGATGTGCGGATTGTTGACCTGATACCAGCGAATATAGGCATCTGTGAACGTGCGGCCTAAATTGCGGTCCATATTATTGTTATCCGCAAAACAAACGGAAAACCTGCCAAACAAAATTCCTTCTTGCCACATGATCGCGTTCAGGTCTTGGGCCAGAGCGGCCCCACCTGACCAAACGACAACAATCAAGATGAGCAACAGCCGTAAGATACGTTTCATGCCGATCCCCTCCCTATAGCTGCTGTGGCTTGAATATCAAACCGTATCTCGGATCGCGCCATTCCTCGTTATCGGTGCGCATCCTGTCCCCGAAGCGTTCACCGAAGTTATTGGGGAGAGCTTTTCGATATGATTGCAGGGAGGCATCAAGTCTGTATGTTCCCATCATTTCATACTTGTCATTGAATTCCACTCCCGTTGGAGCAGAACTCATTATGCTGATGATATTTTCAGCATCGCTAAACAGAGGACTTCCGGCACTAATCCGTAACATATAGCAATTTGAGGTTTCATCAGTACATACGGAGAGAATATATCTATCTCCATCACGCCTATGGGATTTCACGACAACTTCATCTCTGAATAAAGGCGTGAATCCACAAATTGTATTGTTGTTCAGCAGAAATGCGCCTTCCGGTGGCGTGCTTGCTTGCTGCGCTTTTTGAACGAATTGTGCTGCGTTGTAATATTCCGGGGCAGACTGCGGGACGAGGTACTCCATGCTGTCCCCACCGGCCAAAAGCTCAATATGGTAACCCTCCGGCCTATCCTCCGCGCTTTCCAGTTCTCCGGCAAAGTACGAATCGAATCGGCATGGGAACGGCTCTCCTGCCTGCGCTATCAGGCAGGATGACAATAGCAGACATAATACCCAGATGCTTTTCACAATGCCCCTCATCCTCTATTCCTCCCCAAACGGTTAATACGCCGGAGGCATCGGTATGGCTTCGTCCCATAGACGTTGCCATTCCCGCGTATATATTCCGGTAAGTTCCGGCATGTTCCAGAGCATCAATACATTCTCAGCATTCCGAGAAACAGCCGCCGCGCTGTAATTGAAACTGCCGGTCTGAACATGCTCGCCGTCAATGACCATAAATTTGTGGTGCATGACGGCGTAATTGCCATTCCTTCTGACAGGCACTTCATGGTTGGCGAGAAAGTTCGCTGCTGTGTACCTGCCGGTATTGCTTTTGGCGTCCACCACCACGCGCACGACCACTCCGCGCTTGTGCGCCGCCAGCAACGCTTTAGCTATGGGCTTGCTGGTGAAAGAATATCCGGCGACCAGTATTTCCCTTTCGGCGGCTGCGATGCCTCTCAAGATAAGTTGGAGAGACTCGCCATTCGGAGAGAAAGCCACTTCGAAGTGCGTGTCTGCTTCGGCGTCCAATTTCGGCCATGCCGTGAGGCACAGCAAAAAAACAACAACCCCCACCAGATAGAGAGGCATCCTGTGCGTACAGCCCGCATGTATGGCGTTGTCCTCCTGCGGTATGCGGTTGTAGCTTACATGATTAAGATTAAAAAGTCGATTAATAAGATTTTAAATCAGTTAAAGGGAATTCCTATTCGTGAGATTATGCATAGTTACAAAAATTCACGAGAGGATTCTATGGCTACCAATAAACTGGCTGTGATTGTCGGTGAAAATATATCCGAGAGGCGACGGAGGCTTGGTCTCAGTCAGAAAGAACTGGCAGATCGACTGGAGATCAGCCAGGATGCAATGGCAAGAATGGAGAAGGGACGCATCGCGCCGAAGATGGGCCGCTTGCAGGACATCGCTGATAACCTGCAATGCACTGTGGCCTATTTGTTTCGTACCAATGATGAAGCCACGGAAGAACGATCAGCTGCAATAGCAGATATACTGAAAACGCTTCCTGCTGACGGACAGGAAGCGTTGGTAGAGTTGGTTGCGAGTGCGGCTAAGGTGATGCGCAGGCAATAGATGTTACCTAGTTAGGATGGGCTACTTTCCGCCTTGTCCCTTTTGCTCCCCCGTGTTCCGCGAACCAACCACGACCTCTTACAACGATGTTCCTTACCTCGTATTTTGAACGGGTAGCTGTTATGGTAAAAGGAGTCGTGGACCGCTTGTTGAAATTCCGGAGATGTACGGTCCAGAAAATGAGACTTTTTACAATAGTGTACCAAGCCTGAACCGTTCTCCACACCGAGTGCTGCTTCCCAAGCCCTGGAAGCCCTTTTCTGAACATCACGCGGATCTCTCTTGGCGTTCCCGTTAACCATGATGATAACGTGTGCATGAGGATTCTTATCCTCGCCGTGTTTTTCACAGACGATGGTGACAGACGGGTCCACCTGATGCTTGGGGGTTTTGTTTGAGTCATTCCTCTTTTTCCCCCGGAGTCTGCCGGTTTCCGGCAAGATGTTGTTCCTGTCAAGATCCCTGGTGAGGTTTTTGTTAAACAGGGTGAAGTCCTTGGATGACGGCTCTACTGAACCGTCTTGAGAATACCGAAGATCGACTCGTGTAACGAGAACCTTACTGTGGTTCTCTATCATGGACTCAAGCTTGTCCTGCAATATTGCAAGTCCTTTTGTGTAACACCCCATTCCCTTTTCTCTATCCGTATTGATGGGATAACCGTTGAATGTCTGTTCATATGTGATGTCCATATGCTCTATCCTTACTCAAAATTGTTGATACTAAAGATAATACCCTAATCAGCGAAGAGAGGAGGTGTTTGCATCGGTAATTGACGTATTGCAACAGACCTGTATTCCCTTCACTCCACATAGTATGTTAAGGGAATAAAATTTTATGATTCAGGACAAGCAGGACGGGCTCAAGCCCGATGAGACGGCAGAGATGAATCATGTTTTTTCGCCGGATTCAGACGATCACAGGGGGAGGCAGGAAAGTCCGGAAAGCTGGAAAAAGCCCGGAACGTATTGTGGCATAAGCACATCATGTTCCGGGCTTGAAGATGAGAAGCTGGAATTTTCCAGTGTGAATTATACCTTTACCAGCCGGTGGGCTTCTTCCCTGAGCTCAGCTTCCGTGAAGCTTTCATACCGCTGAACTTGTTCCAGCAGAGCGGCGAACGCTGCTGATGGCCCGCCTTTGCGGCCTTGTTGTGTCTTCACTTTCTTTACCCAACCGTAAACTGAAGACGTGCCGTAGCCGAGATATCCGGCGAGTTCCTTCAGTTGTAATCCTTTTGATTCTCCCCAGACATAGGCCAAGGCGGTACGGGAATCAGACCGCGAGAGCACCGGTTCTGACTCCGGGGCACTTTCCACTACCTCAAAGCGGAACACAGTGTTTTCAAATATCCGGTGCAGAGTGAATGAATTCGTATCGTCCGGCCCCAGATGCCGGACTGTCGGGAACGAAACCTCCACGCACTGCTCATCTTGCGGCGTAACTTCAATGCACAGGTCCGCAGCGCGTTTCTTGTCGATTCCTCCCTGCAATTCCCCTTCCTTGTTCGTGTGGTCAACGACGATGAAGGTTTTGCCTTTGCTTTTCCAAGGGGTAAGCAGTTTAAGCAGTTTTTTTGGAGTGTTGCTGCTTCCTGTCAGGCTATAATAGCAATCAAGGAAAATGACGTCATACGCGGGTATAACAGCATTAAACCAGGCTTGCCACTCTGGGGCATACAGGTTGATCTCACCGGACGGGTTATCCCTAGCTCTGGCAACTTTGCGGGCAAACTTGATCCCATCTGTAAAGCCCAAACCTTTAAGCTCCTTAGCCGCAGCCTGTTCCAACTTGTCCGGTTCCAATTCGCTGTCAATGTAAAGAACCTTCAGGCCGGTAGCCGCCTCATATTTTTCTAAGAACGTGCCGCCATAACTGATGACATGGGCCATACTGCGCGCCAGCCAGCTTTTACCGGATTTTTCCGGCCCATACAGCCATATAAGCTGGCCGGACTCAATCAGGGGATAGAGCACCTTTTTACGAATAATATCAGAACCGGGAATTTTCTCTCCGGGTTTGGTAATGCCCCATCCGGCGGAGACGGAAGGCATTTTCGCCCGATCAAAATCAGTTTTGCGGAATGCCTGAGAATGCCGCTGGTCGGCAGGGTAGAACTGGACGGACACGGCTCCTGCGCCGGAAAACTTCTGCTCAATTCGGGACAAGAAAGGTTCATCTTGCTGGAGCATTTCCGGCACAACAATGTACACTCGCTTCCCGGCGGTCATGGTGACATCGGCGGTATGCAGTCTGTTCAGCCCTCCGGGGCAGGCCAGTGGAACAGGATAGGAGAAAACGCCGATCCGGGCAGATTTGTGCCCCGGTTTATACACTTCTTCAAGAGCCGCGCTTTCATCCGGCATGAACAGGACATCATTTTTCATTTCGTTGGGGAGGTCGTCCTGAAAAAACAGACCGGCTTCAGGATAAACCGGAAACCAGCGCAAGAGCCGTGTTTTGCTATGGCGCATCAGGCTGAAAAAGGTCCTCAATTCTCCAAAAACAGTGTGCGGGATTGAACAGGAACACCCAACCAGAATGCCGTTTCTGAAATAGTTGAAAATACTCGCGCCGCCGATTGCGACAGGAGAGTAAAAACGCCAAGGCGCATGGATATCCAGCGCGAGTGGCGTCAGTTCTTGAGTCCAATAGCCCTTTTTGTTGTCACTGCTGAATTCAGCGGTGCTTTCATGATCACCCAGATGATCAAAGATATGGTAAATCGCATCGACATAGCTTGTTTGATGGAGGTGAGCCCAAAGGCTTGGGATGTCCTCCCCCCAGCATAGGGATTGCCCGAAAATCCAGCACACCGGCGCCCGATTATGCTCAAGGATAAAATAGTTACCCGCGCGATAATAAAAGTCCGTTTTTGTCAGGTTCTCCTGAAAGATATCCGTAAGCAGGCGGTGGAGTTTTTCACCGGTCAGGGTGCGTATGGCGTTGAGCTTTTGAAACGTATCAGGGGAAATGTCATTCCATTCTTCACGGCACAGGGCTTCCGTGACATTGAATTGATCGTATACGCCGTCATACGGTTCAAGCACAATATACCGTTGGTTGGGCATGACATCCCCAAGTGACGCGAACCAGGGAAATCCGCGCCAGCGCTCATAGTGCTGAAGATGTTCGGACATCCACGGCATCCCGGCGAACTCCAGCGAGGCTGGAGCCCGCATGACAGGATGAAACAAGAATCGGCTTTTGGGGGTGACGCAGAGTTGGCTCATGCTGCGCCTCCTCTGCTTTTTTTTACCGGATTGCTTGCCGTCGCCCTTTCGCTTTTCAGGCGCATAGGCACGAAACCGGGAGTCCATCAGATGAGAGAGATCCAGACCATAATTCAGCTTTTCAATGAGTTCATGGTAAAGCACGTCAGGTTCGGCAGGCTTGCCATACTGTTTTTCTGCAAGCGTCTCAGGACGGTTCCCGAAAAGCTGTCTGAATTTTGCATTCTGTAAATCGTGCCCTGCATAAAAATCAGCAAAGTTGTGCCGTAGCGAATAGAACGTCTTGCCTTTCGGTTCAGGAACCACCTCAGCGACTATCGTTCCGAATTGCTTTCCCGGCTGGGCTCCGTAGATGCCTCTTCCTGTTCTGTTTAAATCAGGAAATAAACGCCGGTGATTATGCCTCATGACATCATCCCGATATTCAAGAAGCCCTAACTCAATAAGAGTCTTATGAATCGGGATTATGTGATTGCCTGCTTCAGTTTTCACCCCGGCAGTCTCTTCACCATCTTCAATGATGGTTTCAATATCAAATACCCAGATGCCGCTTGATTTATATTCATAAATGCTGGAGCACGCGAGCTGGCATATTTCCTCCCGGCGCATGCCACTGAACAAAGCTATCAGTGGAGCCCAAAAATACGCCGCATTGACAAACTTGCCTTGGCTGAATTTGGGGTGGGCAAAAATAAGGGCCAGATCTTCCCTTGTGAAGGGAAGGCGCAGGGTTTTTACATTTCTTCTTTCCGGGATAAGCAGATTTTTGGGCATGGAAAATCTGATGTACTCTTCACCTTCACACCATTTCAGCAAAGCGCAGGTGGCGGCCACATCTATATTTACCTTGGCGTTGCTCAATGTCTGTTTTGGTGACATAGCCAAGATTTCCTGGACCGTCTTTCCACGATAGCGTTTGTCCCGTGAGCGTCTAGGGGGAAGTTTACGCAAAATATTCCGGAATTCTCTAAGAGTTTCGCTGCGGATTGAATTGATGGGCATATCCCCCATTACATCAAGAAATGTTTCAATCCTTCGCCGGTGTTCTCCTACTATGCGCGGTTTCCATACCTGATCTTCAATATGCTGGTGTACGTATCTTTCAATGGCTTCTGAGTAGAGCATCGTGCCCTTGTCATCGATTTTCTTGGGCATACTCAATTCGTGCAGCCGGGTAAACAGTTCCGGGGAGACGGTATTGCTGTCTTTGGCGATGAAATTTTCCTCAAAAGCATAATCGCCATGTTCCCGTGCTTCGATGATCTTATGCATAGTAACCTGCGTTTGCAGGTACGCTTTGGCGATAGCGAGCGTATCTTCCGGCGTAACTTCTTCCGGTTTGAATATTCCCATAGCGTAAAGCTCAGGAAGGCATTCATCGGCGGTCTTGCGCAAGCTTTCTTTATCATTTGTCCATGCGTTTACTATACGGGCTTGCGCACCGGCCAATTCACCGGGAGAGAGCGAAGATCAGTCTGGAAAAGTAACGCTTCGTCTTTGCGAAAAATCATAATGTTCCTGCTCAAGCAGGCTTTGCAGCAGAGTGTTCATGCGCCGCCGAATTTCTGTGAGACCCAGCATATTTCCCCCTGATATGGCGGAAGACAACTCCGCAAATAGCAACATTGCCCTTGCTCTCGCCTTTCGACGGTGCGGCGTGCGCAGACTGAGGCGTATTTCTTTTCGTCCCCAGAGCTTGCGGAGTTCTCTGGGAACTACAATCCGAAAATAGTAGAGATTGCCGTTCAGGTAAAGATAGGATGGGCTTGACGGCCTTGCGCATGGTTGCGCGCAAGCTCCGGCAGATTGCGGAAGGCGGTCCATTGTACTTTCCCCGGCCCTTCAAGACGATGCGTGAACACCATCTCTAGCGGCCCGATGCCCCAGTACAATGCCCCAGTTTCTCCCTTGTATGGGGTTTTTGCCCGGTTCCAAACTTCGGCAACAGACAAAAAAATAAGTCGCTATGAGTAGTTACTCATAGCGACTTGGACGAAGGGGGACTCGATAATAAACCTATTTTATTGTTTTAATTAAAATAAAAAATATTATTTTTTTTGCTACCAACGTCCGTACCAACAAACTAGAATTATTGGTAGAGTTCTGGTCTGTTTTAAGCACGCAACCATTTAGGTCGATTTTATATTATACGGGGGAGGAGGCAAACTGACATTTTCCCCTTGACTTGAGACTTAGCCTAACTATCTTAAATTATTATAAAATAAAACTTTGAAAATCATATTTGATTGAAACATTACATCCGGAACTGCCGGTTCACCGCAAACAGCAAGCAATGAGAATAAGTTAAGGCTATCGTGCAGAGTGGGTTCAGAAATCGGGGTGATGCAATCATACCTCCAGCCTGAACTTCTTCCACTCTCTCGCTACCCGCAACTCCACGCCGTTCTCCAACGCCGCGAAGTGCCGTTTGCCGCAGTGGATTTTCAGGACTTCCGGGGTGCGCAGGTTGAACAGGCTAGTGTCGCCCTTGGTTTCGAGCACGAAATAGAGTTTCTTTTCACCGTTGCGGTTAAGGTACACGGCCCAATCCGGGTTATAAGTTCCAATTGGTGTTTCGATTTTGAACGCGCGCGGAATCTTGAAGAACATTTTCACGTCAGGATCGTTGTCCAGGGCCAGGGCAAAAGGACGCTCCACGGTGTCGCTGTCGTAGATAATGTGGTCATAGACGCTATTGGCCACGGCCACGGCGTTCTTTTCCAGATTGGCGATCAATTCCTCGCTGTCGAAAATTTCCTGGGTGTAGTATTCCTGTCCGGCCAGCTTGAGGTAGCTGATGCCGTCCACGGCGAGCTGATGACGGCGGTTGCGGATGATTTCCACGCAGCGCTCAATGAAAAGCTGAGGGTTGTTGCTCAAGTCCCGCAACCGTCCGCTCTGAAGCAGGATTTCGCAGACCGTGGCTCGCTTGGTGAGGGTCTGTTCGCCGATGACAGCCAGTACGTCCGGCATTTTGTTGTAGCTGTCGCGGATGTCCGTGGTTCGCATTCCCGTTTCCTGATGGCTCACACCGGCTGATTCGATATTGATGTTCGCGGTCTGTGAGACAAGTCGGGCCTTGGGTATGAGCTCCATATCCCGCAAATCCTTGACACATTGGCTGATCAGGGCGGCGCTGTCGATGTTCACCCGGTAGGTGGTCTTTTGCTTGATCTTGTTCCATAGTTCCAAGAACTCCGGCGAGGCCGTGACCTGCTTTTTCAGCTTGACCATGACATCCTTGGAGGCATCCCGCAGCGGCGGGCGTCTGTCCGCATTGGCAATAATTTGCTCAAACTTTTCGCGGGCAGCTTCGAACTTGGCGGGCAAATCCAGGGTTCCGGTTTTCAGGGCGTTTTTCAGCGTATCCTTGATTTTACCGCTTTTATCCGTATAGCCCTTCTGTTGCAGGTGGTTCAGCAACTCTTGGGCGTCCTCATAGGAGATGGTCTTTTCCGTCCGCACGGTGCGCGTATAGATCGTGCCGGATAAAGCGGATTTCAGGGCTGCCGCCGTAACCGGCGCTGCCTTGGCCGTGGCCGTTGTGATTACTTTGGCGACTTCCACCGTGGCCGCAGCCACTTCTTTCGGCAATTCCAGGCAGTCCTTTTCAACGGCGACTTGCAGGGTAGGCTGTGCTTGACCTTCAGGCGAGATGTAGCCTTGCTTTTCCAGGTGAGACACGATCCGGGCCGCATCTTCCGGCTCAAGAATCTTTTGTTCCTCAATTGTATCCGTATAAGTCATCCCGGCGAACAGACTCAGTTGCAGGACGCCGAACTTCACGCCGGTTTCGTCTTCGATTTCCTTTTGGAGCGTGGCCGCGAACTCGGCGAAGCTCTCATTCGCCATGACGTGCAGCAGGTTGATATCCTTGTCCTCAATACGCTCACCGTCCTGGTTCACGCACAGGCGCAGGCCGCGCCCGACTTTCTGGCGGCAGGTGAAGGCGGATTTCTGTTCGATCAGGGTGCAGACTTGAAATACGTTGGGGTTGTCCCATCCTTCTTTCAGGGCCGAGTGCGAGAAGATGAAGCGCAAGGGGCACTCGAACGACAGGAGTCGCTCTTTGTCCTTCATAATGGTGTTGTAGGTGGTGTAATCATCCAGCGTGTCGCCCCTGGTATCCTTGTAATTGCCCTTTTTGTCTTGGGAAAAATAACCGTCATGCACTTTTTCAACCGGATTGCGGAACCGCTCCTTAAGTTCAGCGTACTTCGGCAGATTCAGAAGTTCGTGGTAACACTCCTCGAACATTTCCGCATAAGGTCCTCTTCCGCCTTCCGGGGTGCGGTATTTCTTTACCTCGTCAATGAAGAACAGGGACAGCACCTTGATGCCCTTTTTCGCAAAGCGCATCTCCTTTTCAAAATGCACTTCAATGGTGCGGCGGATTTGGGCTCGTTTGATAATGTTCTCGTCAATGCCGCCGATGGTCCGGCCAAGTTCGAGAAACTCCGTATTGCCGAATTCAACGCATTCATAACCCGGTGTGCAGTCAATACCCACCACCGCGTAACCTTCATAAAGGTCACGTTGGCCGGATAGGACAAACAAGTCTGAATTTGGTTTAAGGGTGACGTTTTTCCGGGCCACTTTGCCATCCTTGCCGCGCACGTCCATTTCCACTTTGGCCCGGTAGCCCTTGTGGTCTTTGGTCACGGAGAGCAATTTAATGTAGGGCTTATTGAAGCCGTGGGCCACCTGGTTGGAGGACACGCAGATTTGTTTCACCAGCCCCATTTGGTAGGCGTCAACCGGCGTCAGGCGGAACAGCAGGTTGACCTTTTCCCGGTGGGTGGCGGAATAGCGTAGAACGCAGAACGGATTAAGGGAGGCTATGGCTTCCTTGGACTTGGGCGTGTTGTCCACGCTCTGCGGTTCGTCAATAATCACGATGGGGCAGGTGTCGCGGATAAAACGCATGGCGCTCTCGCCGCTCAGCCGGTCCTGGGCCTGATTGATGACGTTCTCAGCCTTTTTGAAGGCGTCAATGTTGATGATCATGATCTCGATGTTGGCGCTGGTGGCGAACTGGCGCACATCGGACAGCCTGGCGCTGTTATAAATGAAGTAGCGGGAGGGAGTATTATTGTAGAGCAGACCGAAATGGTCCTGGGTAACTTGAAGGGATTTGTATACGCCCTCGCGGATGGCCACGGACGGCACCACGATAATAAATTTGGTGAAGCCGAAACGCTTGTTCAACTCAAATATGGTCTGGGTATAAACATAGGTTTTCCCGGTCCCTGTCTCCATTTCCACGCTAAATTGTTTGCCTTCCAGGGCGCTACTCTGCGGCAGTGTATTGCGTTTCTGGATGGCCCGCAGGTTAGCGAGCATGGCGGCGTCATCAATGAGCAAGGCATTGCCGATGCCGTACTGGTTTTCCAGCAGGGTCGGGCGTTCACCCCGGACGATGGAGAAGGTGGCGGTCTTTTTTTCCTGGCCGATGAACAGATCGGCCACGGAATTGACGGCGGCGGTCTGGAAGGGTTGTTTGATGAATTTGAGTTTCATGACAGCTCAACACATTCCTTTAATTCAGCCATCAAATTTACATCGTCTACCTTGATAGTTTCGACAAGGTATTTTTCCATAGTGTGCTCATGCCATAAATCCTGGATGATTTCATGGGGATCATGAACAACGTAATTTCTGCCTTGCAGAGCTTTGCAATGCTGGCAAGTATTAGCCATATAACTGCTTTTTGTGGTCTTGCTGTAACTCATGGTTATGCTTGGGTACTTACCGCTGATTATTTTGTCGATACAAGGAATATCGCCAAGACCGATTCCATGCACGCCACAGAAAACATCTTCGATTTCTTCCATTTCATAGTAGAGAAAATAGGAATACACCACTGTATCCAGCTTGCACTTCCAACAAGATTTTTTCCAACCGTAAAGGTTCAGACCGTATTTCATAATGTATGCGTGGGCGAGCTCGTAAATTTTAAGAGTGGATTTACAGCGGGGATATTCCGAGCAACCCGCAAAATAGCCATATTTGCTCAAACGCACCACATAATGCCCTTCACAGTTATTGCACTCGATACACTTGCTCATGCGCACCTCGTCCGGGGAACGATCTTAAACCAGTTTCAATTCGATATTCCTGTCGCGCAGGATGTAATAGGCGTTGGACATGGCCGTGTCGTCGGCCAGGGAGTTTTCAGCCAGAATGATTTGGCCCGGCGCGTGGTGGGCCATTTCCTCAATCATTTCCACGGTCAGACCGTCCGACAGGCAGACGAGCAGCAGAAAGTCTCCGACAGACCAGGCTGTTTTGCCGGATATATCCACGGGCGAAACGCTGTGGGTCAGCGGGACGCCCATTTTGAGCATGATTTCGTACACCACATCCAAATCCGTGCGATCGGACTTTACTCGATCGATCATGCTGTGCAGCCGGTTGCTGATTGAGAGCAGATCATCTTCCGGGAACGGGGTACTGTCCCAGGTTTTCAGATTGGAGGAATCCAGCTTGAAGACCTTGAAGCCGGTGTCGAGGGGGGATTTTGCTTCGCTTTGCGCGGAGCCGCCGTCCAACCGGAACTGATCCGTTTTATCGCTGTCCAGTTTGTGCAGACTGGCTTGGATTTTTTGCCCTGCACGGCGGATACGCTCTTTGCCGATTTCGCAGATGGTCTTATGACCGGCTTTGAAGGCTTCGCTATTTTCATCACAGATTTCTGGAAGCTGCACGAGAATGAATCGCCTGTCCCCACCGTCTTCCTTATTGAGTTGCATGACTGCATGGGCAGTAACGCCGGAGCCGGAGAAGAAATCAAGGATAATATCTTCATCATGAGGATTGGTTGATAGTTGCAGCATTCTTTCAACAAGGCGGACAGGCTTGGGAGTGGAAAATACTCTGCTTCCTATCAGTTCACTTGTTTCCTTTGCCGCTTCATCGTTGTGCCCGGCAAATTCAAAAGGCCACCATGAGCCGGGGACCATTCCGCCACCACCGCGCAGTTGGTCACGATACCGCTTGAAGGAAGGCACACGAGCGGTGCCGTCTTTACCCCAGAACACCAAATTATTTTTGACGTTTTCTTCATGGCGTTCTTTAGAGTAACGCCAAACGGCATCACGGGAGGGCCAAACCTCTTCTCCCGTTTGGGGGTGTATTATCGGATAATACAAATTGGGACGTTCATCCGCTGTTTTATTGCACTTGTAATTATCAGGACGAAAGATTCCTCTTTCGTCCTCATAGCGGTACTGTTTATCGTTTTCTTCCGTTCTGGCTAATAGATTTCGTTCCCAAGCCTCTGATTTTCGATAAACCACAATAAAGTCATGCATTGGGCATATTGTTTTATGGTCATTTGCAGGACTATATCGCTTTTGCCACATAATATTGGCAACAAAATTTTCCTCGCCAAACACCTCATCACAGAGCTTGCGCAAATTGGCCTGCTCACCATCATCAATAGAAATGAATATGGCCCCGTCATCCCGCAGCAGATTCGCGGCCAGCCGCAGACGCGGATACATCATGTTCAGCCAATTGGTATGGAAGCGCCCCATGCTCTCCGGGTTGCTTTTGGTGGTCTGACTGGTCACTTCCTTGTAGCGTTCGAGTGGGTCTTTAAAGTCATCCTCATACACGAAATCATTGCCCGTGTTGTACGGCGGGTCGATGTAGATCATCTTCACCTGCCGGAAATACGAGGTCTGCAACAGCTTCAGGACTTCCAGGTTGTCGCCTTCGATATAGAGATTCTGTGTGGTGTCGAAATTCACACTTTCTTCCAGGCAGGGACGAAGCGTGGCCGTGGAGCGTTGTTGCGCCAGGGGCAGGCATTCACTCTTGCCCTTCCAAGTGAATTCGTACTTCTCGAAATCCTTAAGGATATACTCGCCGCACAGGGAAAGCAGCTTGTCGATGTCCAGTTTGCCTTCCACAAAGCACTGCGGGAAGACCCAAGCCAGTTTTTCGCGTTCGGTCTGTTCGATGTCCTTGGAGAGTCCGTCAAGTTTTTCCATGCGTATCACCGGGTATCCTGAAAATTATGCAGTGCCGCTTACCCGCACCACAAACAGCCGTTCAATCTTTGCGGTAAGTTGCGCGTTGCCCAAGAGTTTTTGTATCTGCTCTTCCAATTCCGTGTCCAGTTTGCAACGTTGAGCGAATAGATTTTGTTCCGCTTGTTTTAATTCCAGCGTCAGCTTGCTACATCTGCGTTGCAGGGACATTCGCTCCATGCGCGAAAGTTCCTTTTCCAAAGCGGACTTGGCCGTTTTCACCTGAAAATGCAGGCTGTCCAGCCCGCGCTCCAGGCCGACTTTACACTCGGCTGCCTTGTTTTTCAAAGCGTTGACTGCCTCTTTTTCCGCTGAATCGGTTTCGGAGAGCACCTTACGGATAAAATCCTCGCCGGAAATGAGCCTGTCCAGCTTGTGCTCCATTGTGGGGCGCAAATGGCGGTTGCGGCTGCCCACAGGTTCTCCGTGCATGGAGGCATTCAGCACCGGCAAGGCCATGAGCGCGGCGCATTCGTCATGGGAAAGCATGCGGCCGGAACGGGTTTCCCCAACCAGCGGATAAAAGGAGTATCCCCCCCAAAAGTTTCCTTTGGGCCGGACCTGGACTTCATACAATGCAAGCTCGCATGGTTCAACGCGCGCGTCCACAACAATGCTCCCGCTTTCCGGAATGCCGCGCCAGAAGAGTTCGCCTAAAATGCCCTTGGCGAGCGAACCGGTGACAGTGTGGCGGCCGGAGCGGGGCTGATAGCCTTTCGCCATACTGTATTCCGTGCGGCGTAGCGCTTTGCCGGTGAATACCTTAGGGGGCGGAAGGCGGGTGACGGAAACCGTGCGGGTTTCGTCATCCAGACGGAAGCCCTGTTTCCCCTCAAAGAACCAGCGGGTGACATACCAGAGATCATCTTCAATCTCTTTGGCCTTGGATTCGATATAGTGCGGGGTAATGTGGACCTTTTCCGCTATGTCCCTCGTGAAGGAAGTGAACAGGGAATGTTTGGCCTGGCGCACCAGCTGTTTGTTTTCCGATTCAAACTGCTTCAGCGTACTTTGATGGATGTGATCTATCTCCTGTCTGGTCCGGGCCGTGGCAATCTCTTCGGAAAATCCGCATCTTATGTTGCTGTTGAAATTGCCGATTACATTGTCAGACATTCCGAAGATGCCGGAAAATTGCAGAATGCGCTTATTGATCAACTCCAATGTGCGCACGTCCGCAAAGTTGTTACGGTTCAGGAAATTAAGGATGAGCACGTCCGACTGTTGCCCCTGGCGGTGGCAACGGTTGATGCGCTGCTCAATCGTCAGAGTGTTGTACGGCAAATCATAGTTGATAACAAAGGAGCAGAATTCCAGATTAAAGCCTTCCGCCCCGGTATCCGTGGAAATGAGGATTTTCGCCTCATTCCGAAAACGATCCATGATGGAATACTCACGGGTTTTTCCGCCGTGGTAGGTCAGAACCTTGCCCTTGTAGGGGCCGTTGTCCAGCAGGGAGAACAGAAAATTCTGCGTGGTCCGGTTTTCGGTAAAAATCAGCGCTTTTTGTTGCGCGCCAAGCTCCTTGAGCCGGACAAACCCCTGCTTCAAGCCTGTAAGCAGTTCTTTGGCCTTGGCGTTCTGTTTGATACCGGCGGCCAAAGCCTGCATGTGCCGAAGTTCGGAAAGTTCAGCGGCAACCTGTCCGCTCTCCGCATCGTAGCTGGATTCCATCCTTCGGATGACGCCACGCAACAGCTTGTCTAAAGCGAAGGTGGAAGAGGAAAAAGTACGGAAGAGCATGAGGGCCAGATCATACTGGTCCATGTGCGGAAACGCGGCCTTGTTTTCCCTCTGAACATATGCATCAAGCAGATCATAAAGTTCCTGTTCCCTAGGCGTGAGCGTGAATTCAGCGGTGACGGGAATGCGATCCGGAATTTTGACGTAGTTCGTCACTTCCGGTCTGGTGGTACGGAAACAGAACCTGCTTACCCTATCGGTCAGTTCCGGGTAGTTTTCCGGCTTACGGAAATAACGCTCGTAAAACGTTTTTTCATCCGGGAACACGGTCTCGTCAATGAAATGAATCAGGCCGTACAGGTCCATAATGGAATTCTGCATAGGCGTGGCCGTGAGCAGGAGCTTGAAGGCGTCGCCGACCGCGTTTTTCAGAACACCGGCGGCCTTGTTGGTGTCCGCATATATCCTGCGAAGGTGGTGGGCTTCTTCAAAAATAACCGCATCCCATTGCACTTTGGCGATGTGCTCGGCGTTTTGCGCCGCAATGTCGTAGGTGGTCAGAACAATCCCATCCTGGAAAAAAGGACTGTTGCCCTTGCATTGCTCTTCTTCATCGGCCGGATTGGAATCCAACGTAAAGCAGGGAACGGAGAAACTTTTGTCAATGATCTCGTACCATTGATAGAGCAAGGGCGTGGGTACAATGAGCAACAGCCGGTCTTTGCCCTCGTACCAGAGTTGCGTGATGATCAACAGGGCTTCATATGTCTTGCCCAAAGAACCTTCATCACACAGGATAACGCCTTTCAGATACGGCGAACGCAAGGCGAAACACGCGGCGGCTATCTGGTAGGGATAGACTTCAATATCAGAGGACGCAAAAACAGCCGTTAGCCTGTCCTGACCAAAGGCGTAGCTTGAAAGCTTATGGGCTTTATACAGCGCATGAAACGGTGATAGGGGCAACTGTTTTTCCTCCTTTTCGCTTTTTAGGTAAGAAAAAAGCCCTCGTCAATTCATATCGGACGGCAGTTTGGTCTGCTCTTCTGTCAAGGCAGTATCTGTTCATCATGCAGGGCCGGTCGCCCGGCCATATCTTCGTAATTCTAGCGGTATGGACTACTATTCAAAGCGATGCACTGGCGGCTTCGTTCTGATCCAGGATACACGAGTATATCTGTGAACTGCTGCCATGATGGTCTCTCCTCTCAGTGGATTCTTGCTCACAGTTCCTCATCCGAGGTATCAGCAACAATGAAGCTCGTCGTTCGTGTTTCGGAGGCGGGCGGGGGCGTGTCTCTCTTCCTGGCTTTCTGGCCTTCCCGCTGCCGTCGGGCTTCGGTCAGATACTTAGTCAAGGTTTGGGGCTTCACCTCAATTCCTTTTTCGTGCAACTTTTCGACGATTTCCTGTGTGTCGAAACCGCGCTTCTTCATTCGCTCCAGCGTCGGGGCCAAAGTGAAAATAGCCTGCTTCACGGTTATAGTGCGGTTTCCGTCCAGCGTGACGGTGGCGGGCTTGAGTCTGGCGAACTCTTGTCGGATTTCCTTCAGTTGACTGGCTGTGATATTCATGATTTTTTCTCCTGTGATTGACGGGGGTGTCACCGATTTGTCTTTTGCCTTTGGCGGTCAAGCGGCACGCTTGCCCACTGGTTTTCGCCAGAAAACCATAGTGGGCTATGGCTCACCTTTGAGCCGAGACTCCCGGCGGACGGTCAGCGCATTCTCATGCCACGGACAGGCTGAGCCTGACGACGTTCCTTTTCTCGCGCTTCCTGCTCATGCCGTTGCCGTTCCTCTTCTTGACGGCGCTGGAGCTGCTCAGCCCGCTTGCGCTCCACAAAGTCGAGATGTTGCGGCCGGATTTCCGGCTGAAGCAAAAATTCCCGATACCCTGCCATAATCGCTTTCATTTTTTTCAACTGTGCCTTCAGTTCCTCTCTTTCCGCACAGCTTTGCTTCCTGTGAACCGCATATTCCGTTTCAAGCTGCGTTTGTTTTTTGCGTAACGCATCCACTTCCCGTTGCAGGCATTCCTTCTGCTCCTGAATGAGGTGCTTGACGGCAAGCGCCTTTTTCAGTTCGGCAATGATGAAGAACGCTTTTTTCAGCACGGATTGGTAGTTGAAAAGGGATGCCTTCGGGAGAACAGAATCTTCCCGAAGAACCTTTTCTGCTTCCCCGGCCTGCCGCTTGTACTCTTCAACGCTTTTTTTCAGTTTTTCTTCACGCTGTTCCAAATCGTTAATGATTTTCCGGGAATTTTGAGCAATCTCTTGTGATTCCAGAATCAGGCTGTTCAGGGCTTCCTGTTGCTGCTTGAACTCCCGCGTATCCAGATGCTTTTTCGCTGAACCCGGTTTCTGCTCGACCCCGCGCTGAATGTCGAAGCCACGGTTTTGCAGATAGATAGGCAATTCGGTTTGCAACTTTTTCAGACTGGCGCGGGTATAGATGCTGTTGGCGCTGAGCCGTCCGTCCGGCGTCACTGGCACATGGAGAAAGTGCATGTGCGGCGTTTTTTCGTCCATGTGAACCATTGCGGAGATGATGTTTTCTCTGCCGACAAAGTCGGTCAGAAAGGCTGCGCTCTCCTCGAAAAACCGTCTGGTTTCCGCCTTGCCGATTCGTGTAAAGAACGACTTGTCTGAACTGATAATCAGGCCGCACAGATGTACCGCATCCTTGCGGACACTTTTGACCATGAGTAGATCGTCAATGCGGTTCTGGATGGCTTCGGCATAATGGGAGGACGGGTTTTCGCATAAATCGTAATTTCCGGCGCTTCGGGTATAGTCGATATCGGGATTACTGTGGCTCTCGCGCTCGCGCCGATTGTGCGACTGGATGCCGCGAATGGCGTCTTTTTTGAATTTATCCATATGTAAAACGAGAAAGGACATATCCATTTCTTCCTACTTATTTTCAATGGTGACAACGGTGACAGTGGTGACAATCCAACAATGGCAAGGCTTTCCGGCTGTCACCACTCGCATACGCGGCGGTGACGGTGGTGACAGGCGAGAACCCTTGTGGTTATAGCCTTGTCACCGTTGTCACCACTGTCACCGTTCAATCAGGTAAGGTTTGAGAGGTGTCTTCGTCCGGGTCATCCGGCAAGCACACGGTATAGACGCGCATACGGCCAAGGCCGGGAAGGCGCTCCTGAGATTTCAGCCTGTTTTTGGACGGGGTGCGTAACCAGCCCGCCTCACGCAAAACACGCACGGCACTTGTCTCATCGTACCCTTTGACAACCTCGGCCCGGAAACTTTCCGGCAGAATCAAATACTCGGTCATGCCGTTGCGTGTGCGCCGAAAGCCCACGCGATTGACGCAGGTGGACATTTGGGTGTCCAAGTCCTGAAAGCGGCTTGCTCCGTGCTGTTCGATGAACAGGCGTACAGCGGCCAGAATGGCGGCGTCTTCGGAAGCGCCTATTCCGCCGCGAGCGGCCAGCCAGTCATGGAAACAGCGTTCGGCACAGCCCGGAGCGTCAAAGTCAGGGGGCAGAATCGCCATCTGCACGGCCAACCCTCCGGCCAGACCGCAGAGAGCGAAGCGTTGGGCCACACGCCGCACCTGTCCATCCGCTCCGGCGGGCGCAAGACGATTGACCGTATTGGCAAGGGCTGTTTGCAACTCGGACAAAACCATTTTCATGGTGTCGGGTTCCACCAGCTTTTGCAGAAAGGCGCGGCCAGCATGGCCGTAATGAATGGCGACCACTTCTTTCAGACGGTTGACCACGGTTCCGGCATGGGGAAAACCATGCAACGCCGTGAGCATGGATGCGTCCACGGGCAGCCCCACGAAGCGCACCTCCTGTCCGCCTCTGGATTTCAGACCGTTCTCAGCCAGCTTGTCGGCAAGGCCGAGTTCGCCGCTGGAGAGAAAGAGCAGGCGCCATGAATGGGACTTGCGAAGGTTGCCTTCACGGCTGGAACGGCCCTTGCCCTGACCGTTGGCCAGCATGTAGGCACACTCCGCCAGAACCTTGCCGTTGACCTGCCCAACCTCATCCAGAATCAGCACATTGTCGTTGTGCAGAACAGCGATATTCTCAAGGCCGTTGTCGGTGGCGCGCCAGCTTCGGACGTGTTCCGGGCCTCCCCACACCGATGCGGCTATTTGCAAGGCTGTCGTCTTGCCGGATGATGATCCGCCTTCAAAACTGAAACCACCGCCCTCCAGACCAGCCAGACGGAGCAACGGCCCGGCAAACGCCGCGCACAGGGCAAAACTCAGGCGCGAATTGCCGACGGCAAGCACGGCGATTTCCCGCCAGCCGTCCAGGGTTCCGGCGGTGCGGTACAAATGGTCGTGATGCGCGGATTGCAGAACCACGCTCGCGCTGGAGGTGTCACCGTACACGGCGTTCGGCAGGATATAGGCGGCATTGTCCCAGCCGGTACAGGGAACACAACGGATGCGCCGGGCAGGTCTGACGGCGGACAGAAAGTCCACAAGCTTTTTTCTGGCGGCGGGATTGCCGAACCAGCCGCCGGAAGCCAGGGCGCTGTACCAGTCCGCACCCTGTCGAAAGAGCAGTTCTATGGGCATGGGCCAACGGTGTTTCTTTCCGTCCGGATCAGCCCATTCGAGCATGAGGCCCCATTCATTGCCTTCACTGTCGCGAGTCATGCCTTTCACATGGAGCGGAGGACCGATGCGGATTTCATTCATCTCGCCATCAGGCTTCATGCCCAGCTTGTACAGCCCGGCGCGCTTGCCTTCCGGCACAAGAAAGAAGCCTTCCGGCATGGGGCAATCGGCATCCTGTTTCCGTGCCGCTTCCACAACAGTCCGGACTACTCCAAGGGAGCGCAGTCGGTGCAGATCGTTGAAGTCCGTCGCCTTGCCTTCATGAGCGGGACAGACGGCCAGCTTGCCGCCCACAGTCTGCGCCGTTCTGAAGGCCGCTTCCTTGCCGGGATTCCACGGCGTGCCGTCGGGCTTTACGGTTTCACAGTCGTTGTCCCCGCAAAGAATGATTTCCCGATCCGGATACCCGGCACGGGCTGTGCGGGCTACGGCTTCCAGATTTCCGGCGTTGAAGGCAACCAGCACGGCGTATCCGGTAGCCAGATGCAGGCTTGCCCCTGTGGCGTACCCTTCGGCAATGAGCAACGGGCCGTCCTTGGTTCCGCTCTTTGCCGGAAGCGAAAAAAAGCCACTGGACGTTTTACCGCCCTTGAGAAAAAACTTGTCTGAGCCGCTTGTCAGCTTTTCCGGCAGGATGAATTGCAGACTTTGGATTTTGCCGGAGGAATTGAATACCGGAACAATGAGCCGCTCGTCCTCCGTCTGCCGCAAGCCGAAGGCCGGTACTTCCTTTCGTTTCAAATAGGGATGGTCATCCTCGGGGGGCTTGGCATGGTTCCAGATACTGGTTGCCAATTTGGCGGCGGCTTTCCAGTGGCGATCCTGCTCGGCCTTGGTGTCGGCTTTTGCGGCGGCAATGCGTTCCCGCAGAGCCTTACGCTGGACGGCGTTGAATTCCTTTTCCGGCTTGAGCGTCCATGTGCCTTCATCGCCGGTGCGCCAGTTTTTCCACCAAATGGAAGCCGGAGCGTCCAGAAATGCCTTGTATGCGCCGTCCTTGCGATGAGGCCTGTCCGTTGTGCCGCAACGGTGCAGGAGGCCGTCGGCCAAAACGGCTTCGACCTCCAGCCCCGCTGAACGCAGACACTCGGCAAAGCTGTGCAGAATGTCGGCGCTCATTGCGGCCTCCAAGCATAGGCATGAAGGCTTGAGCTACCTGACATTGTCTTCACCGTTGCTCAAGCGTTCTATAAGCTCCTTGATATCCTCAACGCGCCAAGCTGTGGTGCGGGGGCCAAGTTTTACAGGTTTTGGAAAGCGGCCGGAACGGCAGCCGTCCCACCATGCGCTTTCACAGACAGGAATGCAGGCCAGAATTTGGGGCAAGCGAACAAAGCCGAATTCGGGGAATGACGGTTTGCGTTGAGCCATGAAAAAACCTCCTGAAGGTTGTTGGTCTTCAGGAGATTCTGGCACGTTCGGAAAAAGACCCGTGAGGGAATTTGGCGGGAAAAAGACGGGAAAATGCGGGAATGCGGGAAAATGGAGGTGAAAAATCAACCTTTGACGATAGTGTAGGCGGCCGCTTCTTCGAGAAGGGAGTTCATCAGGTTTCGATACGACTTGGGATCGCTGTATTCTTTTTCAGTGAACAGACGGCCCATCTGCGTTTTTCTGCCCACCTGGGTCTTGTGCCCGGTTTCGGAATTGTCTGGGCCACACCAGTAAAACAGCACATACGCGATCACGGCACGAGGATAGGTATCTTTCATGGCGTCGCGGACGGCATGATCCGGCTTTCCTCTCCAGACAGTGGCCGGAATCCGGAAGGTAAGCCTGCCGCCTTCGGCTTCTTCCACGGTAAGCGGCTCCGTTTGCGATTTGGGAATTTCAGGGGGAATGGTTTCTGGTGGCATGGCCTTGAGAATGGATTCCACAAGAGCACGAGTGATGCCCTTCACTTCCTTGTGCAAGGGATAATTGCGGAGAAATCTGATGGTATCATCCCGGTTGACAAGGATTGTATCAACAAAAATATGCGAGATGAAATGATAGCTTGATGCTGGTATAGTCAATATTGGTTCTTCAAACAGGGGAGATTCAGGCGAGTATTGGTCAGAGAAATCTTCTGTCTCAAGCCTTTTTAGAGCATGGAACAGAAACTCACTTTCTTCAGGAAATACCTTGTCAATTTCA
The DNA here is from genome assembly GCA_902373525.1 of uncultured Bilophila sp. GTDB lineage: Bacteria > Desulfobacterota > Desulfovibrionia > Desulfovibrionales > Desulfovibrionaceae > Bilophila. The sequence goes on along the minus strand of CABKMN010000003.1, from coordinate 28,110 downwards.
TCATACGTTTCTTCCAGGATGTATTTGAAACCCTGTTGCAAGGCATTGACATGGATATTCCACGAAAGTTTTCTAAAAAAATCCATTATGTCACACCCAAACAAATAGGTGTAGAGACGTTTATCTGACAGGCATGGTTGCGGTAAAACAGGACTTGCTATGTTGTATACGGCCTGATTACTGTCAGCAAAGTCTTTCCAGTAGGCTTCATGCGCTCTGCGCCATAATTCCGCAGGAAAAACAGCATGAGGCCACATCGCCTGAATGACGGTTTCAACTTCATTTGCGGTCAGCCGATACGCCTCCCGTACCCTGCCGATGGATATTTTTTGCTGGTCCAACATGGACGAAGAAATAGACCAAACGCCGAGTTCAGACAATATAAAAACAGGCGGCGCGAATTTGCGGCATCATGGAGTAATGCCGATTTGCAAACATCCGTGCCGCCTGTCTGGGCAAATGGCATATTTTTCAGCTATACCATGCCCGGATCATGTCCATGTCATCATAACCGGCTGTCTCATGCAGTCTTTGGTTTCTTCACTCCAGCCGGTATCTGCGACGGTAATTTGCTCATCTTCGGATATTTTGCCAATGATGACGCGAGTATCTTTTTCTGTGGTTTGTGGTCTTTTCATAGAATGAATGTTGTCGGTCATGGCTATCTTCTCCCTGACTATCGTTTTGTGACTTCACCGGAGCGCAAGGCGTCGAGATAATTGGCCCATTTCTGCATAAGCTGACGCCGCTCATCCATATATTCCGCGCGGTTGTAGGCCAGCCGCACCGTATCCGGCTCCTTGTGGGCAAGCTGTGCCTCAATGACATCAGGCCGGAAACCAAGCTCATTGAGGCGAGTGCTGGCCATTGCCCGGAAGCCGTGCAGGGTCATGGTTTCCTTGCCATAGCCCATGCGCCGCAAGGCGGCCAAAGGAGCGGCGTCGCTGATGGGCGTTGTCTGCGCTCTGGCGCTGGGGAAAAGCAGTTCTCCGCTGCCGGTATAAACATGAAGCTCATTCAGCAATGCCAGCACCTGTTTTGACAGCGGCACCACATGCTCGCGCCTCATTTTCATGCGCGAGGCCGGAATAATCCATGTGGCGTTTTTGAAGTCAAATTCACTCCAGTGTGCCAGCCGTAATTCAGAGGGACGGGTGAAAACGTAGGGTAATATTTTCAGACAATAAACAACGGAGGTGTAGCCGACGTAGGCGTCAATATCCCGCAGAAGCTGGCCGATATCGTCTGGCAAGGTAACGGCGGCAAAATGCGTTGTCTGCACCGGCGTCAACGCTTCGGTCAGTCCCGCGGCCACATCGTATTTGACTCGGCCAGTAATGCGGGCATAGCGCGTAACCTGCCCGCAGAGGCGCATGAGCTTGTGGGCTGTTTCGTGATGGCCAAGCCGCTCCGAGGGCTGGACAACCTGCAAGAAGTCGGCAGGCTCAAGCCGGGTAATGGGCTTACCGCCAATGGCGGGAAAAAGCGTGTTTTCCAGATAGCGGCGCAATTTCTGCGCATGCTTGGCCGAGAGGGTAGGCTCGTATTTGGCGAACCATTCCCGCGCTACAAACTCAAAGGTATCCCGTTCTTCCCGCTCTTTTGCGAGTACGGCCTCTCTGGCCTGCTTTTTCTCCGCGCCGGGGTCAAGGCCCTTGGCAAGCAATTCTCTGGCGTCATCACGCTGGCGGCGGGCATCTTTCAGGGAAACTGCCGGATATGCGCCAAAGCTCAAAAGTTTCTGCTTGCCCTCAAAGCGGTAGGCCATGCGCCATAATTTGCTGCCTGTCGCCGTCACATGAAGATACAAGCCGCCGCCGTCAGAAAGTTTTTGCACCTTGCCGTTGGCCTTGGCGTTCCGCACAGCGGCATCGGAAAGTTTCATGTTGGTATCCTCCAAAACAGTCCCGAAGTGTGCGGCGAAAACCAAAAAATCCACCTCCATCCATTTGAATTCAAAGAAAATTTGTAGTCTGCTGGTATTTCGCCGTGCCGAAATGGCGTTGTGGTATTGGTACCTGCGAATCTACCAACGATTTTTGTGGGTGTCCACGTGGGTACTTGGATTTTGCTGGACAAAAAGAGAAGGCCGAAACCACATTTTTCTTAGTGATTTCGGCCTTCTATGAACTGTTTTGGACTTTGTTTTGGTGCCGAAGGGGAGATTTGAACTCCCACGGGGGAACCCCCACTAGACCCTGAACCTAGCGTGTCTACCAATTCCACCACTTCGGCGCGAAAAGACTTCTAGCGAAAACGGGGACGCTTGGCAAGAGGAAATCGAGGATTTTCGAAAGAAAAAACGGCTTCGTCAAAAACGGCGTCGGGGAAGCGCTCTTTTTTGACGGAACACGGTGGGCCGAAGTCCATAGCGGACGTCCCGGTATGCGGAGCGCGACGGCGCGTCAGGCCGCCCCGCTCCGCCGTGCGGTTCAGGCTCTCGGAGCCTCTCCGGTGATTTTGGGGAAGAGAATGTTGTTTTCCAGATGGTAGTGCTGGAGAGTGTCTCCCTCGAGTTCGACGAGCTTTCTATACAGTTCCCGGAACGTGTCGCAGCCGTCGCAGGGCACGCTGTAGTCGTTGGTCGCGTGCCTGAGCCGTTTGAGGAGACTCCCGGCGTTTTCGTGTTCTTCTTCAAGAATATGCACCAGCGCCAGACAGTTTTCCCGATCGCCGTTGGCGGCGGCGGGGAACAGTTCGGTTTCCTCGCGGATCAGATGGGGTTCCATTTCGTGGGAAAGCTGACCGTACAGTTTGTACACGTCGTACAGTTCGGGATGCCGGCGGCCATGCGCCTTGAGCACGTTCGTCAACAGGCCGTGGGTTTCCGGAAGCGCCTTCCACAGATAACTGTGGTGCCGCGTCAGGATATATTCCACCAGCCGCTCGGCGCTCATCTCCGGGAACGGTTCCGCCGGGGTTTCCGCGCGGTCAGCCAGATCATCCAACGCCCGGTAAATCTTCTCGTCCACGAGGCGCTGCTCTTCAATCACATCACCGAGCAGGCGCTTTCCGCCGCAGCAAAAATCGATGCCCGCAGAGCGGAACACTTCGGAAGACAGGGGAAAAGAAACCACGATTTCGCCCACAGAGCGTTTATTCCAGTTGTTCTGCATACCAGACCTCCTGTGCTTTGATGCTACGACCGTAGCATTCCGAGGAGGAAAAATCTTTTAGTATCAAGGGAATCACCCTCTCCGGCATTTTGGACGGCAGTACCCGCGGCCTGCGACATCGTCCACGCTGATGCGTTGGAAAACCGGCGCGGCGGTTGCCAAACGGGCGCGGCCTGCGTGCGGAACCAGCTTGGGAAGAGGCACGCCCCAGCGCGGGATGCGCCCACAGGATACGCAGCAACAGGGCGAGGCAGCCGGAAGACACGGCTCCATGTTAGGGACCTCCGACGATGCCGAAGGACTTCCGCCGGGAAAGCGGGTACGGCCCCGTTCGGTACGGAAGGACCCACCGGACGCCGGGGCGGGGATTGCACCCGCAGACGCACCGTGTACGGACCATATTGGAATAAAAAAGAGAGAGGCATATGCCGATAAAACGTCCCGAGCCCGGCACGACGCCCCTCCGCACACGGCACAAAAAAAGGCGGCCGAAGCCGCCTTGCCGTTGTTTGAAGCGATTATGCCTTCACCTGCTTGATGACCGAGGTCAGGCTGGACACGAGGCCGGAAACGTTCGCCAGATCGGTGGGCAGGATCATGGTGTTGCTCTCCTTGGCGAGCTTGCCGAACTGCTCGATGTAGTTCTCGGCGATCCGCAGGTTTGCCGCCTGCGTGCCGCCGGGCTTGTCCATTTCGTCCGCGACCAGCCGCAGGCCGTCGGCGGTGGCCTGCGCCACGGCGCGGATGAGGACCGCATCGCCTTCGGCCTGATTCTTCATGGCCTGAAGTTTGCCTTCGGATTCCGCGATGGCCGCGGCCTTGGAACCTTCGGCCATATTGATCCGGGCCTGCATCTCGCCTTCGGACTGCGCGATGAGGGCGCGCTTTTCGCGCTCGGCGCGCATCTGCTTTTCCATCGCCTGCATGACCCCGGAAGGCGGGGTGATGTCGCGGATTTCATAGCGCAGGACCTTGATGCCCCACGGCGCGGTGGCGAGGTCGAGCGCGGAAACGACTTCCTGATTGATGGTGTTGCGCTCCTCGAAGGTGCGGTCCAGTTCCAGTTTGCCGATGGCCGAACGCAGGGCCGTCTGCGCGAGCTGCACCGAACCGAACATGTAATCGCTGATGCCGTAGGCCGACTTCTCGGGATTGACGACCTGCAGATAAAGCACGCCATCAATGTCCACGCTCACGTTGTCCTTGGTGATGCAGGTCTGCTTAGGCACGTCCAGCACGTCTTCCTTGAGCGAGCGGCGGTAGGCCACGGAGTCGATGAACGGGATCAGGATGTGGAACCCCGCGTACAGGACGGCGTGGAATTTTCCGAGCCGTTCGACGACCACGGCCTGCTGGTTGGGCACCACGAGGGCCGTTTTGAACAGGATGAAAACGATCAGCAGCACCAGCACGATCAGGACGGTCAGGGACGAACCGAGCAGGCTATAAAAATCAAACATACGCTCTCCTCACGAGTTGGGATTGCCGGGGACTTCGTCCCCGCAGGGCACCACTTCCAACGTCAGCTCGTCGTCGGGGACATGACCGAGCACACGCACACGCACGCCTTCGGCCACGGGTTCGGGAGCCACCGCGCGCCAGAAACTGCCGCCCACCGCGATCTCGCCCACCCCGCCCTGCGGAATGGGCCGGGTCACGACCGCGAGCTTTCCTGCGTGCAGGCTCGGCAGCCCTTCGGACGCCTTGTCCGACGAAAGCTGCGCCCGCCCCCGGAAGGTACGGACGAGCAGTCGCCGCAGCGATACCAGAAACGCCACGGACGCCACGCCGAAGACGAGCACCTCGATGGCGATGTCGTCCACGAACAGCGCCGTCACCCCCGCCGCCCATGCGCCGAGGCCGAAAAAGAACATGACGAACAGAGGGGACACCAGCTCCACTGCGAGCAGGATCGTCCCCACAATAAACCAGATGGCGGCGACAGACATGTCTCTCTCCTTTATGAATGCAACTGCGGGAGGCCCTCTTCGGGCAGAGGAAGCGGCGTGCCGACGCCGTACCCGGTGACGACCGCCTCGGCGACGAGCGTACCGTCGGCGTCGGTCACACGGACCTCATAGGTGGAAAGGAGCCTTCCGGCGCGGAGCACGCGGGCTTCGGCGCGCAGAGGCCCCCGGCGTCCGGGAGCCAGATAGGAAATCGACGTCTGGGCGTTCGTGCAGTACAGGCCGTTCGCATTGGAAAGCGCGGCGAAAGCCACGTCCACCAACGTGTAGAGGGCCACGCCGTGGGCGGTGCCCATGCCGTTGCGGTGGCGGGCCTCCAGCGGCATCTCGACGACGCTGCGCCCCTTCTCCAGCTCCACGATCTCGATCCCGAAATGCCCGGACAGGGGATCGAACCTTCCGAAATGTTCCTTGACCGCCTCCAGCGTCATCATCGTCAACCGGCTCCTTTCCGAAAAAAACGGCGCGCCGCCCCACGGGAAACGGCATCGTAGAATAGTGATGATGGCCGGTTATGCGCATCCTGTCAACCGGGGGAAGGCTTCCCCGCAACCGGCCTTCGTTCCCGGACAATCAGCGCGATCCCCGGCGACGCCCTGCCCCGCGCGCCGGAGCGGAGGACGAGGAATTGCGCCGGTCCCTTCCCCGAGCGGAGGTATAAAAAAGCCGCATCCCTCCCAAGAGGGGGATGCGGCAGAGGCGGGAATCCGTCTCAGGGGGTGTGCCCGCACGGCCCGTCTCCGCGAAGACAGACGCACGGCACCCGACGGCGGTTTCCTCGCGCGCTGCATTCCGGCCAGCCGTAACCGTGGACACGGCCTGAAAAAAGCTCCCCCCGTTTTCGGAGGGAGCGTGCATCAATCCTTCCGGCGTTCGGGCCGGATGGTCATGACAGGGCACGGCGCGGCCTTGACCACCTCGTTCGCCACGGAGCCGAACAGCAGCCGGTCGAACCCGGCGCGCCCATGCGTGCCCATGACGATGAGGTCGGCGCCCTTTTCCTCGGCGAGCTTCACCAGCTCCTCCGAAGGCCGCCCGACGAGGATCACGCCCGTCACGTCCATCCCGGCGAACTTTTCCGCCAGAAAGGCGTTCATGGCCTTCTGGATCGTCTCGTTCGGGTTGCTCACTTCGTTCGGGAGATTGTTGATGGAAAGGTATACATCCTCATACGGCGTGTGCGCGGGGATGACGTAGGCGACCAGGACGGAGGCACCCGACATGGCGACCATCATCTTGGTATACTCGACAGAAGGAGCGATTGCGTCCTCCAAATCCACCGCGCAGAGAATCTTCTTCAATTCCATGATGATGCCTCCAGACTGTGTGCTAGACGTTACCCTCTCCATATACGTCCACACTATATCGGAACGGCGGAATGTCAAGAGGGAACGCCGCCCGGAAAGCCCTTTAACGTCGGGGCGTTCTCTGGTAGGGTGAAATCTCGGAGGCACAAGATGGAAACGCTTTTCACCATACTGACGGGCATCGTGTACGTCGTTCTCGGCATCGTGGGGGTGGTCGCCCTGCTGATTTGCGTATTCCTGTGGATGGTGTCCACGCGGACCCGGCAGGATTCCAAAATTTTTCAGGAGCGCTTCGACGGCTGGCGCAAAAGACGATAGCGGACGGCGACGCGGCCCCGGCATCAGCCGGGGCTTTTCTTTGCCCGCCAACAAATAGTTTACTTTCCCAAGCCGCCGGGTACGCTCGGACTTCCCCTTCGCCGCCCTGGACGCGGCGTTTCCCCGCCTCCAGCCCACGAGAAGCACCATGTCTCTCTTCGCACGCATGCTCATCCCCATTCTCCTTATCGTCAGCCTCGCCACCTCCCTCATCGGCTGGAAGGCCTACCACAACGCCAGCGAAGCCGTGGCCAAGGCCACCCGCACCCTCGAACTCTCCACGCTCGACGCCGTGGGGCGCGAGCTCACCATCGTCATGAGCCTCACCGGGCAGCACCTCCGCACGGTGGCCGACCGGATCGCCATCATCGATCTGTTGCGGCATCCCAACCGGCGCAGCGAAGAGAAACTCCAACTGATCACCCGGCACCTGCGGCGGGCCGTGGTCGAATTCCCGAGCATCGACTCCCTTATCGTTCTGGACGAAAAAGGTTCCGTCGCCGCCAGCGTCAACCCCGGCGAACTCAATGACGAACGCGGGCAGGCCGGCTATTTCCCCAAGGCCATCAACGGGGTGCAGACGCTCGACGGCCCGCTGGTCATGCCCTTCTCGGGAGAGAAGGCCTTCGTCATCGCCACGCCCATCCGCGACAACGGCAGGATCACCGGCGTACTCGTCGGCTCCATCAACATGGAGCACCTTACGCGGCTGGTCGTCGATCCCGTGACCCTCAACGGCATGGGATACGTCTACGTCTACGCGCCGGGAAGCGGGGTGATCATGCATCGGGACCGGGAAAGGATGTTCTCCGAGGATACGCTGGGCCTGCCTCTGTTCAAACGGATGACGCTGGACGAGGACGGCTTTGCGGAATACGTCACGCCGGAGGGACAGGCCATCTATTCCGCCTATACCACGCTCCCCAACGGCTGGATCGTCGTGGCCGCGGCCTCGAAGGAGGCCATGCTCGCCGACGTCCACAACCTGCGCAGCGAAATCCTCCTGAGCTGTCTGGGCGCGCTGCTGCTCGTGAGTCTGCTCATCTTCCTCATCCTCCGCAATGTCACCGGCGTGCTCCGGCAGGGCGTGGGATTCGCCGAGCAGGTGGCGGCGGGCAATCTCGACGGGTCCCTCGACATCCGGCGTTCGGACGAGCTCGGCAAGCTGGGCTGCGCCCTCAACCGCATGGTCCTCAAGCTCAAGGACAGTTTCGACCTCGCGAAGGCCCGCGCGCGGGAAGCCGAGGAAGCGAGCGCACGGGCGACCGAGACGTCGCGGGAACTGGAGGCGGTCATCAACGGCGTCCGGGGCGGCGTGGCGCGCCTCGCGCTCGCGGACGGACTGCGCGTCGTCTGGGCCAACGCCGGTTTCTACGCGCTCGCGGGCCGGAGCCATGCGGAATATACCAAGGACGTGGCGGACGAGGCCCTGCTCGTCGTGCATCCGAACGACCGGCGGCGGCTGCTCGACGCGTTCCGCGCCAGCCTGGTGACGAACATCCCGGTACACATCGAATACCGCGTCCTGCACAGAAACGGAGGCGTCGTCTGGATATATCTTCAGGCGAGCCTCGTGGGCCACAAGGACGGCGTTCCCGTGTTTCAGGGCGTATTCGTGGACGTGAGCAAACAGAAGGCCATCGTACGCGCGCTGGAAATGGAGCAGCAGCGCAACCGCATCGTAGCCGAGCTCACCAACGACATCATTTTCGAGTATGATTACGACAAGGACGAAATGACCTGCTCGGAACGCTACGAAACCATCTTCCACAAGCCGCGCGTCATCCGCAACTACAGCAAGCACAAGGACAACCTGCTGAACATGCTCCTTCCTGAGGACGTGGAAGCCCTGCAAGCGGCCTACGCCCGAATCCGGGAGGGCGTGAGCTCCTACTCCTTCGACATCCACCTGCTCCAGCCCGACGTCGGGTACCAGTGGTACTCGGTCTGTTTCCGCAGCATCCGCGACGAAAACGGGCGGCCCGTCAAGCTCATCGGCCAGTTGACGAACATCCACCGGCAAAAGCTGGAGGAAGACCGCCTCCGCCGCGAGGCGAGCACCGATCTGCTCACGCAGTTGTACAACAAGGTCACCACCGAACACCTCATTTCCCTCGAACTGGAGGAAGGCCGCCACCACGCCTTCATCATCGTGGACCTCGACAAGTTCAAATACGCGAACGACACCTTCGGGCACCTGTTCGGGGACGCGGTGATCAGGGCCGTGGCCGACACGCTGCGCTCCACTTTCCGGACGACCGACCTTGTGGGGCGCACGGGCGGGGACGAATTCGTCGTGTTCGCCAGAGACGTGGCCTTCCCCGGCGGGCTGGAAACCCTCAAGGCCAAATGTCGGCGGCTCTCCGAGGCGCTCGCGCAGGTCCGCCTCGGCACGGACTACGTCATTTCCGCAAGCATCGGCATCAGCCTGTTCCCACAGGACGGGAAAACCTACGGCGAACTGTTCGCCAAAGCCGACGCCGCGCTGTACCGCATCAAGAACAACGGGCGGGGCCACTTCGCCGTATACGGGGAAACCGAATCACCCTCAGCCGATCAAAAAAATACGGCGTAACGACGCCACGGGCGCCGGGTGCGAAGCAACAATTGGCGGAACATGGCGCGCCCGCCTTTCCCCGCACGTCCGTCACACGCGAAGGCATGAGGACCAGCGTACCACCAAGTTTCCCGCATGGCGCGTTCACCGCCCGCGAGGCAAGGAAACGCCTTCCCCCGTTACACGGAAAAGCCGCGCCGCCAACGCACGAGAAACGAGCAGTTCCCGGCGGAGGAAGCCACGCAAGGCGCAAGCGGCACGGGATGCCCTCCCCCGTTCCGGCCCTCCTTTCCCATACCCGCGACCGGCAGGGTGCCCGGATGAAGGCTGACTTTTCCCTGCGGGCCATGTATGGGAAGGACAGGAGGGACAATCATGCGAAAACGCCTACTGTCCTTGATTATGGTTCTGCTGCTCGCAAGCCTTGCCGCGTGTGCGACGAAGACGCAGGAAGAGATAGACGCTCTCGATTATGGGCCGTATCCCACCCAGTACGAGCAAATCGTCAAAGACTACATGGACGACGTTCTTTTTGATCCTTACTCCGCCCATTATGTATTCCACGGAGAACCGACCCATCAATACAGGTCCGGCAGGCTTCTTGAAGACGACGTCTACGGATGGGGCGGCACCGTTTCCATCAATGCCAAAAACAGATACGGCGGATACGTGGGCTCAAAGCTCCATGACTACATTATTCGCTACGGGAAGCTGGTCTGGCTGGACCAAGGCCCCGTCTATTAGACTCGACGTTCCGATAACCGGGCCGTTTCCGGGGCCGACGGCCTTCGCCCCCAGATGACGAAAGCGGCCCCCAACGGAGGCATACCGTTCCCGCCGTCGCCAGTCCTGAATCGGCACATCCCGCCCCTGCGGGCTTGCGACGACCCCCACCCTCACCCGCCGAACACGGGAAACGGGGTCGGCCCGGAAAACGGACGGGCAATCCGCCGTCAAAAAACGAAAACGCCTCCTCCCGCCGTACGGCAGGAAGGAGGCGTTTTCTCAAAAGGCCGCTCAAGCCGGTCCGGCTTGCCCCATGCACAAAAAACGGCTTACGGAAAACTCCGTAAGCCGTTGTATTCTCTGGTGGAGATGAGGGGGATTGAACCCCTGGCCTCAGCGATGCGAACGCTGCGCTCTCCCAGCTGAGCTACATCCCCAAAGGCTGCCGTTCCCGGCAACGTGGTGATATATACAGAAGCGCCTCCGAACTGTCAAGCGGTATCAGGCGGCTTTTCCGTCTTTTGCCGATCAGCCCCGCAATTCGCGCTGCATGTCGCGCGTTTCGGCGCGGCGTTTCAGCTCCACACGGTGATCGTGCAGCTTGCGGCCCCGCCCAAGCGCCAGTTCGGCCTTGATCTTGCCGTGTTTGAGATACAGCTTCGCAGGGACCACGGTGAGACCCTTCTGCTCCACCTTGGCGGCGAGGCTCATGATTTCCTGCGCGTGCATGAGCAGCTTGCGGGGGCGGTCGGCGTTCTGCTCCACATAGCCCGCGTTGGTGTAGGGCGCGATGTGCAGCCCGATCAGCCACGCCTCGCCCCTCCTGAACTCCACGTAACTGTCGGTGAAGTTCACCTGCCCGGCGCGAAGGCTCTTCACCTCCGGCCCGGTCAGGGCGATACCCGCCTCAATGGTTTCCAGATATTCGTAAATATGCCGGGCCTTGCGGTTGTCCCCGATCAGGGGGCCGCCCGATTTCTTGGCGCTCATAACCTACCTCCTTGCGGACAACAGCGCGTAAATGCCCTTGACGGTCCACCCGGTCGTGCGGGTCTGCACCCGCCGCGCGACGTCCCGGGGCGAGCCGCCCAATTCCCGTTCCTCGGCGATGAGGCGCAGGACCTCCTCGCGATCCGTCACGCCCCCCGCTTCGGGCGGACCGACGACGACCGTGATTTCGCCGAGCAGGTCGACGCCCGCCGGGACGCCCTCTTCCAGACGGCCCGTCAGGTATTCCTCGTGCGTCTTGGTCAGCTCGCGGGCGATGCACAATTCGCGGGGGCCGAGCACGGCGTGGGCTACGGAAAGCGTCTCGCTCAAGCGATCCTTCCGCTCAAAGAAGATAAGCGTCAAGGCGAGATTGGCAAAGGGGGCCAGCGTTTTTTCCTGATCCGCACGGCTGCGGGGAAGAAATCCCAAAAAGGCGAACGGCTGCGGCGCGATGCCGCTCCCCGCCAGCGCGGTCACCGGCGCGCTCGGCCCCGGCACCACGGACACCGGAATCCCCGCCGCCCGGCAAGCCCGGACCAGCCGATAACCGGGGTCGGCCACCAGCGGCAATCCGGCGTCGGACACCAGAGCCAGCGTCCGGCCTTCGTGCAGCAACGCCAGCACCTCGTCCAACTTGCTCTCTTCATTATGATCGTGAAAGCTCACGAACCGCTTGGCCTTCACCTCGCAACGCTGACACAGCAGACCCGCCCGGCGGGTATCCTCCGCCAGAACAAGGTCCGCCTCCTCCAGCACGGCACGGGCGCGGGGAGAAAGATCACCAGGGTTGCCAAGCGGCGTCGCCACTACCCATAATTTCGGAGATGTCAAAGACATGGCGGTAATAATCCAGTTCGGGGGTTGGGCCCGCGTCACGCACGCAGACCAGATCGAAACGGCAGGGGACGTCCCACCCGCCGTTGGCGGCCAGATACGCGCGGGCGGCCTTCACCACATTGCGACACTTCGCGGGCGTCATGCTCTCGGCGGCGGAAGCCAGACTGGTCCGACCCCGCGTCCGCACCTCGACGAACACCAGTTCGTCCCCGTCGCGGCATACGATGTCGAGTTCATAAGGGCCGCCGCGCCAGTTGCGGGCCAGAACCCGCATCCCAGCCCGCTCAAGGTACGCCGCGGCGGCGTCCTCGCCGTCCCTGCCCCTCCGTTGCCGCAGGGTCACAAAAGCGAACCCTGCCGGGCGACCGGCTGTTCCGGCAACACGCCCCGGAAGGTCTTCCGATGCATCGGGCACGGGCCGAGTTCACGCAGCGCCGCGAAATGTTCCTTGGAGCCGTATCCCTTGTGCTTGGCGAAGCCGTAGCCGGGGTAACGGCGGTCGAGCTTGTCCATGAGCATGTCCCGGAACGTCTTGGCGATGATGGAGGCCGCCGAAATGACCGGGACCAGCGCGTCGCCGTCCACGACGAACTTCTGGCGGGGCAGCGGCGACCAGCCCCAGCGCGCGAACAGCGGCTCGGGGACCAACTGATTGCCGTCGATCAACAGCCCCTTGGGACGCACTTTCAGCACGGCGGCGGCATGGCACATGGCCTTGAGCGTCGCCTGCAAAATATTGATGCGGTCGATCTCGGGAGGCCAAACCACGCCGATGCCCCAAGCCAGCGCCACGGTCCCGATTTCGGCGGCGAGCCCGTCCCGCCGGGTGGGGGACAACACCTTGGAATCCGCAAGGCCGGGAATGGACGCGCCGTCCGGCAGGATCACGGCAGCCGCGACCACGGGACCGGCGAGACAGCCCCGCCCCGCTTCATCGATGCCCGCGATCCCCGAAAGGGGAACGCCGGGGAACCACTCTCCGGGCTTGGCGGAAGGACACAGCAACAGTTCTTCCGTTACGGGCGCGGGCTGTTTTTTGCGACCGGCCATACACCTCTCCGTAGCAAAAGGCCAAAAAGGGAAAAGGGGCCTCGAAGACCCCTTTTCCGAAACACTCGTCGCCGAGCGAGAAACGCCTGTTTCCCGAGGGTCGCCCCGCGGGAAAACGGAACTAGTAGCGCTTCTTGGGCTTGATGCGGGCAGCCTTACCCTTGAGTTCGCGGAGGTAGTACAGACGGCTGCGGCGCACGGAGCCTTCGGTCACCAGCTCGATGTGGTCGATGAAGGGGGAGTGCAGGGGGAAGATACGTTCCACGCCCACGCCGTCGGAGACCTTACGAACGGTCACGGTCGCGCCCACGGTGCCGCGGTGCACGCGGATCACGTTGCCCTGAAACACCTGAATACGTTCCTTTTCGCCTTCGACGATACGGAAGTGCACTTTCACGGCGTCGCCGGGCTTGAAAGCGGGGATATCAAGGCGCATCTGTTCGCGTTCGATCTTTTCGATAATGGTCATGTCTCTCTCCTGAGGACCGTCGCCCTGTCTGACGGGCGACCTGAAGTGAGAACGCTTCGCTTGTCGGGGACTCCCGAAGCGGGCCGGCCTGCTCCCAAAGGAAGCGAGGCGTCGACACAGAGCATTGCACCGTTCCGCGCAAGGCGCGGCCGTGAAGAGGCTCTAGCAGCAATCGCCGAGCACCCGGTCAAGGGTGATGGCGACCGCCCCACGCACAGGCAGATGGTTGTAGCCGTCCATCCACCGCAACGGACGCAACACGCCGTCGCAGGCATCCAGAATCTCCGGGGCCATCCCGTGTCCCGTCCCGAAAAGGAGGAGGACCGGACGGTCGGCAAGCAGATTCCGTACCGCCAGCGGCGTCATGACGCCGTTGTCCCGCGCACTGGTTCCCAGCAGAACCGGGCGCTGGCCCGTGCGTGCTTCCACAAGATCAATGGCTTCCTGCACGTCGGAGGCCAGCTGGACGAGGCTGAACGCTTCGGCGCGATCCGGGTTGGAGACGCCGCCGGGGCCTTCCGTCCAGTGACGGACCAGCGTCTCCAGAATGGTCTGCTGGTCCTTCAGGGGGGTCACAACCGTGAAACTCCCCAGTCCGTAGGTGCGGGAACACCGTGCTATATCGTGAACGTCAAGGTTTGTCAAAGAGGTTGCGCCGGTTTTTCGATCCCCAAGGAACACGGGATAATGGACCAGCGCACAGTGCAGGTTACGCCCGAGGCACCGGCGTCCGGCATCCAGGGCGACGTCGCGCAGGTACGCCATGTCGTCCGCGTCCAGCGGCGCTTCGTCCAGCATGTCCGGCCTGACCCGCAGCGTGGTCTCCAGCGACTGCCGCCTCCGCCACGCGGCGATGCGCGCATGATCCCCGGATCGCAGGATATCCGGCACGGAGACGTCCTCAAACACTTCGGGCCGGGTGAAATGCGGGTATTCCAGCAGGCCCGCCGAAAAGCTCTCGTCCTCGCCGGATTCCTCCTTGCCCATGAAGCCGGGGATGAGCCGGGTCGCGGCCTCCACGAGCATCATGGCGGCGGCCTCGCCGCCGTTCAGCACGGCTTCTCCGACGCTGACCTGTTCGACCGGCAGAATATCCATGAGCCGCGCGTCGATGCCCTCGTACCGTCCGCACACCAGCGTAAGCGTTTCCTCTTTCGCCAGCTCGCGGGCCAGCGACTGGGTGAGCGGCTTTCCGGCGGCGGCGAGCATGATGATCCGCCCCGCTCCGCCGTCGTTCTCCAGTTCGCGCAGGGTTTTGACCAACGGGTCGAGCATCATGACCATGCCGGGTCCGCCGCCGTAAGGGCGGTCGTCCACCGTGTGGTGCCGGTCCTCCGTTCTGTCCCTCGGATTCAGGAGCCGGAAATCGACCAACCCGGCCTCGCGCGCCTTGCCGAGCAACGCCGCATCCAGCGGAGACGCGAACCATTCCGGGAACAATGTCAATATATTGATACGCATGGCGTCCTTTGGGAAAATGGGAATGGGCGGCGAAGATTGGCAAAGGGGGAAAGAACCTTTCTGGAGAGGCCCCCACAGGTTCCTTTCCCCTTCCCCAAACCCCATCTCCCTTTCTCCAAAAACTTTCGTCCTTATCGAATCCCTCTTCAAGGCGTTCCCGCTTTCTGGGCGTCAAGGGAACAACGCACGACAAAAGCAAAACCCAAAAGGATTCACCGTGTCGGGACGCATCCTTCCAACGAAACATAGCAACAGGAACACGGAAGAACCGTACCCCCGCTCTCGAACAGGGATTGGATAACGTCAAACGTCTTCGGGAGAAGAAAGGAGGGGGTACCAAGGGAGGGAAGGGGCCCCCTTCTCCAGACGGGTCCCCTCTTCCCTCCCCCGATTCGCCTTTTCGTTACTTCAGCAGCCCTTCGGCAACTTCAACGACGTGATCGACGGTGAAGCCGAAGTGCTCGAACAACACATTGCCGGGAGCGGACGCGCCGAAGCCGGTCATGCCGACCACCGCGCCGTCCAGTCCGACGTACTTCCACCAGCCGTCCACGGACGCCGCTTCGACGGCGACGCGGGCGTGCACGGCGCGGGGCAACACGGACTCGCGGTAGGCTTCGGGCTGCGCGTCAAAGAGTTCGGTACAGGGCATGGACACCACGCGGGCCTTGCGGCCCTTGGCGGCCAACGCCTCGGCGGCGGATACCGCAAGCTGCACTTCCGACCCCGTGGCGATGAGGATCACCTCCGGCGTGCCCTCGCAATCCTTAAGGACATACCCACCGCGGCGCACGGCCTCAAGCTGGGCTGCGTCGCGATCCTGCGGAGCGAGGCCCTGACGGGTCAGGATCATGCAGGAAGGCTGCGAGGCTTCGAGAGCGGTCTTCCACGCCACGGCGGTCTCCACCGCGTCGCAGGGACGCCAGACGAGAAGATCGGGGATCAAACGCAGACTGCTCACATGCTCGATGGGCTGGTGCGTGGGACCGTCCTCGCCGACGCCGATGGAGTCGTGGGTCAGCACCCAGACAAGGCGTTGCTTCATGAGCGCGGACAGGCGGATGGCGTTGCGGGCATAGTCGGAGAACACGAGGAACGTCCCGCCGTAGGGGATGAACCCGCCGTGCAGGGCAAGGCCGTTCATCACGGTCCCCATGACGAATTCGCGCACGCCGTAGGACAGATAATTGCCGCTCCAGTCGTCGCGGCCGATGCGGGCGGCCTTTTCGTGCCACGTGCCCACGGAACCGGTCAGGTCGGCGGACCCGCCGAACAGCTCGGGCAGGCGCGGAGCGATGAGGTTCAGCACGTCGCGGTTGGCGATGCGGGTTGCGATCTTGAGCTTGTCCGCATCGAAATGTTCGACGGCGACCTTGGAAACGGCATCCCAGTCGGCGGGCAGCGCGCCGGACATGCGGCGCTCGAATTCGGCGGCGAGTTCGGGATACGCGGCCTTGTAGGCGTCGAACAGCGCGGCCCATTCGGCTTCGAGAGCCGCACCGCGTTCGCGGGCGTCCCACGCGTCGCGGATGTCCTGCGGGATGACGAAGGCGTCTTCCTTCCAGCCGAGCGCGGCGCGGACGGCGGCGTTTTCCTCGGCTCCCATCGGGGAACCGTGGCTCGACGCGGTGCCGCCCTTCTTGGGCGAGCCGTAGCCGATGGTCGTTTTGCAGCAGATCAGGGTCGGACGTTCCGTTTCCTTGCGGGCGAGGACCAGCGCGGCGTCCAGCATGGCGGCGTCGTGCCCGTCCACGCCGGAAATGACGTGCCAGCCGCTGGCCTCGAAACGGGCGGGCGTGTCGTCGCCGAACCACTGGCGCACGTCGCCGTCAATGGAAATGCCGTTGTCGTCGTACATGGCGATGAGCTTGCCGAGGCCGAGCGTGCCCGCCAACGAACAGGCTTCCTGCGACAGCCCTTCCATCAGGCAGCCGTCCCCGAGGAACACGTAGGTATGGTGATCCACGATGGGGAAGCCGTCGCGGTTGAACTCGGCGGCCAGCAGCTTTTCGGCCACGGCCATGCCCACGGCGGTGGCGAAGCCCTGCCCGAGCGGCCCGGTGGTGGTTTCCACGCCGGGGGTCATGCCGAATTCGGGATGGCCGGGCGTGCGCGAACCGAGCTGGCGGAAGTTTTTGATGTCATCCATACTCAGGTCGTAGCCGGTCAGGTGCAGCACGCTGTAGAGCAGCATGGAGGCGTGCCCGTTGGAGAGCACGAACCGGTCGCGGTCAGCCCACCGGGGATCGGCGGGATTGTGGCGCAGGACGTTGCGCCACAGGGCTTCGGCCATATCGGCCATGCCCATCGGCGCGCCGGGGTGTCCTGATTTGGCCTTGTCCACGGCGTCCATGGACAGAATACGAATGGCATCGGCAAGTTCTTTACGGGAACGCATGACAATCTCCGTCAGCTTACAAAGTCAGTGATCGAGCCTCGGCCGCCTTGCGCTCGAACGCCAGACGGCGGGTTTCGTAGGGAGGAACCGAGAAAAACGCCGAACCGGACACCAGCACGTCCGCGCCCGCGGCCACGAGGTCCGGGGTGTTGTCGGGCGTGACGCCGCCGTCGATCTGGATGAGCGTCTCAAGGCGACGGTCGTCCAGCATCCGGCGCAGGCGGCGGATTTTTTCGTAGGTGTTCGGCAAAAACTTCTGGCCGCCGAATCCGGGATTCACGCTCATGAGCAACACCATGTCGGCGTCCTCCAGCACGTACTCCAGCGCGGACAGCGGGGTGGCGGGATTGAGGGCGACCCCGGCCTTCATGCCCAGACGCCGGATTTCGGCCAGCGTGCGCTGCAAGTGCCGGGTGGCCTCCGCATGCACGACCAGCATGTCGGCCCCCGCGGCCTGAAACTCGGTGAGATACGTTTCGGGCTCCATGATCATGAGATGCACGTCGAAAAACAGGCCGCTGCGTTTGCGAAGCTGCTTCACGACGTGCTGCCCGAAGGTGATGTTCGGCACGAACACCCCGTCCATGACATCCCAATGCACCCACTGGACGCCCGCGGCCTCCAGTGCCGAAAGCTCCGCCGCAAGGTTGCCCACATCAGCGGAAAGAAGGGAAGGAGAAAGGATCATCGGAGCTACCTTGTCGTTTGGGGACGCCCCAGCCTGTTCCGGAGGGCGACCAGCTCATGTTCCACATGACGCAAAACGTCTTCCGCGGTTTCCCGCCGGGGAAGACGTTTGCCGGAAGCGGCGTCATCCTGAGCGAGGATGCGCCGCGCCCCTTCAATGGTCATGCCCTGCTCGTGCAGGAGGGTTCGGATGCGCCGGAGAAGGACGAGGTCCGCGTCGCTGTACAACCGCTGCCCTTTGGGCGTACGCATGGGGCGCAACTGCGCGAATTCCGTCTCCCAGAAACGCAATACGTAGCTTTCCAGCTTCAGAAGCCGCGCGGCTTCCCCAATGCGATACGTCCGTCCAGTCATGCGGTTCCCCTGCGGAACGCGTCGTTCTCCGGTAGGTCGGAAAGGCCCGTCAGATACGGACCCCTAGATTTTTGATGAGCGATTGTGCCACCTTTTCCCGCTCCTTGTCCACCTCGGCGTCCTTGAGCGTACGGTCGGCCTTGCGGAAGGTCAGACGGAAGGTCAGATTGCGGTCCGCCGAATCCTTGGGCTCGTACAGGTCGATGAGGGTCACTTCCTCAAGGATGGCGATACGCATCTTGCGGATGTGCTCCTCGATGTCCGCCACGGACAGGCTCGCCGGAGCGATGACCGTCACGTCGCGGCGGGACGGCGGGAAGACCGCCAGCGGCTTGAACGCGATCTTCGCCTTCTTGTGGCGCTCCCACAGGGCTTCGAGATCGAGCTCCGCCAGCCAGACGGGCTTGCGGGCGTGGTAGGCGTCGGCAATCTGCGGCTTGACCTGTCCGATCACGCCGACGGGATTGCCGTCCACGGTCACGGTCACGCTCGGGGCGAGGAACGGGTGCGCCGCCTCGTCGCGGACGAACACCGGCGCGTGCAGGTGCAGGAAGCCGACGAAGTGCTCGACAAGACCGCGCACGTCGGCATAACCGGCGTCCGTTTCCTTGTTGGGCCACGCCGTATCGGAGAGGGAACCGTACATCACCAGACCGAGGCGGGCGCTTTCGTGCGCCGTGGTCTGGGAAGCCGGATCGGCGGCGAACACGTTGGCGACTTCAAACAGGCGCACGCCCATGTTGCCGTGGGCGATGTTGGTCCGCACGTTCTGGAGCAGGCTCGGGGCCAGCACGGTGCGGAGCACGTTCTGTTCTTCCGTCAGCGGATTGATGATGTCGATGCGGCCTTCCTTGGGCAGACCGAGGTGATCGAGGTCCTTGTGCCCGACGAAGCTGTAGTTTTCGGCTTCGTTCAGGCCGAGGCCGCACCCCCACGCCTTGACGCGGGACAGGAAGGCGTACCGGGATTCCGTCAGGCCGAAGCGGTCCAGCGGACGGGACACGGCGGGCAGCGTTTCGGGGATGGTGTCCATGCCCTTCACGCGCGCGATTTCTTCGATAAGGTCCACTTCGCGGCTGAGGTCGGAGCGCCAGCTCGGCGTCGTTACCTTCCAGTCCGCTTCGTCGGCCCGGTCAAGACCGCAGCCGAGGCGTTCCAGCGTGTCGGCGCAGAAGGCCGGTTCCACGTCCATACCGAGCAGGTCCACGGTGCGCCGCACGCGGAAGCGCGGCGTCGGAGCGGTCCACACTCTGGGCTCCTGCGTGCAGGCGCCCTTGCGGATCACGCCGCCGGAAAGCTCCGCCATGAGGCTGACGGCGCGATCCATCGCAAAGCGGGAGTTGATCTGATCCACGCCGCGTTCGAAGCGATAGGAGGCTTCGCTGGGCAGGGCGAGACGGCGGGCCGTCTTGCGGATGGTTTCGGGGCGGAACACCGCGCTTTCCACCAGCACGTTGCGGCTGGCGTCGGAAATTTCCGTATCAAGCCCGCCCATGACCCCGGCGAGGGCCACCGGCTTTACGCCGTCGCGGATGAGCAGATCGGCGGGCGTCAGGATGCGTTCCTGCCCGTCGAGGGTGACGATGCGCTCGCCGTCACGGGCCACGGAAACTTCGGTGCGGCCGCCTTCCAGCTTGTCGCGGTCAAAGGCATGCAGCGGCTGCCCCAACTCCATCAGGATGTAGTTGGTGACGTCCACGATGTTGGAAATGGGGCGGACGCCCACGGCGTGCAGACGGTGGCGCATCCACATGGGCGACGGCTTGATGGTCACGCCTTCGACGAGGCGGAGCTGGTAGAGCGGGCAGAGTTCGGGCTGCGAAATCGTTATCGACCAGTCCGAAGACCAGTCCGCGCCCTGCTCGGCCACCCGCACATCGGGCAGGGTCAGCGGCAGCTTGAACGCCAGCGCGGCTTCGCGGGCCAGACCGAGCACGGACAGGCAGTCGCCGCGGTTGGGCGTGATGCCGATTTCGAGGATTTCGGTATCGAGGTCCAGCGCGTCCACAAGGCGCGTGCCGACCTTGAAATCCTCGGGCAGCACCATGATGCCGCTGTGATCTTCGGAGAGGCCCAGTTCGCGTTCGGAGCAGATCATGCCGAACGACGGCACTCCGCGCAGCTTGGCCTTCTTGATGACCATGCCGCCCGGCATCGTCGTGCCCACCAGTGCGACCGGGACCTTCTGCCCGGCGGCGACGTTCGGCGCGCCGCACACGATGTTCAGCACTTCGCCCGTACCGGCGTCCACCGTGCACACGGCGAGGTGGTCGGAATCGGGATGCGGCTCCTTCGTCAGCACATACCCGACGACGATATCCTTAATAGGGTCATACGGATGGAGAATGTCCTCAAGTTCCAGCCCGAGCATCGTCAGACGATCCCCGACTTCCTGAGCACCGGCCTCCACCGGGACAAATTCGCGCAACCATTTCAGACTTAACAGCATTGTAATCCCTCTAAAACCGCCGGGGAAAGCCCCGCACGGAACCGCGCCCCCGTGCTCCGGGAGCGCCTTGCTTCAAAAAAGCCGCCTAGGCGAACTGGCCGAGGAAACGCACGTCGTTCTCGAAGAACATCCGCAGATCGCCGATGCCGTACTTGAGCATCGCGATGCGTTCCACGCCGAGGCCGAAGGCGAACCCGGTGACTTCTTCGGGATCATAGTCCACAGCCTTGAAGACTTCGGGATCAACCATGCCGCAGCCGAGGATTTCCAGCCAGCCGGTGCCCTTGCACACCCGGCAGGTCGTGCCGTTGATGTGGCCCTTTCCGCCGCACATGCAGCAGGAAATGTCGGCTTCGGCGCTGGGTTCCGTAAACGGGAAGAAGCTCGGGCGGAAACGGATGCGGGTATCGGAACCGAACACTTCGCGCATGAACGCCGTGAGCGTGCCGCGCAGGTCGGCCATGGTCACATGCTTGTCAACAAGCAGCCCTTCCACCTGATGGAACATGGGCGTGTGGGTGATGTCCGAGTCGCGGCGGTACACGCGGCCCGGCGCGACGACCGCGACCGGGGGCTTCTGCCGGAGCATGGTCCGCACCTGCAACGGCGAGGTGTGCGTACGCAGCACGATGCCGTCGGACACATACAGGGTATCCTGCATGTCGCGGGCGGGGTGTTCCGGCGGGATGTTGAGCGCCTCGAAACAGTAGTAATCCGTCTCCACCTCGGGACCGGACACGATGTCGTAGCCAAGCCCCTTGAAGATGTTGCAGATTTCTTCCATCACCATCGTAACGGGGTGCAGCGAACCGCGCCACGGCAAACGTCCGGGCAACCCGGCGTCGAAGCGGGCCAGCGCGGCGGCTTCCTCGGCGGCGTCCAGCGCGGCCTTCTTGGCTTCGAACTGGGCGGTGAGGCTTTCCTTCACGCGGTTGGCGGTCTGCCCCAGCAGCGGACGCTGCGCGGGCTCAAGCTCGGGAAGGTGAGCCATGATATGGGCGATACGCCCTTTGCGTCCGAGGAATTCCACCCGGAGCGTTTCCATTTCCTGCAACGAAGAAGCCTGATCCAGGCCCTTTTCGAGTTCCGGGATCAGGCTTTCGAGTTCCGTAAGAAGGTCCATCTATGACAACCTAAAAATTTCGTTACACTTTGCGCGATTACATGCTCAAAAAGACGACGTCTACAACAAGAAAAAGCAGTTTAGCATACCAGCGGTGCCTTGTAAATCGACCATCCGGGAACCCGCGCCTTCCCCCTTCCGCGTCCCCGACGGCTGTGGATCGGCCACCCACTTCGGGTACCGCACGGAACAACATGAAGCGAACCGGGGCAGCGGTCTTATCGACGCCCGCATCCGGGCGCACAGGGAAAACCACAAGGTCGAACCCCCTACGTCCATCATTGCGTCCCCGCATCTGAGCCCTCACGGAAAACAATGCGAGGGAGGGCATGGTAGGGCTGGCCCCCCCGCATCCGGGCGCACGGAAAATCATGCTTACGGCGGAGTAACATGCGACGTATCCCACCCGCGTCCGGGCGCACACGGGAAAGCATCACTCGAAGAGACCTCCGCGATGGCCGGTCTGCCCGTGTCCGGGCCACACGGGAAACCAAGAGCCGACACCGTCCAAACGGGGCCAGCCCCTCACATCCGGCGCGTGTGGGAAAACATTCCCAAGCACCGCAGAATAGCAAGCCATCTGTTGTCAGAAAGACCGTTCTCGGGTATGTTCGGCGAACCTCATTTCACGGGCCCTCCCACGGCCCGGCACGCCCGCCCTCAGGGTTCCCCTCAGCCACACAGGTGCATCATGGATCAGGATGAACGGATTGCGGAATTCCGAAACAGCCTTCCGGAAGACAAACGGGAAGAATTCGACTCGCTGCCCTACGAGTACAAGCAGACGCTCATCGATCCCGAAGCCATCAAGAAGCTCGCGCGGGAGTCCCTGAACACGGCCGCCGACATGCGGCGCGCCCCCGCCAAGCTGCCGTCCTTCCCCGCTCCCTACTCGCTTCCCGGCACGTTTCTGGACGAGCTGGACGAGCATCCCGTGGTGACCTTCATCCAGATCAAAAAAGATTTCGACAAGGAATTTTCCGCGTGGGTGGCGGGATGCTGCCAGTATTTGGGGTCGTTCATCGAGCTGAATTCCGACAATTTTTATGTGAACCTCACCCACTGCCACCTGAACAGGCGAAACATCGAAGCCTGCGCCAAGCTGCTCTATCTTTCCGGCGTCATTCAGGAAGACAAGCACAGCATGAAATATTTCACGCAGTTGTCCTCCGAAATCACCGCGTCCTTCTATCCGTTGGACACCTCCGGCATCCCGGCGGGCACCACGGACCTCAATGTGCTCGGCAAGTATCTGGAGCAGGAACGCCAACGCCAGCGCCCGGACCGCTGGTTCGAGGACTGGAAACAGGTGTTCACCCAGGAGTTGCAGGAATTCGTGGAAAAAAAAGAGCAGGCCGCAGCCTCGCCCCCGTCCGCACCGCAGGCGTCCGCGGATGCGAAAAAGCCCACGGCAAAGAAAAAGCCGTTCGGCTGCTTCATCGTGTGCCTGTTGCTCGCGGTTCTTATCGCGGTCGGAGCGGTGTTCCTGTACTGATCCGCCTTCGGCGGGCGGGCCCCCCTTTACCTTATCGGGAAGCCGCCCCGCTCCATCCGTTTTCTGAGACGAGCGGCAAGGCTGGAAAACCACCACGAACCGTCTCAACCAGAAAAGAGCCCTCCCCCAATCATGCGGGAGGGCTTTTGTCATTTATGTGACGAAGCGCCAACAATCAACTGCGTGCTCTCAGGATACCCAAGATCGCCCGGTCGGCAGCGCACGCCTCAAGCCAGCCCTGCCGAAACGCCCCGGAAACCGACACCGCCGTTAACGCAAAAGCCGCACCCCGTCCAAACGGACGGAGCGCGGCCTGTCGTGCAACCGGATTGTTTCCGATCAGATGGTTCCGTGAGAGACCCATCGCATCGACCTTGTATATTCACTGGAGCAGGAACCAGGTCGGGTTCCTGCCTTGCTTCCTTACTTGCAGATTCGCCTGACTCGCCTAGGCGAGCTTCGTCTTGGCCAGTTCGACCAGCTTGGCGAAATCTTCCTTCTGGCGCACGGCGAGATCGGCCAGAACCTTGCGGTTCAGGGCCACACCGGCCTGAGACAGTCCAAACATCAGCTTGGAGTAGGACAGGCCGTTTTCACGGGCACCGGCGTTGATGCGCAGAATCCACAGCTTGCGGAATTCGCGCTTCCGCTGCTTACGGCCCACAAAGGCGTACGCGAGCGAACGTTCGACAGCTTCACGAGCGGTACGATACAAACGGCTGCGGCCTCCGCGGAAGCCTTTCGCCATATCCAAATATTTCTTGTGCCGACGGTGGGCAGCAAGACCTCTCTTCACGCGCATGGAATTATCCTCCGATGCTTATTGGGAACCCGGCGAGGCGGAGATCATGCCAGCCGAGTGCAAAAAGGGTATAGAGACACGCTACGCGCTTAGGCGTAGGGCATCATCCGACGAACAGCCTTCACGTTGGTGGCATCCACCAGAGCGCCCTGGCCCAAACGCATCTTGCGCTTGGCATCCTTCTTGGTGAGGATGTGACGCAGGTTCTGTCTGCGACGTTTGAACTTGCCGGAGCCAGTGGTGGAAAACCGCTTGGCGGCACAACGTCTGGTCTTGATCTTAGGCATGGTCAACTCCTGACTTGAGGATCTGTCTCACGGAAATCCTTATGGGGCACGACACCCCACCGCGTTCAACCCGGAAGCGGAACGCGAATAATGGCCTATTTGGGCGTTCTTGGCAAGCGAAACTATTCTTCCGAAGCCGCCGGAGCTTCCTGACCGCCCGTGCGCTTCGGCAGCGGCGTCAGCAGCATCTGGAGAGTACGTCCTTCGGCCCTCGGGTCCTGTTCCACCTTGGCCACGTCCTTGGTGTCGGCGATGACACGTTCGAGGATGCTCAGCCCGCGATCCTTATGGACGATTTCACGTCCGCGGAAAAAGACCGTCACCTTGACGCGGTCTCCGTCCTCCAGGAATCGCCTGATATGCCGGACCTTGGTCTCGAAATCGTGGTCGTCGGTCTTGGGACGAACCTTGATTTCCTTGATCTGCACCACGGTCTGGCGTTTCTTGGCCTCCTGCTTCTTCTTCTGCGTCTCGTACTTGAACTTGCCGTAGTCCATCACGCGACAGACCGGCGGATCAGCCGTAGCGGCGACCTCAACCAGATCAAGCCCGTGTTCCTTGGCCATGGCAATAGCTTCGTTCCGGCCCAGAATACCAAGCTGTTCGCCCTCGGGGCCAATCACCCGCAATTCGCGGGCGCGAATCTGTTCGTTCCGGCGCACGCCGTCCTGGGGCATATCCCGACGAGGCTTTGCATTAAGAGAAGCGATAGCTCATCCCTCCACGTTTGAACGGTTCCGCGCAATCTTCCTGAATCAGGTCAACCAGCTCGTCCAGCGACTTCACGCCCAGATTTTCTCCGGCACGCAGGCGGACATTGACGTTGCCGGCTTCCACTTCCTTGTCGCCGACGACGAGGATATACGGAATTTTGGCAAGCTGAGCTTCGCGGACCTTGAAACCCAATTTCTCGTTGCGCGTATCAACTTCCGCACGGATGCCCTGCTTCAGCAAAGCCGCGCGGGCTTCTTCGGCAAAGGCGTTCTGTGCGTCGGTAACAGTCAGTATCCTGGCCTGCACAGGGGCGAGCCAGGTGGGGAAAGCTCCGGCGTAATGCTCGGTGAGCACCCCGATAAAGCGTTCCAGCGATCCCAGAATGGCGCGGTGCACCATAACCGGGCGATGGCGTTCGCCGTCCTGTCCCACGTATTCGAGCTCGAACCGTTCCGGCAACGTGAAGTCGCACTGGATGGTGGAGAGCTGCCATTCGCGGCCGATGGCGTCGGTCACCTTCACGTCGATCTTGGGACCGTAGAAGGCGCCGTCCCCGGCGTTGATGCTGTAGGCCAGACCCGCGCGTTCGACGGCCTTGATCAGCGCGTTGGTGGCGAGTTCCCAAGCCTCGTCGGAGCCGATGGCCTTGGCGGGCTTGGTGGAAATGACCACACGGTACTGGAAGCCGAACAGAGCCATCAGGTCACGGACCAGCGCGATGACGCCGATGATTTCATCTTCAAGCTGCTCGGGCGCGCAGATGATGTGCGCGTCGTCCTGCGTGAACTGACGCACGCGCAGAAGGCCGTGCAGCACGCCGGACTTTTCGTGACGGTGCACGACGCCGAGCTCGAAATATCTCTGGGGAAGTTCACGATAGCTCCGCAGATGCGCATTGTAAATGAGCATATGCGAAACGCAGTTCATGGGCTTGATCCCGTACATGTCGCCTTCGATTTCCGTGAAATACATGTTTTCACGGTAGTTGGCGTAATGGCCGGACTTTTCCCACAGTTCGCGACGCAGAACCTGCGGCCCCTGCACGAGCTGGTAGTCGCGCTTGATGTGTTCGCGGCGCAGGAAGTCTTCCAGAATGGTGCGGAGCAGCATGCCCTTGGGCAGCCAGAAGACCATGCCCGGAGCGACGTCCTCATGGAACGTGAACAGTTCGAGTTCCTTGCCGAGCTTGCGGTGGTCGCGGCGCTTGGCTTCCTCAATGCGGTTCAGATAGGCCTTGAGGTCCTTGGCGTCGGCGAAGGCCGTGGCGTAGATGCGGGAAAGCATCCGGTTCTTTTCGTCGCCGCGCCAGTACGCGCCCGCAACGGAAAGGAGCTTGAACGCCTTGACGAAGCCGGTGTTCGGGATGTGCGGCCCACGGCACAGATCGACGAAATCGCCGTTTCTGTACAGGGTGATGGTCCCGTCCTCCAGGCCTTCGATGAGTTCGACCTTGTAGGGTTCGCCCATGTCGGAGAACAGCTTCACGGCGTCGGCCTTGGAGATGTCCATCCGTTCGAACGGAACGGCGGCGTTCACGATGCGCTGCATTTCCGCTTCGATGGCCTCGAAGTCTTCCGGAGAAAACGGCTTTTCCACGTCGAAGTCGTAGTAGAACCCGTTTTCGATGGAGGGACCGATGGTCACCTTGGCGGCGGGGAACAACTTCTTCACGGCCGCGGCCATGACATGGGCGGCGGAATGACGGATGAGGCTCAGCCCTTCGGCGGAGTCGGCGGTCACGGGAGTCAGCTCGGGAGTCTCGGTAGTCGCGGGGACAGGCGCAGTCAGGTCCAGAAGCGCATCCCCCACCTTACAGGCGAGAGCGGCCTTGAAACGTTTCCCACTCAGCCCCTCTTTCAAAGCATCCGCACAGGACGCCCCGTCCGAGACCTCTACCAGCTTTCCTTCCACTGAGACTTGCATGACAACACCTTTTTGGCTTTGAAGCCCTTCCGAATGACAAACACAAAAAGAAACAGGGAGGGAGGTGATCCTCCCTCCCTGTTCGGAGTCTTTATGGTAGGCACGAGCAGACTTGAACTGCTGACCCCTTCCGTGTCAAGGAAGTGCTCTGCCACCTGAGCTACGCGCCTTCAACGTGATGCGAGAACTGCTTCTACGCAGGTTCCCCCTTTCCGTCAAGCAAAAATTTCGTTTTTACGAAAAAAAATTCGCCTTTCAGAATCACCCTTGTCCAACCCGTTAGAACTCTTTATATTCATTCGGCAGAAAAAACATGTTTCCGCGTATGCCATGCGGACGCAATCGCTCATCCCAACCAGGAACCCCTCATGTCAGCCACCTACCCCACCGACAAGGGCGTCGCCGCCCGCGTGGAGGAACTCCTCCGCGAACAGCTTCTGGACCTCGGGGAGGACCCCGAAACCCTCGCCCCGCATCTCATCATGCAGAACATGCAGTGCGAGGTTTACCCCGACGAGTCCCTCGTCTACATCTGGAAGGAAATCCCCATCCTCCGCGTCGTCCCCGAGCGCACCGACACCGGCGTCCTGTGGCGCATGTTCACCCGCGACGAGGGCGATCCGTTGCAGTAAGGGGGAAAAATGGGGGAGGGGAAAGGGAAACCTTCTGGAGAACGTTTCCCTTTCCCCTCCCCAAACTTCCCCCCTTTCCCTTCAAAGACTTTCATAACGGACGCCAGCCGGAGCCTCTTCGTAAGATCGGGCCGATCGGGAGCCGTCCTCCGTCCGTTTCGGGCCTCTCGGGAACCTTCGTAAGCGATACGACACATCCCTCTTTCACGGACGAAACCGCGAAAGTATTGAAAACATCTCCGAAGAACGCCCTTTTCCCACACCATACACAAAAAAAGGCCGGAATGCGCGCATTCCGGCCTTTCCTTCACATCAAGGAGAAAAACATGCGTATTTCCCCCCCCCTTCACTCCGGCACAGTCTCCCGGCCCGCAGGGAACGCCGCGAAGAGGGATTCGATAAAGTCAAAAATCTTTGAAAAAGGAGGGATGGGGGTCCGGGGGAAGGG
>CABKMN010000002.1 GCA_902373525.1 uncultured Bilophila sp. | reverse complement strand
GGTTTGGGGAGGGGGGAGGGAAGCCCTTCTTCAGAAGGGTTCCCTCCCCCCTCCCCAATCTTATTCCCCTTCCTCGCACAACTTCCGCAGGGCGCGGTAGTCGGTCTTGCCGGTGCCGAGGACGGGGATGGCGGAAAGCCGACGCACGCGGGCCACGGAGGACAGCCCGGACAGCCGCGCGGCGCGCAGGGCGGCGTTGGCCTGTTCGCGGGTGATGCCCAGCGTGGTGAACAGCACGATGGCGGCGTCCTCGCCGCTCTCGACCGCCAGCACCGGACCCGCGGCGGTTTCGCCGTTCTCGGCGTCCTCCCCGCCGTCGCGCCGCCCGAACGCCTCCGACAGCACGCTCTCGATCTGCGGCAGGGAAATCATCTCGCCGCCGATCTTCACAAACCGCTTCAGACGCCCCCGGAACGTCAGACAGCCGTCCGGGTCCTCGCTCACGAGATCGCCCGTGCGGTACCATACGCAATCCTCAAAGGTGACGAAGGGCTGCGCCTCCGGGGGCACGCCGAGGTAGCCGCCGAAGACGTTGGGGCCGGATACCAGCAGCATGCCCGTTTCCCCCTGCGCGACCCGGCGCGGAGCGGCAACCTCGACCACGGCGACGCGGACGGACGGCAGGGGCTGCCCGATGGTGCCGGGGCGGGCGTGCTCGGGACGGTTCACGCTGACCACGGGCGCGCATTCCGTAACCCCGTAGCCCTCGCACAGCATGCCCCCGCCCGTGGCCTCGGCAAAGGCGGCGTACACGGCGTCCGGGCACGTTTCCGCGCCCACGAAGCCGAGCCGCAGGGAATGCAGATCGCCGGGGCCCGCCTTGCGGAGCATGCCCGCAAGGAAGGTCGGCGGGGCCACCGTGACCGTGGGCTTCCAGCGGCGGGTCAGGGCGGCGAGGCGCGCGCCTTCGGTGGGATTGGCGTGGTACACGGCGGGCAGGCCGAAGGCCAGCGGCAGCGCGATGTTTCCGGTGAGCCCGAGGGAGTGGAACGGCGGCAGCATGGACAGCATGCGGTCGTGCGAGGTGATCCCGAGCACTTCCGCGATGTCCCGGCAGTTCGCCAGAATGTTGGCGTGGGTCAGGGGCACGGCTTTGGGCAACGCCTCGGAGCCGGAGGTGAACAGGATGGCGGCGGTCGCAGGCACCCGGCGGGGCAGCAGGGCCGCGCCGAGGCCGGGAAGACTCAACAGCCGCGAGCGCAGGAACGCGCCGATCTTGTCCGCGAGCGTCAGGCTCGTGGGCGCGTCTTCGAGCGCGACCCAGACCCCGGCGTGCTCGTCCACCGGGAACCCCTGCCCGGCAAGGCGATCCAGCAGGCGGGACGAGGTGAAGACGTGCCGCACGCCTGTGGCGGCGAGGCCGTGCGCGAAGTTGGCGGGGCCGCTGGTCCAGTTGCCCATGACCGGGGTCTTCCCGGCGATGAGCGCGGCAAGCCACGTCAGCACCGCGGCGGCGGAGGCGGGGAGCATGACGCCGACCCGTTCCTCGCCGGACGCCTTGGCCCGGATGAAGGCCGCGAGGGCGAACGAGCGCATGATCACGTCGCGGGCCGTCAGGGCGGTTGCCCCGTCTACGAGCATGATCCGCGACGGCGCGCGCAGGGCCTGCCGGAACGCGGTTTCCACGAGCGTATCGCCGTCCGGCACCGAAAGCGGGCGGGCCTCTCCCGAGGCGAACCACGCGACGGGCGGTTCGACGGCGTCCTCCGCGTCCCCGAGCCGTCCGGCGGCGGCGAGGATGCAGTCCCCCACGGTTTGCAGGTCTTCGAGCCGTTCGATGGGGCGACCGGAAAGCGCTTCAAGCTCCACGCTCACGTTGACGAGCGCGAGGCTGTCGATGCCGAGGTCCGTGGCGAGGGTCATTTCGTCGCCGATGTCCTCCACGCCGCTCTCGTCCCGGAGGATGCCGAGCACGGCCTCCCGGAGTCCCGGAGCCGCGTCCGCCGCGCCGGGCGCGGATTCCTTTTCGGGGGCGGGGGGCGGCATGACGCGGGGGGCGGTCCCGAACAGGAAATGGCGCGGCACGGCGAGGGCGGGCGTTTCCTCGGCGTTGTAGAAGGCTTCCAGCGCCTCGTTGAATGCGCGGACCCCGGCGGCGGGCGCGGGCGGTTCCGGCTCGGCCAGCATGATGCGGACCTCGCGGCGCGGCATGAGGAATACCCCGTTGAGGAGGAGCAGAAACGCCCCCTTGAGCAGGCCGCGCAGGCTGTCGGGAGCCTTGCCGCTTGCCCAGCCGAAGGAGCTTCCCCAGAGCCCGGTCGTCCTGACGAGCACGATGCGGGCTTCGGGCACGGCGGCGCGGATGGTGTGCGCGCCCCGGTTGCCGCCGAGCCGTTCCCTGCCGGTGCGGGTGAGCCCGCCCGCCGGGTAGAGCAGGATGTTGTCCCCGGCGCGCAGGGCGTTCGCGACGCGGGCGATGGCTTCGCGCACGCCGCTTTCGGCCATGCGTCCGTCCCGGCGCAGGTCGGGCAGGGGGATGGCGCCGAGCAGCCCGGTAATGGTGCGGATCACGGGGCGGCTGATCTGGTGGACGTCCCCGAGCGGGCGCGGGAAGTAGTCGGACAGGGCGAGGTAGGCCAGCGCGGGATCGATGAGCGCCGGATGGTTGGGCAGGAAGAGGATCGGGCGTCCGTCGTCGCGGGCATGGACGGCGTCCAGCCCCTCCACCCGGACCCGGTAGCGCAGGCTCAGGAGGGCGCGGGCCACGGGCAGGGCGCGGCGGAGCAGGCGGGAGGGCCGAAAGGGGCCTTCCGGTCCGTCGGAAGCGCCGCCGGAAGCGTTCCCGGAAGTTCCGGGGGCGGCGTCCGCCGCTTCCGCTCCGCCCATCCGACGGACGGACAGCAGAAAGACGGTTCCCACGCCGAGGCAGAGCACGCCGAGCACGAGATGCCCGAGCGAGGCCGGAATCCATGACAGGGGCAGGTACAGTTGCCCGGCGATCAGGATGCCGCAGAAGGACAGGCAGTTGTCGAGGGCGAGGATGCGGCCCTTGTCGGTCGCGGCGGGGCGCACCTGCACGAAGCTGGTGATGGGGATGAGATAAAGGCCCCCGCACGTCCCGGCGGCGGCGTAGAGCAGGAAGAGCAGGGGAAGCCGCAGGCCGTCAGACGCGTGCGGGACGAGCGGCACGAGGCAGAGCAGGAACCCGATGCCCAGAACCGAGGGCGCGAGCAGGGTGCGCCAGCTTTCGGGCGTGCCTCTGGCGGCGACGAGCGACCCTATGCAGATGCCGACCATGAGGGCCACGGGCAGGAAGCTGGTGGCGGTATAGGACAGGCCCAGCTCGGCGCGTCCGAAATTGTTGATTTCGAGCAGGAGCAGGGTGGAGAGCGCATAGAAGAACGCCTCGGCCCAGATGGCGAGGGTGAGCGGCGCATCCTTGCGGACGTCGCGCAGGTGGCGGAAGGAATCCGCCACGGCGGACCACGGGAAGGGATTCGCGCTTCCCGCGCCGGGGCGGGCCGGGATGAACAGCGCGCTGCCCAGTCCGACGGCGGCGACGATCACGGCGATGGCGGCGACCAGCCAACGCCCGAAAGGCCGTACGGTTTCGATCCACGTCTGGTCGAGGGAGACTCCGGCGAGGAAGACCCCGAACAGGATGGACGCCGTGGTCCCGAGCTTGAACAGGGCGTTGATGCGGGGCACCTCGCGGGCGGGGAAGAGTTCCGGGATGGACCCGTTGAGCGCGGGGCTGAACAGGGTGGAACTCAGGCCCATGCAGAAGGTCATGGCGAGCAGCCAGTGCCAGTCGAGCATGACCATGCCCCACGCGCCCGCCAGCATGGCGGACAGTTCGAGCGTCTTGGCCGCGATCACGAGATTCTTCTTGGCGAAACGGTCCGCGAGCCAGCCGCTCCACGCGGAGAACAGCACGAAGGGCAGCGCGAACAGGAACGTCACCTGCGCCTGAAACGCCGCGTTGCCCGTGGTGACGGCGAGGAGCAGCCCGGCCTGCTTGAAGAAGTTGTCGTTGAAGGTGCCCATGACGTAACTCGTTCCAAGGGCCAGCGCCTGTCGCGGCCCGGTTCCGTTGGCGTTCATGCGTCGCCTCCCGGTGTTGCCTCCCCGCCGGACGCGGCGAGAAGCTCTTCGGCATAGGTCTTGACCTGATCAAGGGCGTGGATGGCGCATCCGAGGTTCAGGGTGTAGGCGACGGCGCGTCCGTGCCTGCGCGGCACCAGCAGCCCCGCCTGTTCGAGCACCTTGAGATGGTGCACCACCGCCGAGCGGCTCAGCGGCAGGCTCTCCACGAGGGTCTTGAGTTCGATGGTTTCGCCCGGCTCAAAAAGGAGCAGGATCGTTTGCCGCGTGCCGTCGCCGAGCGCCGCGAATACGCCGGCGATGGCGTCCCATTCCGCAGGAAGTCCGTTCAGGTAGTGCGTGTTCATGACTATATAACTAGTTTTTTAGTTATAAGAAGTCAAGCGTTTTCTTTGCGCCGGGGCTTGCCGTGCGTTGAGGGAACGCGTGTCTGAAACACGGCTTCGGCAAGAGGCGCGGCGGGTTGGGAAGAAGGGCGCGGCGGATTCCCTTTCCGGCGATCCGGTTTCTTGACCCGCCGAGGGGCCGCTCCCGTTTCGGGCGGGACCGGGTGGCTTCGCGCGGACTCCGGTTTCTCGGAATCCCGGCACCGCCGGGCGTCTTTTCCGGCACGCGATAATCATGGACCTCACGAACGCCGTATCGATAGGGTGATCAACCGGGGAAGAGGCGGCGTGCCGCGGGGGCTGCCGAAAACGGACGGAAAAGAGGAACGGCTTTCCGCTGCGGAGGCAGGAGGGGACGAATGTTCCCGTTAGCCTTGACTTGATTGAAAGAAGAACGCTAGATTGTGCACTTATGCGCTTATGGAGAAGCGTGCGGTCCTCACAGGGCCCCGTCCCCGCCGCCGGGGGCGAACCATCTCCGCCAAGGACGCCTTCCGACGCGAGCCGGGCGAGGCGTGCGGGAGCATCATGGCACTCCAGTTCCAGAAAACCACTCGCATGATTGAACGAGTGCTGCTGCCGCTGGCGGATTCCGTTTCCAGCTGGCCCACATTGGCGGCGATCCGTTCCGCGCTTGTCGTTACCCTTCCGCTCATGTTCCTCGGCTCCCTCGCGGAGCTGCTGAACAGTTTTCCGCTCGGCGCCTACCGGGCGTTCATGCTCCGGCATTTCGGGGAGGGCTGGAAGCTGTTCGGGACCACGCTGCAAAACGGCACCTTCGCCATCATGTCCCTGATCATGGTTTTTTCGCTCGGGAGCCATCTGGCGGAACAGTTCAACCGGGACAATCCCGTACTCCGGGTCAATCCCGTCATTGCGGGGCTGGTGGCCTTCGCCTCGTTTTTTTGCCTCATCCAGCAGAACGGCGACATCCTCACACGGCGCTGGCTCGGGGTCGCCGGGCTGTTCGTGGCGATCCTCGTGGGCGTACTCGCCACCCGGCTGTTTCTGTTCTTCTATACCTTCAAGCGGTTGCGGCTGTACCTGCCCGGCGGGACGCCCGACATCGCCATTCCGCAGGCGTTCAACGCGCTGATCCCCGGCATGCTGACGGTGCTCCTGTTCGCGGGCGGCGGGACCCTGCTGGTTTCGCTGACGGGCTCGCCCCTGCACGAGATCGTCTACCGGTTCATCCGCATGCCCTTCGACGCCATCGGCGCGGGGCTGCGCGGCATGCTGTACATCCTCTCCCTGCACCTGCTCTGGTTCGTGGGCGTCCACGGAGCCAACGTCCTCGACCCGATCACCCACGACATCTACGGCGCGGCGATGGTCGCCAATCAGACGGCCTCCGCCGCGGGGCTGCCCCTGCCGCACATCATGACCAAGACGTTTATGGACACCTTCGTGTTCATGGGCGGGGCCGGAACCGGCATCAGCCTTGCGGGCGCGCTGCTGCTCTTCGGCAAGACGCAGGCCAGCCGTCGGATCGGCTTCCTTTCGCTGGTTCCCGGCGTGTTCAACATCAACGAGGTGTTGCTGTTCGGGCTGCCCATCGTGCTCAACCCGCTGATGTTCATTCCGTTTCTGTTGACGCCGCTGCTGCTGGCGGGGATCAGCTACGTGGCGGTTGTCTCGGGGCTGGTGCCGGGCACGAGCGTACAGGCCGAGTGGACCACGCCCATCCTGCTCAACGGGTACCTGTCCACGGGCTCCCTGAGCGGATCGGTCCTGCAACTGTTCAACATCGTGATCGGGGTGTTCCTGTACGCGCCGTTCGTGCTCCTTTCCAACAAGCTCAAGACGAAACAGATCAACGACGCCTTCCGAAGCCTGCTGCGGCGTTCCTGTTCCACGGCGGACGCTTCCCGGCGCTGCCTCGACCACAACGACGCCGCGGGGTCCCTCGCCCGCATCCTGATCACCGATCTGGAATACGACCTCCAGCACGGGCAGGGCCTGTTCCTCGAATACCAGCCGCAGGTTTCGGCCCGGACGGGCAGGGTGGTGGGCGTGGAAGCGCTCATCCGCTGGCGGCATCCGGCCTACGGTCTGATCCCCGCGCCGATCACCGTCGCGCTGGCCGAGGATTCCGGGCTGATCCAGAAAATCGGCCTGTGGGTGTTCGAGGAGGCCTGCCGGGTACACAGAAACTGGCGGGACGTCGGGCTCGACGGCCTGACCGTGTCGGTCAACGTGTCGGCCCTCCAGCTCAGGCGGACGTTCCCGGAGGCGCTGACCGGAATCCTGCGCCGCTACGATCTGCCGCCGTCCGCAATGGAGCTGGAGGTCACGGAATCCGCCGCGCTGGACTCGAACAAGCCGGAAAGCCTCATTCTGGCGCATCTTTACGACATGGGATTCCCCATCGCCATCGACGATTTCGGCATGGGGCACAGTTCGCTGAAGTATTTGAAGCAGTTCCCGGTGAGCGTGGTCAAGATCGACGGCGCGATCAGCCGGGACGTGGTCACGAACCCGATCTGCGCCGACATCGTGGCCTCCATCATCAAGCTCTGCCGGGCGCGCAACATGCTCAGCGTGGCGGAGTTCGTGGAGAACGACGAGCAGGTGGAACTGCTCCGCGGCCTCGGCTGCGACGTGTTCCAGGGCTACCGGTACAGCAAGTCGCTCCCCGCCGCCGAGTGCTTCCGTTTCATCCGCGATACCAACGGGACGCCGCGTTAGCCATGCCGCCCGACCCCCGTCCCGAGAAGGCCGCGTCCCTGTTCCTCCCGTCGGCCATGCGGCCCGTGCGGCTGCGCCCGGTTCTGTCCGCCGTGCTGGCGTGCGCGCTGGCCTGCGCGCCGTGGGCCGCGCCGGTCCGGGCGGAGGAGGACCTCGCGCCGCAGACCGTGGGGCTGGACTCGCGGGAAGGCTTCCGCACCGGCACGGCCTTTTTCGACGACGCCGACGTGTCGGGAGGCGTCTACCTTTTCCGGCGGGATCGCCGCCGCTACGATGCGGAGCGGGGCCGCTACCGGACCAATCTGAACCACGCCTCCCTTCAGGCCAACGCGGAGTTCGTTTCGGGCTTCGCGGGCGGCTGGATCGGCTTCGACTTCGGCGTGTTCGGCTCCCACGATCTGATGAACAAGGGCGCGGTGGACCACGAAATGGGCTTCGTGCCGTGGGGCGATCCGTGGCATCCCGACTGGAACGCGCGGTCCGCGGACGACGGCGTGTCCGTCTACAAGGCCGCCCTCAAGCTCCGGGCGGGCCCGGCGTGGGCCAAGGCGGGCTATTTCCAGCCGACGGGGCCGGGCGTGCTCGGTGTGAACTGGTCAATCATGCCGGGGACCTACCGGGGCGTGAACGTCGGGGCGGACGTGGGCGGGCTGTCGCTGGCCGCGGCGTGGGCCGACGAATACAAGTCCCCGTGGTTCGTCAACATGAACCGCTTCCGCAGGAACGAGGGCGAAACCGTGCCGTGGCTGTGGAGCGCGGGCGCGCGGTACGCCTTCGGCAACGGGCTGACCCTTGAGATCGGCTACGGCGCTTCGAAGGGCCATCTCAGGAACGCCCATTTCAAGAGCAACTGGAAAACCTCGCTCGGCAAGGACGCGCTGACCGTGGGCTACCATCTCTATCTCATGGATGACGATGACGATTCCGGGGTGAGCGAAAACGACGCCTTCGACGGCGAAGCCTCGCTGCAATTTGTATTCGGCCGGTACGAACGCGGGCCGTGGACCTTCCGGCTGGAAGGGACGTACGTGCGCGCGCCCATGTCCGGGCCGCAAAGTCAGGGGCAGTTCGCCTACCGCCTGACCAACCTCAACGGCAGTTCCGCCGGGGCCTGCGACGTGTGGTGGGACGCCCGGTCCGACTGGAACGCGGACAACGAAAAGGCGGCCTTCGCGGGCGTCATGCGGACGCTGGACGACGTGCTGCCCGTAGCGGGTTTCGCGGCGGGGGCGGGGGCGGCCTTCGGCTTCGACGGGCGCGGCTACGGCACCGCGGAACACCTCAAGGAGTGGGCCTTCACCTTCGATTTGAACTACACCAGACCCTCCGGCCCGCTCGAAGGGGCCTTCGCCCGGCTGCACTACACCGAATACCGCAACGGCACGGATCAGCCGAGCTGGGTGGCCTACCGCAACGCCTTCCAGTCCGAGCGCGACCTCAAGCTGTTGATCGGCATCCCCTTCTGAGTTGTCGTCCGTCGCCGTTCCCCGGTTTTCGCCCGGCGGGTTCGCCGGATGCGGCTGCCGCGCCGAACCGCGCGTTCTCGTCTACGCGCCGATGAGGTAGCGCGAGCGTGCCCCGAACAGCTTCTTGACGGAGATTCCGAGCAGGAGGCACAGGGCCACCTCGCATCCGAAGGTGAGCAGCGACACGAGGAACAGGCTGTCCGGCAGCACGCGCCCGAACACCCGGAAGAGCGTGCCCTGAAACGTGAACAGAATGAAATC
This sequence comes from uncultured Bilophila sp., assembly GCA_902373525.1. Classification (GTDB taxonomy): domain Bacteria; phylum Desulfobacterota; class Desulfovibrionia; order Desulfovibrionales; family Desulfovibrionaceae; genus Bilophila. The sequence continues at coordinate 155,838 of CABKMN010000002.1, read as the reverse complement.
ATGCAGGAAATACAGGGCGAAGCTGTACCGGGCGATCAGATCGAGCACCGCGACGCGGACGTGGCGTATCCGCTCGAAGCCGTGGATGACGCACGCCCCGATGCACAGCTTTTGCAGGTAATACGCGGCCTCGTCGTTGGGGAGCAGCGGCGAGTAGCGGTCCGCCGCGAGGACCAGCGTGAACAGGACGGCAAAGGCCGCGAACAGCCGCAGGTGTTCCGCGATGAAGGCGAGGACGGCTTCCCGGTTCATGGAGAAGAAGATGCCGATCAGGTACAGGGGAAAGAAAAACGCGTAGTTGTGGAAGAAATCCGTCAGCTCCGTGCGCGGAATGAGCAGGGGAATCCACGCCGTGAACAGGGTCAGCAGGCCGAACCTCCGCTTGTCGAGGCGCAGGAGCAGGGGGCTTGCCGCGAACACCGTGGCGATGAACGGGATGTACCAGTAGGTCGGAACGACGTTGCCGTACAGCAGCGCCTCGAAAAATTCCCCGAAACCGGACGCCAGACGGGCGAAACGGGGCACCTCTCCCGTATAGGCGTTCCAGACGAGAGCGTAGACGGTGAAGAACACGGACAGGAACAGATAGGGAATGATGACGTTGTTGATCTTTTTTCTGTAGTAGACCAGCGTGTCGAATCCCTTTTGTGACAGGAAGTGGAACAGATAGCCGGATATGAAGATGAAGTACAGCGTGCTCGAATGGAAGAGAACGCCGCGCAGCATGTCCAGGAAGCGGGAGAGCGCTTCGTGTCCCTCTACGGGAGGCGTGATCCACATATGGACCGCCATGACCGAAAAGATCGCAAACGCCCTGAAGTAGTGCATGCCAAAATCGAATCCGGTTTTTTCCATCCGGCGTTCTCCTTGTTGCGTCGGAAGACGTTTTTTCCTGTGTATCCCAGAGTTCGTGCGCCTGTAAACGGGATAGAGCCGCTCCGCATGCGGGCGGCCCCGCGACGCCGCCCGCCGGGTGACCTCCGCCGGATGCCGGGCGTCCGCGTCCGGCGGAGCGGGAGGGGGCGTTTCCTCCGGGGACGCTTTGCGCTATGCTGGGAGCACGGGCGGCATTCCGCTTCCCGCGAACGAGGAGTCGTCATGAAAACATTGTGCGCGTGGTGCCCCATCCGGCGGTTTGCCCAGCGCCGGCCCGCGTCCCTGCTGGCCCGGATGTGGCGTTGGCATATCGGCTGGTGCCCCGGCTGGAAGAAGTACAGGAAGGAACAGCTCGCCGAACTGTGCGGCAAGGACTGCGGCTGCGGCAAGCGGTAACGGTTCCGAGGAGGGCTTCGCGGCGTCCGGCGGCGTGGGCTCCGCGGCGCGCCTTGAGCCGGTTCGGGCCGTACTCCAAGGCCGTCCGCGTTTTCGGTCAATCCATCCCCTCGCCGCAGGACATCCTGCGGGGCCTTCGCGGCGGGCCTCGCCGGGGCGGCGCAAGGCCGTCGCATCAACCGCCTTCCCGCCTTCGGCCAATCAAAAGGCCGTGTTCAGGAAAAGGGTCGGCGCGGGAGAGGCCGGGAAGCCGTGCAGCGTTCCGGCACCGGAGGCCTGCGCGCTTTCAGTTTCGCAAGCGACAATCGGCACGCCGCGCCTTTTCGGCAAGCGTACGTCGCGTGCCGCCAATCAAAAAAGGGATTGTACGAATACCGTACAATCCCTTTTTCGTTTGCTGGTTTCGGCGGAAGCCTAGGCCTCGAACGTGCCCTTGCGGAGCAGGTTGCCTTCACGCAGGAGCAGCGCGCCGCGTGCGAACACGCTGTTCGGGCGCAGGTCTTCGTCCCACACGAGGATGTCGGCGTCGCTGCCGGGAGCGAGCTGGCCCTTGGCGGGGTGCAGCGAGAACGCCTTGGCGACGTTGCGGGTGACGGGCAGGAGGGCCGTTTCCACGGGGAGCCCCTCAAGCCGTACCATGTCCCGGAACTCCCCGGCGAGCGTGTGGAGGTCGGAGGCGACCAGTCCGTCCACGTTGCCGTTGTCGTCGTAGCGGGCCGCGCTGCCGTAGCCGTCCGAACTCATGAGGATGTGCTCGACGGGCACGCCGTCCTTGAGGGCGCGGGCGATGGCCGCCGAGGGCTTGAGGCAGTCCGGGCCGAGCGTCTGCGCGTTGAGGCCGGACGAGACGTCCATGAAGCCGCCCCTCCGGGCGAGTTCTTCGGACTGCTCGAAGGCCAGCGGCGAGCGGTTGATGTGGGTGGCGATGAGGTGCCGCCCCAGATAGGGGCACTGTTCGAGCACCTCGAAGATGCGCGAAAGCCCCTCCGCCGACGCGCCGATGTGGATGACGAGCATGCCCACGATGCCGCGCAGCATGCCGCCCACGCGGGCGTCCGTCGCCAGCGCCGCCAGTTGCCGGGCGGACACGGGGGCGACGCGGTGATCCGCGATGGCGATCTTGGCCCCGCGCACCTTGTGTACGCAGGCGAAGTCGCGCTGCACCGCGCCCGTGATCGTGGGCGAGGGCAGCGGGTAGCCGCCGGTCATGATGAAGGTGGAAAGCCCTTCCTCCTCCAGCGAGCACGCCTTGGCCAGCACGTTGTCCACATGCCGGGTGACGCCGTCGGTGCCGAGCAGCCCGCCGATGGTGGTGACGCCGCCCGTGACCGGCACGGAAAGCGGCAGGGGCGGGACCTGCGTGTGGAAGCCCGCTTCGCCGCCGCCTCCGGTGATGTGTACGTGCCCGTCGATGAGGCCGGGGGTCACGATGCGGCCCTTGGCGTCCAGCTCCACCGCGTCGCCCGCCCACTCGGGCAGGGACAGGTCCGGGCCGATGGCCGCGATCTTGTCGTTGACGATGAGGATGTCGCCGTTGCCCAGCGGGTCCGGCGCGTAGATGTTCGCGTTGCGAATGATGGCTGTATTCATAAGGTAGTCCGTAGAGTCACACGATTAGGCGTTTTGCAGCGCTTCACGCTCTTTCCTGTCCGCTTCCATTTCCTCGGGGGTGAGGCGCGTCATGGTGATGTTGAACAGGCCGTACAGCAGCGAGAAGCACGGCGTCAGGAACAGCAGATAGACATACGGGATATAGTCCAGATAGGCAACGCCGAGCGTCGCCATGGGGAACAGGGCGTTGTTGGCCCAAGGCACCAGCGGTCCGCCCAGCGTGCTGGCGTCTTCGACGACGCGCGAGCAGTTTTCGGTGCGGAAGCCCTGACGGCGGAACACCGGGGCCATGAGCGTGCCGGTCATGACGATGCTGAAGTAGATGGCGGCGGTGAGCATCAGCGTCCCGTAGCCCACGATGAGGGTGGAGAGCACCAGCTTGAAGCCGCTGTTGGCCCAGCGGGCCAGCGGTTCGAGCGCCACGTCGATGACGCCCATGCGGCGCAGCATGCCGCCGAGACCGCAGGCGAGCACGACCAGACACATGATGTTGAGCATGCTGGTCACGCCGCCTCGGTTCAGGAGCTTGGTGAGCATGGGCGCGTCGGCGAAGTCGCCCTTGAAGCCGCCCCACATGGAGTTGAAGGCCGCGGTCACTTCGATGCCGTTGCACAGCACGGCCACGACCACGCCGCACAGGGCGCCCGCGATGATCGACAGGATGGGGCTGCACCGCTTGAGCAGCATGACCAGCACGAGGAGCATGGGCAGGACCGCGCCCACGCCCAGATTGAAGTGCTGGGAGAGGCCGTTGAGGATGGTGTTGATCTGGTCCGGGGCCATGGCCTCGGGGGTCTGCTTGAAGCCGATGAACAGGTAGATGATGAAGGTGACGACGTAGGCCGGAGTGATGGTGAACCACATGTGGCGGATGTGCCGGAAGAGCGGGGTGCCCGTCACGGCGGCGGCCATGTTGGTGGTGTCGGACAGCGGGGACATCTTGTCGCCGAAGAACGAACCGCAGATGATGGTCGCCGCGGTCATGCCGGGGTCGAAGCCGAGGCCCGCGCCGATGCCCATGAGCGCCACGCCCACCGTGCCGATGGTGCCCCACGACGTGCCGGTGAAGATGGAGGTCAGCGAGCAGACGATGAGGCTCGTCACCAGAAAGATGCTGGGCGAAATGATCTTGAGCCCGGCGTAGATCATGACCGGCACCGTGCCGGCGGAAATCCACGCGCCGATGAGCGCGCCCACGCAGACGAGGATGATGCACGCGCCCATGGCCTTCTGGATCAGCTCGAACGCGCCCGCCTCAAGGTCTTCGTAGGTGTAGCCCAGAAACTTCCCCATGATGGCGCAGACGACCCAGCCGCTCATCATGAGCAGGGCCAGCTGGAGCTTGAAGAACATGATGCCGCCGGCGATGAGGCCGATGATCAGCAGCAGGCATGTGATGGCAAAAGGAAAGGATGGTACTTTGTGGCCGGATGTCATGGAGCCTCCTTCCGGGCTGTCTGAACAGCAAGTAACAGGGTTGGAAATTGACGGTATGCGATATCGTCTATGATATAGAATGGTTTCCATCATATATCATGTTCTTGTGGCGCGTTCGGATGCTAGCAGAAACAAACGACCTTGTCTAGGGGATAAAAGTATTTATTTGGCAAGGTTAACTGTAATAGTGCACGATTGCGGAGCCCGGACCCGAAACGTTTCCGGCGCGTCGTGATACTGCATCCGGCTCTAACTTTTGGGGAGGAAACGCCTGAATGTTTTCTTGTAGTTGACGTACAAAATGCGAAACGCGCGGCGGCGGTTGTATGAACGGGTGTCCGAGAGACAAGGAAGAGGCGTGATTTTTATCAAAAAAGCTCCTTTTCCTGTGAAACGTCCTCGAAACGTTGGCAATGCAGGAGCGCGCGGACGCTTCCGAGATGTATCACGCCCCTGCGCCGCAGGATCATTGGGAAAAGTCCTTTCAATCCACGCACCGCCCGTACGAGCGGAGACAGCGGGATTGCGGGGCCGCTTTCGGTTTTCCCGCGGCGCTCGCCGCATCGGAGGCCGAAAGACTCGCACCGCGGGGGTCCCATGCGGCTTTGCAATGCCGGGATGCGGCAAGGCGTGCCCCGTGTCCGGCAATGGGCCGCGCAACGGACCGCCCTTCTCCGGCGGTACGCGGGCATGCCGCTGGAAAGCGGACGGGGTGATGCGATCCGCCGGTGGGCGGGTGACGGGGCCGAACCGCTTCCGCCGGTTCCGTTCCCTTGCGGAAGGCGGTCGCGCGCCGGAAAAGAGGCCGCAACATGAGAAGGGACCGCGCGGCGAGTTCCGCACGATCCCTTTTGCAGCCCGAAGGCCCGCGTTGCCGAGAGGCCGTTTCGGAGACGGATCAGGCCCCGCTGGTCGCCCGCGAAGGCGTAAGCCGGAAGGCGAACAGCGCGCCCAGCACCGCTACGACGCTCATGCACCGGATGGCGGCGGGCAGGCCGTGAGTATCGGCGATCCAGCCGAGGACCGGGGCGAAGATGCCGCCCATGCTGGTCGCAAGGCCGAGGGTGACGCCCGAGGCGAAGCCGATGTTCCGGGCCAGATACTTCTGGCCGAGCACCACCAGCGAGCTGAACGGCGCGTACAGCGAGAAGCCGAGCGGCAGGAGCAGCGCGAGCGCCGCGAACTGGTTGTCCACGAACCCGAAGGCGATGATCGCCGGGATCAGGACCAGATAGGAAACCCGGATGATCCGCAGATAGCCGAGCCGGTCGGAGAGGTAGCCGCCGACGAAGTTGCTGAGCACGCCGAAGACGCAGAAGAAGGTCAGGGCCGCGGCTCCGGCGGTTTTCGATCCGCCGAAAAGGAGCTGCATCCAGTGCGCCGCATGCCAGCCGATGGTGTTGCCGATCCCCGCCAGGGTGCCGCCGTCGGCCGGAAGCGCGGTCCCGGACGCCGTCATGGTTTCAAAAAAGTATATCCAGTACAGGGGAATGAAGGTCGTCAGGCCCACGAACAGGATGGAACGGGATATGATGACCACGGTCAGTTTGGAAAACTCCCGCCAGTTGTTGCTGCCGGGTTCTTCGGGGGCGTTGGCGGACCTCCCCGCGGCGGTTCCGGCCGTCTTCGAGAGATGGGCGATCTGGTAGAGCAGGATGGCGGAGGTCGCCAGCGCGATGAGCCCGAATACCGCCGTCCCGTGCATGCCGAAGTGGGAGACGGAGGCCGCCGCGAGCAGCGGGCCGAGCACGAAGCCGCTGTTGCCGCCGATGGAGAAGAGGCTCAGGCCCGTGCCTTTGGAGGCCCCGGAAACCTTGTTGGCGAAGCGCGCGCCTTCGGGATGGAACAGCGACGACCCGATGCCGCTCAGGGCGAATACCGCGAAGATGGCCCAGTAGGCGTTGAGGAAACCGGACGCCGCCACTCCGCCCCCGGCGAGCAGCACGCCCAGCGGGATGAACCACGGCTTGGAAAACCGGTCCGAGAGATAGCCGAACACCGGCTGGATGACGGAGGCGAAACAGGAATAGGCGAACATCAGCCCGGCGGCGGCTTGGTAGTTGAATCCGTACGCCGCGATCAGGAACGGCAGCAGGGCGGGCAGGGCCCCGCCGTTCACGTCGCACGACAAATGGCCCAGTGACACCAGAAAGATTTTTTTCTTGTCCATTGCGCGCACCTCGGCTGAAAACTCTTTGGGGAAACGTCCCGGCACAGGGGGCTGATTGTGGGAAAAGCGCGCCGAAAAGGCAAGGGAATTTCAGCGTGTTTCAGGAGAGCCGTATTCCTCCGGGGGATTTTGTTTTGACCCTGTTTGGGTTTCATTCATATTTGACGCGGTATGTTGTCGCGCACAATGCGGGGGCCGCTTGAGCTTTGCTCCGTCGTCCTTCGACCCCCTGATGACGCATACACGTCAGTGTGCATATGAATTTTCCTTCGGCATTACGGAAGCCTGACCTGCCGCCGAGGACACACAAGAGGCCTCCTCCCGGAAAGGAACCGGAAGAGGGCTTTGTTGCGTCGCATGGTCCGCCGCATGCGGGCGCTGCATTCCGGCGCGGTTTGCCGAACTTGAGGCATCTCGAGGATGCCCCCTTTCAGTACATGATGTTCCTCACCGCATGATACTCATTGCGCGCGGCGCGTCTCCCTCTACAATCGGTTGAAACGACACGATTGTTTTTCAAGGAGGCTCCATGCGGTTCCTTACATCCCGGACGCTCAGGTATTTCGGGCAGCGGGCCGGCGAACTGGCCCGGAATCTGGAGAACGCCGCTCATCCCTACGAGGAGCGGCGGGGCGGACGTTCGTGGGAAGACTATTACCGGCGGCGCTGGCAGCACGACAAGGTGGTGCGCTCCACGCACGGGGTCAACTGTACGGGGTCCTGTTCCTTCGACGTGTTCGTCAAGGACGGGATCATCGTGTGGGAGGCGCAGAAGACCGACTATCCCACGCCGCATCCCGACTTTCCCGACTACGAGCCCCGCGGTTGTCCGCGCGGCGTGTCGGCCTCGTGGTACGTGTACAGCCCCCTGCGGGTGAAATACCCGTATATCCGGGGCAGGCTGCTCGAACTCTGGCGCGACGCGAAGCGCGAGGCCGACGGCGATCCCGTGGCCGCGTGGGAAGCCCTTCAGGCCGACGCCGACAGGCGCGCCTCCTACCAGAAGGCGCGGGGGAAGGGCGGGTTCGTGCGTTTTTCATGGGACGAGGCCGCCGAACTCGTCGCCGCGTCGCTCGTCTCCACCGTCAAAACGCACGGCCCGGACCGCATTTTCGGCTTCACGCCCCTGCCCGCCATGTCCATGACCAGCTTCGCTTCGGGGGCGCGGTTTCTGTCCATGATCGGCGCGAGCATGGTCAGCTTTTACGACTGGTACTGCGACCTGCCCCCGGCCTCGCCGCAGATATGGGGCGAACAGACCGACGTGCCCGAAAGCGCGGACTGGTACAACGCGGGCTACATCATTTCGTGGGGCTCGAACCTGCCGCAGACCCGCACGCCGGACGCCCACTTCTACGTCGAGGCCCGGTACCGCGGCACACGGATCGCCGCCGTGTCCCCGGACTACGCCGACTTCACCAAGTTTGCGGATCACTGGCTGCCCGTGCGCGCGGGCACGGACGGCGCGCTGGCGATGGCGATGGATCATGTGGTGCTCAAGGAGTGCTACCTCGACCGCCGCGTGCCGTATTTCGAGGACTACGCCAAACGCTTCACCGATCTGCCGTTCCTTCTGTTCCTTGATGAGGAGGAGGGGGACGGCGCGCCGCTCGCGCCGGGACGCTGCGTCCGCGCCTCCGATCTGGGGCTCGGCGGCAACAATCCCGAATGGAAGTTCGTGGTCTACGACCGGACCCGCAAGGGCCCCGCCGTGCCCAACGGCTCCATCGGCTCCCGCTACGGCGAGGAAGGCACGTGGAACCTCGAAATGCGCGACTGTTACGACCGCGCCGATCTCGATCCCGCCCTCAGTTGCGCCGATCTCGACGACGCCGGGACCGAATGGCGGCTCGTCTCCTTCCCGGTGTTCTTTTCGGGCAGACCCTCCCTGCGGAAAGGCGCGGCGCCGGTGCGCCGCCTCACCGTGGCCGGGCCGGACGGGAAGCGGGAACGCCTCGTGACCACGGTGTTCGACATCCTCGCCGCAAGCCTCGCCGTGGATCGCGGGCACGGCGGCGACGTCGCGTCCGGCTACGGCGACGCCCGCGCCTACGCGACTCCGGCGTGGCAGGAGCCGATCACCGGCGTCCCGGCGGAGGACATGATCCGCGTGGCCCGCGAGTTCGCGGACAACGCCGAACGCACCGGGGGACGCTCCATGATCATCATGGGCGCGGGCATCAACCACTGGTACAACAACGACGTCACCTACCGCGCCATCCTGTCCCTGACCTCCCTGTGCGGCTGTCAGGGCGTGTCCGGCGGCGGGTGGGCGCACTATGTGGGACAGGAAAAGGTGCGCCCGCTGGCGGGCTGGACCACCGTGACCGTGGGCAGCGACTGGATGGGCCCGCCGCGCCTGCACAACGGCACCTCGTTCTACTATTTCGCCCTCGATTCGTGGCGTCACGAGCTCCTCAGCATGGACAAGCTGACCCCGCCGGACCGCAAGGGGAGCCTCCCCGACCACCCGGCGGACTGCAACGCGCTGGCCGCGCGGCTCGGCTGGCTGCCCTTCTATCCGCAGTTCAAGGAAAATTCCCTCGAAACCTGCGAGAAGGCGGTCAAGGCCGGGGCCGTCACCGACGCCGAAATCGTGGCCCACACCCTCGAACGCCTCAAGTCCGGCGATCTCGAACTGTCCGTGGACGCGCCCGACGATCCCGCCAACGTGCCCCGCATCATGATTTTCTGGCGCGCCAACCCGCTCGGGTCCAACGTCAAGGGGCACGAATATTTCCTCAAGTACCTGCTCGGCACGCAAAGCTCCTTCCTGGGGGAAGAGGCCCGCCAGCCCGAAACCATCCGCACCACGCCGGAGCCGGATTCCCCGGAAGGCGTGTCCGGCGGCAAGCTCGATCTGCTGGTGACGTCCGAAATCCGCATGAGCACGACCTGCCTCTATTCGGACGTCGTGCTTCCGGCGGCGCACTGGTACGAATACCACGACCTGTCCTCGACGGACATGCATCCCTTCATCCATCCCTTCAACCCCGCGACCGATCCGGCGTGGGAGGCGCGGACCAACTGGGACCAGTTCAAGGCCGTCGCCGGAGCGTTCGCCAGGCTGGCGAAGACGCACCTCGGCGTACGCAGGGACATGGTGGCCACCGCGCTCCAGCACGATTCGCCGGGCGAGATCGGCCAGCCCTTCGGGGAGGTCCGCGACTGGCGGCGGGGCGAAACGGAACCCGTCCCCGGCAAGACGCTCTTCAACCTCAACGTGGTGGAGCGCCGGTATGCGGACATCGACAAGATGTACGCCGCGCTCGGCCCCAACGTCGCCAAGCCGGGCGGCGTGGGCGCGAAGGGCGCGTCGTGGTCGTGCGCGCCGGAGTACGAACGGCTCAAGACGCGGCTCGGGGTGGTGGACGAGCCGGGCGTCAGTCAGGGCATGCCCCGCATCGACAGCGCGAAGGACGCCTGCGAAATCATCCTCGCCCTGTCGCCGGAGACCAACGGCGACGTGGGCGTGCGCTCGTGGGCCGGGCTGGAGAAGCGGACGGGCTTCAAGCTGAACGACCTTTCCCGCCCGGTGCAGGACGAGCATCTGACGTTCGAGTCCATCACGGCCCGTCCGACCAAGGGCTTCACCAGCCCGAACTGGAGCGGCATCGAGGCGCACGGGCGCACCTATTCGCCCTTCGCGCTGAACGTGGAGCGGCTCGTCCCCTTCCACACGCTCACGGGGCGGCAGCACTTCTATATGGATCACGCATGGATGCGCGGCCTTGGCGAAGCCCTGCCGGTTTACCGTCCGCCGTTGTCGCTTGCGGCCATCGGTGAGATCACCGGGCCCCGGATTCCGCGCGCGGACACCGATCTCGTGCTCAACTTCCTCTCGCCGCACAGCAAATGGTCGATCCATTCCTCTTATTCGGACAACCACATCATGCGCGAACTGTCGCGCGGCGGCGGGGAAATCTGGCTGAACAACGACGACGCGGCCTCGGCGCGCATCGCGGACAACGACTGGCTGGAGTGCTTCAACGCGAACGGCGTGTTCATGGGCCGGGCGGTGGTGAGCCATCGCATCCCGCGCGGCAAGACGTACATCCACCACGCGCAGGAGCGCACGGTCAACGTGCCCCTGTCGCCGCTTTCCGGCACGCGCGGCGGCACGCACAACAGCCTCACCCGGCCCCTCGTCAAGCCGACGCAGATGATCGGCGGGTACGGGCAGCTCTCCTACGCCTTCAACTACTACGGGCCCACCGGCTGCCAGCGCGACGAGTTCGTGGTGATCAGGAAGCTCCGGGGGGACGTGCGGTTTTGAAGGCCGGGTGAGGAAACGTTCCGAAGAAGGGGCGCCGCCCGCGTTCCTCCCCCGGACCCGCCGTCCCGCCCTTCAGGGGCGTCTGGCCGCGGCGAATCCCCGCTTGGGGAGGCCGCGGCGGGCGGGGCGTGCGTCAGACGCGGTAACGAGATGTAATAAGGACAGGGTATGAATATCAAAGTGCAAATGGGCATGGTGCTGAATCTGGACAAGTGCCTCGCGTGCCATACGTGCAGCATCCCGTGCAAGAACGCGTGGACCACGGCTCCGGGCACGGAATACATGTGGTTCAACAACGTGGAGACGAAGCCCGGCGTGGGCTATCCCAAGGAATGGGAGAATCAGGATCGCTACCGGGGCGGCTGGGAGCTGCGGCACGGCAAGCTCCGTCTGCGCGCGGGCGGCAAGACGGAGACGTTCGCCAACCTTTTCGCCAACCCCGATCTTCCGACGCTCGACGACTACTATGAGCCGTGGAAATACGACTACGAGCGGCTGACGGACAGTCCGGCGTCCCGGCACCAGCCCGTGGCCCGGCCCTATTCGGCGGTGACGGGGAAGCCGTTCCATCCGCAGTGGGGAAGCAATTGGGAGGACGATCTCGGCGGCACGACCGTGACCGGCCTGTCCGATCCCGACTTCTCGGGCATGGAGGCCAAGGCGTATCTCGATTTCAAAAACGTGTTCATGATGCACCTGCCGCGCCTGTGCGAGCACTGCCTGAACCCCGCCTGTGTGGCCTCGTGCCCGTCCGGGGCGATGTACAAGCGCGACGAGGACGGCATCGTGCTGGTGGACCAGTCCCGCTGCCGGGGCTGGCGGTACTGCGTATCCGGCTGTCCGTACAAGAAGGTCTATTTCAACTGGAAGACCCACCGTTCGGAGAAGTGCCTGTTCTGTTATCCGCGCATCGAGGCCGGACAGCCGACCCTGTGCGCGCACTCCTGCGTGGGCCGCATCCGCTATGTGGGCGTGATGCTGTACGACGCCGACCGCGTGCGCGAGGCCGCGTCGCATCCGCAGCCGCAGGGGCTGTATCAGTCGCAGCTCGAACTCTTCCTCGACCCGAACGATCCGGCGGTGTGCCGCGAGGCCGGGCGCAAGGGCATCTCGTGGCACGTCATGGAGGCGGCGCGGCGTTCGCCCATCCGCAAGCTGGTGGTGGACTGGAAGCTGGCCCTCCCGCTGCACCCCGAATTCCGCACCCTGCCGATGGTGTGGTACGTGCCGCCGACCAGCCCGCTCGTTTCGGGCGGGGTGGAGGACGCCGAGGGCCTCGACCGCATGCGCATCCCGGTCCGCTATCTCGCGAACCTGCTGGCGGCGGGCGACGAGGAACCCGTGCGTGCGGCCCTGTCGCGGCTGTTGGCCATGCGCCGCCACATGCGCGACGGGCAGTTCCGGTCTACGGCCTCCGCGCCGTTCCCGTCCCTGCGCGCGCACCCGGACGCCACCGGCGCGCTGGCCGAGGTCGGGCTCACGCCGGAGCGCGCCGCCGACATGTACCGCCTGCTCGCCGTCGCCCGGTATGAGGACCGTTTCGTCGTGCCCACCTCGGGCCGCGAGAACCACGACGACGTCTGGGCGATGAAAGGGTCCGCCGGGCTGGAGCAACACGAAATGGAGGAAAGGCCGTGAACGACGCCGACCGTGATTTTCTGCTTGCCGTATCCGGGCTGCTGCACTACCCCGGCGACGATTTTTTCATGCAGACGCGCTCCTTTGAGGAGCTGTGCGATCTGTTGCCCGTGGTGCGGGCCTGCCCGCTGCGGGCGTTCATCCGGGCGTCCCGTTCGCTCGGGCTGACGAAGCTGCGTCAGGACCATGTGGCGGTGTTCGACATGGACAAGCGGTGCGGCCTGTCCCTTGCGTGGCACCGGTACGGGGACGATCCCCGGCTGGGGCGTGCGCTGGCCGGGCTGAACGAACTGTACCGGGACGCGGGGTTCGAGCCGAGGCGGGGCGTTCTCCCGGACTATCTGCCTCTGGTGCTCGAATTCTTTTCCCTCGCCCCGGACTGGGCGCGAGGGGTGTTTCTCAAAGGCTTCGGCAAGGAGCTTCTCGGCGTCTACGCCGCGCTGGAGGCCCGGCACCCCGCCAGCCCCTACGTATCCCTGTTCCGCCCCCTCGTCGCCGTCCTCGGTCTCGTCCCCGAGCAGCGGCTCCCCGCCCGGCTGGAGGCGCTTGCGGAGTAGGGGGACGCCGCCGGGGAGAGGGGGGCACGTTTCTGAAGCGGGGCTTCCTCTCCCCATTCCATCGACGTCAAGAGCGCGGCCCCCGCTCGCCGGAGGACGAAGCCCTTTTCGCAAGGAGGTCATATGAACTTTTGGTTTGCCTATTACCCATACATCTGCACGACGCTGCTGATCGCGGGGCTGATCCTGCGCTATGCGGCGTGGCCCGGCGACTGGAACGCCCGGTCGAGCGAATTTTTCGAAAAGAAATGGCTGCGGCGGGGGTCGCTCCTCTTCCACTACGCCATCATCCTGTCGTTCTTCGGCCATGTGGCCGGACTGCTTACGCCCGAAAGCGTGATGCGCGCCCTGCGGATTTCCGTGGAGGCCCATACCGTGCTCGCCGTGGGCATGGGCATGATCCTTGCCCCGCTGGTCGTGATCGGGCTGGGCATTCTGCTGTGGCGCCGCTTCGACAACGAGCGCGTCCGGGCCACGACCACCCCGATGGACGTGATCGTCGTGCTCCTCATCCTGCTCAACGGCTGCACCGGGTTCTATCAGGCGTACGTGGCCCATTTCCCCGTATTCACGACCATCGGGCCGTGGCTGCGGGGCCTCGTGGCCTTCCGGCCCGACGTCGCCCTGATGGAAGGCGTGCCCGCGTTCATGCAGGTGCATGTGGTGAGCGCGTTCACCCTGTTCGCGCTGGTGCCGTTCAGCCGTCTGGTCCACATCTTCAGCGTGCCGGTCACGTACGCCCTGCGCCCCTTCCAGATTTATCGGAGGCGGTATGCCGGACTCTAATACCCTCGGCGGACGCTTTCTGACGCTGCTTGAGGCGCAGGCTCCCGCCAACTTCGCGATGGTCATGTCCACGGGCATCGTGTCCGTGGCCCTGCACCTGCTGGACTACCCCATCGGCGCGCGGGTGCTGTTCCTGCTCAACGCGGCGTTGTGCGCGGGGCTGGCGGCGCTGTACCTCCTGCGGCTGATCGTGTTCCCGAAACGCTTCTTCGGAGACTTTCGGAGCCACGGGGCGGGGCCGGGCTTCCTCACCGTGGTTGCGGGCGTCTGCATCCTCGGCAACCAGTTCGTGCTGCTCGGCGGCGATCCCGCGACGGGGGAGGCGTTGTTCTGGATTGGGAGCGCGCTGTGGATTGCGATCCTGTGGGGCGTGTTCTACTTCGTGTTCACCGACGAGCCCAAGCCGCCGCTCGGCAAGGGCATCAACGGCGCGTGGCTGGTCGCCACCGTGAGCACGCAGGCCATCGTGATCCTCGGCTGCATCCTGATTGACCGGACGGCGTGGGACCGGGAGGTCGCCTTTTTCGCGTTCACGGCGCTGTTTCTGCTCGGCTTTATGCTGTATCTACTTGTTATCACAATGATATTTTACAGGTTTGCGTTCAAGGGGCTGGAGCCGGAACAGCTCAGCCCCACCTATTGGATCAATGCCGGAGCCGTGGCGATCACCACGCTGGCGGGCGCGGAACTGCTCTCGCATCCGGGCGCGTCGCCGCTGCTCATGGAGTTCTTCCCCTTCATCAAGGGGGTGACGCTCATGGCGTGGGCCACCGCGACCTTCTGGGTGCCGATGCTGTTTCTGCTCGGCTTCTGGCGGCACGGCGTGCGTAAGTTCCCGTCCTCGTATACCCCCGAGTACTGGGGCATGGTGTTCCCGCTCGGGATGTACACCGCCTGTACCACCATGCTCGCCAAGGCGTTGAACCTCGACTTCCTCATGCCCCTGCCCGAAGCCTTCGTCGCCGTCGCGCTGATCGCGTGGTTCGGGGTTTTCTGCGGCATGGCCATCACCATCCTGATCTCGCTCATCAGAGGGGAGTGCCCGAGAGCCTGATTTTTTGCGTACATATATTTATTTGTATTTACATTCTTTTTCGCGTTCGGACATCCGGGCGCGATTTTTTTGCGCTTTTTCTCTCATATATCACTGGACAAAAGACGACGCCTTTTGATATATCAATAAGCAAGTGATTGAGAGGAAATGATCACCATCATATTCTATAATTATATGAAATAAAAGTATATTTATGAAATAGACCAGATTTGTTCTGATTATCTGTTCTGTTTGTAAGCTGTTTATAGTAAGATTGTAAAATATAAAGATAAAATAGTAATACAGCCTTACATAGATATATGTATATATACGATAAAATACGCTGTTTGTTCATTTAACACACTGTAATTATAAATGAAAAATGAACTGAACGCCCCGTTTCGGATTTTTTCTTCAAACGGCGGCTGGACGCGGAACGCCGGAAAACAGGAGCAGGGGAGGTGCCCGCCGCCGGTCCGTTCCGCAGGGAAACCCCTTTCAAACAGGAGAACCGTATGCGCCTCAGAAGTTTTTTCAGTTGTTGCGTCGCCCTGTTGCTGTGCCTCATGATCAGCGTTCCCGCCTCCGCTTCCGGCCTGACCAAGGTCCGTACCGCGTGGATGGACGAACACGAAACCTTCCTCATCTGGTATGCCAAGGAAAAGGGTTGGGACAAGGAAGTCGGGCTGGACATCGAAATCCTGTACTTCGGCTCCGGGATGGCGATCCTGAACGCGCTCCCCGCCGGAGAGTGGGTTTACGCCGCGATGGGTGCGGTGCCCGCCATGATGGGCGCGCTCCGGTATGACACCTACGTCATCGGCAACGCCAACGAGGAGGCCCTCATCAACCGCGTGCTGGTCCGCCCGGACAGCCCCATCGCCAAGGTGAAGGGCTGGAACAAGGACTATCCCGACGTCCTCGGCAGTCCCGAAACCGTGAAGGGCAAGACCTTCCTGACCACCACGGTGTCGTCGGCCCACTACGCGCTCAGCGTGTGGCTGCGCGTCCTCGGCCTCACCGAAAAGGACATCGTGCTCAAGAACATGGATCAGGCGCAGGCGCTCAGCGCCTTCGAGAACGGCATCGGCGACGGCGCGGTTCTGTGGGCCCCGCACGCCTATGTGGGCGAAGCCAAGGGCTGGGTGCTCGCGGGCAATCCCAAGCTGTGCAAGCTCGCAAGCCCCTGCGTGCTCGTCGCGGACCGCAAGTACGCCGACGCGCATCCCGAAGTGACCGCCAAGTTCCTGTCCATCTACCTGCGCGCCGCGGATATGATCCAGAACGAGCCGCTGGAATCCCTCGTTCCCGAATACCGGCGCTTCTTCATGGAATGGGCGGGCAAGGATTATTCCGCCGAACTGTCCCTGCTCGATCTCCAGACGCACCCCGTGGCCAATCTCGACGAGCAGCTCGCGATGTTCGACGCCTCCAGGGGCCAGAGCAAGGCGCAGTACTGGCAGTCCGAAATGGCCAAGTTCTTCGCAGAGATCGGCAGCATCACCCCGACCGAGCTCAAGAAGGTCGAAAGCGGTTCCTACGCGACCGACACGTTCCTGAAGCTCATCCAGAAGCCCCTGCCTTCCTACAAGTAGCTTGAGACACGTTCCTCTACCCCCGAAAGGGAAGGCTCCGGCCTTCCCTTTTTTCGGCTTTTTCAAGGTATTTCGTCGGTGGCCTTTTCCTTCCGCCTTGTGTATGGTTGCGGGACTGTTTCGGGAGGAGGGAGCGATGCCTCGTTGGCTGCGCGCGGTCGGTCGGGTTTTTATGAACGTGTTCGTGCTTCTTCTTTTCGGATGCGGTCTGGCGCTGTCGCTTTGGGATTTCAGCGTCAGCTCGCGGCACGACGCCCGGGACACGCTGTATATGTATCTGCGGCAGGCGGCGGAGCAGTGCGCGACCTCCTTCCTCAGCCAGCTTGAGGAGAAGTTCACCACGCTGGAGATTCTGGCCGACGCCGTGGCGGTGCAGCCCGACATCCTCTCCCCGCAGTCCCTCGAACTCGCCCGCATCGCCGCGCGCCAGCAGTCCATCCTGCGCATCAACATCGTCACCGCGACCGGGGATGTCTACGGGAGCGACGGCTCGCGCATCAGCATCGCGGACCGGCCCCATTTCATTCAGGCCCTGCGCGTCGGGCGGTCCGTCTCCAACCTGCTCACCCTGCGTGCGGGCGGCGTGCCGGGCTTCGCCATGGCCGTGCCCATCAGGCTCGACGGGAAGACCCGCGGCGTGCTGACGGGCACCTATTCGGTGGACGCCTTCAACCGCGCCGTCACCATCAACGCCTTCGGCGGGAAGGGCTACATCTACGTCATTGAGCGGGACGGGGGCGTCGTGCTCAATCCCCTGCGGCCCCCGCTGGGCGTCCGGGGCAATTTTTTCGAGCTGTCCACCGGAGAGGACGGGCGGGGGCTCGAACCGCTGCGCAAGGGCATGGCGGTGGGCGAGACCGGGGCGCTGCACATCCCCGGAGCCGACGGCGGCCTGTATCTGAGCTACGTCCCCGTGGGCATCAACGGCTGGTACGTGCTCGCCATTATTCCTGAAAACGAACTGGACAGGCAGTTCGCGACGACCAAGGAGCGGGCCTTCATCCTGAGCGGCAAGCTGGCCCTGCTGCTCATCGGCCTGTTCGCCTACATCTACCGCATCCGGCGGCGGGACGCGCGCCATCTGGCGAGCAAGCACCGCGAACTGCGGGCCCTGACCGACAACGTGATCGGCGGGGTGCTCAAGTCGGATACGGACGTGGACTTCACGCTCGATTACATGAGCTCCGGCTATCTCGACCTCATGGGCTACACCCGCGAGGCGTTCGCGGAACGCTTTCAGGACAAGCTCCTCAACACCATCCTCGAAGAGGACCGGGACAAGGTCCGGGAAGGCATCCGCACGCAAATCCTGTACGGCGACACCATCGAGCTGGAATACCGTTCCCTGACCCGTGAAGGGCGGCTGGTCTGGTTCTATTACAAGGGCCGCCTCGTCCGCGACGGAGACCGGCTGTGGTGCTACGCCATCGCCTTCGACGCCACGGGGCAGCACGCGCTCATGGAACGGGAGAAGCTCGCGAACGAGCGCTACCGGTTCATCATGGACCAGCACGCCATCATCATCTTTGAATGGGACATCCGCGAGGACCGGCTTTCGGCGTCGGCGCGCTGGCTGGAACTGCTCGGCAAGGAAGGCTGCCTGTTCCGGGGCGACGCCGCGCTCATCACGCACGTCCATCCCGACGACCGCCCCGGTGTGGAGGACCTGTTCCACCGTCTCGCCGGCGGGCAGGACAAGGGCGTGAGCGAGGCCCGGATAACCTCCCCCGACGCCCACCGCGCCGTCTGGTACCGCATCGAGGCCAGTACGCTGTTCGGCCAGTCCGGCGAGCCCGTGCGGGTGATGGGGCTGCTCATCGACATCGACATGCAGAAGACGCTGGAGCTCTCCCTCCGCGACCGGGCGGAACGCGACAGCGCCACCGGGCTGTACAACAAGGCCACGGCGCGGCGTCTCGCGGAACGGCTGATCGCCGGGAAGGACGGGGAACCGCACGCCTGCGCGCTGCTGCTCCTCGACCTCGACGACTTCAAGTCGGTCAACGACACCCTCGGGCATGCGGCGGGCGACACGGTGATCGTGCGCATCGCCGCCGTGCTCCAGCGAAACTTCCGGCATTCGGACATCGTGGGCCGCATCGGCGGCGACGAGTTCATGGTCTGCGTCCCCGATCTTTCCAGCCGCCGCGAGATCGCCGGAAAGGCCGCCGCGCTGCTCCGGGAGATCGAGCACGCCTTCGTCGATTTCGAGATGGACGTCTCCGCCAGCATCGGGATCGCCCTCGTGCCCGGCGACGATGCCGCGTTCGCCGGACTGTACCGCAAGGCCGACGAGGCCCTGTACCACTCCAAGCACAGGGGCAAGAACCGCTTCTCGTTCTACGACGAAATCCGTTTCTCACGCTTTGACAATCATTCCTGATTGCCTTAGGGAAGCAAGCACGCCCCGGCATCGCCGCGTTCCCGCAGTCTCCGCGCCCGCATCGCCGCTGACCGGCGGGGCCCGTCGACGGGCCGCAGAAAACCGCGTTCGCCGCGCCCGGACCGGGCGGCGGCCCCGCAGGCCCGCGCTCCCCGGACGGCGGAAAACGGAACCGTCCCCCGGACGCCGAGTCCGTCTCCCCGCAGCGGACCGACGGGGGTTTCCGGCAGGCCGCCGGAGGCCGGGCAGGAGGCGACCGTCTCCCGGACGGCTCCTCCGACGTTCCCGGCGATCAGCCGTTCCGCAAGACGCCGCATCCGTGGAATCCGGGCCGATCAAAACGTTCCCCCCAAGGAGGAGGGTCAAGGGGACGCCGGTCCCCTTGCCGCCGGAGGCGTTCCCATCCCCTCAACCTTCAACCGCACCCTTTCCACCCCTGCGCCCGAGGCCGAACGTGATCGAGAAATGCGAACCGCTGACCAACATCTTTGACATCATCCACCATTTCTGGGAGCATCCGCGCACCCAGCGGGGCTTCGCCGCCGCGATCCTCGTGGTCTACCTCGCGGGGCTGATCGGCATCGAGGCCAACCGGCAGGGGCTCCTGCCGCCGTGGCTCGCGCACATCACGCCCATGAGCCATTTTCAGGCGATCCACCTCGCCTTTACGCTCATTCTCGGCATGGAGGTCATGGAGCTCATCCTGACCATCTCCGGCTCGCTCTCCAAGTCGCTCGGCAAACAGTTTGAGGTCATGGCCCTCATCCTGCTGCGCGACGCCTTCAAGGAACTGTCCAAACTTCCCGAACCCGTCAGCCTCGCCGCCGGGATCGAGCCCGTCGTACACATCGCCTCGGCGGGCGTGGGCGCGCTGGTCATCTTCATCTGCCTCGGCTTCTACTACCAGCTCCGCACCCACCAGAACTACATCACCGATCCCGGCGAGCAGATGCGGTACGTCATGTCCAAAAAGCTCATTTCCCTCGGGCTGTTCCTGCTGTTCGTGGGCATCGCGGTCCGCGATCTGGTGCTGTTCTCGCGGACCGGCGAGGACGTGGCCTTTTTCGAGACCATCTACACCGTCCTGATTTTCGCGGACATCGCGCTGGTGCTCATCTCGCAGCGGTTCATGCCCAGTTTCCACGCCGTGTTCCGCAATTCCGGGTTCGTCATCGGCACGCTGATCATGCGGCTTTCGCTGTCCGCGCCGTGGCCGTGGAACATCGCGGCAAGCCTGTTCGCCGCGCTCTTCGTCCTCGCCCTGACGTGGGCCACCACCTATTTCGGGCCTTCCCGCCTGCGCAAGCCCCTGCCCCGGTGACGCCGCCCGCCTTGTTGCGGAAGGCCGGATAGGATAGGGTCGGCGCGCGTGCGGACGCAGCCGACCCCACCCCGCGAACGGCGGAAGGGCGGGCCTCGCGGCGCACGCGAGATTACCGAAAGCGGACGCGGGACCCTGCCCAAGGGCGGCCCCGGCGCGCGAGGGCGCGGACCGCCGCTTTTTGAGGGGGACGAGATGGAGAGACGTTCGTACGGCCCGTGGCTGGTGCTGCTGGGGGCGTTGTGTTTCAGCACCACCGGCACGGTGCAGGCGCTGGCCCCGGAAGGTTCCACGCCCTACGCCATCGGCGCGCTGCGGATGCTCGGGGGCGGGCTGGCGCTGCTCGCCTGGTGCGCGTGGCGGGGGCTGCTGCCCCGGCCCGGACACTGGCCGCTGCGCCTTGTGGGACCTTCCGCGCTGGCCCTGCTCGGGTTTCAGATTCTGTTCTTCAAGGGCGTATCCGTCGCCGGGGTGGCCGTGGGGACGGTCGTGGCTCTCGGTTTTTCGCCCATCGTGGTCGCGGTGCTCGGCGCGTTCGTGCTCAAGGAACGCCCGCGCGCGATCTGGTATCCCGCCACGGCCATCGCCATCGTCGGGCTGATCCTGCTCAACGGCGGGGCGGCGGACGGGGCCGACCTCGAAGCCGTGCTCCTGCCGCTCGGGGCGGGGTTTTCCTACGCCTGCTATTTCGTGTTCAGCAAGCCGCTGGCGCAGGACAATCCGCCGGAAACGGTCATGATGGTCCTGTGCCTGATCTGCGGGGCGTGTCTGCTTCCGGTGTTCTGGCTGTACCCGGCGGCGTGGCTGGCCTCGCCCGTAGGGATGATCGTGGCCCTGCATCTGGGGGTGGTGACCACCGCCGTAGCGTTTTCCCTGACGCTCGCGGGACTGCGGATCACGGCGGCGTCCACGGCCTCGACGCTCGGGTTGGCGGAACCGTTGAGCGCGGCCTGTCTGGGCATCTTTTTCCTGCACGAGCCGGTTTCCGTGACCGGGCTCGTCGGGATCGCCCTGATTTTCGGCAGCGTGGCTCTGCTGGTGCTGATCCCGCAGCGCGCGAAAGCCTGATCCCGCAACCGGTCGGCGGACCCGGCTCCCTGTCCCTGCGGCGCTGCGGATCACGGGCGACGTCTGCGGCCTCGACGCCCGGACCGGCGGACCCGCTGAACGCGGCCTGTCCGGGCCTCTTTCTCACGCTCTTGAACAAGGAAAACCACACCGCCCCGCACGTTCGCCCCCGCGGACGCCCCGGAAGAGGGATTCGATAAGGACGAACGTCTTGGGAGAGGGAGGGGGGGCGGGGGAAGGGAGGGACCCTTTCTCCAGAAAGGTCCATCCCTTCCCCCAAGCTCTTGCAACGGCTCTAGTCCCGCAAGAGGTCGTCCGGTTCGGCGCAGGCTTCGTGCAGGTCCTGAAAGCCTTGCCGGGCCTCCGTCTGGGTGGAGGCCCGGACGGCGTCGATCTCCTCGGCGTTTTCGCGCAGGAGCTTCACCAGATCGCCGTCCAGATGGCCCCGCGACACCATGCCCTCCACAATGCGGAGGGCTTCGGGCGGGGTCATGCCCTTGCGGTAGGGGCGATCCTCGGTCAGTGCGGTGAACACGTCCGCAATCGCCATGATCCGCGCGGGGGCGGAAATTTCTTCACCCGTCAGGCCCAACGGGTAGCCCGTGCCGTCCAGCCGCTCGTGATGTCCGCCGCCCCAGAGGCTCACGCGCTCGAAGCCGGGAATGGCGTTCAGCCACAGGCGGCTCAGGTCGGCGTGCCGCTGCACCTTGGGGAATTCCTCGGCGGTCAGCGGGCCGGGCTTTTCGAGCAGGGCCGTAGGGATGCCGAGCTTGCCGATGTCGTGGAGCATGCCCGCGACGAACAGCGTGTCGAGGTCGTCCTGTTCCATGCCCGCCAGACGCCCGAGCGCCAGCGCCGCGTTGGCCACGCCCGTGGAATGGGTCGCGGTAAAGGGGCTGCACGAGTCGATGATGTGCCCGAACAGGGTGCTGAACTGGATGATTTCCCGTGAATCGAGCGTCTGCCCGCCGTAGCGTCGGCGGATGAATCCGGGAAGACGTATATGCGCTTCGGAGAGGTCGTCGAGGGTTTCCCCATCGTGCAGGACGTCCCGCATGGCTTCGATGTGGGCGGGGGAGTAGATGCCGGGGCGGCGTTCGCGCACGTTGCGTTCCGCGCCCTTCACGGCTTCTCGGAAATCCGGGTTGCCGCGCAGGCTCACGTCCACGCGATCCGCGATGTTGATGAGGCAGCCCTCCCGGGCCGCCAGTCCCTTGTCGCGGGCCTTTTCCCAATACATATGATGAAACCGCACCCGTTCCGCCACGTCGGTCAGCGTGGAGCAGTTCCGCAGGAACAGGCATCCCGCCTGCGGATGGAGGTAGCGCTCGCGCTCGAAAACGAGGTCTTCCGCACTGGTTTTCAGAGGGATGACCCCCACGTCGTGCATGATTCCGGCGAGGAACAGGCGTTCCCGCTCCTCGGGGGAAAGGCCGAGCCGCTCCGCCAGCCCGTGGAGCAGGAATCCCACGCGCCTGTGGTGTCCGGTCAGGGCGGGGTGGACCTGATCCAGCGCGTTGGCGAAGGCCAGAATCAGATCATAGAGCTTGACTTGCAGTTGCATGGCTGTTCCCGGATATGAACGAAGAGAACCGCCGGAGTGGGACCACGGCGGGATATTCGCACAGAATATGGGGTCTGCTGGAAAAGTCAACGGAATGAGCGGACGGACGACGTCCCGGTTGCGGAAATCCGTCTGAAAAGACGAATGGAGGCACGGGGATGGCGATTTTTCACCGTAAAGGCTGCGGCGCGGCTTTCCGGCTGCGGCGTATCGCGCGGACGCATCCGCTGCGGACTCCCCGGCATGGACCCCCGTGGATTGTGCGGCCTTCTCCGCCCGGAGAAACCGGAGCTCACTCCGCGCGGGACCGCGTTCCCTCTGAGACGCACTGAGCGCAGACGGCTCCGGCCCCCCGAGGGCGGCGTTTCCGCTCCCGGTCCGGCACGGGCGCGCCCGCCGCAGCCGGGAAATCCCGAACCGCGGCAGCCGCGTCCCGTCCGCCATGCCTGAGACGGGAAACAGCCGTTCCGCCCCTTGTTTTTTCTCACGCGGAATGAGAAAATGCGCCGGTGTGAAAATACGGGAAAAACCCTTTATAGAGCCGTTCATTCCGGAGAGCACCATGCGAAAGGACTTTGGCCACGCCCCGTCGTGGATTGAGACGCCCCTTGCCGATCCGTTGCCGCCCGATTCCCCCGTCCTCGCCCGCTGGAGCGCGGTCCGGAGCCTTCTGCCGCCGCTGTCCGATCTGCTGGAAGTGGAGATCGTGCTCATGGACGCGGACGGCGCGTGCGTGGGCGGGACCGGGCCGTACCTCCGGGGCGTGGGGCTCCGGCTGCCCGACGACAACGCGCTGACCTACAGCCTGCGCTCCGGGCAGAGTACGATGGTGCTCACGCCGGGCAAGGACGAGATATGCCGCTCCTGCTCCGGGCGCGGGACCTGCGCGGACATGGCGAATTTCACGGGTCCGGCGATCATCGACGGCAAGGTCGTGGGCGTGGTCCAGATCGTGGCCTTCACGGACGATCAGCGCGCCGAGCTGCTGGTGAAGGCGGAAAGGGCCTTTGAACTCATCACTCAGGTCATCGGATTCGCGTGGGCGCGGGGCCGGAAGGCCGAAACGCCGCCGGAGCCGCCCCACGCCGACCGCTTCCCCCGCATCGTCGGAGAGAGCGAGGCCATGCGCGAGCTGCGGAGGGCCATCCTGAAGGCCGCCGCCACCAGCGCCACGGTGCTGATACAGGGCGAGTCCGGCACGGGCAAGGAACTGGTGGCGCAGGCCGTCCACACCAACAGCGACCGCCGCGACGGCCCCTTTGTGGCGATCAACTGCGGGGCCATCCCCGAATCGCTCATGGAAAGCGAACTATTCGGCTACGAGCCGGGCGCGTTTTCCGGCGCGACCGCCGCCGGGCGCGTGGGGCTGCTGGAGCAGGCCCACGGCGGGACCTTTTTCCTCGACGAGGTGTCCGAAATGCCCGTGCCGCTCCAGATCAAGCTCCTGCGGGTGTTGCAGGAGCGCGTGGTGCGCCGCATCGGCGGAAAGTCCGACCACGCCGTGGACATCCGCGTCATCGCCGCCAGCAACCGGAATCTCCGCGAACTCGTGGGGCA
The DNA here is from genome assembly GCA_902373525.1 of uncultured Bilophila sp. Taxonomy (GTDB): domain Bacteria; phylum Desulfobacterota; class Desulfovibrionia; order Desulfovibrionales; family Desulfovibrionaceae; genus Bilophila. The sequence continues at coordinate 131,570 of CABKMN010000002.1, read as the reverse complement.
GGGCCGGTTCCGGGAGGACCTCTTCTTCCGGCTGGACGTGATCCCGCTGTCCGTGCCGCCGCTGCGGGAGCGCGGGGGCGACGTCCGGCTGCTCGTGGCTCATTTCCTTCAGGCCTTCAGCCGGGAACGGGGCCGCACCTATCGGGTCGCCACGGACCTGATGCACGCCTTCGAGGCCTACCCGTGGCCCGGAAACGTCCGGGAACTCAAAAATTTCGTCGAGTACGGGGTGGGCTTCTGCGAAAACGACGTTCTGACGCTGGACATGATGGCCTCCCGCTTCAAGGCGGCGTCCGAGCAGCCCCGCCCGGAAAAGCGCCCGCCCGCGCAGCGTCCGGCGGCCGCCGAACGGGAGCGCATCCTTCGCCTCCTCGAACTGCACGGACGGCATACGGAAGGGAAAAAGTGCGCCGCCGCCGACCTCGGCATCAGCCTCGCCACCCTCTACCGCCGCATGGCCCAGCTCGGCATCGCCTTCCGCAAGGAGCCGTGGAGCCGCTAGGCCGCGTCGTCGTGTTCCGGCAGGAGCCCTTCGGGGCGGCTTCCGGGCACGGAAAAGGGGAAGGGAGCCGGAAACGGAGACGGCCAGCGAGGAGGAGCGCGCAGGCGATGCGCCGGGCCGGCAGGCCGCGGCGGGAACGAAGAAACGCCGCGGATCGATGGGGGAGGCCGATCCGCGGCGCAGGGGGGAAGGGGGAGTGGGAGAGGGTTAGACGCGTCCTTCGGCGGCCCGGTTCTGGCGGGTCATCAGGCCGATCATGACGGAGTCCGCCGCGCTGAAAATCTTTTCGTTGAACTCGCGCAGAGTGCGCCCCAGTTCGTGGATGTCCGGGCTGATGATGCCCTGCGTGTTGCGGATGCCCCGGTTTTCGAGCGCGAGCATGGCGGCGACCCACGCCTCGCTGGCGGCGCTGCTGACCTTGAGGCCGCAGGATTCCTTCGCGCCGTCGCAGATCATGCCGAGCAGAGTGCCCACAAGGGTGATGGCCGCGAGTTCGGCCTGTCGGGGCGTGCCGTTGTGCAGGCGGACGATGCCCGCCGCCGCTCCGGCCCCGGCGGCCACCGCACAGCCGCAGGTGGGGGTGAGCCGTCCGGTGTAGGCCTTGATGTAGCCGCATACCAGATGACTGAGGGCCAGCGCCTCCGCGAGCGTGCGGTCGTCCGAGCCGAGGGCGCGGGCCGTCATGGTCACCGGGATGACCGCCACGATGCCGTGGTTGCCGGACCCCGCGCTGCTCATGACCGCCACGTCGCCGCCGCTCATGCGCAGGTCGGACGCTGCGCCCGCGACTTCCTTGATCTTGTCCTGCAATGACCCGCCCTCATTGTACTTTGAGAGCGTGCTTCCGATGCCGATGCCGATCTCGGTCGAGCCGGGGTGGTCGAGGATCGCCATGTTCATCCGTGCGCCTTCGAGCATCTGTTCCGCGATGGCGTCGTCGATGCCTACGGCGAGGTCCCACAGCCGGGAAAAGTCCATCGCCATGAGTTCGTCGGTCCAGTCCGTGCCGCCCGCCGCCTGCGCCGGGGGCTGATCGACGAGGATTTCGCCGTCCGCCTCCAGCCGGGCCACATGGTCGTGCTTGCCCGCGACCGTACAGGACGCGGTATGCGCGCCGCCGGTCAGCGTGACCCGCGCCCACATGGACGGCATGCCCTGCACCACTTCCTCGGTGATCTTTCCGGCGTCGATGAAGCCCTGTCCCTGTTCCACGATGTCCGGCGAGAGGCCGTCGAGCGCCATGAGGCCCTTGTCGGGGTTGCCGCCGAGCGCGCCGAGCACGCAGGCCAGCGTCAGGCCGCGCAGGCCGTTGGTGCCGGGAATGCCGACCGAACGCCCGTTCTTGTAGATGGCGACGGACATTTCCAGATGGATGCCGGTCACGGGTTCGGGCAGCCGCCGCGCCGCCGTCGCCGCGGCGTAGGCCACGGCCCCCGGTTCGGTACAGCCCAACGTGGGCTTGACTTCACTCCTGAAAAAGACGTGCAGGTCCATAATGCCTCCGACTCGCCGTTGGGCGAGAAATAAGTGCGTTTTCCCTCCCTATTACAAGAAGCGTTCCAGAATGTACGGATTGCTAACCCATTCAGGTTACGCCCTTTTTGTTCGTGTGAGAAACGGTCCGCATGGTTTTCGCACCTTTTTCGCACTTTGGCGCGAAAAGGAGAGACGTTAGTGATAAAAGTCAAGAAAAATAATATATTGAAACGCACGGATAGCCTACAGAAAAGGGGAGGCGGACAGGCCGCCCCTCCCGGCGCGCCGTGCGAAGGCGGGGCGGCTGCCGGGACAGGAAATCTCCGCGCCGGTTTCGGGACGGCTCCTTCTCCGGTTTTCGCATGGGCGTAAAGCCGGTACGGCGGGGGCCGCCGGGGCATCCGGGGAGGTTCTCCGCAAGGTTGCGTTGAAAAGCCGCCCGTGCGGAGCAGGCGCGGCCCGTCCGGCGGATTCCCTGCCGTGGGAATCCTTTTCTCCATTAGGACGGCATGGCTTCGCCCGCCTGGCCGACGGCCCCGTTTCTTCCTTCGTGCGCGTACGGCGCGGGGGAACGCGGGAAACCCCTTCGGAAAGACCTTCCTCCGCGAGCGCACGGCGCGGAGTGGGCCGGGTCACGACCGTGAGCTTTCCGGCGTCCTTCCTCTCTCCGCGCTCGTACGGCGCGGCGGGTGCGGGGAATCCGGCAAGGCGTCCGCAGGGGAGAGCGGACGGCGCGCCGGACGGGCATCATCCCGTGAAGGCGGCTCCGGGAGCCGACGTCCCGTACCCGCAAAGAAACGGTGCGGAAGGCTTGACAATCTGTTCTCTAATGATAAAGACTTTCATATTCAAATTGAAACACGTCATCAACAACGAAACGACGCAACAGACAACAATCCATAAAGGAGTTCCCCATGTCCATGATCAATAAGGAAGTCGGCGAGTTCAGCGTACAGGCCTTTCAGGACAACGCCTTCAGAACCGTCACAAGGGCCGATATTCTCGGGCACTGGTCCGTGTTCTTCTTCTATCCTGCGGACTTCACCTTCGTGTGCCCCACGGAGCTGGAGGACCTCGCGGGCAAGTACGACGACTTCAAGAACATCGGATGCGAAATCTACTCCGTCTCGTGCGACAGCCATTTCGTACACAAGGCGTGGCATGACGCCTCCAAGACCATCCGGAAGATCAAATACCCCATGCTGGCCGACCCCACCGGCGCGCTGGCCCGCGACTTCGACGTGATGATCGAAGCCGACGGCATGGCGGAGCGGGGCAGCTTCATCGTCAATCCCGAAGGCAGGATCGTGGCCTATGAAGTCCTCGCCGGGAACGTGGGCCGCAACGCGGACGAACTGTTCCGCCGGGTGCAGGCGTCCCAGTTCGTGGCCGAACACGGCGATCAGGTATGCCCCGCCAAGTGGAAGCCCGGCGCGGAGACCCTGAAGCCCAGCCTCGACCTCGTGGGCCTGCTGTAATGCAGGACGATCTCTACGATGCCGTCATCGTGGGCGGCGGCCCCGCCGGGTTGTCCGCCGCCCTTTATCTGGCCCGTGCCCGTTACCGGGTGCTCGTCGTGGAAAAAGAAGCCTTCGGCGGGCAGATCACCATCACGGCGGAGGTGGTGAACTACCCCGGCGTGGAGCGGGCCGGAGGCCGGGAACTGACCGACACCATGCGGCGGCAGGCGCAGCGTTTCGGCGCCGAGTTCCTGCTCGCCGAGGTGGAGGGGCTGGACGTCGAGGGCGACGTCAAGCTCGTGCGGACCAGCCGGGGCGTCCTGCGGTGCTTCGCCGTGGTGGTCGCGACCGGCGCGCATCCGCGTCAGGTCGGCTTCCGGGGCGAAACAGAATTCCGGGGCCGGGGCGTGGCCTACTGCGCCACATGCGACGGCGAATTCTTCACCGGGCGGGACGTGTTCGTGGTGGGCGGCGGGTTCGCCGCCGCCGAGGAAGCCATGTTCCTGACCCGCTATGCGCGGTCGGTGACCATGCTCGTGCGCCGGGACACCTTTTCGTGCGCCCGGAGCATCGCGGAACAGGTGCTCGCCCATGAGGGCATCCGCGTGCGCTTCCATACCGTACTGGAGGAAGTGAGCGGAGACTCCACCCTGCGCCGCGCCGTGTTCCGCGATACGCTCACCGGCGAGACGGAAGAGTACGCGCCGCCCGACGGCGAAGGTTTCGGCGTGTTCGTGTTCGCCGGGTACGAACCGGCTTCCGCGCTGCTCAAGGGCCTCGCGGAGCTGGACCCGCAGGGCTACGTGCTCACGGACGGGGAGCGGCGGACCGCCGCGGAGGGCGTCTACGCCGCCGGGGACGTGTGCGCCAAGACGCTGCGGCAGGTGGTCACCGCCGTGGCGGACGGGGCCGTCGCCGCCACCTCCATCGAAAAATACGCGCTGGACATGCAGCGCAGGACGGGCCTGTGCCCGGAACAGCCCTCCGGTCCCGCAAAGCCCGAAACGCCGTCCGCGACGGCACAGGCCCGGGACGCGGACGACGCGGGGTTTCTGACGGCGGAGAACCGGAGCCAGCTCGGTGCGGTCTTCGCCCGGATGGCGCATCCGCTGATCCTGCGGGCCGCGCTGGACGGACGCCCCGTATCGGCGGAACTGCGCCGGGTGCTGGAGGAACTGGAAGAACTCACGGACAAGCTGTCCGTGGAGTACCTGCCTCCGGCGGACGATTCGGAACGTCCCTGCGTCCGCATCCTCCGTCAGGACGGCGAGGACACGGGCATCGCCTTCCACGGGGTGCCGGGCGGGCACGAGCTGAGTTCGTTCGTCATCGCGCTGTACAACGCGGCGGGACCGGGACAGTCGCTGGAGCCGGCGGTCATCGAGGCCATCGCCCGGATCGACAGGCCGGTGAACCTCAAGGTGCTCGTGTCGCTCTCCTGTACGATGTGCCCCGAGCTGGTCATCGCCGCGCAGCGCATCGCCGCCGCCAGCGTATGGGTGACCGCCGAAGCCTACGATCTGAACCACTTCCCCGATCTGCGGGAACGGTACAACGTCATGAGCGTCCCTTGCCTCGTCATCAACGACGAGAAGGTGTCGTTCGGCAAGAAGAACGTCGGCCAGCTCCTCGAACTGCTGGCCGAAAGCCTCGACTGACGGATTTCCGGCCTTCTCCGCCCCGAGTGCGACAAGGCCCCGCTGCCAAACGGCTGCGGGGCCTTTGTCGTGGGCCCGGGGTGCCCGGTGAGGCGCCTTCTCGCCTGGCGGAGCGATCAGGTCTATTCCCTGCCGGGAAGAACATGGAGAGGCGCCTTCGCGCATCGCGGAACCGCCCGCGCGGTCAACGGGACGCCGCAATCCGCTTGAGGAAGCGGTCCGTGGCGTACCCGCCGTTTTCGACTTTGCGGAATTCCTCATCGGTGATGCTCCCAAGCGCGCGGTAGAACAGGGCGATGTCGGCCTGCCGCCGCTGCACTGCGCTCGGACCTTGCGAAGCATCGAACAGGGCGAGCTGTTCCTCAAGCGGAAACACCGGATGGCTTTTCAAGTCCGCGAGAGCCAACGTCTCGGAATATTCTTTTCCGGCCCATTCCCGGAAAAAGCGGCGGTATTCGGGCACGAGGGCCTCCGGGGCTTCTCTGCGGATCGCGTCCACGGCGCGGAGGTAGACGCCGAGGAATGCGGCGACGGCCTCGGGATGAGCCTCGGAGAAGGCTTTGTCCGCCAGCAGCACGATGGGATTGCCGAGTTCGCCGGTTCGGGGGACGGACACGGGCAGCCAGCCTCTTTCCCGGCCTTCGTAGAGATGCGGAGCCCACAGGGCCACGCCGTCGCCGATGCCGTTGGCGAAGGCCGCCAGCGCGGGTTCCTGATCCATATTTTTGATCGTCACGTCCCTTTCCGTCAGGCCGAGGGCCTTGAGCCAGCCGTGCAGGGCGTAATGGGCGGAGGAAAGGGTGGTGGTCAGGAAGGTCTTGCCGCGCACGGTCGCGGCGTCGCCGAGCAGGCCGGGGACGCCGCTGGCCTTGGCGATGGGGCCATCCGGTCGGACCAGTACCGCGTTGGCGGCGGCCTCGTCGTTGCCCACGGCGACGATGCGGGCGTCGTGGCGCAAGTTGAGCATCAGGGCCGGGACCGCGCCCATGCCCGCCATGTCCCACGCTTCGGCGGGCAGGGCGTTGAGCACGTCGATGCCGGAACCAAAGGGGCGGACGTTCACGTCCAGCCCGGCCTCCTTGTCCCAGCCCCGCTGTTTGGCGTACCAGATCAAAAAGGTTTCATGTTCGTCCAGCCAGACGGTGGACATCCTGAGGGGGGCCGCGGCGAATGCGTCGCCCGCGAGCAACAGGCACGCGGCGACAAGCGGCAACAGCTTCTTGAGAAACATGGGACCTCCACGGGTTTCGGTCATCGCCCGTCGGGCTACTTCACGTATTCGGTCTCGAGCGCGCGGACGCGGGGCAGGCCGATCAGGTTGTTGAACTCCTCGAACGTAACCATGTCCTCCAGCATGGGAGCCGTGGTGCCGTGGCGTCTGAGCCCGTCCATGAGCTTGGACATGGCCTTGCAGGTCGTATAAGTCGAGGCCGTGGGGAAAATCACGATGCGGAAGCCGAGGTCCCGCAGCTCCTGAGCGGAAAGCAGCGGCGTACGCCCGCCCTCGACCATGTTGGCGAGGCAGGGCTTGGACACGGACGCGGTGATGGCCTTCATTTCCTCCACGGATTCCGGGGACTCTACGAACAGCACGTCGGCTCCGGCCTCGGCGTAGAGCCGGGCGCGGCGGATGGCCTCTTCGATGCCGCAGGAGGTACGGGCGTCGGTGCGGGCCACGATGGCGAAGTCGGGATCGCGCCGGGCCGCCACCGCTGCCCGGATTTTACCGACCATCTCTTCGGCGGGGACGACTTGGCGTCCGATCATGTGCCCGCACTTCTTGGGTGCGACCTGATCCTCAAGCTGGATGGCGGCCACGCCCGCTCGCTCGTAGAGCCGCACCGTCCGTATTACGTTGATGGCGTTTCCGAATCCGGTGTCGCCGTCCGCGAACACCGGCACGCCGAGCGGTTCCGTGGTTTCCACGAAGTTCGCGGCGCGGGCCAGCATTTCAGTCTGGGTGAGCAGGCCTACGTCAGGCATGCCCAGATGGCTGGCTGCCTGTCCGTAGCCGGTCATGTACACGACCGGGAATCCTGCGCGGGCCGCGATGGCTGCTGTCAGGGCGTCGTGCGCTCCGGGGGCCACGACGATGCCGTCTGAGGCGAGAAGTTCGCGAAAACGTTTAGTGATACTCATGAAACTATCCTCGAATTGGGGCGGCTTCCGCCGCCGGGTCAGGTGAAAAGGGTCTTGGCGAAACGCAGAGCCGGATCGGGAAGGTGTTGCCCGAGTACGCCCACGGCGTAGAGCACGTACCGATCGTCCGTGAAAAAACGGGGTGAGGCCGGGAGCAGGGACAGTCCGGGATTGGTGAAGGCCCGTTCCAGAATGCCTCGACGGCGTTCCGGGCTCGAATGGGCGAAGACGCCGCCTACGGCGATCACCCGGGTGACCTGCCGCAGATCGCGTCCCACGGGCATGCCCGGAGCCAAACCGAGCACCGGGTTGGCCTCGGTGGCGAGGCTGCCCGCGTGGCGGCGTAGGGCCACGCCTACGGCGGCGGTGGCCAGAGCGGTATCGAACTGCCCTTCCAGCGCGTTTTCCGGAGCGAGGAAGTCTGGCTCTCTGCCCAGCCGGGCCGCATAGGTTTCCAGTCGCTCAGCCAGTTCCTCCGCCGCGTCGCCGGAAAGGGGCCTTCCGAAGGCGGCGGCCAGGCCCGCCGGATCGGCGTAGGCGAGGACCGCCCGCGCGCCGATGGCCTCGACGACGCCCCCGGCGCTGATTCGCATGCCGAGGTTGCCCTCTACGGTGCGGAAGGAAACCTGTTTTTCGTTGCTGATCACCAGCCCCCGTTCTTCGATGGCGAGGTCCTCCAGTTCGGGAAGTACGGAATGCACGTCCGTGGTCGCGCCCCCGACGTCCACTACGATGAGGCCGCCGAGGCCGTCCTCCTCGCGGGTGCCGCGCGCCAGCAGTTCCGCGCCGAGCAGGACGGCTCCGGGGGTGGGGATGACCGTGCCCCGCACCCGCGACGCGAGTTTGGCGAGGCCGGGCGCGCGGGCGATCTGGCGGATGAACTGATCGTGGATGGCCTCGCGCGCGTGCCGCACGCGCAGTTCGTGGATCGTGGGCAGGATGTTGGCGACCCGCCGGGTACGGATGCCCGTCGCGTTCAGGATCGTTTCGGCGCTGGCCTGCGCGTCCCGGTTGCCCGCCACGATGACGACCGGCTCCCAGCCGTTTCCGGCGGCCCCGGCGACCGCGCGGGCGTTTTCCTCCAACGCGGAGGCGTCCCCTCCGTCCGTTCCGCCGGTGAGCAGGATGATGTCGGGCCGGATTTCGCGTAGTACCTCCGTCCTGTAAGGGGGCGGGTCTTCGGAGGACAGCACTTCGAGCACCCGCGCCCCGGCGTTCATGGCGACTTCCTTGGCGGCTTTGGCCGTAACCCTGGGCATGTACCCGAGGGCCACCATGCGCAGGCCTCCGGCGGCGCTGCTGGAAGCGAACGTTGCGGCGTCCCAGTCCGGCACATGGGGGGCGAGCCTGGCGAGTGCCGCGGCGAGACCGGTTTCGATGTTTTCCACCGTGGTGGGAGCCTGCCCGCTCGCGAGCAGATCGAAGCGTCCCCCGGCGAGCGCGAACCCCGTGGCCTTGGTAAACGTGCTCCCCACGTCGAAAACGAGATGCGTGATCCTGTCCATAGGCTCCTCAGCGTTCGACATGCAGGTAGACGTATCCATCCATGATTCGGCGAGCCGTACGGGAAAAGGCGCAGCGGACGAGCCTGCCGTCGCGTACGTCGGCCTGTACCGTCATGATTCCGGAAGGATGCCCGATGCGGAGCGTGGTTCCGGCGTCCGGGGCCGTCTCGTGGGGGATGGTGCCGGGAATCTTCATGGCGGCCCCGGTGCAGCAGATGCCCGTGCCCGCATAGGCCTTGTGGACCACCTGCATGAACATCAGGCGCGAAACCATATCCATGTCTTCCGCTCGGACGGTCTCGCTGGTCGTGAAGTCCGTGTAGTCCGCGGGCGGGGCCACGAAGGCCAGCATGGGAAAGGCCGGGCTGCGGCGCAGGGCGTCCTCGGGCGTTTTCGCCATGCCGCAGAGCACGGCGGCCCTACCGCGTATTTCTTCGAGCCGGGCGAGCAACTCGGCGTCGCCGTTGATTTCGCGCGGCGTCTCCGTGCCCCGCATGCCCACGTCGCGCGCCCGCACGAAGACCATCGGATTGGCGGCGTCCACGATGGACACGTCGAGCGCTCCCCGCGAGGTTTCCAGACGATCCAGCGGGTTACCGGTGGGCAGGAGCCTGCCCGTGGTCGATCCGGCGGTGTCGGAAAAATCGAGCAGAATTTCCGCGCCTGTGCCGGGTACCCCGGCGATGCGGCAGTCGCCCGTCGTCCGGGCCTGCCCGTTCAGGACCGGAACTTCGGCCACCAGCAGCTTGCCGGTATTGGTGTTGTGGATGCGAACCGTAGTCACGGGCTCGACGGCCCGTACCAGCCCCTCGTTGACGGCGAAGGGACCTACGGCGGAGGAGATGTTGCCGCAGTTGCCGGCGGCGTCCACAATGGCGCGGTCGATGCCGACCTGCGCGAAGGTATAGTCCACGTCCGCGTCCGGCCGGGTCGGCGGGCCTACGATGGCGAGCTTGCTGGTCAGGGGATCGGCCCCGCCCAGACCGTCGATCTGGCGGATATCGGGACTGCCGAACACATCGAGGATCACGGCGTTGCGCCGTGCGGGATCGAGGGGGAGGTGGTTGCTTTTCAGGAAAATCCCTCTGCTCGTTCCCCCGCGCATGATGCAACAGGGTATCCGGTCGAAATCGCGTTCCATGTCATGCTCCTTTGGCGGCCAGCCGGGCCGTCACCCATCCTACTGTATCGTTTACTTCGGTTCCCGGTCCGAAAAAGGCATCCACCTTCAGGAAGCCGGGGCCTTCCTCGGCGATTTTCCGCTCGTAGTACGCATGCTCCTCTTCCTTTTCCGCGATGCGGCCCCCGGCGATGAGCACGGTGTCGTCCCGCAGCCCGAGTTCCCGGAGCCGGGCGTCCACGCGGGGAAAGAGGGCCAGCCCGAGCCCGAGCAGGTTGCTCACGCCCACCACGTCGGCCTTCACTTCGGCGGCGACCTCGGCCACGGTTTCCGGGAGGTTCATGCCGCGCAGGTACACCACATCGTATCCGGCCTCCTCGAAGGCCTCCCGGACCAGATTGATGCCCATGACGTGGGCGTCGGCTCCCACGGTGGCAAGGACGATCCTTGTCTTGCGGGTGGGCTTGCGGATGTGGGGTGTCTCCACGGGCTCGGCGGTGACGGGCATCCGCGCGGGATCGACGCCCAGCGGCGTGAACCCCGGAAGGTAGCGGCGGATGCCGTCCCCATCGCGGTGGGTATGCACATGGCGCTTGAGGTCCCAGCCGCCCGCGCGGGGACAGTCCAGCTTGCCGGACTTGCCGCCCTGCACAATGCGGTCGATGAGTTCCTCGTCGCTCCAGCGCTTCCAGAAGGCGGGGGTGAGGTCGGTCGGTGCACACGGTCCGGGCAGTTCCAGCACGGCTTCCAGCACGGCCATCGCCTCATCGACGATTTCAGCCTTGCGGCGGTCGATGGCGGGATCGCGTACGTCCACCCTGACGGTGCGTTCAAAGAGGTCCTGTGTGCCCCAGATGGCCCGGCTCATGGATGCCCCCGTGGGGATGCCCACGTTTTCCGCCGCTTTGGGCCGGTAGAAATCGGCCCCGCCGAGCCGTGCGGAGAAGGCCATGCGGGCGAAGTGCGCGGCTTCGGCCACCAAATCGGGCGGCGGGTTCTGGAAGGTTTCGGGTACCACGATGAGCCCGGCGCTGGAGATGGTTTCCCGGAAGGCGCGCATCAGGGCGAGGTCCGCGAACAGGTTGATGCCCGCGACGTTCATCTGGATGGCGGACAACTCGCGCGGAAGCCCGGCGTGGGCCGCCAGCCCTTCGGCCAGCAGGCACATGGCCAGCGCCATGCCGTCCGTGCCCATGATGTTGTTGAGGTGTTTGTGGGAATCGAGCTGCACGTAGATGCCGTTTTCCGCGCAAATCTGGAGTGCCTTGTACCCATTGACGACCTTGGTGCGGTAGTCGTGAATGCCGCGTCCCCCGAAATGCACATGGATGACCGGCCCGATGTCCGTACCGTCGAACCCGGCGATGAAGGCGTTGAGCACGGAAAGGTGCGGCGTGTCGCCTGTGGCGTTGATGCGGAGGGGATGGACCGAGCCGCCGCCGAGCTTTACGAATTCGCGTTCCCCGAGCGGGGTGATCCCGCCCTTGCCCCGCGACTGTTCGATGAGTTCGCGGCCTTGCAGGGGATCGATGTGCCGGGTGGCTTCGGAATGCACGAAGTGGAACAGACGGATGCCGATCCTGTCCGCCATTTCGTACATTTCCTTGGATTCCTTCCATGTTTCCTCGGCTGAATTGCGTCCGAGGATGGGGTTTTGGACCGGGATGCCGGTTTCGCGGGCGTGCCGTCCCAAATCGTGGATGCGCTGCCCGCCGCGCACGACGCCCTCGACTTCGCGGGGGTAGGGTGCGGGGAGCCCTTCCACGATCCCGTTCCGGCTCGCCTTGGGCATGGGCACGCCGAAGACGTCCTCGTAGGCGCGGAGGGCGTCGTCGTCCTCACGGATGATGCGTTTGGTGTTTTGCTGCGGATCGTGCATGGAAAACCTCAGGGGTGCGGATGCGCCGATTCGGCGCGTCCGGTTGGGGCCGCCCGGAAGCGGGTTCAGTCCACGAGTTCGATGCCGAGGCGTGCGGCGGCCTCGCGCGCCGCGTCCGTACCGGGGAAGGCGTCCACGAGATGCAGGCGTGCGCCGCCTCGGTTGAGGCTCGCGACCTCGCTGCGGCCGGTATCCGCGGCGACGGTGATCCGCTGCCACTGGGGCCGGTCGAGGATCATACGGATGGACACCTCGATGCCGTCGGCGGCGATGCGGTCCATGACCTCGCGGTACAGACCGCCATCGCCGGTGCCCGCGCCGTAAGCCGCCGCCATGAGGATGCCGGGGACATTGATGCCCCGACGAGCGAACAGCTCGGGGTAGAGTTCGACGTCGATTCGGCGCGGGGTCGCTCCGGGGGGAAGCAGGGCGTGAGCGATGCGGGCGGCGTTGGTGGGGGACCCCACCGCCTGACTGGAACCGCCCACCACGGGCTGCCCGAAGGGATCGGTTACGGGGCGGGCCTTCCGGGCCAGTGCGCGGGCCTCTTCCCTGGCCCGCTCGCGGACGGCGTCCGCGCGGTGCGCTTCGGCCTCCTTGATCGCCGGATCGATGTGGCGCTCCACACCTGGATGGGTGCGGAAAAAGGGTTCCATGTATTCGATGACCGTGGGTACGAGGTGGCTGGCGGAGAGGGGGTGTACCGCCGCAGCCAGCGCCAGCATGACGTCCACGGGCACCGTCACGGGGAGGGAGGTGCGAAGTGCCAGGCGGCTGGCGAGACGACCCATGATCACCGCGCCGCCAATGTGCGCGGCGCACAGGCCGGGTACCATGACCCGAGGCGTGCACGGCACCCCGATGGTCGGAGAAAGCGCCAGCGCCACGGCATGGCCGATCATGGAGGGCGTGCCGCCCTCCAGTTCGGTGAACGCCGCCGCCAGTGCGGAACCGCCCGCCGCGAACCCTTCCATGTTGCAGCCGGTCGTACTCTTGCCCGCTCGGAAAAGTGAGCCGATCTTGGTTACGATCACGGCGGTGCGGCCAAGCGTTTCCCGGTCGGCCCCGAGTTCCGCGAGCGCCTGGATCAGCCCGGCATAGGGGCAGGCGTCGCCGGTGCCCGCACAGGGACGCAGGCCGATTTCATGGTTGCCGACCTGCGCCGCCAGCGTCCGGGCCAGCGTACGGTCCACCAGTTCGTCCCCGAACAGGGACGCGCCGTCCGCGAGATCGCGGCCCACGTCGCCCATGATGAAGCTGTGCCCGGTCTTGCCGATCTCCACGGCATGGAGGTTATGGGCGAAGGCCGCCAGCGTCGCTTCAAGGACGCCTTCGCCATCCAGCCCGGTCCGGCGCATGGCCTCCGCGATCATCACGTCGCTGGCCCGCACGCCTTCCCGTTCCGCCCGGTCGATGCATTCTCCGAGTGTCAGCCCTTCGTCGGGCAGGGCCGCCGCCAGCCGCTCAAGCGTCGCCGCATCCATGCCCGTCTCCTTGCGCCTTGCGCACGGTCACGCCCGCCAGCCGTTCCCAGACCTTGACGATTGCGGAAATATCCGCGCGCCCGAAGCCTTCGGCGCGCGCCAGTTCGTAAACCTGCTGCGCGGCGGCGGTCACGGGCAGGGGCAGCCGTTCCCGTTTGGCGCTGGCAACCGCCAGTTCCAAATCCTTGTATTGCAGATCGACGGCGAAGCCGGGCTCGAAGCGGCCCTCCATGATGAAGGTGGGGAGCTTGCTCTTCAGCGCATAGCTGGCTCCCGAACTCTCGCCGATGACCGTGAGCATGGTTTCGGCGGACAACCCGGACTTCACGCCGAGTACGAGCGCTTCCGCGAGCGCGGCCATGTTCACGCCGAGCAGGAGGTTGTTCACCATCTTGATCGCATCGCCGGAGCCCACGCCGCCGAGGTGTCGGATGTTCTTCCCGAGGACCAAGAATAGGGGCATGGCCCGTGCCACGTCCGCGTCCGCGCCGCCCGCCATGATGGTCAGCGTACCGCCCGCCGCGCCCGCCGTGCCGCCGGAAACCGGTGCGTCCACATAGCCGATGCCCTTGGCGGCGGCAATGGCCGCCATCCTGCGCGACGAGGCCGGGTCCACGCTGCTCATGTCCACCACAAGTCGGCCTTCCCGTGCGCCCGTGAATACGCCTGCGGGGCCCCGGAGCGTTTCTTCCACGATGTCGGCGTTGGGAAGCATGGTAATGATCACGTCGCAACGCGCGGCCAGTTCCGCTGGGGACGCGGCGGTGAAAGCGCCCGCGTCGGCGAGTTCCGCGACGGCCTGCGGAGCGATGTCATACACGGCGAGCGAAAAGCCCGCCGCGAGCAGGTTGCGGGCCATGGGCTTGCCCATGGCGCCAAGGCCGATGAACCCTACATGCATGGTGGCCTCCGGGAAAAAGGTTGAGGATGCGCGGCACCCCGGCATGTCGGAAGTTGCAAGAAGGTTGCCAAGGTGAGGAGGCGGAGAAGTGAGCGGGAACGGAGAGGCTCCCGGTTTTGGAAGACGGAACGGCGGACGGAGAGACGGTATGGGGAGTACAATATGCAACATGCCGAAAAGAAGGGGAGAACGGCTTGGAAATGTCGTACTGGAAGCGATGAAGCGGCATACCCTTTTAAGGAAGGGGGACGGGGAGGAACGGCAAACGGGCAGGGCGAGGTGGCGGAGCAAGGCCGGGGTAGATCGGCTTTTTTCCGAAAACAGGAAAAAGAATTCCAGTAAAAAGAAAATTCTTAATTTCGGAAAACGATACAAACGACCGGGAATGCATCCACGAAATAACTCTTTGGAATCACAGTATAAGACTTGATTATACTGTGGCATGCCTCTTGCTTATCCAAAAAGAAACAAGCGCACACCGTTCCGGCGGACAAGTGCGTGGTTCTGAGGCGGGTCGACGACCGGAAACGCTGAACCGAACGGTGAGGGACACCGGGAATTATCCGGATGCCCCTCTTCGGAGGAAACGTTTCCCGCCCCTATAGGCTAGTGAATAGTTCCCAACTGATGCATCCAGTCCTTTTCTTTTGAGAGTTTCATAGGTTAGAATAAAACGAACGTCGTGCAGCGAATGCGGCGCGATACGTGAAAGAAGACGCGTTCCCGTTACGCCGGGACGCTTGACCGAAACGGATGGGAAGCCTTCAGCGGATGTGCTCCCGCCGCAAAGCGAGGAAACGATGAGCATGCTGTCTGTCGAGAACCTTTCAACACGGTTTTTCCTCAAGCGGGGAACCGTCCACGCCCTTGAGGATGTCTCCTTCACCATCCGTGAACGGGAGGTGGTGGGCGTGGTGGGCGAATCCGGGTGCGGCAAGAGCCTGACGTCCCTTTCGGTCATGCGCCTCGTGCCGCCTCCGGGGGAGATCGTGGCGGGCCGGATTCTCTTTGAGGGTGAAAACCTGCTGGAGAAGCCGGACCGGGACATGAAGAGGGTCCGGGGCGCCAAGATTTCCATGATTTTTCAAGAGCCCATGACCGCCCTGAATCCCGTCCTCACCGTGGAAACGCAGCTCCTTGAAACCGTGGAGACGCACACCGCCCTGTCCCGTGCGGAGGCGCGCGAAGCGGTGCTCGACGCGCTGCGGCAGGTGGAGATACCCAATCCCGAGAAGCGGCTGCGCGCCTACCCCCATCAGCTCAGCGGGGGCCAGCGCCAGCGCATCATGATCGCGATGGCGCTCATCTGCAATCCGAGGCTGCTCATCGCGGACGAGCCGACCACGGCCCTCGACGTGACCGTGCAGGCGCAGATTCTGCGGCTCATGAAGCGGCTCGTTGAGGAGCGCGGCTCCAGTCTGCTGCTCATCACCCACGACTTCGGGGTGATTGCGGAAATGGCGCAGTGGATCGTGGTCATGTACGGCGGCAATGTGGTGGAGCAGGGCCCCGCGCGGACGATTTTCTCGGCGGCGAGGCATCCCTACACGCAGGGTCTGCTCCGGGCCATCCCCTACGTGCGCCGCTCTGGGGGCAAACGCGGGGAGCGCATCTACGAAATTCCCGGCACCGTACCCATCCTCATGGGCGGCAGTCTTACGGGATGCCGCTTCAAGGACCGCTGCGATCGGGCGGACGAACGCTGCCGCAGCCAGAACCCGCCGGTGAAGGCGTGTGGGGACGGGCATCAGGTCAAATGCTGGAGAGTGTGATATGGATACGCTGCTCGATGTACAGTCGGTTTCCAAGGAATTCCTGCTCAGCAAGCATTTCCTCAAGAGCCGGTGCGAATACCTGACCGCGGTGAACGACGTGTCCCTTGGCCTGCGCCGGGGCGAATCCCTCGGCGTCGTGGGCGAAAGCGGGTCCGGCAAGACCACGCTCGGCAAGATGATCGCCATGCTGCTCCGGCCCACGCGCGGGCGTATCCTTTATGAGGGGCGGGACATCTGGAACCTGTCCGCCCGTGAGCAGAAGGCCCTGCGCAAGGACATCCAGATGATTTTTCAGGACCCCTTTTCGTCGCTTGACCCCACATGGACCGTGGAACGCATCATCGCCGAGGGGCTGGTGGTGCACGGTATGGTCCGGCGGAGTGAACGCCGCGACCGGGTGGCCGAACTCATGGCCCGCATCGGGCTTCCCGAGGACATGATGGCCCGCAAGCCGCACGAGTTCAGCGGCGGGCAGCGGCAGCGCATCGGCATCGCCCGGGCACTCGCCACGCGGCCCTCGGTGATCATCGGGGACGAGCCCGTTTCCGCGCTTGACGTCTCGGTGCAGGCGCAGGTCATCAACCTGCTCGGAGACATCAAGGAAAGCCTCGGCCTCTCCTACATCATCATTTCCCACGATCTTGCCGTGATCCAGCATATGTGCGACCGAATCGCGGTCCTGTATCTCGGACAGATCGTCGAAATCGGGGAGACGGACGCCTTTTACAGCAACCCGCTCCACCCCTATTCGGAAGCACTGCTACGGTCCGTGCCCTCCTTCGAGGCCGGGCATTCCATGTTCGCCTGCGAGCTGAAGGGAGAAATCCCGAGCTTGACGGACATCGGGTCCGGCTGCTGCTTCTGCCGCCGATGTCCCTCGGCCCTGCCGGAATGTTTCACGGAACGCCCCCCGCTCAGGAAGATCAACGAACAGGCGATGGTCGCCTGCCATCTGAGGTGATCCCCCATGAAAGACTCCCTGATGTACATTGCGCGAAGGCTGACCATGCTGATCCCCGTGCTCATCGGCGTGACCATGCTCACCTTCGTCGTCACCCATGTGGTGCCGAGCGATCCCGTGTCCGTGGCTCTCGGGCCGAAGGCCACACCGGAACAGGTGGCCCTGATGCGCGAGCAATGGGGCTTGGACAAGCCCATCTACGTGCAGTATGGGCGCTATCTCGCCTCCGTGCTTCGGGGTGATCTGGGCGTATCCATGCACACCGGGCGCGCCGTCACCGAGGAGCTGGCCTCCTACATCCCAGCCACTATTGAGCTGACCACCTTCAGCATGGCGCTGGCCCTCGTGATCGGCGTCCCGCTCGGGATGCTGGCGGCGGTGCGGCGGGATACCCTCTTCGACCACGCCACGCGGTTCTTCTCGCTGATCGGGATATCCGCCCCGCCGTTCTGGTTGGCCCTGCTGATGCTGATCGTCTTCTACCTTGATCTTGAGTGGTTCCCCGGCTCGGGACGGCTGTGCCTCGACGTACCGCCCCCGGTGCACATCACCGGCATCTACACGCTGGACAGCCTGCTTACCCTGAATTGGCCCGCCTTCAAGGACGCGGTGCACCACCTCATCCTGCCCGGCGTGTGCTTCAGCGCGCAAATTGTGGGCGTAGTCCTGCGGATGACCCGTTCGAGTACCCTTGACGTGCTCCGGCAGGATTACATCCGCACGGCCCGGGCCAAGGGCCTGCGCGACCGGCTGATCTTGTTCCGGCACATCCTGCGCAACGCACTCATCCCCGTCGTGTCGGTGTCCGGCAACCTGTACGGCCAGCTTCTCGCGGGGGCCATCCTGCTCGAAACCATCTTTTCGTGGCCGGGCCTCGGGCAGTACGCCGTCAAGTCCATCATGTATATGGATTTGCAGCCGATCATGGGCTTTACCCTCTTCGTCGCCATCCTGTACGTGCTGGTCAACCTGATGACGGACATCCTGTACGTCCTGATCGATCCCCGCATCCGTCTCAACTAAGGTGGGAACCGTCATGCACAATCGTTATGCCCTGCTTCCGACGCTCAAGCGCAACGCCCTGACCATCACGGGGCTGACCATCGTCATCGGGCTGGTCGTCTGCGCGATCTTCGCCCCTCAGATCGCCCCCTACGATCCCTTTCGGATCAGCCCGGTGGAACGGCTCCAGCCCCCGTCCTGGGCCCACCTGTGCGGCACCGACTCCCTTGGGCGGGACATCTTCTCCCGCATCCTGTACGGGGCGCGCATCTCGCTGTCGCTCGGCGTCACGGTGGTATTCTTCACCTCGGTCATTGGCTCGGTGGTGGGCGTCGTATCCGGCTATGTGGGCGGCCTGTTCGATGAAATCGTCATGCGCGTGACCGACGTATTCATGTCCGTGCCCTATCTGGTGCTGGCGGTGCTCATCGCGGCGGTGCTCGGGCCGAGCCTCGAAAACACCATGATTTCGCTGATCATCACATGGTGGCCCATGTACGCCCGACTTATCCGGGGGCAGGTGCTGCTGGTGCGCGAGGCGACCTACATCGAGGCCGCCGTGGGCGTGGGCGCGGGACGGGCGCGCATCCTTGCCACCCACGTCATCCCCAATACCCTGTCCCCCATCATCATTCAGGCTTCCCTGTCCTTCGGCAACGTGATCATGTACGCGGCGGGCCTCAGCTTCATCGGCGTGGGCGCACAGCCGCCGTCCCCGGAGTGGGGCGCCATGATCAGCGACGGCCGCAGCTTCCTTCAGGAAGCGTGGTGGTATCCCACCTTTCCCGGCCTCGTCATCCTCCTCACCGTCATCGGCTTCAATCTGCTTGGCGACGCCATCCGGGATTATCTCGATCCCCGGTTCGGGACCAAGTAGCGTCAGGTGCCCTCTTTTCTCAACGTCCAGCTCTGGAGCCTCGTATGTACAAGCTGCTTCGCTCGTTTCTGGTTCTGTCGCTGATCCTGCTCATAGGGTCCGTGGCCCTCGCCGCCGAACCCAAGGTGCTTAAGTACCGCATCTCCGAAACCGACACGCTCGATCCGGCGCAGGCGGGATCGGAAGAGTCGGCGGTGATCACCACCGCGATCTACGAGTCGCTCGTACAGGGTACGCGCGACGGCAGGCTGCTCCCCGCGCTGGCCGAATCGTGGACCGTGTCCGACGATTTCCGGACCATCACCTTCAAGCTCCGCAAGGGCGTGACCTTCCACGACGGCACCCCATTCAACGCCGAAGCCGTGAAGTACAACTGGGACCGTACCTTCAAGATTCAGAAGGTCGGCATCGGCAACATGCTCACCGCCTGCGACGCCGACAGCTTCCGGGTGGTGGACGAATACACATTTCAGGTAGTCCTGCCCAAGCCGTGGCCCCGTTTCGTGAACGACATCTCCAGCGCTGGCTACTTCATCGTCAGCCCCACCTTCATCAAGAAGCATCTTACCGCCTCCGATCCCACCGCCGAGAATTTTCTCGCCAGCCACGCCTGCGGAACGGGTCCTTTCAAGTTAGCGGAATGGCAGGATAATCAGCGCATCGTGCTTGAACGCAACGCCGAGTACTGGGGCGGCGTGCCCGACGGCAAGACCGCGCCCAAGGTGGACAAGGTGGCCTGCATCATCGTGAAGGACCCCACCACCGCCCGGCTTATGCTCGAAAAGGGCGATCTGCACGTGGTCGACCGTCTCACGCAGGAACAGCTCGGCGCGCTCAAGGGCCAGCCGGGGATCACCATCGCCCAGTATTCCGTACCACGCAGCATCTATCTCACGATGGACGTGACCAAGCCGCCCTTCGACGACCTGAACGTGCGCCGGGCCATGAGCTGCGCCATCAACTACCGTGAACTGATCACCTATGTGGAGAAGGGCACCGCCTCCCCGCAGCGCGGCATCATCCCCAAGGGTACGCCCGGGTGGCTGGACGACATCGGCTACGACTACGATCTTAAGAAGGCCAAGGCGTATCTGAAGCAGTCCAAGTACCCCAAGGGCTTCAAGACCACGCTTATCTACGCCTCCGAACGGCATCAGGAATTCGATCAGCTCGTAGTCTACCTTCAGGCCTACCTCCAGCAGATCGGCATTGATGTGAACATACAGAAGGTGACCTTCGACAACCAGATGGCCATGCACAAGAAGGGCGATTACGGCATCTCCCTCATGAGCTGGTTCTCCGAGCGCGAGGATGCGGAAAACACAGCCGGGTATCTCTACGACTTCGAGCGTTGCCCCACCGGCTGGAACGCCTCATTCTGGAACGATCCCGAAATCGAACGCCTGAAGCGGATCACCATCAGCACGCCCGACGACAATCTGCGCGTGGAAACCTTCAAGCAGATGAACCGGATCGGCGCGGAACAGGCCGTCTACGTGCCGCTGTACCAGCTCAACAAGGTGTACGCCAACAGTACTCGGGTGAAGGGCTTTTTCTACAACGTGCTCAACCGGACCCATTTCTGGAGCGTCGATCTCCAGTAACCCTTCCCAGAGGCCGGGGGTTTCCGGCCTCCCTCCACAGGAGCCGCCCATGTCCTTCCTCCGTGAAGACCTCGCGCACGGCATCGCGCGCATCTGGGCCGTGGACACCCACGCCCACCTCCTCGAACCGGAAGCGTACGGCTTTTCCGGCGACTGCGCCGAAGCCTTCGTATCCGGCCTGTACCTGTGGGACGACCTGCGTTCCGCCGGATACGCGCCGGAGGAGGGGTTCCGGCGGGCCTTCGCCGCGGCCTATCCCCTGACCCGCAACACCACCTACGCGCGGGTGTTTGCCGCCGTCCTCGCGGACGTCTACGACATCCCATTCCAGCCGGACGATCCCGCCGCGCTCGACGAACTCGGCGCGCGGGCGTCTCTGGCCTACGCCGATCCGGCGGGCTGGTTTTCGGTGCTGATGGAACGGTACGGGATCGAGAGCGTGTGCGTGGACCGGGGCCAGACGACCGAGTTTGAACGGGACCTGTGGTCCCGCAACCTCGGGCATCCCCTGCGGCGGCGCGCGGCGACGGAGGCTACCCGGTTCGCCGGATTCCTGCCCGTGCTCCGTATGGACCTCCTCGCCTTCGCCTTCCACCCGGCGGCGCAGGACGCCATCCGGGAAAAGTACGGGCTCGAGGTCCGCGAGCCCGACGCCTTCGACGCCTTTCTGGACGGCCCGTTTCCCGCGTTCCTCGCCGAATGGGGTGTGGTCGCGGTCAAGTCGGCGCTGGAATACCTCCACGCGGCGGACTATCTGCCCACGGATCGCGAGACCTTCCGGGCGCTCTGGAACGGGGTGCCCGATGAGGAGGGGAAACGGCGTTTCGCCGGCTACGCGCTGGACCGCGTGGCGGATGCCTGCGCACGCGCCGGGGTGCCCATGCAGCTGCATACCGGCTTCCACTGCTGCAAGACGGGCCGCAACGCCTACGCACTTCAGCCCGGTCTGCCCGCCTTTTTCGACCGTCACCCGGAGACGGGCTTTGAGTTGTTCCACGCGGCCTATCCCGACATCATGACGGCCTGCGCCGTGGTCAAGACCAAGGCCAATGTCCGCCTGAACATCAACTGGCTCCCGGCGATTTCCGAAGCCACGGCGGTGCGCTATCTCGACGAACTGCTCGACGCGGTGCCCTGCGGTAAAATCATATGGGGGTCTGACGCGGGCCTGATGGAAGAGGCCTGCATCCATGCCCGGCTGATGCGGGATATCCTCGCGGACGTCCTCGCTCGCCGCATGGAGCGGGGCGCGGACGATACGGAATCCGCCCTGTCGCTGGCCCGTCTGGTGCTGCGCGAAAATGCCCTCCGGTTCCGTCCGGAACAATCCGTTTAGCAAGAGAGTTCGCTATGTTCGTCATTCAAAAGGACCTATGCAAGTCGTGCGGCGTCTGCCGTGATCTGTGCCCCAAGAGCGCCGTATCCGACGTCGCGCCCTACGCCATCGACGCGGAACTGTGCGTGGAATGCGGCCTGTGCGCCAAGAACTGCCCGGCCAAGGCCATCGTCAGGGAGGCCATGACCGAATTTCTGGAGTGCCGCCACTGTCCCGTGCGCTGCCACATTCCTTTCGGGCAGCTCGGGGCGTGCCAGCGTTACTGCAACGACGGGGGGCGACTCGTACGCGACGCCGAGCTGGTACCCATGCCTGACGAACCGCCGTCCGCCGATCCCGGGGCCGTGGCGATCAGCCGTCCGCTGGTGACGGGCATCGGGGCGGGCACGCTGTACCCCAACCCCCGGCCCGCGCCGATCATCGTGCAGAAGCGAGTTAACGGCATCGACGTGGTCACTGCCGTGACCGAGGCCCCCCTGACCTTCTCCGGAGTCAAGGTCAAGATCGACACCGACTATTTCATCGGCAGGGAAACCGCCGTGGTACGCTACAAGGGCCACCCCGTGGGCCACGTCACCACCGAGGAATACGGCAGCAAGCTGCTTTCCATCGGAGGGGCCAACGTACTCACGGGCAAGCACGGCTGCTACGCGGCGCAGGCTGTGGTCGATCTCGCCAACAAGCGGCGCGTAACCCTCACCGTGGAGGACACCACGCTGGAATTGCAGGCGGGCCAGCCTCCGGTCATCAACGGCGTCCGCGCCGAGCGTATGCGTCCGGCCTGCGGCAGTCAGGTGGGGTCCGTGGGGGCGTACTTCAAGGGGCTGGTGGACGAGGTGATTATCCTCGACGGCGCGATCACCGGGCTCATGACCGCCCATCCCGGCAGCGAGGACCTCGACTTCCCGCCCACCGGCATCGTGCCCGTCGGCACGTGCAGCACACCGGGACGCTATCTCGGACGGAAGGGCGATGGTTGGGGCGGCACCTCCGTCCATCATGCCAGCGAGGCCATCGCGTCCATCGATCCCGCCGTGGCGTGGCCCGGCCTGACCCTGCTCGTCACCGAGCCGAACATGGAGCGCATGGCGCTCCTCCGGCTCGACGAGCGGCTCGAACCCGTGGAAATCGAGATTCCGCAGGCCGTGCATGAGGCGATGGACAAGATTCGCCGCCGCGCTCAGCCCTCGCGGGTGACGGTGCTGTACATGGGCGGCGCGGGCGGCGGGGTCCGTTTCTCGCTGACGCCCGAATCCCCCCAGAAGGTCTGGGAGGAGGTCAACAGGGGCAACATCAGGCTGACCGTGGGCGGCGCTGACGCCTACATCTGGCCCGGCGGCGGCATCACCTACATGGTGGACGTGGAAAAGATTCCGGGCGAGCCGTTTTCGTGGAGTCCCACACCGTCCACCATCTCCCCCATCGAAATGACCATGCGGCGCGAGGTTTACGACGGCATCGGCGGCTATCAGGACGCGGTGACGGACTTTTCGCAGATCGGAACCATCAGGAGGTGACGGCATGGACGGCGAACGCACGACGATTACGCTCCGGGTCAATGGCCGGAGCCGGACGCTGATGGTGGACCCGAGCCGGACGCTGGCCTCGGTTCTGAGGGATGATCTCGGTCTGACCGGGACCAAGGAAGCCTGTGACGAAGGGGCTTGCGGTTCGTGTACGGTGCTTGTGGACGGTGTGGCCATGCCTTCCTGCATGCTGCTGGCCGTGGAGCAGGATGGAAAGAGTGTCGAAACCATCGAAGGGCTGGCACAGGAGGATCGGCTTCATCCGCTTCAGGAGGCGTGGCTGGAGGAATACGGAGCACAGTGCGGCTTCTGCTCCCCGGGGATGATCCTGTGCGCCAAGGCCCTGCTGGCCCGGAACCCGCATCCCGACCGGGCCGAAATCAAGGAGGCGCTCTCGGGCAATATCTGCATCTGCGGCAACTACGAGCACATCATCAGCGCCGTGGAGAACGCCGCACGCCGCATGGCGGGAGAAAGGACATGAACGAGCACTTGCAAGGGCTGTGCGGGCACGTGCGCCAGAAGGACGGGCTCCCGCGCGTAACCGGAGCCGCCCGTTATTATGCGGACTACCGGTTTCCGGACATGCTGCACGCGCGTATGCTGCGGAGCCCCTACCCGCAGGCCGACATCGTGGAGCTGGACGCAAGCGGAGCCGAATCGCTTCCCGGCGTCCATCTGGTCATGACCCACGCCAACTTTCCCACCGTGTTCCGCAAGACGGTCCACTATGTGGGCGAACACGTCGCCGCCGTGGTTGCGGACACGCCCGAAATCGCAGAGGAGGCGCTGGGACGCATCCGGGTCCGCTATGCCGAAAAGCCTTTCGTGACGAGCCTGCGCGACGCTATGCGCCCCGACGCCCCCGAAGTCTTCGAGGGCGAGTCCAACCTGCACGACTGGGAACACCATTTCTATTTCAGCGGGCGCGATCCCGAGACGGGGATGTACGCGAACAAGGAGCCGCACGATTTCCACGGATTCGGGGACGCAGACAAGGGGCTGGCCGAGGCCGACCTCGTGGTCGAGGAAAAGGGGCTGTACTACGCCTACTGCAAATCACCCGCGATGGAGCCGCGCGGCTGCACGATCACATGGGCCGACGGCAGGCTGACCGTGTATACCCACTCGCAGGGCCTGCACCACGACCGGCACAACTTCGCCAGGGCGCTCGGCCTGCCCGTGAGTGCGGTCAATTATGTGGCGGCCTTTGCCGGAGCCAGTTTCGGGGCCAAGAACCCCAACGTGCTGGACCAGAACAAGGCGTCGCACTACCTGCTTGTGGCCGGATTCGCGGCGTTGCGACTGCGTCGCACGGTGCGCTGCGCCTATTCCCGTGAGGAGGAAATGCTGTGCGGCTGGTCGCGCGGCAGCCTCGCCGATGTACGCCTCGGCTTCAGGAAGGACGGCACGCTGACTACCGTGGACTACGAGCATTGGCAGGAGCTCGGCGTCGGCGGGGACAAATGGCCCACGAAAAACGCTCTGCTCGCCACGGGTTCCGTGCTGTATTCCCGTAATTGCAAGCATATGCGCGGCAAAATTCATTACGTGTGGACAAACCGCTTTCTCTCCGCCGGGTGGCAGGGCTACGGCGCGCCGGAAGGGCATTACGGCATGGAAATTGCAATGGACAGCGCGGCCTACGTCCTCGGCATAGACCCAGTGGAACTGCGTAGGAAAAATTGCATGCGCGCCGGGGACATCGACACCGGCTGGGACCCGCTCGACTACAAGTCCTGTTTCATTTCCTCCAGCGGCATCCCGGAATGTCTCGACGCCGGGGCCGAACATCTGGACTGGCGCCGCCGCTGGAAGCATCCCTCCGAAAAAACGGGCCGCTACCGGCAGGGGCTCGGCGTGGCCATCTTCACGATGGGCGCGGGCCGTCCCGGCCCCGGCAACTCCAGCGAGGCCACGGTCAAGATTTTCCCGGACGGTTCCGCCGCGCTGGTCTGCGCCGTAGCCGACGTGGGGCAGGGACAGCATACCGTGCAGTGCCAGATTGCCGCCAGAGTACTCGGCATTCCGTATGCGAAGGTCGGCCTCGTATGTCACGATACCGACTCCACGCCCTTCGCCACATTGGTCGCGAACAGTTGCGGTACGTGGATTCAGGGCTGGGCCACCTACGAGGCTGCGCTGGACGCCCGGAGGCAGCTTCTCGGCATGGCGGCGGCGAAACTCGGCGTCGCCCCGGAACGGCTCACCGTCGAGGACGGACGCATCCGGGCGCTCGACGATCCCGCAAAGGAACTCGCGTTCGCGGAGGCCTTCGGACCGTGCGACAAGTATGGCGGCGTTCACGAGATTGTGGGGCACTACCGCAACGACTCGCCGCACGAGCGCTGCATCCGGGACGGCAACCCCACACACCTGTACATTCCCAAGGAGAAGGGGGCGCAGTTCGTGTCCCTGACCGTGGATACCAAAACCGGCATGCTCTCCGACGTGCTCGTTGTCAATGCCCAGAACGTGGGCTTCGCCCTGAATCCCAAGATCGTGGAAGGGCAGTTCCTCACGTCCCGGCACGGCATCGAGAATGCCGCGCTCGGCAACGACTGCATTACGGACCGGCGGCACGGCTGGCTGCTGACGCCCAACTTTGTGGACTACCGCCCGGCGACTATGCTCGACGGCGACGTGGTCCCGATCATTATCGAGAAACCCGGCGATCCCACGCACCCCTTTGGGGCTACCGCCTGCGGGGAGGGGGCAGCCTGCCCAAGCATGGCGGCGTTCTCCAACGCCATCTACAACGCCATCGGCGTGCGGGTGCGGGAAACGCCGTTCACGCCGGAACGGCTGCTCAAGGCGCTGGGCGCCGTTAGGAGCGAAAGAACATGAAGTCCTTCACGCACATCAATGCCGAAAGTCTCGGCCACGCCGTTGCGGTGCTGGGTGAACTCGGGGAACGCTGCCGCGTCAATGCGGGAGGCTCCGATTTGCTCGGATGCCTCAAGGATCGGTTGTGGACCGAGTACCCGACTCACATACTCAACCTCAAGACCATCCCCGACCTCGACGCCATTGAGGAAAAGGACGGCTTGCTGTCCATCGGCGCACTGGCGACCCTGACCCGGGTGGCGGAGTCGCCGCTTGTGCGCGGTCGCTGGGCCGCGCTGGCCGAGGCGGCGGGGCGTACGGCCTCCCCACTTTTGCGGAACATCGGGACCCTCGGCGGCAACATCTGCCAGGAAAACCGCTGCTGGTATTACCGTTACCCGGACAAGCTCGGCGGGCGCATCGTCTGCGCGCGCAAGGGCGGCGGGACCTGCTACGCCGTGGCCGGGGACCACCGTTTCCACTCCATCTTCGGAGCCGTAAACCGGTGCGTCGCCGTGAACCCGAGCGACACGGCCCCCGCGCTGGCTGCGCTCAATGCGACGATCCGCACGACCCGGAGGGACATTCCCGTCGGGGATTTCTTCGCCGCCGACCGGGGGGCCGGGTCCACCGTGCTTGACCGCGACGAACTGGTCGTCGCCGTGCGCGTGCCCGTCCCCGCGCCGGGAACCCGCAGTGCTTTCGGCAAGATCGCTTTGCGCCGGAGCATAGACTTCGCCATCGTCAACGGTGCGGTCGCCGTCACGCTGGAGGACGGCGTGGTCACGGCGGCGCGCATCTGCCTGAACGCGGTCCACAACGTGCCCCATAGGGCGCAGGAAGCCGAGGAACGGCTGATCGGCGGCCCGCTGGACGAGGTGCGGGCGGTTGAGGCGGGCGAAGCCGCCGTACGCGGCGCGAAACCCTTGTTGCAGAACCGATACAAGATCAATCTTGCCCGAACCCTCGTCGCCGATGTTCTGCGCCGGTGCATGGGGTAACTGTTCCCGGCCTTCCCCCCGACCGACCCGGGAACGGCGGAGCTCCGGCAGGGGCTCCGCCTCCTTTGGGGGCGTGTGCCGTCCCGGTAAACGATAGGGAGCGCGTTTCGCGGAACCCGGAAGGCAACGAACTCCTTCGGCATGGAACAGGGAAACGTCTTGAAAAGGCGTGCCTGTTCATCGCGCTGTGACGGGGTATTGATCCCATCTGCCGACGTCTTTGGGGAAGATCATACTCCGTCCTGGAGGAGGTGAGGGGGAGCGACGGGAAGGCGGCGCGCAAAAAAAGACGACCCGAAGGCCGTCCGGTTTGCACTCGGGGGATGCGGCGGAAGGGAGTATCCTCGGAACTTTTTTCCGGTCAGGCGCGGACGGGCAGGCGGGGAGGAGATGCTCGCCAGCCCTGCGCGCCCAGCCAACGCCGTCTACCCTGTATCACGACGCGCAGGCCGTGGAGGATGCCCCGCGCCATGAGTGGCAGGGCCACCTCTCGGACGTGTTCGAAGGAATGTTCGATGGTTTCGGGGGAGAGGCGTCCCACTTCAAGGGTGACGGGCAGTGATTCGATGTCGCAGCCGGGCCGGAGACGTCCCGCGAGTATTCGGCGGACTTGGGGCGCGTCCACAAAGGAGGCGTTGCACAGCCGGGTGGCCAGCGCGTCGGCCTGCGCCGAGGTCGCTGCGAACGCGGTCACGGCGTCGGCGATGCCCTGCGTCAAGCCGCGCCCACCGAGGCCGCTGGTCGCGACGCCCCGCGCCGCGTGGCGTTCGGACACGGTGAGAATTTCATCCACGGCCCCGGCTTCAAGCGCGGGCAGCAGCCCCACGACGGCGGAGGCCCCGCGCCGCAGGTACAGGGCGATGTCCCCGCCGTTGTTGGCGAGGACCTTGGCGGGGCGTCCGGCGTCGAGCAGGGCGGCCACCGTTTCGGTCAGGTCGTCCGCGATGGCCCCGGCCACGGCGGACATGGGGGTCATCGTCCCGTGCCCGGCGTCGCGCGCAGCCCGCCACATGACGAGGCCGACGCCGTACAGGGTTCTGGGGTCGGTTTCGGGCCACGGCTTACGCAGGGACGGCTGGGACACGATATCCCGCAGCAGCCCGTCCACGCGGGAGGCCGCCCGCAGGCAGGCTTTGGGATTCGGGGACGCGCCTTCCCATGCCGCGAGGGTCATGGAAACGGGGCCCCGTTCGATGCGGACCTGTCCGGAGGGTGTGACGAATGCGCCGTACCGCATGGCGGCCTCCTGCGAGATGGTCAGATTTTCAGGATGAGGATTTCCGTGACTCCGGGTTCCGTATTGCGGAAGCCGTGCGGGGCCAGCGGAGGGATGTTCAAGCACATGCCCGCGTCGAGGATGCTTTCCTCGCCGTCCACGGTGATGGCGATCCGGCCCGACTTGCAATAGATGAAGTGTTCGTCCTCGTGGGACTGGATGGCGATGCCGCCTTTCGCGAAGAAGCGGATGTAGTTGACGGTGTAGGGGACACCCTTACGCTCGCTCTTGGCGAGACTGAAGATGTCGGCCTTGCTGAGGCTTGCGGAGGGGGTGAGCGGTTTGGCGTCGAGGCGTTGGGCGCGGTTCATGGCGTGGCTCCGGGTTGAGGGTGGGCCCGCCGGGGCGGGTGTGTTTCGACATACGCTGCGGCGGATTTCGGTGCGGCGTTCTTCAGAAGGTCCGGCGGACGATTTCGCCGCCGATCAAGGTCAGGTCTACATGTGTGTCGGGAATCGTTTCAGGGTCGACGGTATAGATGTCCCGGTCGAGAGCCACCACGTCCGCGAGCAAGCCCGGTTCGATCCGGCCCTTGCGGTCTTCCTCGAAGGAGAACCATGCGTTGTCGCGCGTGAAGAGACGCACGGCCTGATCCACCGTGATCCGTTCCTGCGGATTGTTGATCGCCCCGGTCTTGCGTTCGTGCCGGACCACGGCGTTCCAGATGCCCATGAGCGGGTGGGGAGGCGTGGCGCGGCAGTCCGATCCGCCGCCGAGCCGGAGCCCAAGCCGCAGCAGGGTGTTGAAGGGATAGACCCACGGCAACTTGGCCTTGCCGTAAACCACGGCGGCGGTCCCGAAGTAGTGCATCAGGTTGGGCTGCGTGGCCAGCGGGATGTTGTTCTCCAGGTAGCGGCGTTGCAGTGCGGGTGTAGACAGGCCCCCGTGCTCGATGCGGTTGCGGTGCGGGTTGTCCTTGCCCGACAGGACGTAGCCGTCGAGAGTCACGTCGATGGCCCGGTCGCCTTGTGCGTGCGCCGCGACCTGCCAGCCGAGTTCGTTCAATTCGCGGATCATTTCCCGGAGTCGGTCCGGAGGCCAGATCAGCCGGTCGTCCGTAGGCGTGCCGTCCTCCCCGTAGACGGCGGCCTTGCCGAGCGCGAACGCGCCGTCGATGAACAGCTTGGCACAGCCCACACGCAGCCGGTCGTCCCCGAAGCCCGTGGCAAAGCCGAGCCGCCGGATGTCTTCCATATGCTCGGGCTTGTTGATGGTGAACATGACGTAGGCGCGCTGCTTCCAGCGCCCGGCTCGCGTCGCGATCTGGTAGGAGCGGAACAGTTCGGGGTTGGGAATGTCCGCCACGCCGCCCGCCTCGTGCACGCTGGTCACGCCGTGTTCGGTCAGTTCCTCGCCGACCAGTTCCAGTGCGCGGATGCGGTCCTCCATCGTCCATGGCGGGAGCCTGTCGATGAGCAGGTGTACGGCGGTTTCGGACAGGAAGCCGTTGGGCCGTCCGTCCGTGCGCTCGATGTGCCCGCCCTGGGGATCGGGCGTGTCCGCCGTGATCCCCGCCGCCGCGAGGCCGAGGGTATTGGTGGACAGGGCGTGGATGGTCGGCAGGAACACCGGGTTGTCCGGGGCAACGGCGTCCAGCTCATCCCGGTGGATTTTGCGGTTTTCCCGGAGCAGGGCTGGCTTGTATTCCGAGCAGAGGACCCATTCCCCCTTGGGCAGGGAGCGCGCCGCCGCGCGGATGTTGTCGAGAATCTGATCCACGGACCGGATGGCCTTGGAGCCGCAGTCCACCTTCAGCTTGTCCATGCCGTAGAGCAGGGGGTGCATGTGCGAGTCGATGAACCCCGGCAGCACGAGGCGGCCTTCGAGGTCTACGGTTTCGACGCCCGGAGCGGCGAGCGCGGCGATTTCGTCGGCGCGGCCCACGGCGGCGATGCGGCCGTCCTTCACGGCGAACGCTTCGGCTACGGTTCCCGCGTCATCCAGCGTGACGATCCGGCCGTTGGTGAGGATGCGGTCAACGGACAGGTTGGTTTTCATAGATTTTCCTTTGCCGTGCGGCGGGCTCCGGTCAGGACACTTCCACGTCCATGAGCATTTCGAAGGGGATGTTGTGGGCGAGTTCCGAAACGCCGAAGCTGGCCCGGGAATGGGTGCCGATTTCTTTGCCGAACACGTCGATGAGCAGATCGGACGCTCCGTTGGTCACTCGGGACAGATCGGTGAATCCGGGTACGCACTGCACGTAGCCGATCCCCCGGAGGAACTGGCGGACGTTGTCGAGATCGCCCACAAAATGCTTGAGGATGGAAAGCATGTGGATGCCCGCGACCCGTCCGGCGGCGTAGCCCTGATCCGCGTCGAGATCGCGACCGAGCTTGCCGAGGTAGGGGTAGCCCGTGCCGTCCCACGGGCCGACGCCGCCAAGGTAGAGGATGTTTCCGGATTGGCGGGCACGGACGAGGTTCTTGGACTTCATAGGTTTGAAAGCGGGAATGACGATGCCGAGTTCCTTTGCGCGTTCTTCGATCTTCATGGTGCGACTCCTGCAAAAAAGATATTGTCCGCAAAGCTGCAAGCTCCGTACCATACCTGTTTTTTGTAACTCAATGAAATGACGTTTTTTTTATTGACAGGTCCGGCCTGTGACGCTAGAATTTTCCTATATCTGGAATATTCTTGAAACAGGAACGGATTCTGGAAAAACCTTCCGCACGAGGTCCCCCCATGAGCCGCAGGCCCCTTTCGCACCTTGCATCTCTTCTTGCCGTCATCCTTGATGAACTTGGTGACGCCCGCACCGTTCGGAGCCTCGCGGACGCGGTGGAGCGTCCCCGACAGGATGTGGAGGCTGCCCTCCGCGAACTGGAGAAAACGGGCGTCGCCCTGTGCGTCCCCGGCGGCGTGCGCTGGCGCATCGCCAAAGAACATCTGCTCCTCACCGACATCGAGGACTGCCGGAGGGAGATCGAGAGTAACGGCGATTCCCCGCTGGAGCGGGCGTTCGCCCAGTTCCGGCGGCACCGGCTCCTCGACGGGGCCGAGCAGATGCTGGCGCTCGTCGAGCGGGTGTTGTCGGCTTCCGGGGACTCCGGGGCCGCCGTACTGCTCGACCTGTGCGTCGCCGAACTCGGAAAATGGTCTACCGAGGGCCGTACGGCGGAGCAGATACGCCGGTATCCTAATCTGGTGCTCACCATTCAGGGCATGGCCCTGTATCTTCCCAAATGCATCGACCGCGCCCGTCAGCTCGAACCCGTGGCCCGCGAAGCCGCAACCCTCTCCGGCGATACCCGTGCCCTCGCTCTGTTGGACCTTGTTGGCGGGTGCTTCGGCAACGTCGCGCCCCGTCACGATCCCGCAGCTTCCCATGCCATGCTCACCCGGGGCATCAAGGCCATCCAGAAGCTCGGGGATGCGGACATCACCGCCCGCGCCGCCAACTTCCTCGGGCTGCTGCACTATCTGCAAGGAGATTTCGAACAGGTTCTGGTGCATTTCGAGATCGCCCGACAGTACCCGCAGATGTGGAAAAGCCGCTATTTTACGGAACAGTCTTCCATCTACACGAGCACGGCGGCCATGTACCTCGGGCGCTTCCCGCTGGCTCTCGGCATCCTCGAATCTTCCCGCCCGGAGCGGAGCGCGCGCGACAAGGCGCCCGTCGCTGCGTGGTGGCGCATGCAGATGGCGATGGTGCTTTTGTACATGGGGCGCCTCGAAGACGCGCTGGAACACCTCGATTTCGTGATCTGCTCGGCTTCCTATGAAGCCCAGAGTCGCATCGTGGTCTGGGCGTTCCGGGGGCTGGCCTATTACCATTATCTGCACGGGCGGATCGGCGCGTCTTACCGCGTCCTGCGGAACGCGATCCGCACGGGGCACCGCTACCACATCCATCGGCCCATTTCCTTTTACCCATGGATGCTGGACCTGTTGTACGCCTACGAACGCGCGGGGTTCGAGGCCATTCCCGGCAACGAGCTGGAACGCGAACTGGAGGGTATCTTCACCGGCCCGAACCGGCAGATGCACGGTGCGGCCCTGCGTATCCGGGCGCTTCAGCAGCGGGAGCGGGGGGAAGGCCCGGAAACGGTGCTGCAAACCCAGCAGCGCAGCCTCGACTTGTTCGAAAAGGTGGGCAACGCCTTTGAGGCCGCGCATGTTCGTCTCGACATGGCGGATACGCTGGACGTCATGGGACGCCACGAGCACGCCGAGGAATGCCGCAAGACCGCGCACGAGGTTATCCTGAGCTGGCAGCAAGGGTCCTTCATCGGCCCGCAGCAGGGGACCGAGAGAGAGGAGGGGTCCGGGGTTGTGGAACGCTGCGTCGCCGCGCTGGAGGCGCTCCCGAATTGCGAAACCCTCGACGCGCACCTGACCCGGCTTACCCGCGTGGCCCAGAAGGAGCTGGGCGCGGAGCGTGTGACCCTGTACCGTCTCGATCCCCCGGATCGCCTTGTCTGCCGCGCGGACAGCAACAACGACCATCCCGGCAACGGCCTGCCCGACGAGAAACGGCGGTGGCTTCTTCTCAACCTGCAGGGCCGGCAGCCCGTGGGCGAGGAACAGCGGGAGTGGTGCATTCCGCTTCGTGTACGCGAGGGCGAGCGTTGGCTGCTCCATTTCGACAACACGTACGCGCTCGGCTACTTCACCAAGTTGTCGCCGGTGGAGCGCAACAAGCTGTCCTTTCTGTTTTCGATGGAACTGCGGATGGCGATCCGGCTGTACGCCCTGCGTCAGCAGGACATCGTGGAGAGCCAGGGCCGCCTTCAGGCCACGCAGCAGCACGACGGAGCCGAGGCCACCCTGTACTACGGCGAATCTATGCAGGAACTGCTGGAGCAGGCCCGGCAGGCGGCGGCGACCGACGCGACCATTCTTATCCTCGGGGAGACTGGAGTGGGCAAGGAGCACCTCGCCCGCCGCGTGCATGCCCTGAGCGGACGCCCCGGCCTGTTCGTGCCGGTGCACCCCGCGAGTACCCCGGAAAGCCTGTTCGAGAGCGAATTTTTCGGACATGAGAAGGGCGCGTTCACCGGAGCGATCAAGCAGAAGGCCGGGTTCTTCGAGCTGGCGGATCAGGGGACGCTGTTCATCGACGAAGTGGGGGACATCCCCATGTCCATCCAGACCAAGCTCATCCGCGTGTTGCAGGAGAAAACCTTCTTCCGCGTCGGAGGCACCCGGAGCATCCACTCCAACTTCCGCCTTGCGGCGGCGACCAACCGGAATCTGTGGAAGGAGGTTCGGGAGGGCCGCTTCCGCGAAGACCTCTATTACCGCATCTCGGTCATTCCGTTCACGCTTCCGCCGCTCCGGGAACGGCCCTACGACATCCCGGTGCTTGCCCGGATGTTCGTGGACTACTTCTCCAAGCGCTATCAGCGGCCCGACGTGGCACTGACGCCCGAGGACCTCCACCGTCTCCAGAGCTATCCGTGGCCCGGCAACGTGCGCGAGATGAAAAGCGTCATTGAGCGGGCCGTCATCCTCAGCACACAGGGGCATCTGGATTTCGCCCTGCCGCGCCGTCAGGAACCGTCCGCGACAGAAACATCCGCCCCCGTGCCTCTATTGGCGAATGACCTTCCCACGCTGGAGGAATTGAAGCGACGCTACATCCGGCACGTTCTCACGCTCACGCAGGGAAGGATATGCGGCCCGGACGGCGCGGAAACCCTGCTGGGCATGAAGCGCTCGACCCTGTACGCCAAACTGCACGAGTACGGCCTCGCCAACGAGAAAAAATGGAAGGCGTGAGCCGGGGGCAGCAACGGGAAACGGGAGCCCCCTCCGGGTGCAGGTGGGAACGGGACGCCGGGATTCGGGCACAAAAAAGCGGAGCTGGGCTCCGCTTTTCTGTCCGTGGAGGACGGGATTATTTCTGTGCGGGTTCGAAGGCTTCCTCGAACGTCCCTTCCTCGTCCGTTTCCTCTTCGGGGACGAAGAGGAGGGGCCGGTCGGTGGTGCCGAGCAGCATGTATTGCATCTGGCGCGGGGTCACGGCGGCGAGTTCTCTGGCGCGGCTGAAGTAGAAGGCCGAGCCGAGGGCTACCCAGACGAGCAGCATGACCCACGATTCGAAGCCGATGGCGGCGGGGGAGCCGGGTACGGCGAGCAACAGGAAGCAGGCGACGGAGGTGGCCGCGCCCACGACGGCGACGGGCTTGCTCCACCACGGGGCCTCGTAGCGTCCGGCGTACTTGTAGGCGACCATGCAGGTGGAAAGGTAGGCGAGGGCTGTGCCCATAGCCGACATGTCGACGATCCAGTTCAGGGCGGAGCGTCCGAACCACGGCGCGATGAGGGTCAGGGCGAGGGTGAACAGGACGGCGTTGGTCGGGGTGCCGTATTTGGGATGCACCTTCAGGAACCACGGGTGCAGGAACTTGCCGCGGCCCATGCTGAACAGCAGGCGCGTGGTGGCCATGAAGAAGCCGTTCATGCCGGTCAGGATGCCCGCGAGCACCGGCACGGCGAGGATGAGGCCGCCGAAGCGCCCGAAGGCCATGTCCGCGACCGCGCCCGTGGCCCAGGTGTGGTTCTGGCCGAGCAAATCCTTATAAGGAATGATGACCGCCACGGAGATGAGGACGAGGGCGTACAGGCTCGCGCCGCAGACGATGGAGTTGATCATCAGGCGGCGGGACTTTTCGGGCGGGAAGTCGAATTCTTCGGCGGTCTGCGGGATGGTGTCGAAGCCCACGAACAGCCACGGGGTGATCGCCACGATGGAGACGATGCAGGCCCACCACGGGCGATCTTCCGCGAACAGGGGGAACAGGTTGTCGAGGCCCGCCGTACCGGTCGAGAAGGAACCCACCGTCAGGATGAGCACGCCCGCCACGAGGGCGAAGGCAAGGATCAGCTGGAGGCTGCTGGCGAAGTCCATGCCCCGATAGTTCATGTAGCCGAAGAACAGGAACGAGGCGGTCATCATGGCGAGTTCGCCCGCGTACACGTCCCATCCGGCGACGGTGTACAGGTAGCCCACGTCGAATACGCCGGGGAGCAGGGCGCGGCTCAGGAGCGCGAGGGCGGTCCCGTTGGCGGCGATGACGCACAGGTAGCCGAGGATGAGCGCCCAGCCGCAGATGAAGGCCCACGCCTTGCCGAATCCCACGTAGGCGTAGGTGAACGCGCCGCCCGCCACGGGGTAGGCCTTGACGAGGGTGCTGTAGCTCAGGGCCACGAAACAGAGCAGGCCCCCGCCGATCACGAAGGCGAGGATGCTCCCGAGGGGACCGGCCTCGGGGAGGAAACGGGTGCCGGGGAGCACGAAGCAGCCCCAGCCGATGATGGCGCCGACGGCCAGCGCCCAGACTTCCGCCGGGGACATCGTTTTTTTCAGTTCAGCGCGCCCGCCGTCGGCGGGAGAGTCGTTCTCATGCATGACGGTCTTCCTTATCAGCGTAATGGTCAACGTATGATGAATGCGTGACAGTGTGCCTTAACCGTAATGGACGTCTCCTTATCCATTCGGCATGTGAAGCAAAGAGCATTCCAACGGCTCACGTCGCATGCTGAAACGCCGTAAAACGGATGCAATGCGCCGATATGCGTTCTTTTTCCGTTATGGAACAGTTTATCGCACTGTTATACAGATGGGACACAAATGTCCCGCATTCCGTGCGGCGGAGACCGCGAAACCTTGCGCGTCAAGGCAATGCGGTGAAAGGGGATGAAGAGACATTTTTGTCCCATCGGGCATTTTTGTCCCGTTATCCACTTAGAATCATTCTTGAATTATCATACGACTGTCGACATTGACGCTTGCTGAACCACCCGATTTCGGTTTGTTGTATGGGGTTGTGAAGAAAAGAGCCGTATCTGTGCTGGCGACATGCGACACCGAGGCAACACGAAAAAAAGAGGGACGCAGCCGTTTTTTTGTCGCCCTGCATGGTTTTTTCTGACGCAACAGTCCGCATTGCAGTGTGGAGGGGGGAAAACAGTACGCGGCCATCAAGCATGGAGCCCGAGTTTTTCCGGCGTTCACCCCATTCCCATCCCGCGCCCGCGTCCGCCGTTTCCGAGGTATTACTGCGTCAACGCGCAGTCCAATCCTTCATCCCGCGCCCGCCGTTTCCGGAGAGACGGGAATCCCGAATGCGTTTCCCCCGTTCCGCGCCCACGGGAACCATCGCCGGGTTCGACGCTGCAACCGTCTTGGGGAGGGAGGGGCCGGAGGGGAGGCCCTTCTCCGGAAGGGTCCCTTCTTTCCCCGGCTTCCTCTCTCGGCGGACGCGTACGAAGCGTCGCCGTCCGCTCCCCGGCTCTGTCCCCAATGGCGGACTATACAAAACAGCCGGGGCGGAGTAGGGAAGCGGCATGTTTTCGGGACGCGATTCCCGGTGTGAGGAGGATTTTTATGGTACGGATTCCTGTTTTGGCGATTCACGGCGGCGCGGGCACCATCAACCGCGCGGCCCTTTCCCCCGAGGCGGAACGCGGCTACCGCGACGCGCTGCGGGCTATTCTGGAAAAAGGCCGCGAGGCGCTGGCGGACGGGGCCTCGGCCCTCGATGCGGTGACGCTGGCGGTGTCCATGCTTGAGGACTGTCCGCTGTTCAACGCCGGACGCGGCGCCGTCTACACCAGCGCCGAGACCCACGAGCTTGACGCCGCGATCATGGACGGGGAGACCCTGCGGACCGGCGCGCTCTCCTGCGTCCACGGCGTGAAGAACCCGATCAGGGCCGCCCGCGTGGTGATGGAACAGTCCCCACATGTGCTGATGACCGGCGACGGCGCGATGGCCTTCCTCCGCGCGCGGGGTGTGGAATTCATGCCCGACGCCTATTTCGACACGGAACAGCGGCTCGAACAGCTCCGGCTGGCGCAGGCCGTCCGGCCCGACGCGATGGTGCTCGACCATGACGGCGCGGCGGCGGGCAAGATGGGCTTCGCGGGCAACCCGCTGGACGAAAAGACCAAGATGGGCACGGTCGGCGCGGTGGCGATGGACGCGCAGGGACGTCTCGCCGCCGCGACCTCTACGGGCGGGATGACCAACAAGCTCCCCGGTCGGGTGGGCGACACTCCCATCGTGGGCGCGGGCTGCTATGCGGACGACGGCGTGGCGGTGTCCTGCACGGGCTCCGGCGAATACTTCATCCGGCTGGTCGTGGGCCATGACGTGGCCGCCCGCATGCGCTATCAGGGCGCGGCGCTGGACGACGCCGTACGCGCCGTGCTCGAACGCGTGGGCGCGCTCGGGGGCACCGGCGGGCTTATCGCCGTGGATCGGGAAGGGAACGTGTCGCTGCCGTTCATTTCCGAAGGCATGTATCGCGGGTGCGTGCGCGGAAACGAAACCGCGCGCGTCGCCATCTACGGCGCGGAAGACGAGGACTGCTGATCCCGGCGGGGCTGGTCTCCCTGCGGAGGTCCGCCTCTCTGTTTGTTCAACCATATGGTTTTTTGTGGTTTTCAGGGCATGGAACGCGAATGGCGTTCCATGCCGTTTTTGCATGTCATCATGAGGAAATAACATGAACGGGGCGTTCCCCTGCGCGTCTTCCGTACATTTTTTTGTTGACAGCGAAAGTCTTTTTAGGGTTTCTTGAGCTTAGATTTCGAATGAAACAGGGTGCGGGGGCTTTCTCCGACCGGGCGGAAACCTTTCGCCGGGACGGAACGGGCCCCCGATCTTGCGACCGTTCGAGACTGGAAAGGTGGTCCCCGCCCCCGGAGGCGATCCGGGAAAGGCGGGCAATGCAGTGTCAGGTTGGG
Source organism: uncultured Bilophila sp. (assembly GCA_902373525.1). Taxonomy (GTDB): domain Bacteria; phylum Desulfobacterota; class Desulfovibrionia; order Desulfovibrionales; family Desulfovibrionaceae; genus Bilophila. The sequence continues at coordinate 93,560 of CABKMN010000002.1, read as the reverse complement.
AACTGGAGAGGGTAATGGGTCCGAGTGACAAAAACGTCCTTGATGTTCGGGGATTGACCGTACGTTTCGACACCTCCGAGCGAAGCGTTGTTGCCGTGAAGAACCTGAACTTCCATGTGCGGGCCGGTGAAGTGCTGGCCATCGTCGGGGAGTCGGGTTCCGGGAAATCCGTCACGTCGCTGTCCGTCATGCGCCTCATCGAGCACGGCGGCGGGACCATCGCCGGCGGGAACATCATGTTCACCCGCAGGAACGGCGGGAAGCTCGATCTCGCGCAGGCCGCGGACAGCGTCATGCGCACCATTCGGGGCGGCGAGATTTCGATGATTTTTCAGGAGCCCATGACCTCCCTGAACCCCGTGTTCACCGTGGGCACGCAGGTGGCCGAAGCGGTCATGCTCCATCAGGGCCTCGGCCACGCCGCCGCGCAGGCCGAAGCGCTCAGGATGCTCGAACTGGTCCGCATCCCCGAAGCCAGACAGGTCCTGAAACGCTATCCCCACCAGCTTTCCGGCGGGATGCGCCAGCGCGTCATGATCGCGATGGCCCTGTCCTGCAAGCCGACCCTGCTCATCGCGGACGAGCCGACCACGGCCCTCGACGTGACCATTCAGGCGCAGATTCTCCAGCTCGTCCGGCAGTTGCAGGAAGAGATGGGCATGGCGGTCATCTTCATCACCCACGACATGGGCGTCGTGGCCGAGGTGGCCGACCGCGTGCTCGTCATGTACCACGGGGAAGCCGTGGAAGAGGGCGAGTGCGAACAGATTTTCCACAACCCCCGCCACCCGTACACGCAGTCTCTGCTCGCGGCGGTGCCCCGGCTCGGCTCCATGAAGGGCACGGACGCCCCGGCTCCCTTCCCGCTGCTCCGGGCCGTCGATCCCCAGACCGGGGAGGCCGTGGAGACGCGGCCCGACGAAACGGCTCCCGCCGCGCCCGCGCCGGACGTCAGGGGCGAAAAGCCCGTGCTCCATGTGGACCGGCTGATCACCCGCTTCGACGTGGAAACCGGCTTCTGGGGCAAGGTCAAACGCCGCGTCCATGCCGTGGAGCAGGTCAGCTTCGACCTCTACCCCGGCGAAACCCTCGGGCTGGTGGGCGAATCCGGCTGCGGCAAGTCCACCATAGGCCGGTCGGTGATCGGCCTCGAAACCCCGCGCTCCGGCAAGATCGTGTTCGACGGGCAGGAGCTTACCCATCTGGCGACCTCCAAATTGCAGAAGCTGCGCCGCAACATCCAGTATGTGTTTCAGGACCCCTACGCCGCGCTGGACCCCCGGCTCACGGTCGGGTTCTCAATCATGGAGCCGCTGCTCATCCACAAGGTCTGCTCGCGGCAGGAGGCCGAACGCCGGGTCGGGGAACTGCTGGAGCGGGTCGATCTCGATCCCGCGATGGCGGTGCGCTATCCCCACGAATTTTCCGGCGGCCAGCGGCAGCGCGTCTGCATCGCCCGCGCGCTGGCCATGAACCCGCAAATCATCATCGCCGACGAATCCGTCTCCGCGCTCGACGTGTCCGTGCGCGCCCAGATCATCAATCTCCTGCTGGCGCTCCAGAAGGAGTTCGGCATCGCCTTCCTGTTCATCTCCCACGACATGGCGGTCATCGAGCGCGTCTGCCACCGCGTGGCCGTGATGTACCTCGGGCAGATCGTCGAGCTCGGTTCCCGGCGGGACGTTTTCGAGAACCCGCAGCACCCCTACACCAAGCGCCTCATGTCGGCCGTCCCGATCCCGGACCCGTCCCGGCGCACCATGTCCCGCACCCTGCTGTCCGGCGAAATCCCGAGTCCCGTCCGTCCGGCGGACTACGAGCCCGAGGTGCCGCCGCTCAAGGAAGTCACCCCCGGCCACTTCGTGGCCCAGCAACGCATGGCCGACTGGTTCTAGGCCGCCGGAACGTTTTCCGAAACCGGAAGGTTCCCCAGGATTGTCCGGCGTCGCGCACCGGTGTGCGACGCCGTCCGTCAACCGCCGCTCAGGCATATATGAGGAGTGAGTATGATGTTTCGCAGCCATTGGAAAAAAATGCTGATCGCCGCAGGCATGGCCGTGGCGCTGTGCGCGCCGCAGGCCCACGCGTCCAAGGACGTCGTGCTTGCGGTCGCTTCGACCCCGACCACCACGGACCCGTGGGACGCCAACGACACGCTGTCCCATGCCGTCGCCAAAACCTTCTACGAAGGCCTGTTCGGCTTCAACGAGAAGCTGGAGCTGCGTCCCGTGCTCGCCGAGAGCTACGACGTCAGCCCCGACGGCCTCGTCTACACCTTCCACCTGCGCAAGGGCGTGAAGTTCCATGACGGCACCGACTTCAACGCCGAAGCCGTGAAGGTCAACTTCGACCGCGTCACCAACCCGGAAAACAAGCTGAAGCGCTACAGCCTGTACTCCAACATCGCCAAGACCGAAGTGGTTGACGACAACACCGCCAAGGTGACCCTGAAGACCCCCTTCTCGCCCTTCATCAACCAGCTCGCCCATCCCTCGGCGGTCATGATCTCCCCCGCCGCCCTCAAGAAGTACGGCAAGGACATCATGTTCCACCCCGTGGGCACCGGTCCCTACACCTTCGTGGAATGGAAGCAGACCGACTACCTCAAGGGCGCGAAGAACAAGAACTACTGGCGCGCCGGTCTGCCCAAGGTCGACACCATTACGTGGGTGCCCGTCGTGGACAACAACGCCCGCTCCGCGATGATGCGTACCGGCGAGGCCCACTTCACCTTCCCCGTGCCCTATGAACAGGCTCCCGTCCTTGAAAAGGACGAACACCTGAACGTCGTGGCCGCGCCCTCCATCGTCACCCGCTATCTGAACATGAACATGCTCCAGAAGCCGTTCGACGATCTGCGCGTGCGTCAGGCCATCAACTACGCCATCAACAAGCAGGCCCTCGCCAAGGTGGCCTTCAACGGCTACGCCTTCCCGGCGGAAGGTTCCCTGCCGCAGGGCGTGGACTACGCCGTCAAGATGGGCCCGTGGCCCTATGACGTGAAGAAGGCCAAGCAGCTCCTCGCCGAAGCCGGATACCCCAACGGCTTTGAGACCACCCTGTGGTCCGCCTACAACCACACCACCGGCCAGAAGGTGATCCAGTTCATTCAGCAGCAGCTCGCGCAGGTGGGCATCAAGGCGCAGGTGCAGGCCCTCGAAGCCGGTCAGCGCGTGGAAAAGGTCGAAAGCCATCAGGACCCGGCCACCGCGCCCGTGCGCCTGTACTACACCGGCTGGTCCTCCTCCACCGGCGAAGCCGACTGGGGCCTGCGTCCGCTGTTCGCGGGCGACAAGACGCCTCCGGCCATGTACAACATCTCCTACTACAAGAACCCCACGGTGGACGCGGACATCATGAAGGCCCTCGGCACCACCGACCGCGCCGAGAAGACCAAGCTGTACACCGAAGTGCAGGAAGAAATCTGGAAGGACGCCCCGTGGGCCTTCCTCGTGACCGAAAAGCTGCTCTACGCGACCAACAAGAAGCTGACCGGCATGTACGTCATGCCTGACGCCAACTACTTCTTCGAAAACATCGACTTGCAGCAATAGTCCCATCGGGGCCGGGCGCGGAGCCCGGCCCCCATTCCGCTTTCCGGCGAGGTTTCACGGATGCTCCACTATTTTGTCAAACGTCTCCTTGGGTTGCTGCCCACGCTGTTTCTGGTGGCGACGCTCGTCTTTCTGTTCGTCCACATGCTTCCCGGCGATCCGGCGCGGCTCGCCGCCGGGGCGGAGGCCGACGAGGTCACCGTGGAACTGGTGCGCAAGGACCTCGGCCTCGACAAGCCCCTCCCCGAACAGTTCATCACCTATTTCGGCAACATCATCACCAAAGGGGACTTCGGCACCTCTCTGCGGACCAAGCGCCCCGTCAGCGTGGAAATCGGAGAGCGTTTCTGGGCGACTTTCTGGCTCACCGTCTGGAGCATGGTCTGGTCGGTCTTCTTCGGGCTGATCATCGGCATGATCTCCGCGACGAAGCGCAACAAATGGCAGGATCAGGCGGGCATGGCGCTGGCGGTTTCGGGGATTTCCTTCCCGACCTTCGCGCTGGGGCTGCTGCTCATGGAAATTTTCTCCGTGTCGCTGGGCTGGCTGCCCACCGTGGGCGCGGACTCGTGGAAACACTACATCCTGCCCTCCATCACGCTCGGAGCGGGCGTGGCCGCGGTCATGGCCCGGTTCACCCGCGCCTCCTTCGTGGAAATCCTTCAGGACGACTACATCCGCACGGCCCGCGCCAAGGGCCTCAGCGAGTGGGCGGTCATCGTCAAGCACGGCCTGCGCAACGCGCTCATCCCCGTCGTGACCATGATGGGCCTCCAGTTCGGCTTCCTGCTCGGCGGCTCCATCGTCGTGGAGAAGGTCTTCAACTGGCCCGGCCTCGGGCGGCTGCTCGTGGATGCGGTGGAGATGCGCGACTATCCGGTCCTTCAGGCCGAGGTGCTGCTGTTCTCGCTCGAATTCATCCTGATCAACCTGCTGGTGGATATTTTGTATGCCGTCATCAACCCCCGAATCTGCTTCAAGTGATATGAACATGGAAAACACCGTTTCGGCGGCCTCCGGCCCCGCGAAAGTCCGCACCCCGTGGAGCGAATTCTGGCGCAAGTTCAAGCGGCAGCGCATGACGCTGTTCGCGGGCGGCTTCATTGCCCTGCTGGTTCTGGTCGCCGTGTTCTGGCCGTGGCTCGTGCCCTATGACCCGGAAAACTATTTCGATTACGACATGCTGAACGCCGGTCCGTCGATGGCGCACTGGTTCGGCGTGGACTCGCTCGGGCGGGACATCTTCAGCCGCATCCTCGCCGGGGCGCGCATTTCGCTGACGGCGGGCTTCTCCTCCGTGCTCGTGGGCGCGGTGATCGGGACCTTCCTCGGCCTGACCGCCGGGTACTACGAGGGCTGGTGGGACCGCGTGGTCATGCGCATCTGCGACGTGCTGTTCGCGTTCCCCGGCATCCTGCTGGCGATCAGCGTGGTGGCGGTTCTCGGCAGCGGCATGGCCAACGTCATCCTCGCCGTGGCGATTTTCAGCATCCCGGCCTTCGCCCGTCTGGTGCGCGGCAACACGCTGTCGATCAAGCGGCAGACCTTCGTGGAGGCGGCCCGCAGCCTCGGGGCCGGTCCGCTGACCATCATGCTGCGCCACATCTTCCCCGGCACCATCTCGTCCATCGTGGTCTATTTCTCCATGCGTATCGGCACCTCGATCATCACCGCCGCGAGCCTGTCCTTCCTCGGCCTCGGCGCGCAGCCGCCCACGCCGGAGTGGGGCGCGATGCTCAACGAGGCCCGCGCCGACATGGTGGTGGCCCCGCACGTGGCGGTTTTCCCGAGCCTCGCCATCTTCCTGACGGTGCTCATGTTCAACCTTTTCGGGGACGGCCTGCGCGACGCGCTCGACCCCAAGATCGATCAGGAATAGTCATGGACGCATCCTTTCCCCACGTCGGCACGCTGCCGAGCGGTCCTCTGGACGCGATCACCGACGTGGGCGCAATCCGCGTCGGGCACTGCACGCTGGACCGGGGAGACGTCCACACCGGCGTGACGGTCGTGATCCCCAACGACGATCCGCTGCTCAAGAAGCCGCTGGCCGCAAGCTGCGTCTTCAACGGGTTCGGCAAGAGCGTCGGCCTGATGCAGTTGAACGAGCTGGGCTGTCTCGAAACCCCGCTCGCGCTGACCAACACCTTTTCCGTGGGCGCGGTCGCCGCGGCGCAGATACGCGCCGCCGTCGCCGCGCATCCCGAGGTGGGCCGCGAGTGGTCCACGGTCAATCCGCTGGTGCTCGAATGCAACGACGGATATCTCAACGACATTCAGGCCCTCGCCGTGAACGCGGAGCACTACCGCGCGGCCTGCGCCGCCGCTTCCCGCGAGTTCGCGCAGGGGAGCGTGGGCGCGGGGCGGGGCATGTCCTGCTTTCACCTGAAAGGCGGCATCGGTTCGGCCTCGCGGGTGGCGGACTGCGGCGGGACGCCGTTCACGGTCGGGGCGCTGGTGCTTTCCAATTTCGGCAAGGCGGAGCACTGTCTGCTGGCGGGGACGCCGGTGGGCGCGCTGCTGCGGGAACGGCTGGACCGCATGGACGCGGAAGCCGCCGCGCTGGCCGCCGCCCCGGAGAAGGGCAGCATCATCATGCTTCTGGCGACGGACGCCCCGCTGGACGTGCTCCAGCTCGGGCGGCTGGCGCGCCGGGCCGGGAACGGACTGGCGCGGACGGGCTCCATCTACGGGCACGGCAGCGGCGACGTGGCGATTGCGTTTTCCGCCTCGCAGCATCTGCCCTTCCCCTCGAACGAGGCGGTGCCGCTCCTGCACGCGCCGGACGGGTGGATGGACGCGCTGTTTCAGGCCGCCGCCGAGGCGACGGAGCAGGCCGTCTTCAAGGCCCTGTTCCTCGCGGAACCGTTTGTCGGACGTGACGGGCACCGGCGGCCCTCCATCCGGGAAGTCCTGCCGGAATGGCGCGACATCGCGCGGAGGAAACCATGCGCATTCTGATTTCTGCGGATATTGAAGGCATCAGCGGCGTGATGAGCCCGGACCAGACCCGGCCCGGCTCCGCCGCCTACGAACGGGCGCGGCTGCTCATGACCCGCGAGGTCAACGCCGCCGTCGAAGGCGCGTTGGACGGCGGGGCCACCGAGGTCTGGGTCGCCGACGGGCACGGGCAATACGACAACATCCTTCTGGAGGAACTCCACCCCGGCGCGTGTCTGGTGTCCGGGAAGCCCCGGCTGTTCGGCATGCTCGGCGGGCTGGATCGCGGCCCGTGGGACGGGCTGTTCCTGATCGGCTACCACGCGCGCGCCGGAGCCTACGGCGTGCTGGCGCACACCATCAACGGCGCGGCCTTCGCGGAAATCCGCGTCAACGGCGTGCCGGTCGGGGAGTATTTCCTCAACGGGCTGCTGGCGGGCGAATACGGGGTGCCGGTGCGCCTGATCAGCGGCGACGACCGGTTGGCCGCCGAAGCCGCCGCCGTCTATCCCAATGCGGAAATCGTGACCGTGAAGGAAGCCCTCGGCACCCGCGCCGCCGTACATCTGCCGCCCGAGGTTGTGCGCAAGGCCCTGCGCGCGGCGGCCCGCAAGGCGATGGGGAATTTCCTGTGCCGCCCGCTGGCCGTGGCCGGACCCTTCGCGGTGCAGGTTTCCACGGTACGGACGTTCCACGCCGACCTGTTCTGCATGATGCCGGGCACGACCCGCGTGTCCCCCACCTGCCTCGAATTCATTGCGGACACCCCGTTCACCATCACGCGGACGCTGAACAGCTTCTCCAGCATGGCGGCCTCGGTGCATTAGCGGCGTCCCCCTGACGGAAAACGCATGAAGGCGCACGGCTGACGGTCGTGCGCCTTTTTTGTACGGAAAGCAAAGTTTTTGCATAACATATTGTTAATATTCATTCAATGTGTCATTTTCCGCACCAATCGGCACTCAATTGGTGCAAGATGAGAGTGCCGCTGCTGCTCGGCGTTGCGACGAAGCGAGGGCAGGGGGATTTTGTGAACAGGATAAACAAGAACAAAGATGCGATTGAAAACTGCATGAAGGGGCAATTGAAAGAGGATAAACGGGTGCGTAACGTTCTTTTGCCCAGTTTAACAGTTGGTTATGGATGTAAGCAACGGATAGGTTGATGCCGTATCATCCTATTCCCAGTAAGACGTTGCCGGTAACAACGTCTTTTGCCGCGTTCCTTTCAGGCGTTTCGGTGTTCGCGCTCTCCCCCGTGCGGGAATCCGTCTTCGGTGTTGCGCGGTTCGAGCAAGGAGGCTAACGTGATGGGACGCGGCGTCGGAAAGCGGGCCGCACGGGGGGAAACGCATGGAACAGCGCACCGGAGCGGCGTGGAGCGAAGCCGATCTGCATCAGGAACTGGGACGCCTTTTCGGGTACGCGGCCTTCCGGCCTCATCAGCTGGACATCGTCCGCAGCGTGCTGGACGGGCGGGACTCGTTGTCCATCATGCCCACGGGCGGCGGCAAGAGCCTGTGTTTTCAGCTTCCCGCCTCGCTGATGCGGGGGACGTGCGTGGTGGTCAGTCCGCTCATCTCGCTCATGAAGGATCAGGTGGACGCCGCCTGCGCCAACGGCCTGCGGGCCGCCGCGTTCAACAGTTCGCTGAGCGCCGCCGAGCGGGCCGCCGTGTCCGCCTCGCTGCGGACCGGCGAGCTGGACCTTCTATACGTGTCCCCGGAACGGTTCGGCGTGCCCGGCTTCTGGGAAGCCCTCGCCGCGTGTCCCGTCTCGTTTTTCGCCATCGACGAAGCCCACTGCATTTCTCAGTGGGGACACGACTTCCGCCCGGACTATCTGGCCCTGTCCGGCCTTGTGGAGCGGTTCCCGCACTGTCCGGTCGCGGCGTTCACGGCGACCGCCACCCCCGCCGTGGAACAGGACATCCTCTCCCGGCTCGGCCTGCGCGATCCGCGGCTGATCCGGGCCTCCTTCGACCGGCCCAACCTGTTTTACCACGTCCTGCCCAAGGAGGACCTCAACGCCCAGTTGCTGGCCTTTCTCGACCGGCACGCCGGGGAATCGGGGATCATCTACCGTTCCACGCGCAAGAAGGTCGAGGAAACCGCCGCGTTCCTTCGGAAAAAGGGGCTCAACGCCGGAGCCTACCACGCGGGCCTGCCCGATGCGGAGCGGGCGCGGGCGCAGGAGGCGTTCCGGCGGGACGAGTGCCCGCTCATGGTGGCCACGGTGGCCTTCGGCATGGGCATCGACAAACCGGACGTGCGTTTCGTGGTCCATCTCGACCTGCCCAAAAATCTGGAAAGCTATTATCAGGAAACCGGGCGCGCCGGGCGTGACGGCGATCCCGCGCACTGCCTGTTGCTGTACAGCCCGGCGGATATGTCGCAACTGTTGTACTTCGCCCGGCAGATCGAGGACGAGGAGCAGCGTTCGATCACGGAAAAGCAGGCCTACGCCATGCTGGAGTACGCCGAGCGCAACCAGTGCCGCCGCAAGGCCCTGCTGGCCTATTTCGGGGAAACGTATCCCGAGCCGAACTGCGGGGGCTGCGACGTCTGCACCGGGGAAATCGCGGAGGAGGACTACACCATCGAGGCGCAGAAGGCGCTTTCCGCGATGGTGCGGAGCGGGTGCCGCTTTGGCCGGGTGCTCATCATGGACATTCTGATGGGCGCGGACAGCCGCCGCATCCGGGAAACCGGCTTCCAGAGCCTGCCGACCTACGGGGTGGGCAAGGACCGGAGCCGCCGTTTCTGGCGTTACCTCATCGACGCGCTGACCCGGCAGGGGCTGGCGGCGGTGGAGGGCGTGGACTACCCCATCCTGCGCGTGACCGAATCGGGCTGGGAAACCCTGCGCGGCAAACCCTTCCACGCCATGCGCATCGTGGAGACGCGCGCCCGCAAGTCCCGCAAGCCGGAAGCCGAACTCGGGCCGGATGAGGCGCTGTTCCAACTTTTGCGCGCCGAGCGCACCCGGCTGGCGCGGGAGGCGGAGGTGCCGCCCTACGTCATCTTCCACGACAGCACGTTGCGGGACATGGCGTCCCGGAAGCCCGCAAGCCTTCAAGCGATGCTTGACGTTTCGGGCGTCGGCGAACGGAAGCTCGGCCTCTACGGGGACGCCTTTCTGGCGGTCATTGAGGCATACCGGGAAAGCGGCGCGTAGCCGTACTCCATTGAAGGCGGTTTCGCCGTAAAGGGCCGGAAAGACGATTCCGGTGGAGGGCCTTTTCCCGCGCATGGAGAACGGCGGCTCACCTTACCGGAAGGCCACGCCAAGAGAAGGGGCCTTTCCCGCGCATGGAGAGCGACGTATGGACTTGACGGCTCGGAAGGGAACCGAAGACCTTTCCCCGCGTATTGGGGACGCGGCAAACTCGCATCTGTCTGACGCTGTGCTCAACGGGGGCCTTTCCCCGCGTATGGAAGCGCGTTCGCGGGGAAGCGCGCTCCCGGCTGCACCGAGTCTTTCTTCCGCGTATGGGGAAGCGCGGCAGCGGATTTCTCCGCCGTCCCCGTCGCTTTGGCGACGTTGTCCCTCCCCGATGCCGCCTCTGGGCGTACGGCAAAGGGCGAGGGCGTCGAGACGGGCGGGCTTATGGTTCGTTTCGGCAATTCCGAAATGCCGATACGCCAGTACTCCCGGAGCGCGGGGCTTTTCGTCAATCCGAAAACCGCCGTTGACCGCTTCCGAGGGATACTCCCGCAGTGCGGGGAGTTTCGCAGCCGAGGTGCGCTTCCATGATCTGGCCGACGGGATACTCCCGGAGCGCGGTGAGTTTCGTGTCCATGACCGGCTGACGGCTTTCCGCGCGGCGGGATTGCGGTCCGGCATGACTTCCTGAACGGCATACGCCGGACGGCTCCCGAATGCGGGGACGACGCGGCAGGAGGGAACGATGGCAAGAACGTTGTTGCGGATAGGGGGACTGCTGGTCGCGTGGCTCGTTTTCGGAGCGATTGCGGCGTCCGCCGGGGAGGGCTGGGCTACCTACGTCAACCCGCGTTTCGGGTATTCCGTGGACTATCCGGCCTCGTTCGTCGGGACGGGGGAAGCGGATGACGGGAACGGCGCATGGCTGGTCTCGGGAAACGCCCGGCTCACGTTTTCGGGCGGCTTCAACGGCAACGGCCTCGACGGCGCGGGCAGGCTGGAATCCCGGCTTGCGGAGGTGTCCCCTGTCAGGCCGGATTCGGTCCGGGGCGGCGACGGCTGGTATTCGCTGACCTACGGCGACGGCAAGGACGGCGGCGGGCGTCTGTTCCACGAATACGGCGTGGTCGACGGCAGGCTGTGGGCCTCGTTTATTCTTGAATATCCGGCGGGGGAGGCCTTCGGAGAGGCCGTCGCGCGGATGGAGGAAACCCTCGCGCTTCCGGGAGGCGGCAAGGTCGTCTACACGTTGCGGAACGGCAAGGCGTACCGGAACGGGGCTCCGGTCGACTGTGATCTGTACACCGCGCCGGAGGGGTTCAAGGGACGCGCCAGATACTGGGCCGTCATCGGGGATGACGTGGCCGAAGACGCCGGAGCGGAGGAAATCGGCATCCGGTTCTTCGGGGAACGCGGCGAGGCCATCGGGTTCCTTTCCCTTGAAAGCGCGGCCCTCTACCGCGACATCATCTGGAGCCCGTCGGGCGACCGGATGGTCCTCATCATCGGAAGCGGCGACCGGCCCGAATCTTTTTTCAGAGTGTACGACGAACGGATGGACATGAGCATCCAGCTTCCCGGAATCCGTGACGAACTGCACTGGGTGGACGACGTGCGTTTCGTGTTCACCTGCAATCTCGGCAGGCGCGGGAACGCTGTTCCGGGCGGCGGCGACGGGTTCCGGCAGTCGATCATCCTGTACGATACGGTCATGCCCGCCGCCATCCGGCTGAAGGACGCCACGGATACGCACGGCTTTTCCCTGCTGTCCGTTGCGGACGACGGGCTGACGGCAACCGTGCGCGAACGTTCGGTCGCGTCGCCGGACGACTGGGCCGATGCGGATCGCGTCCGCGACCGGAGCGTCACGGTTCGGATTCCCGCCACGAGATGAGGCGGCGCGTTGCCCCGTGCGGGGATGCGCGCCCCGCGGCGCACCCCGTTCGGCCGCGTCGCGTCACCGCGCGCCCCTCTGCGAAAGCCCGGAGCCTGTTTCTCCGGGCTTTCCGTCTTGTTCGGGCGGTACGCGCGGGCAAAAACACCTATTCCATATGCCATCTTCGCGTTTCGCGCTCGGGGACAAGCCCGTATTCTCCGCTCTCGGATTCAAAGAGCCAGAAATCCCTGTTCAGCTTCTTTGCCCGACCGATGCAGAGCCTTTCGGTCGTTTTCGGCACGGATACGCTGACGGTGAACGGTTCGGCGGCGAGGGATTCCCACAGTTCGTCGAAACCACGGTAACGGGGAGCCTTGTCGAGCCACGACCCGCTCCAGAACTGTTCGGGCGTCAGTCTTCCCATGTGATACGAAATCTCGTTCAGCCGCTGGCTGACGTCGTCTGCGCGGGCGATCAGAAAGGTTTCTCCAATGGAATCGCTGAAGAGATAATAGGGCAGGATCGGCTGGACGGCGACGGCCATTTCATCGTTGGGCTTGGCCAGACCGAACTTGCCGAGCTGCGTGCGGACACGTTCGAGGCTCATGACGGGTACTCCTGTTTGCGGACAGAATAAACTTGTCATGAACAAAAATCAACTTTTTATTGACTGTAAAATGTCCGCTTGAAGGCGGGACCCTGCGGAGCCTTCAGCCGCAGGCGTTTGCGTCGTGAGCGGTCTCAAAGCGGATGGTCCGAAACGGTGTTTTGTCGGCGGAATGCCCCGGCTGACATGGCGGCGGTGATTCCATTGACAGAAAACTGTTTTGTATTAGAGCTTGGAAAGCCTTTCTCCGGGGAGCCGGTTTTTTGCGGAAAACGGACCGGGTGCGTGAACGGGACCGTCCGGCAAGGCCGACCTCGGCGCAATGGGCTGGTCCGCGCCGCACGGGCGGCTGCCGTCCGCCTCCTGCGCCCGTTACGGGCCGTCGCCCTGAAGCCTCGGTCGGGGCATGTTCCGGGAGTTCATCTGAAAAAGACAGAGAGGGATTATGTCGGATCATCCTCGTACGCATCAGAATGCGATCCTGAGAACCTATGCCGGGCTTCTGCTGATTTCGATCTGCGTTTACATGCTGATGTACGCTCCGCAGCCCATGTTCAATTCGGTGAGCCGGGATTTCGGTGTGGGCAAGGGGTCTACGGGGCTGCTCGTCAGCGTGTTCATGCTGTCGCTCGCCGTTTCGCCTCTCTGCGTGGGCATGCTGCTCAGCCGCATCGGCGTGCGGCGCGCCATTCTGGGGGCCTCCCTCCTGCTGGGCATGAGCGGCGTGGGGGTCTGGCTTGCCCCGTCCTTCCTCGTCCTTCTCGTCATCCGTGCGTTTCAGGCCCTGCTGGTTCCGGTGGTGCTCACGGCGGTCATGTCCGGCATTGCGGTCATGTTCCGTCACCTGAATCTCAACCGTGCGCTGGCGGGGTATGTGACCTCCAATCTTGTCGGCTCGTTGTGCGGCCGGATCATCGGAGGCTGGGCCGCGCAGATGTTCGGATGGCGGGCCACCCTCGCCTGCATCTGTTTTTTGTTTTTCCTTGCGCTCCTCTTCATCCGCAGCATCCCGGAAATGCGCAACGCCAGCGCACGCCTCCACAGTCCCCGCGAATACCTCGCCGTATTGAAGGGCAGGGGCGTTCCCAGCCTCTTTTTCGCCGAAGCCTGCGGCATCTTCGTCTTCGCCGCCATCGGCAACCTCATCCCCTTCCGTATGGCGGAACTCGGGCAGGGGCATTCCGAGGGGCTTATCGGGCTCATGTACTTCGGGTATTCCGTGGGGCTTGTGGCCTCGCTGTCTCTCGCGCCGCTCATGCGCCTGTTCAAGACGCCCACAAACCTCATCCTTTTTGCCTCCGCCGTCTATGTCGTCTCCTGCCTCACGCTTGCGGTCCCTTCCCTCTGGGCCCTGTTCGGCGGGCTCTGGCTCATCGCCTTCGGGGAGTTCGTCGTCCATTCCATCTGCCCCGGCCTGATCAACCATCAGGCCATGCTCTCCGGCCACGGCGACCGGGGCATGGTCAACGGGCTGTTTCTTTCCTGCTATTATTTCGGCGGGCTGCTGGGCTCATACATTCCCGGAGTGCTCTATTCGGGTTTCGGCTGGTTCGCCTGCTACCTGTGCATCCAACTCGTTCAGGTCGCCGCGTTTTTCGTTCTGCTCAGACTGCACCGGGCGGCCCCCGATCTGCGGTAGAGCGATCCGGCCTGTTTCGTGGTTCCGGGATGCCTCGTCGGGCTTCATGCGTCCGGGCATGCGAAGAGACCGGAAGACAGGAGCTTGAGGCTTCACAAACCGGAGCATGCGTCCGGGTATGCGTGGGGGCGATTGCCGCACTCTTCGGCCCTGTCGGAAGAGGCGTCCGGGGCGCGTAAGACAGGATTTGCTCTGGAAAAAGCATTCGGAGCCGGACTGACGTGTCCGGCTCCGAATGCTTTTTGCGTCAGGCCGCCTTTTCACGTCCACGGAGAGACTGGACGTCCCGAAGCCTGAGCTGCCTCTTCGCGCGTTTTCACGCCTGCGGAGAAAACGGGTCGGTGTCTTGCACCCCATGCGGGGTTGGACCTTTCCCGGAACAAGAAGGAACCGCCCGTCGGAACGGGAGCGGAACCCGTGCCGAACGCCCGTGAAACCGCCCACGCATCAAGCCGCGCGTCCTGCCCCCCGTACCTTACCCCGCGCCCCCGCCGGGGCGCCGCACGCGGACGGCATCAGAACGCATACGCCATGTGCAGGTTGCCGGTGACGCCCCCGCGTTCACCGGCATAGCCCCGTACGCCGAGGCCGAAGCTCAGGGCGGAGCGGGGGACGGTCTGAGACTCAGCCCAGTCGCCCACACCGATGTGGCCTCTCAGGTTCGGGGCGTCGATGGCGTGGCCGTTGGATACGGTCCGCGCCTTGCCGTCGAATTCGCGTCCCCACGCCGCCCCGGCATAGGGGGCGACGGAGCCGTTCACCGTGCGGGCGAAGCGCCCGCCGACGCGCAGGCGGCCAACGTCTGAAAAGAAGCCACCCTCTCTTGAAGGGCCATCTCGCTCTGGTTCCGGGTGCCCTCGGCGTGTGCATGCCGGAACCCCTCCGCAGGACTCAGATCAAACATCCTTTGATTCCAACGTATTCTTCAAGAGAAGGCCGTATTCCCTCCCCGTATGGTTGCGCCCTGCCGTACCCCGTGGGGCCGCATCTGAGAGATTTTGTATTGTCTTATATAGATAAATCTATATACCATGCGGACACCTTGGAGGTATCCGCATGTACAAGAGCATCATGGCCGCCCTGTTGGCGGCGCTGGTCATGGCGACGGCGGCGTTCGGGGCGCAGGCCGCGGGCAACGCATGGAACGACTCGTTCAACAAGGCCAAGAAGACGCTGGAACGGCAGGTCTATTACGATCACCGGATCACGCTGTATTGCGGGGCCGCGTTCGACGAGAAGAAGAACGTCACCCTGCCGGAAGGCTTTACGGCCTCGAAGCACGCCAAACGGGCCGGGAAGGTGGAGTGGGAACACGTCGTTCCCGCCGAGAACTTCGGGCAGACGTTCGTGGAGTGGCGCGAGGGCGATCCCCGGTGTGTGGACAACCGGGGAAAGGCGTTCAAGGGGCGCAAGTGCGCCGAGAAAGTGAACCGGGAGTACCGGTTCATGCAGGCCGACCTGTACAACCTCTATCCCGCCGTCGGCGCGGTCAACGCGCTGCGCCAGAACTACAACTTCCAGATGCTGCCGGGTGAAAAGCCGGACTTCGGCTCCTGCGAGATGAAGATCGCGGACAGGAAGGTCGAACCGCCCGTTCGCGCGCGTGGGGCGATTGCCCGTACCTACAAGTACATGGCCGACGCCTACGGTCCCCGCTACCGGATGAGCCGTCAGCAGACGCAGCTCATGGACGCGTGGGACAAGATGTATCCGGTGGATGCGTGGGAATGTACCCGCGCCAAGCGCATCGAAGCGTTGCAGGGCAACGGGAATGCCTTCGTCAAGGCGCCCTGCCAAGCGGCGGGGCTCTGGTAGGTGGCGGAGACGGAAAGGTCCGCAGGCCCGGTCCGCGTGAGCATGCCGTCCGGCGACGCCGGGCGCACGTTCCGGGAACCGGACGCGGTGGGCCGACCGCAAGGCCCCGTTCGTACGGACGAGCGGGGCTTTCTTCATGCCGGGCGGGAAC
The DNA here is from genome assembly GCA_902373525.1 of uncultured Bilophila sp. Lineage (GTDB taxonomy): Bacteria > Desulfobacterota > Desulfovibrionia > Desulfovibrionales > Desulfovibrionaceae > Bilophila. Next base: position 77,814 of record CABKMN010000002.1, on the reverse strand, counting down.
ATGCCGGGGCCGATCCTGCGCTCGCCCTCACCAGCCGCAGGGACGTTCCCGTCGTATCGGGACTCTTTCTTTTGCCGGATACCTTGAAAACGTTTCCTCGGGCCGTTCTCACCCGTTCGGGACGCCTTCTCAGCCCTTGCGGGAACGCGGTCCGAGGATTATGAGGAAACCTCCTTCACGCGGAAAGGACTTTCGTTGAACCGTCATCCCTCTGAAACCTATGAAAATAAGCTATCCCGTCTTTAAGAGCCTTCTCGCCCTGTCTCTGGGCACCCTCGGCGTGTGCATGTCGGAATTTTCCATCATGGGCATCCTTCCGGCCATCGCGCAAAGCCTTTCCGTCAGCATTCCCGATGCCGGGGAATTCATCTCGGCCTACGCGCTGGGCGTCTGCGTGGGGGCTCCGCTCACGGTCCTCGTGGCGCGTTCCCGCCCGCTGCGCGGCATCCTGCTGGGACTCATGATCGTGTTCATCCTCGGCAACGCCCTGACCGCGCTGGCCCCGAACGCGGCCATGATGATCGTCGCGCGGTTCGTCGCGGGCCTGCCGCACGGGGCCTACTTCGGCGTGGCCTCCATCGTCGCGGACAAGCTGGTGGACAGGGCCTTTTCCGTGCTGGCCGTCTCCATCGTGATTGCCGGTGCGACCATCGCCAATCTTGCGGGCGTTCCCTGCTCGACGCTGCTCACCCAACTGGTTTCGTGGCGGCTCGCCTACGGGATCATCGCCGGCGTGGGGCTGTTCGTCATCGTCGGCGTGCTCGTCTGGGTTCCCCGGCTTCCGGGGCTCAAGGACACCGGGTTTCGGAGCCAGTTCCGGTTCCTGAAGCTCCCCGGACCGTGGATCATCTTCGCGGCCATCATGCTGGGGAACGGGGGGATGTTCTGTTGGTACAGCTACATTTCGCCGTTCATGAGCGAAGTGGCGGGCATCCCGTCCTCCCGGATGACGCTGGTCATGATGCTGGCCGGGCTGGGCATGGTGATAGGCAACACCCTCAGCGGGCGGCTGTCCATCCGCTTCACCCCGGCGGGCATCGCGGGGGCCATGCAAGGCCTCATGGGTCTCGCGCTTTTGCTGGCGTTCTTCTTCGGGGCGCATGCGCCGGTCGCGCTGGCGCTCATGTTCCTTTGCACCGCGTGCCTGTTCGGCGTATCCGCTCCGCAGCAGATGCTGCTGTTGCAGAACGCCAGAGGCGGGGAAATGCTCGGTGCGGCGCTGGCGCAGGTCGGCTTCAACATCGGGAACGCGATAGGCGCGTACTGCGGCGGCCTGTCCATCGATTCCGGCAACGGTTACGCCGGTACGGCCCTGATCGGAGCTCTGTTCGCCCTGCTGGGGTTTCTGCTGTTGTGGGGCTACGCCCGGAAATACGGGGCGGCCCGCTGAGGCGGGACCCGCCCGGCGCGGGAACGCGGCCCCGGAAACGGTGTCCCCGCCCGGAGGGGGGCCCCGCCGGGGCGGTGGTTCCGGTATGCCGCCGGATTGCGTTTCCCGTGGCGCGATCCGGCGGTTCGGCAGAGGCGGGGGACGCCTCTGCCTCAACGGCTACCTGTTCGGCGTCCTGCGAAGGCAGTGTTGCCAGAACGTCCGTAACGGGCACCAGATGCCTTTTTTTGTGCCGCAGCCGTTCCTTCGCGGCAGAAAGTCCCTTACCCGGTCGCACTCGATGCCCGCCTCATCCAGCGCCGCATGGATTTCTTCCCCCTCCCGGCAGGTGAGCGTCTCCGTTTTCCGTATGAAGAAACGCATCTCCTCCAGCACCGCTATGGCGTTTTCCAGAAGGAGGAGCATTTCCTCCCGCCGGTCCCCGAACTCCTGTCCGAGCTGGGCCGCGGCCCAGTCCAGCAGCAGGGTGTTGCCCAAGGCGAGACACAGGCGCGGGAGGATGTCCAGCCTCGGGAAATAGGCGTCGTCCTCTTTGAGATACCGTTTGATGACGGCGGTCGAGACGTTGAGGCGGCGGGCGATCTGCTCCGTGGTGAGACCGCTTTCCTCTTTTGCGGCGCGGACCGCTTCCTTCGCCGTCATGTCCTTGTGATTCCGCATGGTGCCTTCCTTGTGCTGCGTAAAAGATGAAAAAGTTCCGCCCCATTGCATGGGGCGGGGCAGTGTGCAGCGTAGGAAGACGAGGAACGGATGGCAACCGGTACGGGGAGGACGGTACGGCGGGGCCGGGACGGGCAACGGGCCGCCCCTCCGGTCGGAAGGCGCGGCGTGTTCCGGCTTGGGAAACCCATCGGTACCGGGCTTTCCCGCGACTGCGGAATGTTCCGGGGCCGGGCGCGCCGGATGGGCGAGCCTTGCGCCTCCCGCATGCGGGGACCTTTCCCAGCGCCGGGGCTTTTCCTGAACGGTTCCAATTTGCTCCGTCGTTCTTTCTCCTTGTACCAACAGAGAGTTCTGAAAAGGCAAAGAGGGCCTTTCTCGCAGGTTCCCTCCGCCTAGGGGATTTTCCGGCATGCTTTCAGGAGAATCCCCGATACCGTCCGTACCCCCGCTCCTGTAGAACGGCATCATGTGAACAAAACGTGCTTTTCCGTACGTTACAGGAGCGAACTATGGACAGAAAGGTATTCTACAACGGAACGATCCTGACCATGCAGGCCGAAGGGCACACGGTCGAGGCCGTGTACACCGTCGGGGACCGGATCGCCGCCGCCGGAAACCGCGACGAGGTTTTTCGGCAGATCACGGACGACACCGAGCGCATCGACCTTGAAGGCAGGACCCTCATCCCCGGCTTCATCGAATCCCACGCGCACGTTACGGACTGGGCGGAGTGCGAATTTCTCCAGTTCACCTGCTATCACATCAAGAACATCGCCGAGTTGCAGGACCTGATCCGCGAAAACGCCGCAACCAAGAAAGCGGGCGAGTGGGTCGTCGGGTACGGCTACAACGACAGCATGGTCGAGGAGATGCGTCACCTCGTCCGGGCGGACATCGACGCCGCCTGCGCCGATCATCCCGTCTTCATCATGCACGGCAGCGGGCACCTCGCCTACGTCAACAGCCGGGCGCTGGAGCTTTGCGGCATCCGCGCGGATACCCCGCTTCCCGAAGGCGGACAGGGTGAAATCCATCTCGGCGAAGACGGGCTTCCGAGCGGGCTGCTCGTGGGGCAGGCCTACAATCTCGCCCTCGGCGTCATCCCCAAGTACACCGTCGAGGAGTACAAAGGCGCGTTCCGCAAGGGCATCGCGGCGGCCAACGCCAAGGGCGTGTGCAGCATCGGCGACGGCTCCATCGGGTACATGGGCAACCAGTGGCAAATCCTCCGCGCCTTTCACGAGCTGGAAAGGGAAGGCGACCTGAACCTGCGTTTCTATCTGGTGATCATGGATTACGGGTACATCCCGTTCATGGAGGGCGGACTCGTGACCGGGTTCGGCTCCGACCGTCTCCAGCTCGGGTCGATCAAGCTGTTGCTCGACGGGTCCATTCAGGGCCTCACCGCCAGCGTCAGGGAACCGTACCTCGGCACGACGGAGAAGGGGCTTCTCCACCATACGCCCGAGGATTTGCGGACCCGTGTGGAACGCTACCACCGCGCCGGATGCCAGATCGCCATCCATACCAACGGCGACAACGCCATCGAGGAGGCGATCAACGCCATCGAAGCGGCGCAGGCGACCTTTCCCCGGCCCGACGCCCGGCACATCCTCGTCCATTGCCAGATGGCGTCGGAGGACCAGCTCGACCGCATGGCGAAGCTCGGGATCATCGCCAATTTCTTCGTCGGGCACGTACACGTTTGGGGCGATCTGCACCGTGACCGCTTCATCGGGGACCGCGCCCTGCGCATGGACCCGGTGGCCAGCGCCAAGAAGCGGGGCATCCCGTTCTGCCTGCACACCGACCTTCCGGTGACGCCGCTCGACCCCATCCTCAGCATGTACGCCGCCACGACCCGCCGCACCAGGAGCGGGCGCATCCTCGGCGAGGACCAGCGCGTTTCCGTCTACGACGCCCTGCGTGCGTGGACGGTCAACGCCGCGCACTCCATGTTCGGCGAGACGGAGAAGGGGACCATCCGCGAAGGCTTCCTCGCGGACCTCGTGGTCCTTTCCCGGAATCCGCTGGAAACCGCCCCGGACGACCTGCTGGACGTGCGGGTCGTGCAAACCGTCGTCGGCGGCAGGACCGTCTACCGCGCCTAACCCCCTTCAGGAGTCCGTCATGACCAACTTCATGAAATACATGCGCCTGTTCGCGCTCGGCATCACGTTTTCGTCGTCCATGGCCCTGCCGTACGTGCAGATCAAGTTCTACGACGTCATCCGCGAGGCCACGCAGGCCAGCAACAACGAACTCGGCCTGCTGATGACCATCTTCACCGCCGTCAGCATGTCCCTGTACATCCCCGGCGGCATCCTCGCGGACCGCGGGTCCCCGAAGAAGCTCCTGCTCCTCTCCCTGATCATGATGTGCGGCCTGAACGCCTACTTCGCGTTCCACACGTCCTACGGCGCGGCGCAGATCATCTGGGCGCTGCTCGCCATCGCCGCGAATACGGTGCAGTGGCCCACGCTGATCAAGGCCATCCGCGACACCGGCAGCAAGGATGAACAGGGCCGCATGTTCGGCACCTTCTACGGCACGACCGGCATCTTCTCGTCGCTCATCGGCTTCGTGGGCGCGTGGATTTACTCCAGCGGCGCCAGCAATATCGAGGGATTCCATCTCATGCTGCTCGGGCAGGCGGGATTCTGCGCCGTCGCCGCCGTCGCGGTCGCCTTCTTCGTGCAGGACAAGACCCCGTACAACAACGACGTCCCCGCGCCGCAGGAAAACGTCTTCAAGAGCGCGCTCACGGTCATGAAGCTGCCCGCCGTGTGGCTGATGGTCGTCCTGATCTTCTGCGGCTACGGCATGTACATCGGCATCACCTACATGACCCCCTACACCACCAACGTCCTCGGCGCGTCCATCGCCTTCGGCGCGGTGCTCGGCACCATCCGGGCCTTCGGGCTGCGTATCCTGACCGGGCCGTTCAGCGGCTACATTTCGGACAAGATCGGTTCCGCCGCCAAAATCCTCGCCGCCTGCTTCGTCGTCATCATCGCCATGCTGTTCGTCATCCTCTCCCTGCCGCAGGGTACGTCCAACGCGGTGATCATCCTGCTCACCATGCTGTTCAGCTTCTTCGGCCTCGTCATCTACACCACCATGTTCGCCTGCATGGAGGAAGTGAGCATCCCGCCCCAGTACACCGGCATCGCGGTCAGCGTGATCAGCCTGCTCGGCTACCTGCCCGACGGCCTGTTCCCGCCCCTGTTCGGGCATTGGCTCGACGCCTACGGCAATCAGGGCTACACGGTCATCTTCTACTTCCTCGCCGGGATCAGCCTGCTCGGCTGCTGCGTTGCCATCCTCATCTACCGCAAGGGTCGCTCCCTCCGTTCCGCCGCGGCCTGATCCCCGGAAGGCGGCTTCACCGAACCGTTCCCCGCCCGTTGAAGCCGTACTCCCCAACCTTCATCGCCCACCGATACGCTGACCCCTCATGAGCGCCCGGATGCACCCCCCAGCATCCGGGCGCTTCCCGCATCGCAGCGGGGACGGATCGGACTACGGACGCGCACAGGGCATTCGATCCAGAACATGGCGACGCTGTACCCAGTCATCGAGCTGCGGCGCGCACGGAGGAATCCGTGCGGTTCCCTGCCGGGCGAAACCTTCAATCTGTACTTGAAAGTGACCCTCGCTCCGCCCACAGGAAACGGGAAAACCGCCGCGCTCCTCCACAGCGCATCGTAAAGCGCACCGTGGGAGACGGGCGGCGAAGCCCGGCTTACGGGCAGGGCATGCGGGGACCCGTATCTGTGGAATGGCAAGACCGGATGCGCTTACATACCGGCGGGCGGCCTCCGCATGCGTGAGCTGTGCGGGATGCGCGACGGCGTGCTGTGCGGGGTGGGGCGTTGCGCGGCTCTTCCGGGGGATGCGGGGTGCCGGACACGGTGCGGCGTTTCCCGGCCTTCCGGTGGAGGCCGCGTCACCCGCGCAAGGCGGCCTCGTCCCAGATCACGGTGATGACGGTGCCGCGCCCCGATGCGGAGTCAATGGTCAGTGCGCCTGAACTGAGCTGGGCGCGCTCACGGAGGCTTTTCAGGCCGAGGCCGGACTTCACGCTCACGTCCGCCAGCTTTTCCGCCACCGAGAATCCCTTGCCGTCGTCGCGGATTTCCAGCCGGAGAGCCTCGCCGTCCATGCCGAGCGAGACGGACGCGCGGGTGGCCCCGCTGTGCTTGGCGATGTTGCTGAGCGCTTCCTGAATGATGCGGAAGATGACGATGGGCAGGTTGGGCGGGAGGCGTTCCTCGTCCAGCGCGACGGAAAGCTCGATGGGCAACGAGGCGAAAACCCGCCCGTATTCTTCGCAGAAGTCCGCGATGGTCGCTTCAAGGCCGAGTTCGAGCTGCGGCGGGCGCAGTTCGTTCTGGATGCGCCGCAGGTGCGTGGCCAGCTTTTTGATCAGCGAGACCGAGGTGTCCAGCGTGTCGCAGATGTCCGGCTGGAGATCGTGGGCGGGCAGGGCGCGGACGGAGCGCAACGAGCGTTCCATGCCGAACTTGATCGCCCCGAGCGTGGCCCCGATGTTGTCGTGCAGCTCGGAGGCCAGCTTGAACCGCTCGTCCTCCTGCGCCGCGAGCAGCTTTTCCGAAAGCGTCTTGAGGTCGCGGGTGCGCTCCGCCACCTGCCTTTCGAGATGCTCGTGCGAGTGGAGGAGTTCCTGTTCGTGCTTTTCCAGTTCCGTGGTGAAGTAGCGCACCGAGGAGGTCATTTCCGCCAGTTCGTAGCGGGCGGATTCCGGGAAGGGGGTCGGGATGCGGTGCACCCGGTCCAGCATGCAGCGGTTCAGCTTCTTGATCGGATCGACTACATGGCGGACGATGGAACGGTAGATGAAGACCGCGAGGAAAATGGCGAGAAAGAAGGTCACGGCCACCGTGGCCACGATGATCGCGTACCGGTCGTAGAGGGTCTTCTTCGAGGCCTGTATCCCTTCCCACGCCTGCCGGGAAATGGCGTTGGACGATTCGATGAGACTGTTCGACGTATACTGGTGCGTGATTTTGAGCGTGTCCAGCTCGCTCTCCAGCGCGGTGTACTCCTCATAGAGCGCGAGCAGCCCGTTTTCCGAAAGGGCCATCGCCGTGATCGCCGCCGAAAGCTCGGCAGGGCGGCGGGAAAGGGACGTTACGGCCCCGGAGGTCTCGAGCATCCGTTTGAGCCCGGATCGGATTTCGCTCTTGAGCCGCAGGGAATAGGGGCGGTCGTGGTGCATGGACAGCAGGAGCATGGCGGCGAACACGTCCGAACAGGTGTTCCGCCAGTCCGCGAAGGCCGGATCGGCCGGCGCCATACCCGATGCGACGAGTTCGCGCTCGACGCGGGGCAGGTCCTCGTTCAGCTTGCGGATGCGCTGCACGATGCGCGCGGTGTCCCGCAGGTTGTCGATGCGCCGGGCGACGGCCCGGTTCGCCGTCAGCAGAATGCCGTCCAGTTCCTTGATGTTGTTGCGGATTTTTTCCTTGAGGCCTTCACCCACCCCGAGCGTGTCAAGGCTTTGGAGCACGTTCTCAGGGAAACGGCGGGCCTTGATTTCCTGCATGACCCCGAGATGCACGAGCCGGTCGGTACACAGGAGGCCGTCGTGGAGGATGCCCTTCACCCATTCGCTTTCCTTGGTGATGTAGGAGGCCGTCGCCATGTTGGGCAGGGTAACGTTCACGGTGTCGTCGGCTTCCGCGGACAGCGTCTTGAGCAACTGGAGCAGGGAGAAGAGGAAGGCGCACAGCACGAGACAGAACAGCCCGAGGAGCAGGGCGATGCGGGTGGCGATGCTTTTGTCGGGGAGCTTCATGGGCGTTTCCAGCGGGCCTCGTCCAGCGGCGAAAGGACGCCGAAGGGCTGATCGGCCACATGCAGCAGGTTCCGGTTGCGGACGGTGGCGTAGGGGATGGTGCAGAGCCAGAGGGCGACGTGCTCGTGCGCGAGACGTTCCTGAAGCGCGGCGTAGAGCGCCTTGCGCCGGTCGCCCTTTTCGGCGGAGGCGGCGCGGAACAGGGCGTCCACTTCGGGATCGCTGTAGCGGCTCATGTTCGACCACAGAATGGGCGAGGCGTTCGTGGCGTAGATGCGCTCGATGCCGATGGCGGGGTCGTGCCAGCCGTACAGTTCATCCATCGTCACGTCGAACGCCCCGCTGGTTACGCGCTCCGCCCATGACTCCGGGGTTTCGGCGGTGCGTATCCTGAAATAGACGCCGATGGTGCGGATGAACTGGCTTTGCAGGTATTTGAGCAGGGACAGGGTGAACTGCGCCGAGGGCTCGTAGTCGATTTCCACGGTGAAGCGGATGCCGTTCTCATCGCGGGGGAATCCCGCACGGTCGAGGATGCGGTTGGCCTCATCGGGATCATAGGGCGTGGACACGGGCGAGTACCACGCCGAACCGGGCGGGATGGGGCCGTACATGGGCCGCACGCCGCCGGGGACGGCCTCGGCCAGCGCCTTGTTGTCGATGCTCATGGCGAGGGCCTTGCGGATTTCCGGCAACCGGAACAGCGGGTTGCGGTAGTTGAAGACCATCAGGGCGAAGGGATGGAGCGGGCCGAATTCGGCGCGGGTGACTTCGATGTCCGGGCGGGAACGGAAGATGCGTTCCTCGTCGCCGAGCGAGGAGAAGGCGTACAGGTCGGCTTCCCCCTGCATGATCGCCAGCGGGATTTCCATCTGTCCCCAGTAGGCCCGGAAGATCACGCGGTCGAGGTAGGGCCTGCCGGGGAGGAAAAAGTGTTCGTAGCGTTCGAGCACGACGGTCCGGTCATCGAGCGAGGCCAGCCGGAACGGGCCGGAACCCACGGCCAGCCGGTTGGCGGGGTGCGTAGGGAGAGGCTGGCCGTCGCCGTAGACGTGGGCGGGCAGGATGGGCACCAGCGCGGAGATGAAGCAGTGGAGAAGCGCCGGTTGGGGGATCGTCGTTTCCAGATCGAGGGTCAGCTCGTCCGCGACGGTGAGGGTGTCCACCGCCGCGAGCATGGAGCGGAACGGGTGGTGCTCCTGCGCCGCGCGGATGGAGAAGGCCGCGTCCTTCGCGGTGATCGGGGTGCCGTCATGGAAGGTCGCGCCTCTGCGGAGGTGAAAGCGGAACCGGGTGGACCGGTCGTTGATCTCCCACGATTCCGCGAGGTAGGGAACGGGTTTCCCCTGTTCGATGCGGACGAGTCCGGCGAAAAGCTGCGCGCCGATCTGGCTGGTCAGGCTGCCGCTGGCGACGGCGGGATTGAAGCCTTCCGGGAACCGTTCCAGCGCCACCACGAGGCTGTTGTCCTCCGGGGACGCGCAGGCCGGAGGCACGAGGAACGCCAGCAGGGCGAGGATGACGGCCAGCGTGCGGCGTCCCGCACATCGCGTCAGGCGTCCGGCGGGACCGGCGTCTGGACCGGCGGGCACGGTTTCCCGAGGAACCTCCGCGTACGGGAGCCGACCGGAGGCGGATGCGCCGTCCGTGGCGGCTGTGCGGCGGGGGCTAGTCAATGCCGTCTCCCACCAGCCCGTTCTGCATGGCGAAGCGCGTCACTTCCCGGACGTTGTGCAGGTCCAGCTTTTTCATGAAGCTGGCCCGATGGGTGTCTATGGTCTTGACCGACAGGTGCAGCTTGGCGGCGATCTCCTTGTTGCTGTTGCCTTCGGCGATGAGCTTGAGGACCATTTTTTCCTTGGGCGTGAGGCTGTCCGCCTTCGAGGCCGCTTCGGCGTTGTCGCCCACGTAGGAAATGATCATGGACCCGGTGAGTTCCGTGCTCATGTACTTCCGGCCCTTGAGCAGGGCGCGGATGGCGACGAGGAACTCGTCCTCGTCCGCCGTCTTGAGCAGATACCCGTCCGCCCCGGCCTTGAGCGCCGCGCGCACGTGGCCGGGAGTGGCGTGCATGGACACGATGAGAATGCGCGCCTCCGGGGCCACCTCGCGGATGCGCGGAATGGCGTCCACGCCGTTGAGTTCGGGCATGGAAATGTCCAGCAGGATAAGGTCCGGTTGCAGGGACTGGGCAAGCCGGATGCCGGTCAGTCCGTCTCCCGCCTCACCCGCGACCGTCAGGTCGGGCTCGATGCCGATGAGCTGTTTGAGGCCGCTGCGGAACAGGGCGTGATCTTCGACTATCAATACGGATGGCATACCTTCCTCCGGTGTTCCGCCGCGCCGCCGACCGGCGCTCCTCAGGGCGGTAGGGCGCAATGATAATCGAGGGATGAAGAAAGGTGAAGCGATCTCCGCACGGCTTTGGCGGCCATTGCGCGCGTTCCATGCGTGGACCGGGCCAGCGCCGCGAGCCGGACCCGCCGTTCGCCGCAGGGAGCGTCGCCCCTGCGCGGGGCGGGGCGTGCGCAAGGTTGCCGCCGGACCGCTCCCGTCGTCGGCATGCGGGGCTGCGTTTTTCCCCGGACGGTGGCCGAGGTTGCGCCCACAGCCGGTCCCGCACCATTTCCCCGGACGAAGGGAGGGGCATCCCGAACGCGTCCGGCTTGTACGGGCGTTTCCGGGGTGCAAGGCGGTCATAGGCGGCGCAGGCCGCTTCCGGCGGGCGGGCGTTTCCCTTTTCCCACATCCTTGCCGTCGGGCCTCTCCTGATCGGGGCGCTTGTGCGGGAAGACGCGTAACCCGCAAAAATCATAGTTATATTCATGGTGGCGTTGTAGCGTCGGACGAAAAGGAGGCGTGCACATGCCTGACGAAAAGGACCTCAGCAGACGCAGATTTCTTCAGTACACCGGTCTGGTGACCGGGGCAGCGGCGGCCCTTGGTTTTTCAACGGTTTCTCTGGCGGCGGAGGGGACCCACGCGGGCCACGCGGCGGCGCAGGGCAATCCTTTGAACCGGGGCTGGATGTTCTTCGCCAGCGAACTGGAGTTTTCCACGCTGGCCGACGCCGCCGAGCGGATTTTCCCCAAGGACGAAACCGGGCCCGGCGCGAAGGAACTGGCCGTTCCCTATTTCATCGACAACCAGCTTGCCGGAGCCTACGGCTACAACGCCCGCGAGTACAACGACGGGCCGTATTTTCCCGGCGCGCCCACGCAGGGCACGCAGACCGCGCTGCTGCGCCGCGACCTCTTCCGGCAGGGGCTGGAGGCGCTGAACGCCGCCGCCCGCGAACGCTTCGGAAAGGACTTCCCCAAGCTGGACGGCGCGCAGCAGGACGCCGTCCTCACCGACTGCGAGGCGGGCAAGCTCCCCACGCAGGGCTTCTCCTCCGCACAGTTCTTCTCGCTGCTCAAGTCCGCCGTGCTGGCGGGCGCGTATGCCGATCCTCTTTACAACGGCAACAACGACATGAACGGCTGGCGCATGAAGGAATACCCCGGCGCGCAGATGGCCTACGAGTATCTGATGACCAGCGACACGTTCCAGAAGATAGACCCCGTATCCCTGTCCAGCATGCAATAGAGCGAGGAAAACGACATGGCCAAGACATTGAAGAAGGTGGATGTGGTCACCGTGGGCGTGGGCTTTCTCGGGGGCCTCGTGCTTGCCGAATGCGCCAAGGCCGGACTGTCCGGCGTCGGGCTTGAGCGCGGCGAACGCCGGGGGCTGGAGGATTTTCAGGAAATGCACGACGAATGGCGGTACGCCGTCAACTACGCGCTCATGCAGGACCTTTCCCGCGAAACCATCACGTTCCGCAACACGGAAGCCATGCGGGCCCTGCCCATGCGCAGGCTCGGCTCCTTCCTGCTCGGGGACGGCCTCGGCGGAGCGGGCACGCACTGGAACGGCATGAACTTCCGCTTCTCGCCCTACGACTTTCGGATCAAGACGCTGACGGACGAACGGTACGGCAAGAACAAGCTCGGGCCGGACTACCAATTGCAGGACTATCCGCTTTCCTACGAGGAGATGGAGCCGTACTACACCGCCTTCGAGCTGGCCATCGGCGTTTCCGGCGAACCCGGCCCCTTCGACGGCAAACGCTCCAAACCCTACCCCATGCCGCCGCTGATCAAGACCCCTGTGCTCGCCCGGTTCGAGACGGCGGCCAAGAAGACGGGCTGCCATCCCTATATGATCCCGGCGGCCATCGCCTCCGAGTCCTACACCACGCCGGACGGCATGGTGCACAATCCCTGCATGTACTGCGGGTTCTGCGAACGTTTCGCCTGCGAGTACGACGCCAAGGCGCAGCCCACCAACACCTTTATCCCGGTGGCCGAAAAAACGGGGAAGTGCGACATCCGCTGCCGCGCCAACGTGGTGGAAATTCTCAAAAAGGGCGACCGCGTGACCGGCGTGCGCTATGTGGATACCCTGACCTTCGAGGAGTTCATCCAGCCGGCGGACGTGGTCGTGCTCACCAGTTTTACGATGAACAACGCCAAGTTGCTGATGGTTTCCGGGATCGGCGAGCCGTACGATCCGAAGACCGGGCGCGGCCAGCTCGGCAGGGGCTTCTGTTACCAGATCACGCCCGGTTCCACGCTGTTTTTCCCCGACCCCATGAACCTGTTCGCCGGGGCGGGCGCGCTCGGCATGTGCCTTGACGACTACAACGCCGACAACTTCAACCACGCCGATCTCGACTTCATCCACGGCGGCGTCATCTCGCTGACCCAGACCGGCAAACGGCCCATCGAGAGCAACGCCGTCCCCCCGGATACGCCCGGCTGGGGATCGAAGTTCAAGAAGGCGTCCGCGTATAACTTCAACCGGACGCTGGGCATCGGCGCGCAGGGCGCGTCTATTGCCTACCGGACCAACTATCTGTCGCTGGACGATACGTACAAGGACGCCTACGGCCTGCCGCTGCTGCGGATGACCTACAATTTCACGGATCAGGACCGCGCCCTGTTCGCGTTCGTCGCCAAGAAGATCGAGGAGATCGCCAAGGCCATGAATCCCAAGGTCGTGACCAGCAAACCCAACGGCAAGGACTACAACATCGTGCCGTACCAGACCACGCACACCACGGGCGGGACGATCACGGGCACGAGCCCGGACAACAGCGTGGTCAACTCCTACCTGCAACACTGGGACGCCGAAAACCTGTTCGTGGTCGGCGCGGGCAATTTCCCCCACAACGGCGGCTGTAACCCCACGGGCACGGTGGGCGCGCTGGGCTACCGCTGCGCCGAGGGCATCCTGAAATACGCCAAAAAGGGCGGCAGTCTGGTGTAGCCGTCCGGGCCGCCTTCTTCGGAGGGTGGTCCGGTTCCCCCGCAGCCTGCGAAGGATGGCGGTGCGTGCGGCTCCCGGACGTTCCGGGCGGCTGGCTTCCGCAAGACGCGAAAGGGGCGGAACCGAGGTTCCGCCCCTTTCGTCCGCACCGGGAAACGTTCGCTACAGCGTGGCGGAGTAGTCGGCCAACGCCTTCAACTGCTCGTCCGAGAGGCGCTTGACGACGTTTTCCATGGTCATCTTGCGCGCGCCGCCGAAGGTGCCGTCCTTGTAGCCTTCAAGTTTCTTGAGCAGGTCGGCGGCGCTTTGCCCCTTGATGGGTTCGACGCCCTTGGAGGGCGCGCGGCCTCCGTCGGCCCCGTGACAGCTCTGACAATGGGTCTTGAAGAGGGCCGCCGCATCGTCGGCGGCAAACGCGGCACTGAAGGAAAAGAGCGCAATGGCGACGGAAAGGGGGATCAGGATCGTTCTCACAGTGGTTCTCCTGTCGGTTACGGTTGGGCCATGCCCGTCCAAGCGTGTGTCCCGTTATGGGAAAAACGTTTTGGAGCCTGTACCGTTGTGGTAGCCATACGGCCCTGAGAACGCCATGATAAGCTGTCTCCTCCGGGCAGCGCTTTCCGCCGCGTCCAGCGTGCCCTCCGCGGGGAACGCTCCCATGCGGCGGCCTTGGGAACCGCGCGGGGGAACATTCGTTTCCCGGCCTTCCGCACTGTGCGCGTATCTACGGGGAGCAGACGGAGACGGTGCGCCGCCCGCGTCCGCCGCTCAGTCGGTGACGCTTTCCACGATGGCTCGGACCTGAGCGGGCGGCAGGCCGTAGCGGGCCGTCAGGGAATGGCTGAAGCCGCCGCGTTCCCAATAGGCCGCGAAGATCGCGCCGTCCCGTCCGCGCGTGGCCACGGCGTTCGGCCCCACGTTCAGGGTGCCGTGTTCCGCGTACCGGTTGTAGTCGCCGCTGATCCGCGTCATCCGCGCATCCTGATCGCCGTCGTCCGGCGTCGGGGTCACGCGGTAGAGGACCTGCCTGACGCCCTGTTCGTACAGGAGCTGCGCCAGCGCGGCGTTTCCCGTGCGGGTGACGGCGATGCGGGTCAGCCGGTAGCCTTTCGGGGTGGACGGGACGGCGAACGGAGCGCCGAACGCCGCCCGTGCCGTTTCCAGATTGTCGTAGGAAACGAAGGGATTGGGCATGGCTACCGGAGAGCGGGGGGTGGCGTCGGACGGCACGGGCTCGGGCGGAGCGCAGGCCGCCGTCAGAGCCGGAAGGCACAGGACGAGCAGGGAACGGAGCAGCAGGGAGTTCATGTCGGGTATTCCTTATCGGGGAAGGTAACGCCCGGAGAGGGACGCAGGATGCGAAAAATCCCCCTGACAGGCGTCTGAAAGGGGGATTTCACCGTATGTGAGGATGTTCGGGAACGGCGTGTCCGTACCGGAAAAGGGCTCTTCAGAGCGCGGGCTCTATGGGGCTGCGGATTGCGCGGACGGGACGCCGCTGTCGCCGGAACGCGAGGACGGGCCGTCGCTATTCCGTGCGCCAGCTTTTCGCCATGTCGTTGAATTTCTGGGCATCCGCATACAGGATCGAATCCGTGACGGAGACGCGTCCGTCCTTGGCTTCCATGAAAGGATGCCAAAAACAGTGATCTTTGGAAAAGGACAGCGTGAAAACGCCGGAGGTCTTTTCCGAGGCTTCCTTCATGGCCTGAACGGACGGGTCAAGCAATTCGGTTGCGGAAAGGAACTTGCCCGAGGGATCGCTGACGGAAAAATAGAGGCTCATAGTGCACTTCCTTCGTACTCGATGTGACAAACAGGAACGAGGGCACCACAATACCCGAAAAAACGCCGGGACACCACCCCGGCCTCCGCTTTTTTCTTCTAACGGACCATGAGTGCCGAACCGTGCATCCCACCGCCGACATTCAAAAAACGCCAGCAGAAGCCGAAGCCGGAAGATGTCCCCGCAAGATCGTCCCAACACCTTCCGGGAGCGTAGCGGGCTTTCGTTTAAGGCCTTTTGCCGGGACGGACCGACGTTTCCGGAAAAGCGCGCTGTTTCGCTCCGGCATCCGGCTTTCCCGTACGCCTTCTCCTGTCCCGAAACGAAATCCGGTACGGCCTGCTGCGGAGCGATCCGCATGAATTTCTTCCCGTTCCTGAAGGCAGGCTTCCCATTGCGCCTGCAACTTGATCCGCACCTCCCCATCCCGCACCGTGTTCCGGCTGAAATGGGATTGCAGGTCAGGGAGGGAGCGGGACGGTGATGCGGGAAGAGCTTTGACTGTCCGGCGTGCGGCAGCTCCTTTCCCGCGTGGAGTGGGGGCTCCCGTGGTGACGCTTCATTCGGAGAGTTGTCCATTCAACGCACAAAGAAGCCCCTTCCCGGTAGACAAACGGGGAGGGGCTTCTTTGCTATGGCTTCTGACGCCTGTTTGGCCTGTATTCGGCTACATTGGGGTCCCGTCTGTCGGGACGAATCTGACGTATTCCCGAAAACTGACGAGCATCCCCTAGGTCTATAATGGAAAACGCGTTGGCGGTGGGGTACATCGGGGCATATGCCCGGAACGGTTTTTCGCTTCCGGGAGACGAAAGGAACGACGCATGATCGACACAAAACGGATAGGCATTGCCGTTGCGGCGGTCGGGTGGGCCTCGGCGGCTCAGGCCGCGCCGGCGGGGGCCGGGCTGGTTCCGCCCGCAATGGCGTTGCCCGCGCCGTCCGGCCTGTTGGACAGCCTGCTGGTGCTGACGTTTTTCGCGCATCTGGTGCTGGTCAACATCCTGCTCGGTTCGATGCTGCTGGCGATTCTCGACCGTCGGGGGGCCGCTTCGGACACGCCGGGCGGGGTGGCCTTCCTGCCCAAGACGCTTGCGCTGGCCGTGAACTTCGGCATCGCCCCCTTCCTGTTTTTGCAGGTGTTGTACGGACATTTCCTTTATCCCGGCATCGTGCTCATGGCCGTATGGTGGCTGGCCGTCGTCCTGTTCGTCATGCTCGGCTACTACGGGCTGTATGTGAGCGACGGCGCGGTCAACCCGGCCCGGCGTACGACGGTGCTGATCCTGACGGCCCTCCTGCTGCTCATGACCGCCTTTCTGCTGACCAACGCCAGTACGCTGATGCTGCGCCCCGCCCTCTGGTTCCAATGGTTCTCCGAACCGCACGGGACCATCCTCAACCTCCGCGACGCCACCCTGTTCCCGCGTTATCTCCATATCATACTGGCCTCGCTGGCCGTGGGCGGGCTGACGATGGCGTGGCGCGCCCGGTGGAGCGCCCGCCGCACCGGAGCCGGACCCGCTGGGGACTCCGGCTCTGATTCCGGGGCTGACGGGGCCGGACGCCGTTTCCGCCGGGGGCTGGACTGGTTTTTCTTCGTCTCGCTGGCGCAGGTTCCCGTGGGGCTGCTGTTCCTGTTCAGTCTGCCCCCGGAGGTGCGCGCCCTGTTCCTCGGGGGAAGCGTCCTGCATACGGCGGCGCTGCCGCTGGTGCTGTCGGGGCTGCTTCTCGCGCTGTTCACGGCCCGGCGGGGCGAACTCGGACGGACCACCGCCGCCGCGCTCGGCATCGTTCTGGTGATGGTCTGCGTCCGGGACATGGTGCGCGCGGCCATGCTGTCGCCGTACGCGGAAGCGCCGTCGGCGGCTCCCAATGCGCTGGCCATGCCGCACGGGCAGACCGCCGCGCTGACGCTGTTCCTCGTGTGCGCGGTCTGCGTCGCCGCCGTCCTCGTCTGGCTGGCCCGCGTTCTTCGGAACGTGAACCGCTGCGGCGGTTCGGGAATGGAGGAGTAACATGGCCTTTCCCGTCTGGCATTTCATCGGCATCGGCTCGGGCCTGATCATCGCCGTCGTGTCCGTCCTGCATGTGTTCGTGGCGCAGTTCGCGGTGGGCGGCGGCATCTATCTGGTCTGGATGGAAGGCAAGGCCCACCGGGAAAACGCCCCGGAACTGCTGCTGTGGCTGGAACGCCATACGCATTTCTTCCTGCTGGTGACCATGGTTTTCGGCGGGATCAGCGGCGTGGGCATCTGGTTTACCATCAGCGCGGTGAATCCCGGAGCCACGTCCCTGCTGATCCACAACTTCGTCTTTTTCTGGGCCGCCGAGTGGACGGTGTTTCTCCTCGAAGTCGTGTCCCTGCTGGCCTACGCCTACACCTATCCCCTGAGCCGCGACGGCAGGCTGTCTCCGAAGACGCACCGGCGCATCGGCCTCGCCTACGCCGTGTCGGGCTTCATGTCGCTCGTGCTGATCAACGGCATCATCACCTTCATGCTCACGCCGGGGCAGGGACTGGTTACCGGCGACGTGTGGCGCGGCTTCTTCAACCCAACCTACGTTCCCAGTCTGGTGGTCCGCACCGGCATCAGCCTGATTCTGGCGGGCATGTTCGCGCTGTTCACCGCGCCGCGCATCCCTTCCCCGGAGGTGCGGCGCGAGGCGGTGCGGGCAAGCAGCCTGTGGATCGTCCTTCCCTTTTTCCTGCTGCTGGGCGGTTCCGTGTGGTATTACATGGCGTTGCCGCCCGATAGGCAGCAGGCCGTCATGCGGCGCACCGTGGACATCCGCCCGTTCCTCGAAACCTACGGCTGGATGCTGCCCGTGGTCTTTCTGGGCGGCGTGCTGGCTTTCGTGCGGGCGGAACGGCTCCGCAGGCCGCTGACGGTGCTCATTCTGTGCACGGGGCTGGCGCTGGTGGGGAGCTTCGAGTGGGTTCGCGAAGCCGGACGCCGTCCGTGGGTGGCCGAAACCGCCATGTATTCCACCGGGATCAGCGTCGCGCAGACGGAACGGGCCGAGCGCGAGGGGGCCGGGTCCGCATCCGGCTGGCTTCGGACGATTGAAGCGGCGGAACGCGAACGCCTGCCCCTTGCCGACGGCCTGAGCCGGGGCTCCGCGCTGTTCGCGCTGCAATGCGGGGTCTGCCACGGCCTGAACGGCCCTCGGGTGGACATCGTTCCCCGTGTGCGGCGTCTGACCGCGAACGGCCTTGAGGCGCAACTGCTGGGGATGGGCGCGCGGTCCGACGTGATGCCGCCCTTCGCCGGAAACGCCGCCGACCGCGAGGCGCTGGCACTCTATCTTGAGAGCGTGGCCTTGCCGCGCATTCCTTCCCCGGAGGCACCATGAGCAAGCACGCATCCCCGTCCGCACGTTGGGCCCTGCCGGTCTGGCTGGCCACCGTGGCGGTTTTTCTGATCTGTCTCGGCTGGGTCCTTTTCACCGCACCGTCCGAAGAACGCCCCCGGCGGACCGCGGCGCAGGCCGGTCCGGTCACGGTGCTGGACGGCCTGCCCGCTCCGGGCACGGTGGCCGCGCCGGACATGCCCTTCGCCGCTTCGCAGGAGTATGTGCTGACCGGCGCGGGGTTGCAGGGCTTTTACCAGACCTCCGCGCCGAACGACGTCTGGACGCTCGACTATCCCGAACCGGAACTCGACGCGCAGCTCATCCGGCGCGGCCCGCCCGATCCGCAGATCGTGTCGGAAGGCGTAAGGGTGACGTGGCGCGTGGGCCCCGAAGTCGGGCTGACGCGCGGCTCCACGGTACGGAGCGGAAGCATGGAGCCCGTGGAGGAGTCCTTTTTCCGGGCCTCGATTCCGGTAAGCGCCGTGCGCGCCGACGGGACGCTCGATCCCTATCCGGTGGTCACGCTGCGGGCCGAGGACGCGGCCTCCGGCAAGGTGCTGGCGGAAAGCGCCGCCGTGCTCGCGGTGTCGCCGGGATTCGGCTGCGCCCATTGCCATGCGAACGCCGGAACCGCCATTCTGGAAGTGCACGACCGGCATCAGGGGACGCATCTGATGGACACGCACGCGCAGGGAACGGTGATCGACTGCCGCTCCTGCCATACCGGACCGGGCCTCGGCAAGGACGGGAAGGAGACGCCCGGAAAGGGCCTCAGCGTTTCCGCAGCCGTACACGGCTGGCACGCCGCCTACCTTACGGGCGACGGGGCGGACGCCTGCAAGACCTGCCATGTGGACCTCGGCCGCGCGGGGGACGGCGGCAAGGACGCTCCCAAGCCGTTGTTCGCCCGTGATTTCCATGTGGATCGCGGTCTTACCTGCGTCCGCTGCCACGGGAACATGGCCGATCACTCGCTGGCGTTGCTCAAGGCCGAGCGGGAGGCCGGACAGGAGCGGGCCGTCAAGCTCATGACGGGCATCACCGGGACCCTGTCTCTGGAAACGATCAAGGGGCGTCTGCCGTGGGTGCAGGAACCGGACTGCACGAGCTGCCACAACTTCTCGGAAAAGCCCGATCTGCTCACCGCGTCGGCCTTCAACAAGTGGACGCCGAGGGACGAGGGCAGGGCGGGCCTGTTCAGCGAACGGCGCGGCGACATGCTCATGGTGCGCTGCATCGTGTGCCACGGCGCGCCGCATGCGGTGTACCCGGCCCGGAATCCCATCGCGCCCAACCTCGACAATATCCCGCCGCTCCAGTATCAACAGCAGGCGGCCCCGTTCGGGAGCTACGGCAACTGCGCCCTGTGCCACGGCCAGCCGATGGATTATTCGGCGCATCACCCGCTGGTGGCGTGGAGCGAAACGGACATTCACGTGCCCGCCGGAGCGCGGCTCTCCATGCCCGTGGCCCGCTTCTCGCATCAGGCGCACACGCCCGTGGTCAACTGCACCGTCTGCCACCATACCGGCTATACGGACGGCACGTCCCTCCTGTGTACGAGTTCGGGGTGCCACGACGGCGTGACCGCCACCCTGCGCGCGGGCAAGGACGCCAAGCCGAAGCCGAACCCCCGTTATTTCTACGACGCCTTCCACGGTTCCGCGCTCCCGAGCTGCCTCGCCTGCCATACCCAATCCCTCGCGGAGGGCAAGCCCGCCGGTCCTACGGACTGCAAGGCGTGCCATCAGGCGCCCTCGCCCCTCTGGGCCGCCGAGGACGCCGCCCGCCGCGCTTCCGGCAACGGCGCTTCCTCCGAAGCCTCACCCGGAACGGGCCGTACGGCCCCGCCGGACGCCTCCGCCGCGGCCAAGACGGAATGACGCCCCGTACGAACCCGCGCCCCGGCCTGACGCCGGACGGGCGGTTCCCCATACGGAGCGCGCGCCCGGAAGGCTCCGAAATCCGCAGGCCCCGGCATTCGCCGCCGGGCCTCCTCCGTCTCCGCACAAGGCGGCTTTCCCCGATACCAGGGGAAAGCCGCCTTGTTTTTGCCGGGTGCGCCGCGTCGTTTTTCCCGGCGTGACGCGGGGGCGTCCGGGAGCCGATGCAGGGGGTTTGCGGTTGACAGGTTCGACTCGCACAACATAGAAGCGAGAACCGAGTCCCTCATGCGAAAGGTTCTGCCCGTGCGCCGGATTACGGCGAAACGCGGGCGGAAAACGGCGGCCACCGCCGCGCAAACCACAAGGAGGCCCCATGAAGGCATGCGGCATGGAGCGGTATGCGGACTGGTTTTTCGATCTCGACGGGACGCTGGTGGACAGCGCCCCGGACATCCTGCGGCTGCTTGCCGGGGTACTGCGGGAAGAGGGGCTCGGCACGCCCGAACCGGACAAGCGGCGCATCGGGCCGCCGCTGGAGGACATCATTCTCGGGCTCTGTCCCGGCCTGTCCCCGGAGCGGCTGGACCGCGTGGTCCGCGTGTACCGGGGACGGTACCGGGCCTGCCCCTTTGACGGCAGCCCGGCGTTCGCGGGCATCCCGCCGTTGTTCGAGCGGCTGGCCGCCCGGGGGTGCAGGCTGTTCGTGGCGACCAACAAACCGGAGGACGTGACCCGCCGTCTCTTGGAGACGCGCGGGCTTTCGCCGTTCCTGACCGGGATCGCGTGCAGCGATTCGGCGCCGGGACGGCGGCTTTCCAAGGCGGAAATGCTCGGCCTGCTCGCGGAGCGCCACGGCGTGGCGGCGGAACACGCGATCATGGTCGGGGATTCGGTATTCGACATGCGGGGAGGCCGCGAGGCGGGCATGGACACGGCGGCGGTCCTGTACGGCTACGGGCGGCGCGAGGCGCTGCTGGAAACGGAGCCGGACTTCGTCGTCGAGGATGCGGCATGGACGCGGATTTCCCGTCGCCGCCAACCCCGTTGTTTGTGAAAGGAACGATGGCATGAAGCAGGAAAACAGGCATCAGGCGATTCTCTACGCGGTGATGCGGCAGGGGTACGTTTCCATCGAATCGCTGGCCGAGGAACTGGGCGTGTCCTCGCAGACCATCCGGCGGGACATTTCGGAACTCGACCGGACGGGCATGCTGGAGCGCAGGCCGGGCGGGGCGAGCTGCCGCACCACCATTCTGAACAGCACCTACAACGCCCGGCAGGTGGAGGACTTCAAGGACAAGGAGCGCATCGCCCGGAGCATCGCGGAATACATCCCGGACAACAGCTCCATTTTCCTCACCCTCGGGACGACCGTGGAGGTCATCGCCTACGCGCTGCTGGAACGCTCGGGGCTCATGGTCATCACCAACAACGTGGTGGCGGCGCTCACCCTGAACAAGAAGACCGACTTCGAGGTGGTCCTCGCCTCGGGCTACATGCGCAAGAGCAGCAACGGGCTTGTGGGAGAAAGCACAATCGAATTCGTCAACGGGTTCCAGTGCGACTACGTGATCACGAGCACGGGCGGCATCAGCGAGGCGGACGGGTATCTGCTCGACTACCATACGGCGGACGTGAGCGTGGCCCAGTCCATGATGCGCAATGCGAACAAGGTGTTGCTGGCGGCGAGCCGGTCCAAGATCGGACGTCAGGCCGTGGTCCGGGTCGCGCCGCTCAAATCGGTGGACGTGCTGTTCACCAACGATCCCGTGCCGCCCCGTCTGGGGGAGGTCGCGCAGGCCGCGGGTGTGGAAGTGATCGCGTGTTGATGTAATAAATTTTACAACTATACGATGATCAATATTTTTGGAAAATCGTCTATTATTTCATAATAGAGTATAAACAAAAGATTTTTTGTGACAGCGTCCGTTCGTTTTGAACGGACGCTGTCTTTTTTTGTACATTTTTTGAAAACTTGTTGACACAAAACGACCTTTCGGCGATGGAATGAAACAGAATAGACGCATGAGTGGTTCTCGGAATCGGTTACGGCAATCCGCCTTGTCCGTCCGTTTACTCCTTTCGGGAACAAACGGACGTAACTTCAAACCGGAGAGTTTCATATGCGCAGAGGTCTCTTTACCCTCCTGTCCCTCGTGTGCGCGGGCCTGCTCTGGTCCGCCCCCGCCGACGCGGTCGACAAGATCGTCATCCGCTTCGCCCACAGCAACACCCCCTCGGACATGGACCCCTATCACGCGCTGGTCACCAAGATGAATGACAAGCTCGTGAAGCGGCTCGGCGCCGACCGCATCGAAATCCAGGAATTCCCCGCCGGGCAGATCGGCAGCGAGGAACGCAGTTTTCAGGACGTGCAGCAGGGCATCCTCCAGATGACCGTGCTGGCGGTGAACAACGCCTCGATCTTCGCGCCCTCGCTCGGCGCGTTCGACCTGCCGTACATCTTCAAGAGCGTCAAGGAGTTCGACGACTGCGTCGATCAGAACTGGGAACTCATCAACAAGCACATGGAAGCCGAAAGCGGCACCATCGCCATCGCGTGGCATTCGCAGGGCTTCCGGTTCATCACCAACAGCAAGCAGCCCATCACCACGCTCAAGGACCTCGCTCCCGTCAAGATACGGACGCCCAACAACCCGATCATGATCGGCGTCTACCGCTCGTGGGGCACGGACCCCGTTCCCATGGCCATGGACGAAACCTTCAACGCCCTCCAGCAGAAGGTCGTGGACGGGCAGGACAACCCGCTGGTGTCCATCGCCACCAACCGCTTCTATGAAGTGCAGAAGTACATCACCGAACCCCACTACAAGCTGTGGACCGGCCCCGTGGTCGTGAACGTGGACTGGCTGCGTTCCCTGCCCGCCGACGTGCAGCAGGCCATCATCGAAGTGGGCCGCGAAACCACCGTGGAAATGCGCGACATGCTCGACAAGCAGGAAACCGCCTCCCGCCGGTTCCTCAAGGAAAAGGGCATGGTCTTCTGCGGCGTGCCCGCGGATGAGGACGAATGGATGAAGCGGGCCGTGAGCATCTGGCCCCAGTTCTACCCCCAGATCAAGAACCTTGAAGTCGCCGAGGCGTTCATGAAGACGCTGGGTCGTCAGCTTCCCCGTTAAGGCCAATCACGGTTTGCGGGAGCGGCCTCGGGGCCGCTCCCCTTCAGGAGTTCCGCTATGAAGAATCTGCTTGCATGGCTCGACGTTCACTTTGAAGACGCGCTCTGCGGCATCCTGCTCGTCGGCATCATGATCATGCTCATGGCGCAGGTGGTCGTCCGGTTCGCGTTCGGGCACGGGCTCACGTTTTCAGAAGAACTGTGCCGTTTCTCCTTTCTCTACCTCGTGTATTTCGCGGCGAGCCTCGTAGCCTGCAAGGGCGCGCACATCCGGGTGACCGCGCACACCCAGAAGCTCCCCGCGTCCGTGCGCGTCGGCCTGCTCATGCTGGCGGATATGCTCTGGCTCGGGTTCAACGCCACCGTCATCTATCAGGGCGCGCTGCTCATCGACAGCATGTCCACCCGCCCGATGGTGTCGGGCAGCATGCTGATCGACCTGCGCTATGTCTATTTCGCCGTTCCCGCCGCCTTCACGCTCCAGAGCTTCCGCATCCTTCAGCGGTGGTACCGGCATTTCCGGGGCGGCGTTTCCATCCTCGGCCAGCAGGAGGAGGTGTAACATGTCCGCCGATGCCGTTCTTTGGATTGTCATGGCCTTCTGCCTCGTCGTGGGCTGCCCCATTTTCGTGTCGCTCGGCGTGGCCTCCACCCTTGCCCTCATTTTGACCAATATTCCCATGCGCATCGTCGCGCTCGACATGCTCAAGGTGATGGACATGTTCCCGCTGCTCGCCGTGGTGGGCTTCATCTTCGCGGGCGCGCTCATGGAAAAGGGCGGCATGGCCCGGCAAATCGTGGATGTGGCCTCGCTGTTCGTGGGCCGGATACGCGGGGGGCTCGGGATCACCACCATCCTCGGCTGCCTGTTCTTCGCCGCGATGATCGGGTCCGGTCCCGGCACCGTCGCCGCGATGGGCAGCATCATGATCCCCACGATGATCCGGCGCGGCTATTCGCCGGAATACGCGGCGGGCGTGTGCGCCACGGGCGGCACCCTCGGCATCCTGATCCCGCCGAGCAACCCGATGATCATCTACGGCATCATCGCCAACACCTCCATCGCGGCGTTGTTCACCGCCGGGTTCGTGCCGGGGTTCCTGCTCGGGGTCATGATGATGCTCATGGCCTATCTGCTGGCCCGCCGGGCCGGGTTCACGGGCACGGTGGACGAGGATCGGAATGCCCGCTTCTGGCCCATGTTCCGCAGGAATTTCTTCTCCCTGATGGCCCCGGTCATCATCCTCGGCAGCATTTACGCCGGGATATGCACGCCGGTTGAGGCGTCCGTGGTCGCGGTGTTCTACGCCCTGTTCGTCGGGACGTGCATCACCCGCGAGCTGAAGATCGCCCAGCTCTGGGAGGCGATCAAGCTCACCAACGTTTCCGCGGGCAGTATCATCATCGTACTCGGCGTGTCCACGCTGTTCGGCCGCATCCTGACCATGCAGCGCATCCCGCACCAGCTCGCCAACGCCATGATCACCCTGACGGACAACCCGTACGTCATTCTGGTGCTCATCGGGCTTCTGCTGCTGTTCCTCGGGATGTTCATGGAAACCCTCGCCACCATCGTCATCCTCGCGCCCATCTTCCTGCCGCTGATCACCAAGGTCGGCATCGACCCCGTGTTCTTCGGCATCTTCTGGGTCATCACCAACGAGGTGGCGCTGCTTTCGCCTCCATTGGGGGTGAATCTGTTCATCGCCCAAAACCTGTCGGGCATCAGTTTCGAGCGGGTGGCCAAGGGCGCCTTCCCCTACATGATGCTGATCATCTGCTTCATCGTGATGCTGATTCTCTTTCAGGACGTCCCCCTGTGGCTTCCGCGCCTGACGGGACAATACTAGTCGATTACGGAGTTTGAACATGTCCAAGGACTTTGACCTGATCTGCATCGGCCGTTCGTGCGTGGACCTGTACAGCGGGGAATTCGGCGTCCCGCTGGAACGGGCCATGACCTTCACCAAATCCGTGGGCGGAAGCCCCATGAACATCGCCATCGGCACGTCGCGGCTCGGGCTGCGCGTCGGCGCGATCACCGGCGTGGGGCCGGAGGACAACGGCCGCTACCTCAAGTGGCAGCTCGCCTGCGAGGGCGTGGACGTCAGCGCGGTGAAGACCGACCCCAAGCGCCTGACCGCGATGGTGCTCCTGAGCATCCGCGGGGAGAACGACTTCCCCCTCATCCAGTACCGCGAGAACTGCGCCGACATGGGGCTGGTCCCCGAAGACATCGATCCGGACTATCTGGCCCGGTCCGGGGCCGTGCTGGTGACGGGCACCCACCTCTCCCGCGAGGGCGTGCGCGCCGCGACCGTCAAGGCGCTCGAAACCGCGAAACGGCTCGGCCTCAAGTGCATCCTCGACATCGACTTCCGCCCCAACCTCTGGGGCTTGCAGGGCCACGACGCCGGGTCCAGCCGCTGGGCCGAGGCGTCCGAACAGGTGACCGCCGAGTACAAGCGCGTCCTGCCGTACTTCGACCTCATCGTGGGCACGGAGGAGGAATTCTTCATCGCGGGCGGCAGGACCGAGGCGATGGAGGCCCTGCGCGAAGTCCGCAGGCTGTCGAAGGCGCTCCTCGTCTTCAAGCTCGGGGACAAGGGCTGCGCCGCGCTGCCCGGCGACATCCCGGACGGCTTCGTGGACGAGGTGGTCTACCCCGGCTTCCCGGTGAAGGTGTTCAACTCCATCGGCGCGGGCGACGGCTTCATGTCCGGGTTCCTGCGCGGCTGGCTGCGCGGGGAGGACATCGCGACCTGCTGCCGCTTCGCCAACGCGGCGGGCGCGTTCGCGGTGTCGCGTCTGGGCTGCTCCTCCGCCTACCCGAGCTGGACCGAGCTGCAATACTTCATCGCGCACGGCAGCGGGCACAAATGGCTGCGCGAGGACGCCATGCTCGAACAGATACACTGGGCCACCAACCGCCGCACCACATGGCGGAACCTCGCCGTATTCGCCTTCGACCACCGCGAGCCCTTCGCCGCGCTGGCCGCCGAAACGGGACGGACCGCCAAGGACATCGCCGCCTTCAAGGAGCTGGCCTTCCGGGCGGCGGTCGCCGCCTCGTCCGAGCTGGAAGGCCGGAACGACGTGGGCATCCTCGTGGACGACACCTATGGCCAGTCCGTGCTGTTTGAAAGCAACCGCCACCCGTTCTGGGTGGGCCGCTCCATCGAAAAGACCGGCAGCAACCCGCTGGCGTTCGAGGGCAGGGCCGACGTGGGCGCGACGCTCCAGACGTGGCCGGAAAACCATGTGGTCAAATGCCTGTTCCGTCCCGGCGCGAAGGACGCCCCCGACGTGGTGGAGGAGAACGAACGCCAGTTGTGCCGCCTGTTCTCCGGGGCCCGAAGCACCGGGCACGATCTGCTGCTGGAAATCATCGTCGATCAGCCGCAGTCCCTTGAGGAGCAGGACGCCTGCCTGCTCCGGTGGATGCGCCGCTGCTATGAGCTCGGCGTGTACCCCGACTACTGGAAAATCCTGCCCGTGCTGGCGCAGGATACGTGGAAGGCCATCGAGGCCCTGATCGACGAATACGATCCGTACTGCCGGGGCATCCTGTTCCTCGGCCTCAACGTGGCGGAAGCCGAACTGGTGAAGCGGTTCGCCGGAACGCCGGAGTCGCCGCGCGCGCTCGGGTTCGCCATCGGACGGAGCATCTTTCTGGAACCGGCCCGCAAGTGGTTCGCCGGGCGGCTGTCCGACGAGGACGCCGTAGCGACCATGCGGGACTGCTTCCTGCGGCTGGCCCGCGCGTGGAACGAACGCGCCAGCTGACAATCCTCCACCCCCCTAAACCGGGCGTCCCGCACTCCCCCCTGCGGGACGCCCATTTGCGACAGGCAAGGAATGAAGCCATGAAAGCATGCGTACTCTATGGTCCCAGGGACCTCCGCATCGAGGATCGCCCGCTTCCCGAACCGCAGCGCGGTTTCGTCCGCCTGCGGATGGGCGGCGTGGGCATCTGCGGGAGCGATCTCCATTATTACCACATCGGGCGCGTCGGCAACGCCGTGGTCCGCGAACCCATGATCCTCGGGCACGAGCTGAGCGGCGTGGTCGAGGCCGTCGGCCCCGGCGTGTCCGGCCTCGAACCGGGGCGGAAGGTCATCATCAACCCCACCGACGAATGCGGCGCATGCGCCTATTGCCGTTCCGGACGTCAGAACCTCTGCCCGGAACTGCGCTATTACGGCTCGGCGGCCCGGACCCCGCACGTGCAGGGGATCATGGTCGAATACCCGCTGGTGCAGGCCCGGCAGTGCGTGCCGGTCGGCGACGCCATGCCGCTGGATCAGGCCGCCTGCGTGGAGCCCCTCGCCATCGCGCTGCACGCGGTTTCCCGCGCGGGCAACCTGCTCGGCAAGCGGGTGTTCGTCAGCGGCGCGGGCCCGGTGGGCTGCCTCATCGCCGCCGTGGCCCGTCTGAACGGCGCGGCCTCCGTGGCCGTCAGCGACATGGAGGCCTTCCCCCTGTCCGTGGCCGCCCGGCTCGGCGCGGACGCCACGTTCAAGGCGGACGATCCCGCGCTGGCCGACCTCGCCGATGCGTGCGAGGTCTGCTTCGAGGCCTCCGGGTCCGCCGGAGGCATGAACGCCTGCCTGCGCGGCGCCGCGCCCGGCGGAACGGTCGTGCATGTCGGCTTCCTCGGGGAAGAGGAGGTCGCCTATCCGATCAACACGATGATCATCCGCAAGGAAGTCACGGTCCACGGCTCGTTGCGGGCCTATCAGGAATTCCCGCTCGCCGCCCGTCTCGTGGAGTCGGGACGCCTCGATCTGTCTCCCCTGATCACCGCATCCTATCCGCTGGAAAAGGCCGAGGAGGCCATCCTCGCCGCCAGCGACAAGACCCGGTCCATGAAGGTCGTCCTGACCGGACCGGCACTGTGAGGCCGCCATGCGCATCAGCATTTCCGTCGCCGCCACGCCGTGCGCCATGCCGCAGATCATGTTCGCGGGCGATCTTGAGGCGCACTGCGCCGTTCTCGCCGAGATGGGCTACGACGGCATCGACCTGTTTTTCCCCGATCCCCGGGGCACGGACGCTCGCGCCGCCAAGGCCGCGCTGGACCGCTGCGGCCTGCGGGCCACCATGCTCGCCGCACAGGGCGACCTCATGGCGGACGGGCTGTATCTGAACGATCCCGGAAAATTGCCGGAGCTGCTCGAACGCTCCAGATACCATCTGGAACAGTGCGCGGTGCTCGGAGCCATGCCCAACGTCGGGTTCATCCGCGGTCGGCACCGCAGAAACCCGGACAGCCTGCCGCACATGGCGGAAGGGCTCGCCGCGTATTGCGCGCTGGCGGCGTCCTTCGGCGTGGACGTGCTGCTGGAGCCGATCTGTCGCTACGAAATCGATTCCATCCAGACCACGGATCAGGCCATCGAGCTGTACGAGTGGGCGGGGAAGCCCGCCAACCTCGGTTTGCTGCTCGACCTCTTCCACATGAACATCGAGGAGGCGTCCGTCTGCGGGGCGATCTGCCGCGCCGGTTCGCTCACCAGACACGTCCATTTCGTGGACAACACCCGCGCCGTTCCCGGCATGGGCTGCATGGCGTTGCAGGACGTCGCGGCCTGCCTCAAGGCCGTCGGGTATCAGGGCTTTCTCGGCATCGAGGCCGTCCCCGGCCCCGATCCGGAAGGCGAGGCCCGGCGCGGGCTGGCCTTCACCCGCGCGCTTTCCGCCTGAGTTTTCTCGTCAGTTCCCGGAAGCCCCCGACGCCGTGCGCCGGGACGCTCTCCCTCCACCTCTTTCCATAAGGATGCACGCATGTTTTCTCTGAAAGGCAAGACGGCTCTCATCACCGGTTCGGGACGCGGCATCGGCCTCGCCATCGCCGAGGCGATGGCCCAGCAGGGCGCGGACATTTTTCTGTCCGACATCAACGGCGCGGTCGTGGACCGGGCGGCCGCCGATCTCGGGGCGCGCTTTCCGAAGGTGACCGTGCGCGGCCTGATTCTCGACGTGACCGACAAGGCGCAGATCGACAAGGCCATGCAGACCATCGCGGAAGCCGGAAAGGGCCTGCAAATCCTCGTCAACAACGCGGGCATCAACTTGCGCGAGCCCGTGGCCGACATGGACGACGCCGTCTGGCAGCGCATGCTCGACACCAACCTGACCAGCGTGTTCCGCGTGTCGCGGGCGGCCTTCCCCATGCTGAAGGAGCGGGGCGGCAAGGTGATCAACCTGTGCTCGCTGATGTCCGAAATCGCGCGGCCCACGGTGTCGCCCTACGCCAGCACCAAGGGCGCGGTGCGCCAGTTCACGCGGGCGCTGGCCACGGAATGGGCGGAACACGGCATTCAGGTCAACGGCATCGCGCCGGGGTTCATCGCCACGGACATGAACATCCCGCTCATGCAGGACAAGGAACTCAACGACTACATCATGCGCCACACCCCGGCGAAACGCTGGGGCAAGCCGTCCGAGGTGGCTTCGGTGGCGGCCTTCCTCGCCTCGCCCGCCGCGGACTTCGTGAACGGGCAGGTGATCTTCATCGACGGCGGATTCATCGTTTCGTTGTAACGGACGGATTTCCGGCGGGGACGGCGTGGGGGAAGCGTTCCGAGGTGTTTTCCCCCACGGCGTTCCCCGCGCCCGGAAGGCTCCGCCCCAAAGCGGAAAGGAGGTTCCATGCGGATCAACGGCACACTCTGGAGCGCGCGGGACATCGCGGCGCGCATCGATCACACCGTGCTGGCTCCCGACGCCACGCGCGCGGACATGGAAAAAGCCTGTTCCCTCGCGCGGGAGTACGGCTTCAAGGCCGTGTTCACCAATCCCTACTGGACGCCGCTGGTGGCCGAACTGCTGGACGGCAGCGGCGTGGCGGCGGGCGTTTCGGCGGCGTTCCCGCTCGGTTCGCTGTCCACCGAGGCCAAGGTCGCCGAGGTCATGGACGCCGTGGAGCGGGTCGGCGGAAAACCCTGCGCCGTGGACATGGTGACCAACATCGGGCTGTTGAAGGAAGGGCGCTTCGACGCCTACACGCGGGACATCGCCGCCGTGGTCGGTGCGGTGGAAGGCCGGGGCATCGTCGTCAAGGCGATTCTCGAAACGTCCTTGCTCGATGCGGAGAAAATCCGCACGGCCTGCCGGTGCGCCGCCGAGGCGGGCGTGGACTATGTGAAGACCTCCACCGGCAGGGCGGGCGCTCCGGCGCTTTCGCACATCCGGGTCATGCGCGAGGCGCTCCCCGAGGGTGTGGGCGTCAAGTTTTCGGGCTTCGGAACGCTCAACGCCCCGGAACTCGCCCTGTGGGCCTTCTTCCTCGGCGCGGACGTGCTCGGTTCTCCCTGCGGCAACGTGCTCGTCGATACGCTGGCGTCCGGCTACGCCGAAGTCGGGATGCAAGGCCCGCGCTGAACGGCCCCCGCCGGACGACGTTCAGTCTTCGACGATTTCCTCGGCGTGGGCGAGCAGGTGCAGCGGGTTGCCTATGGTGATCCGGCGGCGCTCGATGGAAATCAGGCCCGCCTTGTGCAGCTTTTGCAGCAGATCGCTTACGGTAGGCTGGGTGGAGCCGGTCATGGAGGCAAGCTGTTCCTGCGAAATGCGGACCGGAAGCGCGACGGGCCTTTCCCATGCCTCGGCATCGGGCAGCAGATCGTATACGAGCGAGATCAGCAGCTTGATAAGCCGGCTCATGACGCTCCCGGTGGCGAGGTTGCTGAGCCTGTCCCCGAGATAGCGGACCCGGCTGCCCAGCATGGTGATCACGCGCCGGGCCAGCGCGTAGTCCTCGGCGAGCAGGCTGTCGAACGTCCCGCTCGGCATCACATACAGTTCCGTAGGCATCAGGGTCTGCGCGTTGGCCCGGCGCGGGAAGGCGTTCAGCACTTCCGAGAGGCCGAACAGCTCTCCGGGACGGCGCAGGAAAAAGATGGATTCCTTGCCCGAATCCGTAATGCTGAAAATGCGGACAAGCCCGGAGGCGACATAAAAGCAGGAATCGCCCGTGTCGCCTTCAAAAAAGACGATTTCGTTTTTGGGGAGCGTCTTGCGGATGGCGCGCCCCAGAAAACGTTGCCGCTGTTCTTCCAGCCCGGCGAAAAAATCCCGTTCCTGCAAATACCACAGATTTTCCATCTTGCCCCCGAAACGAAGCGGCCCCTCCGCGCATGACGGACGGGCCGCGTTGACGGGAGCGCGTCCTGACTAGCGGAGCCGGTTGACGTATTTGTACACGAACTCCCGGCCGTGAATATCCCGGCACTTCCATGTGATGGTGTCTTTCCCCATGATCGGCCGCAGGGTCGCCTTGTAGTACCCCAACTGGTAGGGCATCCGGGTTTCCAGCGCCCCGGAGGGGCAGGCCTTGACGCAGGACATGCAGTCCCAGCATTCGTTCGTCGCGCGGCAGTAAGCCTTGCCGGTTTCAGGGGAAACCGCCATGAGATCGCCGGGGCAGGCCCGCTCGCAGCAGGATTCCGCACTTCCGGCGCATCCGGTACATTTCCGTGTATCAACTTTGGGTGGCATGGTAAACCTCGGAATGGTTTTTCTCAGTAACGTCAGGCCGTATGGCGATCGCCGGGGACGATTTGCTCATACGGGCGGGTAAACGTGGACACTTCGCCCGTCGCGGGGTTCCGGCGGCTCTCGATGAAACAGTCGAAACGCTCGTCGTCGCGCTCGGGGTAGTCGGAACGCGTCTGCCACCCCGCCCAGCGGGTTTCCTTCCGGGCCTTGAGATGGTGCACCACGGCTTCGGCCACGTCCACGCGGTCCATCGTCTCCAGCGCCTGCATCAGTTCGTGGCTGTCCGCGGCGCGGAGATACCGGAACTGCGATTGCAGCACGGCGATGTGGCGCAGGGCGTAGTCGAGGCGTTCCTCGTTGGTGCGGTAGAACTGGCTGATGCCGCCCGCGTACTCGTCCATCAGGCGTTGCAGGCGTTCCTTCATTTCGACGGGGCGGATGCCTTCCTCGTCGCGGGACAGCAAGGGGGCGTAGACCCGTTCCCGTTCCCTGCGGACCTGCGCCTCGTCAAGAGGCGGCAGGGACACCCCCCGCATGTAGTCCACGGCCCCGCGCGCGGCGAGCTTGCCCTCGGCGCAGCATCCCCCGACGAACTTGTTGGGATTGCCGCCCGCCGTTTCTCCGGCGGCGAACAGGCCGGGAACGGTCGTCATGCGCCGCAGGTCCACCCAGAACCCGCCGCCGGTATGCCCGCCGAGGATGTAGGGATCGGAACCGTAAATCTCGATGGGCTCTTTGGTGACGTCCTGTCCCCGGCTGGCGAGGAACAGCACGAAGGAAGGCCGTTCGTTGAGGTAGTCCTCCATCATGGCCTTGCCGGTTTCCGGCGTCAGATGCGTGGTGTCGCAGTAGCACGGCCCGCGCCCGGCAAGCCACTCCTCCATAGGCGCGTTGGCCCGGATGTAGCGCGGCGCGGCGTCGCCGCCGAGATCGGCATAGCGGCTCATGACCCGTTCGCCTCTGGCGTTGACGATAGGCGCGCCGTAGCCCACGGAGATGGTGTCCACCGGCCCGCAGAAGTCCTTTGTGCGGGTGGCGACCCAGCGCTGTTCGAGGCTCGTCAGCTCAGCGCCCTGCCGGAAGCCCATGGCGTACCCGGACCCCACGCAATAGGGGCACATCCATATCTGCGCGCCGCTGTCCGTGGAATCCGCCGTGTAGGACTTGTACAGCGTGCCCGCGCCGCCCGTAGCCATGACCGTGGCCTTCGCCCTGAACACGTAGAACGCTCCGTCGCGGACGCCGAGGCCCATCGCCCCGACGCAGCGGCCCTCGTGCATGAGCAGGCCGGTCCCGGCGACGCGGTTGTACACGTCGGCCCCGCTCTCAAGCGCCTTTTCCGCCATGATCGGCTTGAGCTGTTCGCCGTGGATGGAAATGTCCCATTTGCCGCGATAGCGCACGTTTCCCTCTTCGTCCCGCAGGATGGGCAGGCCCCACCGTTCGAGGTCCTCCACGGATTCGTTCAGCTCCTCCGCGTTGGAGAGGGCGAGGTCCTCGCGGAGCGGCCCGCCGCCCACCTGCGCGCGGCTCCAGCGGACGAGGTCTTCGGGCGTCTTTCCCTTGGGGATGTAGGTGTTGATGGCGTCCATGCCTGCGGAACAGGCGCCGGAACGCATGATTTCCGCCTTTTCCATGATCACGACCTTGAGCGAGGGATCGAGCTTCGCCGCTTCCGTCGCCACGAAACACCCGGCGTTGCCGCCGCCGATGATCAGAAGATCGCATGTGACGATCCGCGTTTCGATGTCGGACAACTGTTTCGGATGGAAGGGGCGCATCCGTTGGGCTGCAATATAGGCCATAGGGGTTCTCCTGAAAAACGTCTCTGAACGTAACGTTCGGCTTTACGGAAAGTATACGGGCATATCGTCCGCGGTTCTATCAGTCGGAGAATAGTTTTCCGGTCAGGGTTACTTTTTTCTTCCCTCCGTCAGCACCGACTTTCCGATGATGAAGAAGGTCATGAGCATCAGGACGACCGCGACCGGGCGGGTCAGGAACATATACGGGTCCTGCTCCGAAGCGATGATCACCTGTTGCAGCGAGGTTTCCCAGATCGGGGCGAGGATGAAGCCGATGATCAGGCAGATGAAGGAGTAGTCGAACTTCCGCATGAAATAGGCCAACAGCGAGAAGCAGAGCATCAGCGTCACGTCGAAGATCGCGTACTGGGCGAGATAGGCTCCCATCACGCAGGTGAAGATGATGATCGGATAGAGGATGACCGAGGGAATCTGCACCACCTTGCAGAACAGGCGCAGGCCGAGCCGCCCCACCCCGAGCAGGAACAGGTTGGCGATGATCAGGCTCCCGTAGATGGCGTAAATGAACTGGGCGTTCTGCTCGAACATGAGCGGGCCGGGGATCATGCCGTGGACGACGAACGCGCCGATGAGCAGCGCCGCCGCCATGTTGCCGGGGATGCCGAGGGTAAAGAGCGGGATAAGGCTGGACGCGACCACCGCGCTGTTGGCGGATTCGGAGGCGGCGATGCCCTCAAGCCTGCCCGTGCCGAAGGTTTCGGGCTCCTTGGAGTGCTTCACGGCCTGATCGTAGGCGAAGAAGGAAGCGACCGGTGCGCCCAGCCCCGGCAGCGCGCCCACGACCGTCCCGGCGATGGAGGAGCGGACGAGCGTCTTGAGGCACTCGAAATACTCCTTCAGGGTGATGAAGCGGTCCTCGGGCCGGGAGGAAAAGGTGATCACGTCGCGCTCTTCCCTGCGCCCGAGCTGCTCCAGTTGGATGATGATTTCCGAGAAGGCCAGCATGCCGATGCCCACGGGGATCAGGGAGATGCCCCGTTCGAGCGGGACGATGTCGAAGGTCAGGCGAGGCAGGGCGGAGACGGGCTCGATGCCCACCGTCCCGATCAGGACCCCGAACGCCGCCGCGATGAAGCCGCGCAGAAGGGAACGGGTGCCCAACCCCGCGATGATGGTCATGGCCATGCAGATGAGCGCGAAAATCTCCGGCGGACCCATGTACAGAGCCACCGCCGCCAGCGGCGCGGCCACCAGAATGAGCACCAGCGTGGCAAAGGCGTCACCCGTCACCGAGGCGTACAGGGCCATGCGCAGGGCCTTTTCGCCCTTGCCCTGCTTCGCCAGCGGATAGCCGTCCCATGTGGTCGCCGCCGACTCCGGGGTGCCCGGCGTGTTGAGCAGTACGCCGGAAATCGATCCGCCGAAGAACGCGCCCTTGTTGAGGCCGACGAGAAAGCCGATGGCCGCCACCGGAGACATATAATAGGAAAGGGGAATGCACAGGGCGATGGCCATAGGGCCGTTGACGCCCGGAATGGCCCCCGCAATCATGCCCGCGATGACGCCGAGCAGCACGAACAGCAGGTTGGCGAGCTGCAACGCCTCGGAAAGTCCGGCAAGAATCATGTCCAACATCGTTTTCGATCCTTTGAGGAAGGGGTCAGGGCATGGGGACGCCAAGCCCGAAACGCATGATCGCATATACGGAAAGCACGGGAACGACGGCAACGAGCGTCATGGGAAGCCATCGCCTTTGTCCGCAGCAGAGCTGAATGACGACCATGAACGCAATCCCGGCGGGCAGAAAGCCGAACCACGACATGGCGGGCATCAGCAGCGCGCACGGAATGAGAAAGCAGGCCAGATGCCGCCACCGGACGGTCGTTTGCGCGCCCTCGCCGGACGCGTTGTTCCTCCGCCGCGTGAGGGCGGCCCGCCCCAGCCCGAGCAGGGACA
This sequence comes from uncultured Bilophila sp., assembly GCA_902373525.1. GTDB lineage: Bacteria > Desulfobacterota > Desulfovibrionia > Desulfovibrionales > Desulfovibrionaceae > Bilophila. Next base: position 42,235 of record CABKMN010000002.1, on the reverse strand, counting down.
ACGCCAGCATGAACCCGGCGGCGATGTCGGGAAGCAGGGAAGCGGGAACGCCGTACCCCGGATATTCCGGCGTATGGGCGGGGATGATCCAGACGAGAAGGCAGACGCTCGCCGCCGCGACGACGGCGTAGGCCAAGGTATCCCTCTGTAATTCGGTCATGAGAGGCTCCTGTGAAGGTCGGCGGGACGCACCCGAGGTTCGCGTCCCGAGCGGGCGATGCGGGGCGGCTCCCGCGCCGGGCGGGCATCCGCCTCAGGCTGCGCCCCGGTCCGTGTGGGAATCCGCCCCGCCCGGCGCGGGCGTCGGCCCGCGTTCCGGGTGAAACGGCGTCAGCGCGCGGCCTGCGCCGCGTACCGTCTGGAGGCTTCTTCCATATATCCGGCGGCGTGGTCCATACCGAATTCCACGGGCCGCATGCGCAGCTTTTCGACGGCGAATGCGGAAAACGCCTTGTCCCGCTTCAATTCGTCCACCGCCGCGTTCAGACGTTGCAGCACGTCAGCGGGGAGTCCCTTGGGCGCGGCGAGGACCACATACATTTCGACGGATTCGTCCCATCCCTGCTCGCGGAGCGTGGGAACGTCGGGAAGCTCGGCGAGGCGGACCGGCGTGGACGCGGCCAGACAGCGGATTTTTCCGCTCAGGACGTAATCGAACAAGATCGCGCCCGTATGCCCCAGATCGGCATGCCCGCCCATGACCGCCGAAATGACGGAAGGACCGCCGGAACTGGGCATCAGCGAGAGCCTGACGCCTTCCCGTTCGGCGATGCGCTTCATGGCGTCGCGGTCATCCGAGCCCTGAAACATATACGTGAGGCCCTTGCCTTCCTTCTTGGCCCAGACGAAGGCTTCCTTCAGCGTCTTCCACGGGCGGTCGGGAAGACAGATGATCCCGCTCTGATTCAGCCCCAGCAGCGAAAGGAACTGGAAATCGCCAAGGCCGTACTTCGTGCGTACGAAGTGGGGGGAATAGGTGAACGCCGCGGTCGCGGAAACGCCGAGCGTGTAGCCGTCCGCCGGAGAGGACGCCAGTTCGGTGGCCATGACGCTGCCGTGCGATCCGCCGGGAACGTTGCTGACCAGTACGGGCTGTCCGAGGTCGTCCTTCAGTTTTTCGGCCACGGCTCTGGTCAGCAAATCGATCTGCGCGCCGGGTTTGGTCATCGTCAGCATCTTGATCGGGTGATCCGGGTATGTTCCCGCATGGACAAGCGGGGCGCAACACAGGCTCAGCACCACGGCGGCACAAAGACGGAACGCTGGAAACCTACGCATGACTTTTTCTCCTTATCGTTGGATGTTGTCGGTCGGAGACCGTACGGAACACGTTACCCTATTTTAGGAAAATCTGCATATCATACTGTAATCAGAAAGACTTGTATGCGATAAAGGATACGCGGCCTTCCTCTTGTTCGGCGTATGATGCGCTGTCCGGTCCGGGAACGCGGTGCGGAATCCGAAGGCTCGCCCTTGTCCCCACCCTAGCAAAAGCGGGGGCGCCTTCCATAAGCTGGATGATAAATTGTGAAAAAAGGCGTGTAGGCGAAAGGAGGGCGGCGGAGTCCTCCCGTGCGAAATAGCGTGTGTCATTTCACCTGACTATGAAACATTCCGAAAGAAAAAAGCGGCCCAATGCACCGGTATGCCGCTGAAGAACGTACGGAAAAGGCGTTTCGTTCCTTGCGGCACGAAAGGACGCTTTGGGCGGACCGGGCGGCACCTTCCGACGCCTGCGGCACGGATGTGTATTCCGGTTCCGGCGCAAGCGCCGTTCGAGGACTTCGGACGTACAAGGGAACGTTGAAAAGGGATGCGGCGAGGAGGGGGCTTCCTGCTTGGGACGGCTTCCGCCGAGCCGGGTGAGGTATCGGGAGAGAAAACGCGACGCTCGGACAAACCGGCAAGCCCCGCACGAGGCATGCATGCGGGGCTTGCTGATTTGGGCGCAACCGGTTGGGATGATACGGCGATGCAGCGGGACGCTACGGCGTGTTCCGGTTTTCGGGAAAACCTTACCGCCGCCTGCGGGACTTGCGCGGCGTTGTGCGCTTGGGGGATTCCGAAGGCGTGGAACCGTCCGGCTGCGGCCTGACGGGAATACCGGCGGGGGCGGGGGAACCTGCGGGAACGACCGGCGCGTTGGCCCCGAACTCGGCAATGAAAATCTGCCAGACGGTTACGAACAGCACGGCGAGCGTGGGTCCCGTGACGAAGCCGTCCATGCCGAAGAAGACGAAGCCCCCAAGGGTGGAGAGCAGTACGAGGAAGTCCGGCAGCTTGGTGTCGCGACCGACGAGCAGCGGGCGGAGGATGTTGTCGGCGAGGCCGATCACGGTGGAGCCGTACGCCAACAGGAGGCCGCCTTCCCAATAATTGCCCGTCAGCAGAAGATACGCGGCCACCGGCCCCCAGACGAGCGCCGCGCCCACGACGGGGATCAGGGCCAGCGCGCTCATCACGACGCCCCAAAGGAGCGCGGCGTGAATATCGAGGAGCCAGAAGATGATCCCGCCGAGCGCGCCCTGTGCGGCGGCGACGAGAAGACTGCCCTTCACCGTCGCCCGCGTGACTTCTGCGAACTTGCGGAAAAGCAGCTTTTCGCGGTGATCCCCAAAGGGCAGGGCCTTGATGAGGAGTTCCTGTATCTTGGCTCCGTCCATGAGCAGAAAGAAGGCGATATAGAGGACGAGCGCAAGATTGGTCAGGAATCCCAAGGTGTTTTCGCCCAACGTGACGGTGTTCTTGGCAAGGAAACTGCTGGCGGAGAGCGCCGCCTTGGTCAGAAGGCTCTTGATGCGCTCGATGTCGTACCCGGCGTAATGAAGCCAATCCTGAATGAAGGGATACGATTCCCTGATCCGATCGATGTAGCCGACGAAGGAATCCTGATCGGAAAGCAGCCGTTCGTACAGGAGGGTCGCTTCGATAAAACAGTTATAGAGGATATACGAAAGGGGGATGATGATCAGGACAAGGCACAACAGGATGGTGACGAATGCCGAGAGGATGCGCCCCATCCCGCCTTTTTCGGCAATGGCCCTGTAGACGGGGTGGAACAGGATGCCTATCGTCGCCGCCCAGAAGATGACGTCGAAGAAGGGCAGCAGCATCCAGAGGAAAAGGGCGGTGACGCCGATAAGCAGGGCGAGAAAGGTGCAGTCTTCCGTTTTCCGATTGGCTGTCAGCATGGTCTCACAAGGGTTGAGGGTGATGGCGCTGCGGCTGAAAAACGCATGCCCGAAGCGGAAACGCATCTGTTTTCCGACAGCCGCTCAATCCACCGGCGCGGAACAATGCCCGCCGCAGGCCCTGCGACAGGCTCCGTTCGGCAGCGATAGCCAAACACGATGGAGGGCGGCACGCCGAGTATAGGCCATTTATGCAATATGACAATCGCTGTCACACAAATGTCATGGGCGTGGGGCCTCTTGAGCGTCGTCCGGTATGAGGCATCCGCCCCGACGAAGTACCCCGAAGGTTCACTGTGCCGGTATCCTCGTGTCGGACGAGGCCCGCGGATTGGACGATAGCCGAAACGGATGTGTCTCACCGGAACGTACCGAGCCGCCCACGGTGACGGTTTTCCAGTCTTCGCCATAGGAGTTCCTTTTTGGGGATACCGCCAAGACAGATGACGGCGCGGACTTCGCTGAGAGCGTACTTCATTTGCATGGGCTTCGCATCACGTTCCACACTGTTCCCGCATGGCTGACGCACGCAAGGCATCGCAAGCAGACCCGACTCGTAAGGAGCCCTCCGGTTGACCGGAATACACGATGGATCGGACTGCGCCCGGTTGAGGCTTCCGGTGCCGTATCAACATGCCGACAGAAGCGTTGAACGGGCGAACCTCCGAAGTTTGTTCCTGCAAAAATACCGTTTAAGGCGGACGAAATAAAAATCATGAATCTTTATTCATGATGTGCGAAAAACGTTTGGAACGCCTCTCTATGCGTAAATTTCCGTGGGTTGTTTTTTACGGGCCTTTCATTTACCTTAATCAGGGTTAAGTTACATAGAAACCATTCCAAAATCAAAGGCCCACTCATGGCGGCACTCCCCGAAATCGTCCCCGACGAAAAACTTCCGATTCAGGATGACTGGACGCCTCTCGCCAGAAACCGGATACTCCGGCACTTCGACCGGAGCCTCGAATACGCGGATGTCTCGGCCTACATATCCGCGCAAGACGATCTGCTTCCTGACGAACGCATCATTCTTGTATTCCTCAACGCCGTATACGCGCAATCGATGGCGACCGTGGAACTGTACTGTCGGTATATCGTCGAGTTTCTGAACTATGCCCGAAAACCCTCGTTCACAATCGCCGCCCGCGACGTGGAAAGCTACATCCGGCAATGTCGGATGAAAGGCCTCAAGCCCCGTTCGGTCAATACGATTATCGGGGCCCTGAAAAGTTACTTCAAACGCCTGGTGGACACGGGAGCCATCGCGCTGAACCCCACGGCATTCCTCAAAAAACGCCGGGATGGCGCCGGAATTTCGCTTCCCGGAAACCTTACGCACAGCCTTTCCGAATCGGAAATGCTGCTCCTGTTCGACCGCCTTGAGGAACACGGGGCCCCGCAGCGGGATATTGTGCTCCTGAAGACGCTCTTCATGACCGGATTGCGGGGCGAAGAGGCCGTGTCCCTCCGCTGGAAGGATATCGTCGTCTGGCAGGGGCAACGCTATTTCAACGTGATGGGCAAGGGCGCAAAGGAGCGGCGCATCTATCTCCCCGATGAAATTGACGAAGGACTCAATGCATACGGGAAGTTGACGGGGGTGGCTCCCCATCTGCCGATTTTTGGAAATCTGAGGAACCCCTCAAAGCCAATTCAGCGGCACGCTCTCTATCATATGGTCAAGAAATGGCTTACGGTCCTCATGAACCGCCCCGACGTTTCCCCGCACTGGTTCCGCCATTCCTGTTTTACCTACCTCGCCAGCAAGGGCGTGCGGCTTGAAAGCATACAGGCGCTTGCGGGGCATGCTTCTATCGACACGACCATGCTCTACAATGAAGCGGCACAATTGATGGTTCCCGCAGGCGCGGTTTTCAACAAGAAAGGGAACGCAAAAACGCCTTGAGGTTTCCCCCCCTCAGCCTGAACCGTTGCGGACCTGTTTCCGCCGTCTGACCAAACGGCTGCGAAAAGGCAAGGTTTCTGTATCTGTTCCCCGATGTTCCATCGCCGAAAAAAGGAGCATGACGAATAAAAACAGCAAAAAAGGGAGGCGACCGGGCTGGTCATGCAGAGTCGGCCACGTTGCCTGTGGTTATGACGCAATCGTGTGGGACATCCGGCGGATGTTCTTCAGGAACCACAGATTGTGCAACTCCCGGAGTCCGGGAATCGTTTTCGGTTTCTGGCCGTCCTGTACCGCATGCGCCGAGTATTCGGCTGATCGCGCATGCTTCCGGCAACTCCGGGAGTTTCAGACGCCAAGGGCAGCCATAGGCACGGGCCATTCCCGCGCCTATGGCTGCCATGACTGCCTGCGGAGGCGATTTCCTCTTGCCGCGTCAGCCTCCGTCCGCACGGGAGGTCCCGGCGCGCGGTTAGAGCGCGAGCGCCTTTCTGATTTTTTCCGGCGTCACGGGGAGCTGGTAGAACCGCTTGCCGATGGCGTGGGTGACGGCGTTTCCCGTCGCCGCGATGATCGGCACCATCACCACTTCCCCCAAGCCTCTGGTCGGTGAGGTTTCGGACAGAGGGGCAAGGTACTCCGCCGTCTGCTTCCAGACCGCGACGTCCTTGGCCCGGGGCAGCGTATACCGGTTGAAGTTCCACGTTCCGTTGCCCGGCCCGTCCTCATAGAGCGGCAGTTCCTCCATCAGCGCGTGCCCGATGCCCATCGCCAGACCGCCCTGCAACTGGCCGGACACGAGTTCCGGGACGATCATCCGGCCGCTGTCCACCAGACTGTGGTGGCGCATGATTTCTATCTCGCCCGTAAAGGTGTTCACATTGAGTTCGACGATGCAGGCGGCGGGCGTATAGGTCGTGACGCCGGCATTGTTGCGCTGCACCGCGGGATAGTTCACGCCGCTTCTCTTGATGAAGTCGTAACCGCCGGTGGTCATGCGCCGCTTGAGCTCCGGCGCGGCTCCATCGCCGTAACGCACCGCAAGGACATCCGCGGCTATCGTGCGCGGGCCGATTGTCGGGATGTCGAACGTCGCCGTCGCCCATTCCCAGCGGCTGAAACAGTGCAGGGCGACCCCCGTCACCAGCCCCAGTTCATGAGCCTTCCGGGCGACCCGCGCGAACGGCAGGGTTTCCATCCCCCCGCCGCCGATGCCGCCTTCGACGACGCGCAGATCGTCCGGCGTCATGAGACCGCTGGCGATCTGCCCGCCGGACGGCCCTTCGCTCCAGATGGCGCGCGCCGCCGGCCACAGCGCGTTTTCAAACAGGAACTTCGCCGCCTGCCGCGTGCCGAAGCCGATGAAATAGGCGCTGTTGGAGGCGCTCATGGCCGGCAGCATGAACGGCACCCAGTAGGGATTCTTCTGAAACGCATCCTGCTGTTCCTGCGTCGTCGAATAGGGTTCCCAATTGCTGACCATCGGCAGTTCGGGGAATTCCGCAACGCCGAACTCGACGAAATCGGGAGCCTTGCCCAAGAGATCGCGGACGATGACCTGCTGGGCCGTGGTCGCGCCCGTGCCGATCTCCTGCACGCAGTGGCGCATCCGCACGGTGCCGTCCGCATCGAATTCCAGCGCCAGCGCGCTGGTATCCGCGCCCGTGCCGTAGTCCTTCTGCACCTGCGCAAAGCCGACCCCGTACTTCCTGCCGGGATTGGCCCTGTCGAAGTCGGCCTTGGCCTTCTCGCGGTTTACCCACAAAGGATGCTTTGCCGCGAGATCGAGCATTGCGACATTGTTCAGCTCGCCCAGCGGCTGTGCGCCCTGCGTGTTTTCAAAACCGGCCTGTAGGGCATTGCGGCGGCGCAGTTCGATCTGGTCGATGCCCAGCGCGACGGCAAGCTCGTCGACCATCAGTTCCGTGATGCTCATGGCCTGCAACGTGCCGTAACCGCGCATCGATCCCGCCTCGACGGCGGGCGTTGCCAGCGCCACGGTCGTCAGATCGGATTTCGGAAAATAGTAGATCGATTGCGCGGCGGTCGCCCCCACCTGTGCGACCGAGAAGGAAAAGTTCGCGCGGCCGCCGCCGTTGAACGTGTAATACACCTTCAGGATGTCAAATTTGCCGCTCCTGCGGTCGGCCACGATGGTCACGTCCATTTCGACCGAGTGGCGCTTGATGCCGAGCTGGAACTGTTCGTACCGGTCGTTGGCCAGCCGCACCGGCAGGCCGTCCCCATAGAAACACGCCGCAATGGCATAGAACGGGAAAAGCGAATGGTCCTTGGAGCCGTACCCGACGGTGGTTCCCGAAAGCAGTTTGATCGTTTCGACCGGGAACCGCTTGTTGTCCCTGACCATAAGCGCCGCGACGCGGGCGACCTCGTACGGCGACTGCGCGCCCACGATCAGGTGCAGCGTGCGCGTCTCGGCGTCATACCACGCGTTGCCGTTGTCCGCCTCCAAGGCGCAGGGATCAATGGATTGCGAGAAGCCGTGCCGGTCGAGCACCAGCTTGTTTTCATCCTTGCGGGCCGCTTCGATGGCCTTTGCGATGTCCGAGGCCGCGTCCATGCCGCGCCGCATCGGCTCATAGGTTTCGCGCGCGACCGTACGCGGATCGCGGACGCCGCCGCCACCCCGCAGTTTCAGCATCACGGAGGCGGGCACGAACACGCCGGTCGGAGATTCCGGGGGCCACACCGGAGTATTGCCGTCGAAAGCGCCCCAGATGATGGCGTCCTGCATCGGGGAATAGACGGATGAGGAGGCCGGAGTCTCCCCGCCGATCCGCACGTAGCGCGCCGCGCCGTAATTGGGCGGCGTATTCGGGCCGGTGACCGCGCCGTATTTCACCACATCCTCAAAACGCAAAAGCCGTTTCGCCGCCTCGAACCGATCAAAATCGCGATACACCAGCAGCGCCACCGGATGTCCGATCAGCGGCGGGGTCTGTCCTTTGGGGACCAGAAAGTTCTTGCCGTAGAACTCGGCGGCCAGACTCTCGGGCTGCGGAACCGTCACGCCGTCGGCTGCGAGGTCTTCATGCAGGACAAGGCGGTCGGGTTGCAGGTGCGGACCCAGAAGGCTCAGGTCCACGCGCTCGAAGGCCCGGTCGGCCCGCGTCGCCTTGATGAAGAACGCATGGGCCTGCGCCTTGGGCCAGCCGGGCAGATCGCGCGCGCGGAAGTCCCGGGCGAAGGTCTTCTGTCCGGTCACTTTGCGCAGGGCGTCCCACCGGTAGCGGACCTTGCCGTCCGGCGATAGCCAGTCCAGCGAATCGAAGCCCGAATGCACTTCGAGCGCGGAAGCGTCGGGCAGCCGCCCGATCATCACGGAAATACCGAAAAACATACCCATTTTGATGAAATGACGTCGCGAACTGTACATCGTCATCGTTTTTCTCCCGTTCGAAATCCCTTTGCGCAGGAACACCTGCTGGCGTCATGAAAGGAGGCCGCCGCATCCTGCGGCGGTCCCGTCCTCGTGCCGGTCATCGTACCGCGGTTTCCTCGGCGCTGACCTGTCCGACCGTTACCGGCGCGGTCTGGCCGCCCCACTCCGCCCTGAGCCATGTCGCCAGATCGGCAATTTCGGCGGGGGGCAGGCGGTGAGCAAAGGGCGGCATGGCGTACATCCGCTCTCCGTTCTTGAAAAGCTGGGTGGGCGTGCCGTTGAGGATGACGCCGATGAGCGTCTGCGGGTTGGCCATCGCCAACGTCGCGTTGCCCTTCATGGCCGGGCTGACATGGGGGATGCCCTCGCCGTTCATGCCGTGACAGCCCGCGCAGGAAGCCAGATAGGTCAGACGGCCTTCGGCCATGCGCGTGCCGGATTCGGGTGCGGCGGCCTGCGGCGACGGCGCGGGAGGCGCGACCGGCGGCACCAGCCTGCCGTCCCCGCCGGTGAGCAGATAGGTGGCGACGGCCTCGACGTCTTGCGGTTCCATCGCGCTGGTCGAGAAGTGCGTGACCGTGTACATGCCGCCGAACGAGGTTCCCTGCGGGGCGATGCCCGTGGCGAGGTAGGCGCTCAGGGTCGGGACGTCAAAGCCCCGTTTCGCCAGCGTCGCCGCGGTGATGTCGGGGACCGCCGCCCCGTCCACTTCACCGCCCTGCAAGGCCCGGGAGAATTCAACGCCCATCATGATATTGCGCGGCGAATGGCAGGCCCCGCAATGCGCCAGCCCTTCGACGAGATAGGCGCCCCGGTTCCATGCGGCGGAGCGCCGGTCGTCCTGCGGCGCCGTGCGGTCGGGGAAGTTCAGCAGCGTCCAGACGTTCATGAACGGACGCACCGGGAGCACGAACACCCCGGTATTCGCCCTGTTGGCGACGGGTATGGCCGGGATGCTCATGGTGTAGGCATAGAGCGCGTCGATGTCGTCGGGCGTCGTGATGTGGGTGAACACAAAGGGCATGGCCGGATAGAGATTCCGGTTACCCGGCGCGATGCCGTCCCGCATGGCGCGGTGGAAGTCGGCCCGCGTGTAGTTGCCGATGCCGTATTGCCTATCCGGCGTGATGTTGGTCGAATACAGCGTGCCGAACGGCGTCCCTATCGCCAGCCCTCCGGCCCCCATCGGCCCCTGCGGCAACGAGTGGCACCCGAAACAGTCTCCGGCCAGAGCCAGTTCGCGCCCGTGCGGGATCAGCGCCTGCATCCGCTCGGGCGGAAGAGCCCGCTCCGCCTGCGGAGCCACGTCCGATGTTCGGAACAGGCCGAACAGAACGGCAAGCGCCGCCACCGCGGTGATGACGATCAAAATCAGAAGTCCATTACGCAACGTATGTTTTTTCATAACGAATCCGCCTGTTCGATCACGCATCCGGGCGTGGCGAGAGCGACATCCCGCACGGCTTCATAATACCGCACGTATCCCGTGCAGCGGCAAATGTGATCGTTGAGCGCGTTTTCTATCGCGCCCTCCAGCTCGGCGCGTTTGACCGGCTCGCGTTTGAGGTGATCGATAAAGACGGTCGCGCCCGCGACGAATCCTGAGGTGCAATAGCCGCACTGGAACGAAAAATGTTCGATGAAGGCTTTCTGAATCGGCGTCAGTTCCGTGATGTTGCCCTTTCCGTCCGTTTTCGCCTGCCCTTCGATGGTGATAATCGTCTTGCCGTCAAAGGCGTGGGCATTGGCGATGCAGGTCCGGGCCTCGACCAGACTTCCGTCCGGCCGCACTTCGACGACGGTGCAGGCATGGCAGACGCCCTGCCCGCAACCGAAATGCGTCCCGGTCAAATGGAGATACTGGTGCAGAAAATCGATCATCGGCATGCCGACCGGCACGTCGATTGGGCCGACCTTCCTGCCGTTGACGATCATGCTCAAGGGCCTTTTTTCGATCTCGGGCACCGTTGCTTCACTGTTCATGGTCCTTCCCCTTTGTGATGTGTGATGAAAACCGCCGGTATGGAATCGGTTTTCCGATTCGGAGCCGTCCTTTCGATTCCTCATTGTGCCCAGTCTAGGGGCGGCTTGAGCGGACAGCAAGATGAGATAGATGATATTCTTTACATCTTGGTGAGTTATCAGCGTATGCGCCATCCGGGAGACGCGTTCTCAAAACGGGAAGGACACGCGGGAATTCCGTACGGTTTCGCAAAACGGATACAGCGTGCGCGGTTTGGCCGCCGGTATGCTTTCACGGCGGATGCTTCACGAGCCGGACGTTGTTATTGGTTTACCTATCAATCGTTCGGGAAAGCCGTCGTACGATGCCCTTTCGTTTGGTCCGGCGCGTGTTCGATCCTCAATCGTGTTCATATGGCATCACCAAAGGCTTTGGGCGGCTGACAAACGCTTTCCCCCGTTTCCTTTTGCCGTACCGGCGTGCGCCCGGAGCACCCGACACGGCCTGTCGCGACTCTGCGCCCTCACCGTAACAGGCCGGAAGAGTTCAACCTGTCACGGGACAAGCCTGCCCGCTCTCCCGCCGGATGTACGGAACGACGCGTTTCCATGCGGAAATCGTCCCGACGCGCAAACCATAAGTCCCCGGATGAGCGGTGCTCGTCCGGGGACTGGAGGGGGGACACAAACGATGGAGGCGCTGGGCGGAGCGCGGTGAAAAATGCTTTACATGTATGGAGCATTCACCCTTGCGGAACTCGTGTTCGTCGCCGCCCCGAACGCAAAACGCGACGGGCGCTGACGGAGGCTCCCGTTTCATGCGACCAGAAGAGAGCGGCATGATGCCTCAAACCGATACGCCTTCCGCCCCCATCCGTTCGGGACGGGGGCGGAAGGCGTATCGGCATTCCCTCAGGAACGGCTTGGCATCATAGACTCATCGGGAGAATCCCGGCGAAACGTCGGCTGCACACGCGCCGTTCGGTACGCGTCGGGATACTGGCGGCGCAACCGCCTCGGGGCAAGCTCCGCTAGTGGGACTCTTCATAGGCTTTTCTGCCCGACGTGGCCCCGCGCGGTTTCTTGCCGAATTTGCCGCCGGGATGTCCGCGGCGCGGTCCGGGCTTGAAGGGCTTGCGCGGACGCGGGCCATCGGAGCCCTCGTCCTTGGTCGCCGAAACCTTGACCCCGCTGATGAAGACGCCCTTGTTGAGGACGGCCAGCACATGGTCGGCCAGCTCGGCGGACACTTCCACCACGCTGCAATGCTTCTGGATATCGATGGCCCCGATGCTGCGTCCGGGGATGCCGCTTTCGCCGGTGATCGCGCCCACCAGCGCGCGCGGCGTAACGTCGTGCGTGTGCCCCACGTTCACCTGAAGGCGGCACATGGACTCGTTCTCCGGCCTGCGCAGACGCGGCGGGACCTTGCTTTTCGGTCTGCCGTCGGCGTCTCCGGCGGGACGGCGCGGCTCAACCGCCAGCGCGTCGATTTCGTTGGCGTTGTCCTGATTGCCGAAATCCCGCTGCATCAGCAGTTTGAGCAACGCGGCGGAAATATCGCGCGCGGGCACGTCGCCGTCCGGGAACTGCTCGTTCTGAAACTCTTCCACCAGCACCCGCCAGCGGTCCAAAGAGCCTTCGGCCAGCGTCCGGCGGACTTCTTCCAGCAGCTTGGAGGTGCGGATATTGTGCACGTCGCGCAGCGTCGGCAACTGGCCCTGCGTGATCCGGGCCTTGGTGTAGCGGATGATTTCACGGATTTTATATTGTTCGCGCACGGTTACGAAGGTAAACGCCTTGCCTTCGCGCCCGGCGCGGCCCGTGCGCCCGATCCGGTGCACGTAGCCTTCGATGTCGTGGGGAATGTCGTAGTTGATCACCGCGTCCACATCGTCCACGTCGATGCCGCGCGCGGCAACGTCGGTCGCCACCAGAATTTCGAGGCCGTCGGTGCGGAAACGGCTCATCACCCGGTCCCGCTGCGTCTGGTTCAGGTCGCCGTGCAGGCCGTCGGCCTGATAGCCGCGCTGCTGCAAATGGATGGAAACCTCGTCCACGCTGCGCTTGGTGGCGCAGAACACCAGCGCCTTGCGGAAGCCCTGCGAGTCCAGCACCCGACACAACGCGTCCATTTTCTGGTACGGGCGCACCTCATAGTACACCTGCTCGATGGCGGGCACGGTGAGCATCTTGTGGGCGATGGTCAGCATCTCCGGCTCGCGCAAAAAGCGCTTGCTCAGTTCGCGGATCGGCTGCGGCATGGTGGCGGAAAACAGGACTTTCTGGCAATCCGCCGGACTCTGCTCCAGAATGGCCTCAATGTCCTCGCGGAATCCCATGTCCAACATTTCGTCCGCTTCGTCCAGCACCACGATACCCGCGTCGCTCAGGCGCAGCGTGCCGCGCTGCAAATGGTCGATGACCCGGCCCGGCGTGCCCACGACCACCTGTGCACCCTTGGCGAGGGCCCTGATCTGACGTTCGATGGGCTGCCCGCCGTAGATCGGCAGAATCGAGATCGCCCGCTTGTGCACGGCCAGCTTGCTCAATTCCTCGGAAACCTGAATGGCCAGTTCGCGCGTCGGGCAAAGCACCAGCGCCTGCACGGTCCTGCCGGGAACGGCCTTTTCGAGAATGGGCAGGCCGAACGCCGCCGTCTTGCCGGTGCCGGTCTGCGCCTGACCGACCGCATCCCGGCCCGCCAACAACGAGGGAATGGCCAAAATCTGAATGGGGGAAGGTTCTTCAAACCCCAAATCTTCAACAGCTTTCAACAGTTCCGGGGACAGCCCCAATGCTTCAAAAGAAACGGTCATGATGCTCCTGCGGGTATACATATCGGTAGAAGGGAAGAAGGATAGCCTTATTGGATTGAAGACACAACAACTATGATCAGAGGCAACGGGGCCGGAGGACCCCAGCGGCAAGCCCGGAAACCCGCCGCACGCGTTCCGCCGGACGCCTCCGCCGGTGCGCCGCCTCAATCGACGGCGCACTCGAAACGCCCCCGGCCAGCGCCGTCCCCCGTGGCCTTCCGGACGGCTCTCCGCCGCCCCACCGCCAAACGACCCGCACGGAGAGCGTGCGGGGAGCGTCAGCAGGCGGGACGGAAGCCAGACCTCCGGCGTGCGCCGGAAATCCGATCCGGGCGGCGCACCCCCCGTCCGCGCACAAAAAAGGCCGCCCCGAAGAGCGGCCTTTTCCCGTTGCGAGCGGGCGGAGTCTTTACTTGAGCTGTTCGAGGAAACGGGCGGTCACGCGGGTCTTGCTCTTCATTTTGTCGATCTGCTCGGGGGTGAAGGAGCCGTGGCGGATGGAGAAGTCCACGATGGCGCCGAGGGCCTTCTGCACGTTGCCGCCGGGGGCGAACATGGCGAGCTGCTCGTCGAGCGTGAACACGGGGTGGCTCTCCAGATCGGCGAGGGCCATTTCGGGCGTCAGATCATGGCCGGTCCATTCCTTGTAAAACCGGACGTAGTCGGCGGCGAGTTCCTTGGCGGGCACGGTGCGCATGGCCTCGATGCCGCGCAGGTACATCTTGAGGAAGGCCTGCACCCGCTCGGGATGCGCGTCCGCGAAACGGCGGTTCGCCACCAGCAGGACGAGCTGGGTGATCCCGCATTCCTTGGAGGTCGCCACGGACTTGTAGCCCTTGGCTTCGGCCTCGTAGGTCAGCGGAGCCCACAGGGCCACGGCGTTTCCCACGCCGCCGGTGAAGGCGCTCAGGGCCGGGGTGGGGTCCATCTCCTGCAATTTCACGTCCTTTTCCGACAGGCCGAGGATGTGCAGCCATGTGTCGAGAAGGTAATGGGCGGACGTCCCCCTGGGGTACAGGATGTCGGCCTTGCCCACGGTGACGGCGGAGCCGTACACGTCGGGATAGGAGGGGTTGGTGCCCTTGGCGGCGAGGATCGGGCTGTCGGGCCGCACGTATACGGCGTTGTTCGCGGATTCGTCGTTGGCGACCGCGATGATGTAGAGGTAGTCGCTGAGCGGCGTGGTCAGCGCGGGCACCGCGCCGCACCCGGCGACGGCCCAGTCGTAGGCCGCGAGGCTCTCCACGATGTTCTTGCCCGAATCGAAGGGCATCATGGTCAGGTCGAACCCGGCCTCCTTGTCCCAGCCGTGCTGTTTGGCGTACCACGCGACGAAGGTTTCGTGCTCGCCCATCCATGCGCTCGAGAGCTTGGCGGGCGCGGGCTGCGCCGCCCCGGCGGCGGAGACGAGCGGAAGGGCCGCCAGCAGCGCGGCGGCCAACAGCATCTTGATATGTTTCAGCATCATGACGAATGCTCCGTAAGGTTGGCGTGAAGGGCGTCCTCCCGCATGGCGGACAGGGCAGGTCCGCCACACGGGAGGCTCCCCGGGAGGGGCTACATGAGCAGGTTCGGCAGGAACATCACGAACTGCGGGCAGGCCGCGATGATGAAGATGAGCAGCCAGATGGCGCACAGGTAGGGGAAGGACTTCACGGCCACTTCCTCCAGCTTCACGTCGGTGATCTTCATGGTGATGAACAGGTTCGCGCCGAAGGGCGGGGTCAGGAAGCCGGTTTCGCAGCACACCACGAACATGACGCCGAGCTGGATCGGATGGATGCCGAGGGCGTTGGTGATGGGCAGGAACACCGGCGCGAGCACCACGACCATCGCCAGCGTATCGGCCACGAAGCCGCACAGGAAGATGAACAGGGCGATGAGCAGCAGGGTGATCGTCGGGTCGGTGGAAATGGAGGCGAGGAACGCGCCCACGGTCTGCGGGATGTGGTACAGGGTCAGCAGCCGCGAGAAGGCCATCGAGACGCCGACGAGCACGGTGGCGGAACCCGCGAAGGCCGAAGTGCGGATGAGGGCCGAGGAAATGTTCTTCCACGTCAGCTTGCGGTACACGAACAGGCCCACGAACAGCGTCCAGAGCACGCCGACTTCGGCGGCTTCGGTCGGCGTGAACACGCCCGCGTAGATGCCGCCGAGGATGATCGCCGGAGTGGCGAGCGCCCACTTGCCGTTCCAGATGGCCTTGAGCAGCGCGAGGAAGGAGAACGTTTCGCCGGTGCCGCGGTAGCCGCGCTTGCGGGCGATGCAGTAGGCGGTGAGGCACATGGTGGTCGTCAGCACGAAGCCGGGGATGAAGCCCGCCATGAACAGCCCGGCGATAGAGGTGTTCGCCACCACGCCGTAGATGATCATGGGGTTGCTCGGCGGGATCAGGATGCCGAGGGTGCCGCCCGTGGCGGACACGGCCGCCGCGTCGTCCTTGCGGTAGCCCGCGCTGATCATGCCCGGAATCATGATGCTCCCGATGGCCGCCGTGGTGGCGGGGCCGGAGCCGCTGAGCGCGGCGAAGATCATGCAGGCGAGGATGGTGACCATGGCGAGGCCGCCCCGGATGTTGCCCACGGCCTTCTTGGCGACTTCGATGATTTCGCCGGTGATGCCCGCCGGTTCCATGAGGAACCCGGCCATCACGAAGCCGATGGTGGCGATGAGCGGGAACTGGTCCATGCCGGTGTACAGGTTCTGGGGAATGAATTCCATCGGGAACGGCATGCCGACCATCGAAATGATGGAGGCCAGCCCGATGACGCCGAACAGCGGCACCCCGAGCAGCATGAAGAAGACGAACGAGATGACGAGCAGCATGGTCTAGTCCTCCCTGCCCTGGAAGTGAAGCGTATGGTTCCTGAAGTCGCGGTACAGGCCCTGAATGACGCGGAACGTCGTGATCGCCATGCTGAGCGGGATGATGAGGTAGGCGTACATCACGTTGATTTCGAGGGAGGCGGAAACCTGCTTGAACCGGGTCATGTTCTCCAGCATGGTGATGCTGTAGCAGAACACGAGGATGCAGAACACCGCGAACGAAAGTTCCGAAACGACGTAACAGACCTTGACCAGCCGGGGGAAACGCTTCTCCAGCGTGTCCATGAGCATCAGGACCCGGAGCTGTTCCTTGCGCTTCACCGCGATGGCGACGCCGAGATAGGAAGCCCACACGAACAGGTAGCGGCACAGCTCCTCGACCCACGAGAAGGATTTGCCGAGCAGGAACCGGGAAAAGACTTCGGTCCCCAGAAAGATGATGAGCAGAGACAACATGACCGAGACGCAAAATTCTTCGGCCCACTCGTCAAGCCAGCGTAAAACCTTCATGATTCCTCCCGGAGAGGGGGCGGGAAGGGAACCCCTCCCCGCCCTGTTGCTTACTTCTTGGAGAGTTCGGCCTTCTTGGCCATAACGATGTCGATGACCGCCTTGCCCTTGGCCGCATCGCCGTCACCGATGACTTCATAACACTTGGGCCACGCGGTACGGCCCAGCCGGACCCATTCGGGCAGGTCTTCGACCACGCCGAGCAGTTCCATGCCGTGTTCCCGCATCAGCTTGTCGTCGGCTTCAAGCATGCCCGCGACCTTGGTGCGTTCGTAGAGCATGGCTTCCCTGCCCGCGCGGATCAGGGCGTTGCGTTCCTTTTCGGGCAGGCTCTGCAACCAGCGCTCGCTGGCGATGAAGTTGGCGCTGTGTACGGAATAGTTGATCATGGTGGCGTACTTCTGCGCTTCGTAGAACTTCAGGGTCACCACGTTGTTGAAGCAGCCCTCCTGCCCGTCCACCACGCCCTGCTGGAGCGCGTTGAAGGTTTCGGAGAAGGAGACCGCCGTGGGTTCGAGGCCCAGCGCCTTGAAGGTGGACACCATAAGCGCGTTCTGAGGAGTGCGTATCTTGATGCCCTTGGCGTCTTCGAGCTTGCGGACCGGATGCTTGGCGCTGGTGGTGAGCTGGCGGTACCCGATGTCGAGGATGCACAGCAGGCGGCAGCCGCCTTCCTTGATCGCCCATTCGTTGTTCTGATCCCACATGGCGTCGACGAGCGCGCGGAATTCCTCCAGCGTGTCGAACAGGTAGGGCATGTTCACCCAGCCGCAGGACGGCGCGAACGGCGCGTAGTTGTTGGTGGCGAGGTTGGCGATGTGGATGGTGCCGAGCTGGATGCCGCGCACGGTTTCCTGCTCGTCGCCGAGCTGCATGCTCGGGAAGAACTGGAAGTCGAAGGCGTTGTCCGAATACTGCTGGGCCAGTTCCACGAACTTGTTGTAGAAGACGTTGGTGTAGTTCTGCGGGCTGGCGTCCACGGACGAGGCCACGATCACCGGAATCTTGGACGCGGCCCGAGCGGGGCCGAAGGCAAGGCCGAGCGCGGCGGCGCACAACAGGCAGGCAACGAGCATTCTTTTCATCTGGCAAACTCCTGAGTAAATGGAAACGGAAACCGCGGCCCCTCCTCCCCCAATGAAATTCGGGGCCGTTCCGGGGGTTACTTCCTGGCGAGCGCGTCCTTCTCGGCGAGCACGATCTCCATGACGGCCCTGCCCTTGGCGGCGTCGCCGTCGCCGATGACGTCGTAGCACTTGGGCCACGCGGTACGGCCCAGCCGGACCCATTCGGGCAGGTCTTCGACCACGCCGAGCAGTTCCATGCCGTGTTCCCGCATCAGCTTGTCGTCGGCTTCAAGCATGCCCGCGACCTTGGTGCGTTCGTAGAGCATGGCTTCCCTGCCCGCGCGGATCAGGGCGTTGCGTTCCTTTTCGGGCAGGCTCTGCAACCAGCGCTCGCTGGCGATGAAGTTGGCGCTGTGTACGGAATAGTTGATCATGGTGGCGTACTTCTGCGCTTCGTAGAACTTCAGGGTCACCACGTTGTTGAAGCAGCCCTCCTGCCCGTCCACCACGCCCTGCTGGAGCGCGTTGAAGGTTTCGGAGAAGGAGACCGCCGTGGGTTCGAGGCCCAGCGCCTTGAAGGTGGACACCATAAGCGCGTTCTGCGGGGTGCGTATCTTGATGCCCTTGGCGTCTTCGAGCCTGCGGACCGGGTGCTTGGCGCTGGTGGTGAGCTGGCGGTACCCGATGTCGAGGATGGACAGGATGCGGCAGCCGCCTTCCCTGATCGCCCATTCGTTGTTCCGGTCCCACATGGCGTCGACGAGCGCGCGGAATTCCTCCAGCGTATCAAACAGGTAGGGCATGTTCACCCAGCCGCAGGACGGTGCGAACGGCGCGTAGTTGTTGGTGGCGAGCATGGAAATCTGGATGGTGCCGAGCTGCATGGCGCGCACGGTTTCCTGCTCGTCGCCGAGCTGCATGCTCGGGAAGAGCTGGAACTCGAAAGCGTCGCCGGAATATTTCTGCGCGAGTTCCACCAGCTTCCTGTAGGTGACGTTCATGTAGTTCTGTTCGCTGGTGTCCACGGAGGACGCCACGATCACTGGAATCTTGGACGCGGCCCGCGCCTGCCCCTGAACGAGCAGCGCGGCGGCGCACAGCAGCACGGCGGCGAAAAGCCTCTTCATACAGTTTCTCCTCTGAATAGGGTTATCCACGGGAACCGGCGGGTTCCGGCATCAGGGGCGGCCATCCCCCGCGAGGGAGCGCAACGCGTCTTCAAGCACCGATGCCCCCAAAGCGAGGTGTTCGGGCGCGGTGTCCTCCTGCGGACAATGGCTCAGCCCCCTGATGCTCGGAACGAACAACAGCCCGACCGGCACGCGGCATCCGAGGCTTGCGGCGTCGTGAGCGGGACCGCTCTTGAGGAAAAGCGGTTGGACACCCCGTCTCTCCGCCGCCAGCCGGAACGCTTCCCCCACCTCCGGGGACGTACGGACGCCCCCGCTGGCGGAAAGCCGGACAAGCTCCGAAACAAGCCCGCGGGATTCGGCCACGGAACGCACGAGGGCCTCGATGCGCTTCCAGCCTTCTTCCAGCACGGGCACGTCCACATGGCGTATGTCGATGGTGAACGTCACCGATTCGGGAACGACGATCCCCACGTTGGGGGAACAGGCCAGTTCACCGACGGTGCAGGAAAAATCTTCGGGCAGCCCGCCGTCCTTCCAGAGCCGTTCCATCCGGGAGGCCAGCTCGGCGAACCCGGCGACGGGATCGCGGCGGCCCCGCATGGGGCTGGCGGCGTGATCGGAATGCCCCCGGTAGGTGATGCGGTGCAGGCGCATCCCGGAAATGGCGGTGACGATGCCGAGCTCATGCCCGGTTTCTTCAAGGACGGCGTTCTGCTCGATGTGGACTTCGAGGAAGGCGCGCACGGCTTCGGGCCGGATACGCTCGGCGGGCAGATTGTCGGGATGCAGGCCGAAGGCCCGCAGGCGGTCGTAGGCGGTGCCCGTCCCGTCGGAAAGCGCCCGCAGCCCGTCCGCGTCGATCTGCCCTGCCAGCCCCTTGCTGCCGAGGCAGGTGGAGCCGAAGTTGGAGCCCTCCTCTTCGGCAAAGGCGATGAATTCGACGCTCCGCTCGGGCCGGAACCCCTCGTCGTGGAAGGAGCGGAGGGCTTCCAGAGCGGCGACGACGCCGTACGTGCCGTCGAGACGGCCGCCGTGCCGTACGGTGTCGAGGTGGGACCCGGTGAGCACGGCGGGAAGGGAGGAGGCGCCTTCCAGCCGGGCGTGCAGGTTGCCCATGCCGTCGGTCCGGGGTTCCAGCCCGATGGAGCGAAGTTCGCGTTCAAGGACGCGTCGGGCCATCCGATCCGCGTCGGTCCACGAAAAACGGGTCACGCCGTTGCCGGGCGTGGCGTTGCAGGCGGCGAGTTCTTCCAGCGTGTCGAAAAGGCGTTGCGCGTTCATGACGAAAACCTCCGGTTGATGCCGGTTGAGAAAGGAAAGGCCGTCTCCGGCGGCAAGGTGCGGGCGCACCGGCGGGTCCGCCGCCCCGTGCCCCGTCTGAGGAATGTTCCCCGCCGGTGCGCCCCCGCCCGGCCCGTGCGGACGGGCGAAGCGACGTCCGGTTTCCCTGTTGAAGGGAAAACGGTCAGGCCTGATGCACGATGCGCCCGCCGCAGATGGTCATGCGGACCTTGACGCTTTTGATTTCGGACGGATCGACGGCTTCGAGATCGCGGTCGAGGAGCACGAAGTCGGCGTAGCGTCCCGGCTCGATACGGCCCCGGTCCCTTTCGCCGCCGCAGCACAGGGAGGCGTAGGTCGTGTACGCTTCAAGCGCCTGATGCGCCGTGATGCGCTGGTCCGCACCGAACAGCACCCCGCCGTCGCTGACGCGGTTGACCGCCGCGTGCATGCTTCCGAGGGCCGTCACCGGCAGGACGGGCGTGTCCACATGCAGCGAGAACGGCATGCCGAGCCGGACGCAGGAACCCGCCGGGTCCATGCGCGCCGTGCGCTCGGGGCCGAGGAAGACGGCGCAGTGGCGATCCCCCCAGACTTCGATGTGGCGCGCGAACAGGGACGGGATGACCCCACACGCCCTGAGCCGCTCAAGCTGGGCGTCGGAAACGAGCTGCGCGTGAATGAGCATGTGGCGCAGGTCCGTACGCGGGCAACGCTCCACCGCCTTTTCAAAGGCCCGGATGACGGCTTCCGAGGCGGCGTCGCCGTTGGTGTGCACGGCGACCTGAAGGCCGAGGCAATGGTATTTGACGATGGTGGCTTCGATTGCCTCGGGTTCCCAGAGCAGTTCGCCCTTGTAGCCGGGGCGCGTGTGGTAGTCTTCGAGCAGCGCGCCGGTGAAGCCCTGAATCGATCCGTCCGCGAAATATTTGACCCCGCCGAGCTTCACGTGATCCGTGCCGATGCCCCATAGCCCTTTGGCGAGAAGCTGATCCATCTCCACGGGAAGGAACTGGAGGTAGGCGCGGGCGTTCAGCCGGTCCTCGCGGGCAAGCTCCATATAGGCGGAAAGGAAGGAGGAGGCGTCGCCGTTGATGCCGAGGCCGCCGTCCTGAAACGTGGTAAATCCCTGCCGGTTGTATTCGGCGATGGCCCGGGTGAGGTTGCCGCGCACTTCCTCGGGCGTGGGCACGGGCAGCTTGCCGAGCGCCGCGAGCAGCGCGTTTTCGAGCAGCAGGCCGGTGGGCCTGCCGTTCCCGTCGAGCACGATCTCGCCGCCGGGGATATGCGTATCCGCCGTAAAGCCGAGGCGTTGCAGACCGATGGTGTTGACGTAGCCCATGTGTACGGAAATATGCACCACCAGCACCGGACGGTCCGCGCAGACCGCGTCGAGATCATGGCGATCCATATGCCGGTTGTCCGCGATGCCGGAATCGTCGAAACCGTACCCGACGATCCATTCCCCGCCGCTGGTCGCCGCCCTGTCGCGCAAGGCCCGCTGCACGCCGGAGATGGAGCCGAGGGACGAGCCGCAATACACCTGATCCAGACAATTGCTGTACGACGACAGATGGCTGTGCGTGTCGATGAATCCCGGATAGAGGGTCCCGCCGCCGAGGTCCACCACGTCGTATTCCCCGGCCCCGGCGTACCGGCGCACGTCCTCCCTGCCGCCGACGCACTCGATGCGTCCGTCCGCAACGCAGACGGCCTCGGCCTTGGGAAGCGCATCGGACATGGTTGCGATGTCGGCCCCGACATAGACGGTCTTTTTCCTTACCAACATGTGAAGCTACTCCTTGGTTGCGCGTCGTATGGGGGCGCTCGGAACGCGGTGGCGGGGCAAATCCCCAAAAAAACGGCACGCGGCTCAAATGTCCATTTTGAGCTATTGTGCTTTTCCGAACGAATCGTTTTTGAGGACAAAACGTCCCGATTCGGCTTTTTTCAACAATGGAATAAGCCGATTATGGCGATCCGCAAAACTCGTTTCGTTCTATTGGGAAAAATACGACAGAGAAGGCGCGGTCTGCTTGCGGAGTACGGACAAAAAATAACGCCAAAAGGACATTTTGAGAGATAAACCGATTTTTTTGATAAAAAGAAATGCAATTCAGTATGATAGAAAACAAAATAAATCGTTGCGCGCGGTTCCCGCAGGTCCGGATTGCATCATGGGACCCTCTCGTGTATCAGAAAAGGCATACATGAAGCCGCGTTTCCCGGCCTGCGGGGGCCCACGGAAAACGGAGGCCAAAGGGCGTTTGCGAATCGCTTTCGCACAACAGTCCTGCATTACAGATAAAATACTTTTTCTGATCCGTGCGGAGCTGTCGCGCAGGCCGTCTTTTTTGTGAATTGCAGAACAAAAGCAGCTCCACAGCATCCGAACCGTCACCGAGAGAAACGCCATGCCGCTGCGCCAGCACTACTGGAATCCCCGGACCAACGAAGCCTGTTTCGTGGACGACAGGCAGTTCCTGTACGCATTCAACGAAAGGCAGGACGCCGGAACGTGGAGCGATCTGCACGTCCACCCCGACTGGGGCGAACTGTTGTACGTATGCACGGGGAGCATCGTGTTGTGTACCGGCGCGGGCAATTTTCTCGGTCAGGGCTACCGGGCCACATGGGTGCCCCCCGGCCTCCAGCACGAATGGTACATGCCCGAATCCTCGTGGAACCGTTCCCTGTTTCTCCACGCGTCGATCTTCGAGAGCCTGCCGCGCTTCCACCGCTGCCACGGCATCGAAATGACGCCCCTGCTCCGCGAACTGATCCTCGCCGTGGACGACCTCCGGCCCGACCTCAGTACCGAGGAGGGCCGCCGCCTCGGCCTCGTGCTCATGGATCGGCTGAAGGCGAGCAAGGAGGTGGGCGCGCCGCTGCTGATGCCCTGCGAACACCGGCTGGTGGAACTGTGCGCCAACGCCCTCTCCGCGCCGGACGCCCCGGTGCGGCTTTCGGACTGGAGCCGGCAACTGGGCATGTCCGAGAAAACCCTCGCCCGCCTGTTCATCCGGCAGACCGGACAGACCTTCGGACGCTGGCTGCAAAGCATGCGCCTCCAGCACGCCATGACCGAAATAGAGGACGGACAAAGCGTCACGGCGGTGGCGCTGAACTGCGGCTACAATTCCGTATCCGCGTTCATCGCCGCCTTCAAAAAACACTTCGGCGCAACCCCCGGCATGATCGGCAGACGCCGTCAGGGACAGGAAGGCAGGCCAGAGAGAGAGAGAGAGAGAAAATCAGAAGGAATAGCTTTCCCCATCGTCGGGCATAAGCACCTTGTCCCAGACACCACGCCTTGTGAGAAGTTCGCGCATACTCTTTCGGGTGATGGCAGCATGCGCAACATTATCCATATGACTGACGATAATTTTTGCATTCGGGCAAGCGTTGTAGACGTTGTTCACATCATTGTCGTCCATGATCAGGCGTCCTTGGTCAATGAACTCTGCCGCGCAAGCGTTAAGAATGATAACATCGGGCCGGAATGTGGCCAGGGTGTCGGCAACTCCATCGTACCAGATAGTATCGCCAGCCACATACAATTTTTTTTCGTCTGGATGCTCAAAAATGACACCGCAGGAAGGCCCGCAGGGTATTTTTGTTCCATGCCGTCCCGGTGTTTTGACAAGGCGGATTCCCGCAAACGATGAATCCTGAGACAAAATATCCACCTGCTTAAAACCGGAGCGCGCCAGGATTGCGGCATCTTCTTCGCTCTGGACAAATACAGGTACATTTTTATCCATCAAAGCTCCCACTGTGCCATCCTCCGCCATGTCGATATGATCTGGATGCACATGGGTCACAATATAGGCGTCAACGCCTTCCAAAATGTTTTTCACAGGCATGGGCAAATCGCACATGGGCATGGCTATATTGCCCTGTTCAGGGTAGCAGTAACGGAAGCCGGGATCATTGAATGGCCCCATAGCCCCCTTTTCTGCCAGCCAAGGGTCGGTCAAAAAGGTTTTTCCGGCATAAACAATGCGCACCATAGCGCTGCGAATCTGTTGGATGTGCATGGATGTACCTCACAGTTTTTGTTCCTCCCGTTTAGCGGCAAGGAAATTTTTGTTTCTGTGAAAATACAGGATAGCAAAAATTCAAACCATAGCTTGATGAAAAAAGTAAGCTGCTCTTTCTTGAAAAAATCAAGTCGTGAGCATCGAGCACCCACTGGGTAAATCCTGTGGCGTATTCAATTTCATGGCAGAACGTGAACCCCAAAAGCATGCGAAACAAAGATGCTACTCCAGTGCTTCAAACACGGGATTGGCAAATGGAATTCATAGATTGCCAACCTCGGCGTTTCCGCAAGCGGATAGCCCCTGACGCGAAGGTCAGGAAGTTCGAGTTCCCCCCAAACGGCGCTCTGCCCTCGCCCTATGCCGCCTATCGGGAAATGGTCAAAAAACGGCTCCCGGAAAAGATGGATGTATCACGGCTGGACGCCGCTATCGCCCTGTACATGCGCCGTGCCGGATACACGCCGCAGGAGGTCGCCAAGGAATTATTCAGCCCCCCGTCCCCACGGGTAGAACTTTGACGAACGGATAGAGTACGGACGCAGGACAGTCTGGTATACCTTTGGAACGGCGGGAGATATTGATATTGCCAACATCAACCCCATGCAGGAACAAATCAATAAGTTCTGCAAAGAAGCTGAACCAACTGAGAAAAGCAAATCAAGGCAGACTGCCCCCAATTTGAGATTTAAGTAATCAGTATACAACTATCATAATATTTATATCGCACTCAGTTTATTCGTTTGGTTCGTATTTTTTAAATAAATTATATTTCGCCTTGGAGGATTACCAAACAACCTTTTATACTCTCTAATAAATTGAGTTACACTTTCATATCCTACACTGAAAGCCGCCTGAGTAACATCACATTGCCCAGACATCATAAGACGCTGAGCTTCATCAAGGCGAAGACGTTTTTGATATTGCAGCGGGCTAAGAGTAGTAACGCTCTTAAAATATTTATGAAATGTTGAGGGGGCCATATTGGAACGCTCGGCAAGCTCTTCTATGCGCAGAGGTGTTCTGTAATTTTTCTGGAGCCAATTTATGGCCTTGGTAACTTGATTTCCTTGTGAGCCAAGAGTGTTGAATGTGCGGAGGAGATTGCCGATTGGACTTCTAAGTAAACGATAATGAATTTCTCGAAGAAGAATATCCCCCATAACTGGAATATCATTATACTTATTTGATAGTTCCGCCAACCGCAGAAAAGCGTCTACCAAGTCAGGTTCCATCTCCTGTATCATTGCACCGCAAGAGATGTCATTTGCGCAGCCGGAAGAGGAGGGAGTTTTGACAGCTAATGAGGATAGCAGTTCCGTATCCAGATAAAGAGACATTGCCAAGTAAGGTTTCTCTTCACTTGCCTCCATGACGCAGCTTGCGACAGGCATATTTACTCCGGTCACAAAACAGATATTTTCTCCATAGTCATATTCATTTTTACCAATGCGCACCAGCTTTCTTCCCTGCGCGACCACGATAATGACCGGTTTCAAAAAACGCGGCATAGGAGTACCCGCGCTGACATAACGATGGAAAGCCAATCCCCTGATAGCTGCGTCCGTCGTTCCCTGCCCGGATGCTGTGCTGCGAAATATGGCAGAGGTCAGTAATTCCCAGCTTTTCTTCATATCCACACGCGCCGTTTCAGCCATAAAAAAACCTTTCTTATCAATATATTTTGAGCGTTACCGGTAGAAAACCCAACAACATTACCGCTCCCTGTCCGGACCTTCTTTCATGCCGCAAATAGTCGTTTAAGTCATCCGGCGTAGAGGATCAGGCAGAAAGTATGGAGGAATATATCTACCTCCCTTGGCGGCGTATGGCTACTCTCTGACGCATCCTCCCTCTTTCCGAAACAGGATAATCCGAGTTTGCCTCGGCCCCCGTGCCGCGAGCATGAAAAACCGAATGAAACATTTCTATCAACGTGCGGGGAAATATGCAAAAAGCTGCTTTCACCAAAACAGGCACAAAACCAAGGGGGTCTTATGAATAAGATTATACTGAACAACGGTATGGAAATACCCCAGCTCGGATTAGGAGTTTTTCAAATAAAAAACGTGTCCCTCTGCGAACAGGTCGTTTCTGAAGCATTGGCTCTTGGGTATCGGTTGATTGATACCGCTGCGGCATACCATAATGAGGAAGCTGTCGGTGCCGCTATAAAAAAGAGCGACATTGCCCGTGAAGAAATTTTTATCACATCAAAAATTTGGGTGCAGGACTTCGGCTACGAAAAAACCAAAAGAGCGGTAGAAACAGCGCTGCAACATCTTGATGTGGAATATATTGATTTGCTGTTACTGCATCAACAGCTATCTGATTATTATGGTTCCTGGCGGGCATTACAGGAATATTTCCATAGTGGCATCATAAAAGCTATCGGTGTTTCCAATTTCTATGCGGATCGCCTGGCTGACCTTTGTGCGAATTTTGAAACGGCTCCCGCCGTCAATCAGATTGAGTGCCACCCATTTTATCAACGTCAGTATGATATTGAGGTCATGAATAAACTTGGCGTTGCTGTCATGGCATGGGCTCCATTGGCTGAAGGAGGCCATGACATATGGAACAATACGACATTGAAGAGCATCGCGGATAAACACCACAAAACAGTGGCACAAGTCGCTCTCCGCTTTTCCATTCAAAGAAATGTCATCGTCATCCCCAAAACTGTTCACCCAAACAGGATGCTTGAAAATATGAGTATCTGGGATTTTGAGTTGGATGAAACTGACATGGAAACACTGAAAACTCTTGATACCGGAAAAACGGAAATCATCGATCATCTGAATGTAGAGACGGTGCAGTTTTTGAACAAACATAAGGTTCATGACTGAGGGGCAAGAACATGAAAAAAATCCTGCTTGTCTGTGCAAGCCCCCGCAGGGGAGGGAATTCGGACATCGTTACCTCTACCCTGGCTTCCGATCTGACGGACTGTGACGTGACGGTCTTCACCATGCGGGAAAAGCGGTGTTTCCCCTGCAAGGCATGTGCGGCCTGTCAAGGCAGGGAATCGCAGATATGCGTACGGGCAAAGGCGTTCACGACCCTGAAGCTCCCGGCGTCGGAGAAATGTTGCTGGGAAAATATAAAGTCCATGATTGACGGGACATACCGTATGAAAATCGTTATCCTGAAATCAAGCCCGCATAAAGACGGCGCGTCAAATACATTAGCTGGCTTTTTCACCAAAGGCGCTGAAGAAGCCGGACATTCGATCTGCCAGCTTGATGTGGCGAGAATGAACATTGCCCCCTGTCTTGGGTGTGATCGCGGAAAAAATTCAGGGCATTGCATAGTGCCCGACGATATAGGGAAAATCGAAGAGGCTCTTGCCGACGCCGACATGGTCGTCTATGTAACCCCCGTTTATTTCTATGAAATGTCGGCACAGTTGAAGCTGGTCATAGACAGGCTTCATTGCTTTTATAAAAAACTGTCCGGAAAGAAGAGCCTGCTGCTTGCGACCGCATGGAGGACAGATGATGAAGTCATGTCTTATTTGCAAGCTCTCTATGCAGGGTTGGCGAAATACTTCGGTCTTCAGGATGTGGGAACAATCATGGCAAAAGGATGTGGAACCCCCGCACTGATTCAGGAAAGCCCGTATGCCCATGAAGCCTATATGCTGGGACACTCATTGGCATAATATGTAAGCCAAACTACACAGTCTAAGAGGTAATGCGGATGATTCGGCATATTTTCATGGGAACCTTCAAAGAGGGTATTGATAACGAAACCAAACAAAAAGAACTTGCAGACATGCAGGCGATGAAAGAAAAAATTCCTGGAATCGTCGAGTTGCGAATAGGATTCAGTACAGGATGGGTCGGTTCAAAAAACCAAATCGTTATGACAGTTGACTTCGCCTCCAAAGAGGATTTCGACGTTTATATGGCACATCCCTACCATATGGACTATGTTAACAAAACAGGGGATATGTACTTTGACCGCTCTTCATTTGCAAGTGCCCAATTCGAGTTTTAAAAACAATCCTTTTACACTTCCGGCAAGCAATATCAGGAGGAAAAGACATGGATTTTTCTGAAGTCATCAAAAATCGTTACTCTTGCAAAAAATTTGATGAACGCCAAGTGGGAGCGGCACAACTGAACGCCATTTTGGAAGCGGGCCGCATGGCTCCGACTGCCAAAAACCTTCAGGAGCAACGAATTTATGTTGTCCAATCTGAAGCCGGTCTTGCCAAAATCGACAAGGTTACCCCCTGCCGGTATGGTGCGCCGACCGTTATTGTGGTGGCTTTTGACGCAGGGAATGTTTTTACCTATCCCGGCGGAAAACGGAATTCCGGTGTGGAGGATGCCTCCATTGTAGCTACCCACATGATGCTGGCCGCAGCCAATGAAGGCGTGGACAGCTGCTGGATCAACTTTTTCAACCCGGAAGATATGGCCAGGGAATTGGGCCTGCCCGAAAACGAAGACGTTTTGATGCTGTTGGATTTGGGTTATGCGGCCCCCAACACCACTCCTCTTCCCAACCATAATAAACGCAAGGAATTGTCCGAAACCGTCAGTTATCTGTAATTCGGGAGAAAAAAGATGAACAATATATTGATTGCCTATTTTTCCGCCAGCGGCGTGACGGCCAAGGTTGCCAAAGAGTTGGCCAAAGTTACCGGGGGAGAACTCCACGAAATCATCCCCTGCCAGGCATATACGGACGCGGACTTGAACTGGCATGACAGCCGCAGCCGAAGCAGCCTGGAGATGAAGGACAAGGCTTCTCGCCCCGCCATCAAGGACAAGGTGGAAAACATGGACGCTTACACGACCATTTTTCTTGGTTTCCCCATCTGGTGGTATGTCGCGCCTACTATCATCAATACGTTTCTGGAGCAGTATGATTTGACCGGCAAAACCATTATTCCTTTCGCCACCTCCGGCAGTAGCGGCATGGGAGATACCAACGCTCATCTGAAACCGTCGTGCCCCGGTGCCATTCTGAAAGAAGGAAAAAGATTTCCTGCGGGGGTTACCGTGTCTGAACTGAAAAAATGGTCAGAAAACGTAAGGTAAAACCAGTTTTTTGCGGGTTAGCCCGATTGGGCTAACCCAACTTAACGAGGACATTGCATTTATTCCATAAAGGAAAAAACATGCAAAAAAGATTTGAAAATAAAACTGTACTGGTAACGGGTGCAGGAACCGGCATAGGCCAAGCCATTGCAAAAAGATTTGCTGACGAAGGAGCAAATGTGCTCATTTTGGGAAGGACAGAAAGTTCTCTCAAAGAAACTGCTGGCATGAATTCAAAAATCACATATAGTACGGCGGACATTACAAAGGAAGACAATGTAAAAAAAGTAGTTTCTAAAATCAAAGAAACTTTTGGAAAACTTGATGTGTTGGTCAACAACGCTGGAATGGCTCCTGTTTGCCCAATTATTGAAGCTCCTCTCAATCAATTAGATTCAACATTTCATATCAATGTGAGAGCATTGGTTGATTTAACAGTCTCCAGCTATCAAATGTTGAAGCAAGCAAAGGGGAATGTCATTAATATTTCCTCAACCATGATTACAAAACCTGTAACCAATATGTCTATTTATGCCGCATCCAAGGCTGCTGTTCACGCATTGACGAGAACATGGGCCAAAGAGTGGGCAAAAGACGGCGTGAGGGCCAATTCTGTTGGAGTTGGCCCCATCAAAACTCCGATTTACGATAAAACGGATTTATCAGAAGCAGAGGCTCAAAAACATAAGAACATGATTCAAGAGCTTGTCCCTATGGGGAGATATGGAACTCCAGATGAAGTCGCTTCTGTAGTTGCCTTTTTAGCTTCTGACGAAGCAAGTTTTGTAACAGGCTCAGACTATGTTGTGGATGGCGGCGTTAGCGCGTGACGACAACTGATTGTTATGAATATATTTCAATCCGGTATCTGCGCTTTTGCAACTACCGGATTTTTATTCTTAAAAGGATATGCTTTTTATATCCTGACTTACCAGACGTTGCTATGTATTCTATCCTCGATATTGATGACCTTCTGTTTGGGAAGGAAGGCATTTTCGGCGGGATAGCCCATCGTAAGCAGGCAGGTGAACTCGTAGCCTTCGGGAGCGTTCACGATTTCCTTGATCTTTTCCGCCTCGTCGCTCACAGGGATATGGAACACCGCTCCCAGACCTTCGGCGGTGGCGGCAAGCAGCATGTTCTCCAGCGCGCACCATGCCGAAGCAAAATAGTTGAGCGAGCTTTGTTCCACAGGCTTGAGCAAAGGCCATGTCAATTGGCGGAAGAACGGGATGATGAGCAGGCCGCTCTGCATCAGCATTTTCTGCTGCTTGGGCAACGCATCGGCAAACATCGCCATCTTGTCCTTGTCATCGGATTCGTTCACTTCCGCCACCAGCTTCCTGAACGCCGCCAT
This sequence comes from uncultured Bilophila sp., assembly GCA_902373525.1. Classification (GTDB taxonomy): domain Bacteria; phylum Desulfobacterota; class Desulfovibrionia; order Desulfovibrionales; family Desulfovibrionaceae; genus Bilophila. The sequence continues at coordinate 11,683 of CABKMN010000002.1, read as the reverse complement.
GTTCTTGGCGAGCGGAGCAATCACCTTCGCAATGCCTTCGCGCCCACGCACCACAATAAACTCCAGCTGGCGCAGGTGGTCGTTCGTCGGGGCCTTGAATGCCGCGCTCAAAACCTTCTTCAAAATCTCATCGCTGACTTCACGATCTGAAAAATCGCGGATAGTGCGCCTTTTTTCCAGAACTTCATAAAAATCCATAAAAGCATACCTCCCTGTATCCGGCCGACCGGCCATTGCTTTTTCAGGAATGATACACTATTTTTTGTTGAATACTTGCATTATCGTAAAAAATATTTGTCATGGATTTGTATAAACAAGAAACCAGAGAAAAGGGGGCTGTCGTGGAAGAAACCGTCACTCCGTATGAACTCCCCGACAGAGCAAACCACTCCTTCTTTTTTGTGGACGTTCGTATCCCTCCTGCCGAGGAAGCGAAGCTGCACCGACATGATGCCTGGGAGCTGTTGTACGTCATCCACGGACGGGGCAACCGAGTGGCGGGCGACACGGTACAGCCCTTCACGGCGGGCGACGTAGTCCTGATACCGCCCTCCATGACCCACCATTGGGAATTTATTCCTGACTCGGCTGACGGAAACGGGCACATCCGTTACTTGATGGTGGCCTTCAGCCATGCTTTCGTGGAGCATTGCCTGGGGACATTCCCTGAACTGCGCAATCGGTTTATAGACGTATCGTTTCCCGTCAATGCCCTGCGCTTCGGGACGAAAAGCGCCAGTTTGCTTGGCAACAGGCTGATGCGAATGTGCGAAGAGGATGAGCTTGGGCGGTTATGCGAGATGCTTCGCCTGCTGCCCGATATGTTCACGACACCTGACCATACCCTTGCAGGCAGGCCGGTGCGTATCGAGCGGAACGTGCAACGTATGCAGCGAGTCTGCACCTATGTGATGCGCCACTATGCCCATGCCATTCCCCTGAATGACATTGCCGTCGAGGTCAATATGAACCGCTCCGCATTTTGTACATGGTTCAAACATTTCAACGGTATGACATTCTTACAATTTCTTACGCAATACCGCCTCAATACAGCCTGCGAACTGCTGAAGAGTTCCGCAAAGCAGGTATCTGAAATCTGTTATCTCGTTGGATTCAATGACTTGCCGCATTTTGTGCGCGTATTCAAACAGGCAAAGGGGGTATCTCCATCGCACTATAGAAAAATGTACAACAAGGCAGATAATATTTTATAACAACATCACTAGGTTTAAGATATTTCTCAATCTTGCCTTCTATAAATATCATAGGAATCTTCCTACGATACTCATTTTTAACGTATGAACGATTTATTCAGGCGAATATACCTACAGATACCGTCCAAGATAAATGTCCCCACCGCTATATCAATATCATCGACAGTACACCGATACGGCTTATAGAAAGCTGGCCATCTCATGAAACCAGGGCCACCCACTTCTGTAGGCGGCCCTGGTTTCATGAGACTCATCTACTGTATGGTATAACCGCCATCTATGGCGATGCCTTGCCCTGTAACAAAACCGGCACCCTGACTGCACAACCACAAAACGCACGATGCCACTTCGTCAGGCGTTCCGACACGACCGACAGGTTCTATTACATCGGTAATGGCTCCGGTTTGCATCATTTTTTCCACCATAGGAGTCATGATGGTCGCCGGACAGACTGCGTTGATGCGAATCCCGCGTTTGGCATACTCCAGCGCCGAGCATTTGGTCATGCCGAGCACGGCATGTTTGGATGCATGATAGGCGACGCGACCCGGCATGCCTATCAACCCACCGATCGACGAGCAGTTCACGATGGAATACCCTTCCCCGCCCTGTTTCAGCATTTGCCGCAACTCATATTTCATGCACAAAAACATGCTGCGCAGATTCACATTGATCACCCTGTCGAATTCTTCCGAACCGACATCAGCCGTTTCAACGTCATCACTCATAATACCTGCGTTATTATAGGCATAATCCAATCTGCCGAATGACTTTTCCGTAAAGGCGATCATGTTTCTGACCTGCGCCTCATCCGTAACGTCGCAGGCGATGTAGGCGACATTACAACCTTCGGAGCGAAGCCTGTCCGTAATTGAACACAACAGGTCTTCGCGCCTTCCAGTGAGTACGACCGAGGCCCCTTTTCCGGCGAACATGGCCGCAGTCGCTTCCCCAATGCCACTTGTAGCGCCCGCCACAAGCACTACTTTGCCTTGAAATTCCATAACGGCTACCTCTCTATTGTTTGTACTGATATTTTGATATATGACTATTGAATAACTTCCATTCTTGCGGCAAAAGCCCCTTCCTTCCGGGAAAGAATTTCTTTTCCTTTTTCTATCCGTCCCAAGACATAGAGGCTCGTTCCATAGCCCATCCCCTTATAGAAAACAGCAATATTTCCCCACGGGGCATAATAGCAAAAGTCCCCTTTCCTCTCTTCAGCATTCTCACCGCCCTTGATATTCAGCTTTTTGGAAAGGTAACAAATTTTTTCCGAGTGAGAGAAATCATCCAACGTAACGGAGAGAGGCAGCATGGCCAGAAATTCTCTGGCCTGGGGGTTATCAAACATGGATACGACAGTCTCGCCGCCCTCAAAAACAATACGAATCCGCGTTGTCGGAGATGACATAACAACCTCCTTTTGTGCTTGTGCGGTAACTGCCATGCCGAGCAGTATCAACGCTATGAGTGTGATTCCATAAACTTTTTTCATAGAGCCTCCTGTGCCCCGCTACCATGCGTAGGCTTCCGGCGCTTCTCCGCCGGGGCCGGGCCAAATGGCATCCAGTTTCCCAAGCATGTCTTCGGATAAGGAAATTTCAAGCGCCTTCAGCGACTGAGGCAACTGTTCCGCCGTTCGGGGGCCGATGATGGGAGCTGTGACCACAGGATTATGCAGCAGCCAGGCCAGAGCCACAGCCGCAGCCTCCCATCCCAGCTCACGGCAAAACAACTCGTAGGCTTCAAGCTGGGAACGATGTTTCGCCATCATCTGCCGCATTGCCGGTGCCGTTCGGCGGCCTTCGGCTTCTTTCCGCAAGACGCCGCCAAGGAATCCGCCGCCCAAAGGACTCCAGGGAATCAGTCCAAGGCCGTAATGACGGCAGGCGGGAATCACTTCCAGTTCCACAGTCCGGGAGGACAGATTGTACAGGCTCTGTTCGGCGACCAGCCCCAGGAAGTGTCGGGGCAGGGCTGCCCCCTGCGCCGTAGCTATCTGCCAGCCTGCAAAATTGCTGCTGCCCACATAGAGCACCTTGCCCTGCTGCACCAGAATTTCCATAGCCTGCCAAATCTCTTCCCACGGCGTGCTGCGGTCAATATGGTGCATGAAATAGATGTCGATGTGATCCGTCTGCAAGCGCCTCAGACTGTCTTCACAGGCTTTTCGGATGTGGAGCGCGGATAAATGACGGTCGTTGGGGCCTGTTCCCATCGGCTGATAGACCTTGGTGGCAAGCACTACCTGATCCCGCGCACCGCTTTTCCTGAACCAGCGACCGATAAATTCCTCGGAGATGCCAAATCCTTTTTCCATATCCGGCGCTTGCGGCCCACCGTACACATCGGCGGTATCGAAAAGATTGATGCCAGAGGCGAAGGCTTTGTCCATGATTCTGAAAGATTCCGCTTCATCAGTAACCATGCCGAAATTCATGGTTCCCAAACACAGACGGCTCACCCTGAGGCCGGAACGTCCAAGGTACGTGTACTGCATGGCGACTCCTGAAAAGTTGTTGTGAATGACGAGCATTGTTCCGAACTGACCTTGGCTATAGGCAATCCGGCAACCTATGTACAATACTTATATTTCATGCTACACTATACAAAAAATGCATGACTTGGGATTTACTATGGAACTAAAAACATTACGTTCTTTTCTGGCCATAGCCAGAGAAGGCAATGTCACGGCAGCGGCGGAATCCCTGCATGTCACGCAGCCGACGCTGTCACGCCAGTTGGCCACGCTGGAGGAAGAATTGGGAACGCCGCTCTTTTTGAGAGGGAGTCGCAAGCTCACCCTTACGGAAGGAGGCGCGCGCTTTCGCAAGCGGGCGGAAGAAATCCTGGAGCTGGTAGCCAAAGTGCAGGCGGAATTTCGGCAGCCCGTGGACAATGTGAGCGGTGATATTTACATCGGCAGCGGTGAAACATGGGTGTTGGGATTGGTAGCCGACACCATGCGAAGTATGCGGGAAGAGTATCCCCATGTACGCTTTCATATTTTCAGCGGCGATGGAGACGAGGTAGCGGAACGTCTGAACAGCGGACTGCTGGACTTCGGCATTTTCATTGAACCGGCCAGTGTTGCGGAGTACGAGTCGCTGCGCTTGCCCGCTATGGATACATGGGGAGTTCTGACTCTGAGAACAAGTACATTGGCAAACAAGAAGTCTCTTAAACCTGAAGATTTGTGGAATGAACCGCTCATCATTTCAAAGCAGAAATATATGGACAGTCATATTTCAAAATGGATGCGCAAAGATTTTACTCAATTAAATATTGTAGGAACATATAATTTACTCTACAATGCGTCGATTATGGTCAGAAAAGGCTTAGGGCATGCACTTGGTATTGATCGACTGGTAAATACACCAGGAGATACGGAACTTTGCTTCCGTCCGTTCAATCCTCAACTTCATGTAGCTATTTACTTTGCATGGAAAAAGTATCAAGTTTTTTCACAACCGGCAAATTTGTTTCTTCAACGTATCATATCAACATTTGATGTTAATCATGGCAATTCACCAAGAGTATAATTATTTTTATTCTAATTTTTTTGAATTGAAATTACACTTCAAATAACACTCCTCTAAAAGCATAAAGCCGTGATTTCCGTTTTTCAGGATTTCACGACTTTTATGATTATTCAAAGAAAACACTTTAAGCACTGATTAGTAGAGAATTACACAAAAATGCCGCCTGAAAAGTATAGGCGGCATTTTATGTTGCTGAATATACAATTACATCAGCTTGGTATCGTCTTTTTTGAGCTGGTCAATAAACGCCTGCAACGATTCCGCATGATAGGCGGAAAGCGTCAGCTTCCGCAGAGCGTTTGAATCAGATGAGCTGGCAATATAAGAGGTCACGGATTGGGGAAGCGTTCCCAAACGGGCCGCCAGCAAATCCCGCAAGGCTAATCCGATACCTTCCGCCTTCCCTTCTGCCTTCCCAATCATTACCCCTTGCCGAATATATTCATCTTTCCACTGAGCGGCACGTTCTTCCAACATGGCGTCCACCTCCCGCAAATCCTGAAATTCGGGAATTTTTTCTGTTATTCCAGAGTGTTTAAGGACAACACGGCCCAACCATACTGTAAACGCCCGGTGTAAAGGCAGATATTCAGGCCCATGAAGCCGGGCTATCAATTCCCTGACTATCCGCCGCACCTGTTCAGGCTCCTGCGCCCGCTCCAGTCTCAGGAGCTGTGCGACCAGGCCCTTGCTTTTATCCAGTTCTTCTCCCGGCACTCGGCTTTCGTCCAGCAAAAAATGCCGATGTTGGGGACGATAATACTTCAGCGAACAAGGCCGCCACTTCCTGAGGCGCTTTCCATGCCTTGCCTCCATTGTATATAACAATGGGGGAACACCGGAGACAACCATTCGTTTTCACATACATTTTCCGTCTTGACGAGATCAAGCAGAAGCAGGGTCGTATAGGACAGCGTTCTCAGGGCCATCCAGTGGTCGGGCGTGCTCTGGAACTCCAGAAGCAACGCCACATAACACCAGGACCCCTTTTTCCAGCCGACACGCCAGACAATATCGTCATGGCGTTCCCGCGGGAATAGTCCTCAATGGTCAAATGACGGCGGATAGTTTCCAGATGGGCATAATAGGCCGCTGCCGGATCGCCGGGGCGGAAATCCGGCGTCTGGAACGTCCGCTGTTCGGCCTGACGCTTCTTGGCGGCCTCCGCGTACTCGCGATCAATCCGTCTGGCCAGAACAAGCGCCTTGCCGCACTCCCGGCGCTCCGCAAACAACAGCTTCACTTGGGGATGCCTTCCCCAATACGAAAGGTTCTGACTGGTTGCCTGGCAAATGCTTTTCAGACCACCGGGTAAAACCTTATTGAGAGAGAATCAGGCAAGCATTCGAGAGAATTGTATCTCCTCCGGACCACGAAAAAGAGGTAATTGGACATTAAATCCAGGCGGGAAATGGACCGAAGCGTCAAACGATTTTCCAGACGAGCCGATGCGCTGTAAAAACCTTCAGATTCCAAAAGGAAGAGAGCGATGACCATGAAAAGGGTTCTGCTGTCGGCTCTGCTTTCGACCGCTGCCCCCATGTCCGGGGATGCGATAGCTGCGGCTCAGGAAAGGCCCGCGCCGCTGGTGATTCAGGCACAGGGCAGCAACTTCCCCTTCCCCGAAGGAAACATGCCCCCTGCTCTGCCGAGCGGCATTGATACGCTGGAAGGCGTTCCCGTTCCCCTCGACGAGTTCATGACATTCACTCAAATTCCCATCGTCATGTATTACGGCGACGTTATACCCGAAAAGAGCAGTGAATTCCCCGGCCCCGATCACTGGCGCACGCGCCTGCACATGGCCAGGCTGTGGGCCGAAGCGGTCAACCGCAGAGGTGGCGACGTCACCGTGGTGCATTTGCCCGAAATCGGCATCAGGGGCAATACGCATTTCCCCTTCTCCGATCTGAACAACATCGAACTAGCCGATCTCCTGTCCGCGTGACTTCACGAAAAGGGGCTGGACGGATGAACGGCGTAACACGGCTCGTATAGCTCAAGGAGGCAACTATGAGCGGCCAAAGACATCTTTCCCGGAGGACATTCCTGAAAGCCGGTGCTGTGGCCATGGGAGGCGTCGCTCTCAACGGCGTGCCCTCCGACTGGAGCAAGGCGCAGGCAACGCCGACGACCGGGGCGGGGGAAACGGCAAAGGTCTATTTCACCAGCGCCATTACACCGGAAAGCCTGATCAGGATATATGAAGCTCTGGGGCATCCTCTGAAGGACAGAGTCGCGGTGAAGATTTCCACAGGCGAACCCGGCGGGCATAATTTCCTGCAACCGGCTCTCATCGCGCCTCTGGTCAACAAGTTGAACGGAACCATCGTGGAATGCTGCACCGCGTACAACGGCAAGCGGCTGAACCCCAGGGATCACTGGCAGGCCATTGAGGACCACGGCTTTAAGGCCGTCGCCCCCTGCGACATCATGGACGAATTCGGCGATATGGCCATTCCCGTGAACAACGGCTTCCATCTGAAGGAAAACATCGTCGGCAAACACTTGGAAAACTATGCTTCGGTGCTCATCCTTTCGCATTTCAAGGGACACGCCATGGGCGGCTTCGGAGGTGCGCTGAAAAACATGAGCATCGGCATTGCCTCCACCCGGGGAAAAACCAACATCCATACCGCCGCCGTAACCACCGACCATACCAAACTTTTCAGCAACCTCCCGGAACAGGATCATTTTCTGGAGTCCATGGCCGATGCCTGCAAGGCCGTTATTGATTACAAGGGAAAGGAAAATATCCTGTACATCAATGTGGCCAACAAGCTCTCCATTGACTGCGACTGCGATTCGCATCCCCATGATCCAGAAATGGCTGACATCGGTATTTTCGCTTCCGCCGATCCGGTGGCGCTGGATCAGGCCTGCTATGACGCCGTAGTGCATTCTCCCGATCCGGGAAAGGCGGCTCTGGTGAAACGTATGGATGCTCTTCATGGAATCCATACCGTGGAAGCCGCCAATGAATTGGGGCTTGGCAGTCGGCGATACGAAGTCGTTTCTCTTGGATAGCGCCTTCCGTATTTGAAACAGGCTGAAACAGTTGACGATAAAACAAAGAGGGATCATGAGCAAAAAAATTCTTATTCTAGCCGGGAGCCCGCGTAAAAACGGCAATTCCGCCGCGCTGTGCTATGAATTTGCGCGTGGCGCGCAGGAAAGCGGCCACCATGTGGAAACGATTTTCCTGCGCGACAAGAAAATCGGCTACTGCCTGGCTTGTTATCACTGCAAGAAACACGGCGGCGTCTGCGCCATCAAGGACGATATGGCCTCTATTCTCGTTCAGATGAATGCCGCCGATGTGATCGTCATGGCCAGTCCCGTGTATTTCTATTCCATCGACGCACAGATGAAAGCTCTTATCGACCGCACTGTGGCCCAATGGCTGACCATCAAGGACAAAACGTTCTACTACATCATGACCGCCGCTGAGGACAGCGACACGGTCATGGACTGTACGCTCGAATGTTTTCGCGGTCTTGCCAAATGTCTTGAGGGCTCCGTCGAGGGCGGCGTCATTTATGGCAAGGGAGTCTATGAAGCCGGTGAAATTACCGGTAAACCGGCCATGCGGGAAGCCTATGTCATGGGCAGGGAAGCATAAGTCACGTCCGCAAACCAAAGCCAATTCCGGAAAAAACGGACAAGTAGTACGGACAAATCGGTACATCAACGCCGCAGACCTTTCTGTCGCGGTCTGCGGCGTTGAACATATTTCAGCGACGAATCATTCCTGTTCCAAAACAAGTATGGGCCGGAAGCCTATGCTTATCCCCCTGTAGTCCGGAGGATAAGCCCGGCGGAAAGCTGAACGCCAGTCGTCAGCCGTTTCATGCCAGCTTCCCCCACGGACGACATGCTTGCTCCCGCTCTGCGGGCCTGTGGGGTCTGCCGCCGGAGAGTGTGCATAGTACCGGGCGTCGTACCAGTCCCGTACCCATTCCCAGACATTTCCGTGCATATCATACAGGCCCCAAGCGTTCGGTTCCTTTTGCCCGACCGGATGTGTCGAGCCGTTCTCAAAATCTTCTCCATACCACGCATAACGCCCCAGCATTCCGGCATCTTTTCCAAAGCCGTACCGTGTCGTTGAACCGGCTCTGGCGGCGTACTCCCATTCAGCTTCGGTAGGAAGACGGTAGCGACTGTGCCCTTCCCGTTCGTTCAGCCTTGCAACGAAAGCCTGCGCGTCATTCCATGATACCATCGCGGGATCACCCGCGAAGAGCAGATCGAAAAGACCAAGGCCAAGGTGGGGGCCTTCGTACCGCTCTCGGCGTTCATCATCGGCACGCAGCAGCGGTATGAAGACCAGATCAAGTCCATCGCCGCCGATACGGCCAAAACGCCCGCAAAGCGTATGGAGGAGCTGGACCTGCTGGTATTCGACTACGTGCTGCCGGAAGGTGCTTGATGAACTATGGGAAACGGATTTTGATTGCTGCCGATCAACTCGTAAACGCCGTGCTCGGTGGGTACACTGACGAGTGTCTGTCTTCCCGGTGCTGGTGGTGGGAACGAGACGGTAAACGGGCATGGCCGCGTAAAACGGTTGATTTCCTGTTCCGTCTTGTTGGCGATATGGGGCACTGTAAACGGAGTTACGAGAATGAGGTGGCTGGTAAGCAGAGGCCCCCCGAAATGCGGCCGGGGGTGTAGCACGGCAGAGGCGGGGGAGCTGCGAACTCCCCCACCGGCCCGGCGGGAGTGCGCCGGACCACGGCCCCACACGATAAGGACATATCGTGCGGAGTATCCGCCTGCGTTTATGGCTCACAGTCAGACCGCGAGCGCGTAAACGCATATCAGGATGGATGCGGGGGCGCAAGGGAAGGACAATCAAAAAATGACGGGAGTACATCAGGACAACGAGATCAGGTGTGGACACTGCAACAAGATGCTTGCCAAAGGGACGGCCCTTGATCTGAGCATCAAATGCCCCCGATGCGGGACCATCAACACCATGAGGGCCACGCGCCCCGGCTCAGAGCCGCGAGACGGTCATGCGGAGCAATCTTTTTGCAAGTAGGCAGTCTTTTTTCAGGCGTCGGATTATGCGATCTCGGCCTCTCATGGGCGGGGATGCGGCACGCCTTCTTTTGCGAGGTTGATCCCTATTGCCGATCCATTCTGGCAAGACACTGGCCGGGCGTACCCGTATATAATGATGTAACGACGCTCAAAGGTTCAGAAGCCCCGCGCATAGACATCCTGTGCGGCGGTTTTCCATGTCAGGATGTAAGTTTGGGAGGTAATCGTGCGGGGATCAAAGAGGGGACGTGGAGTGGCTTGTGGCGTGAATATGCAAGGCTTATCGACGAGATCAGGCCCAAATACGCAATCATCGAAAACGTCCGGGGGCTGCTCTCCTGCGGGGGTAAGATCGTCATGCGGGACTTGGCCGCGCTCGGGTACGATGCGGAATGGGAAGTGCTCCCCGCAGCCGCCCTTGGCGCCCCGCACCATCGCGAAAGGGTGTTCATTGTTGCCTACCCCAACGGTCAGCGGACTGACGCAGCCTCTCGGCTTCTTGCTCCGCTCGGACGAATCATGGGAGATCGCCAGCAATCTGTCCGCGTATCTGATTGGCTTGGAGTACGGTTTGACCGGTCGCGTCGATCGTCCGCGAGGGAGGCATATCGCGGATGTGTCCTTCGTTGAGTGGATGATGGGACTCCCGGAAGGTTGGACAGCTCCGGCGGCGTAAAACCTCTCCCGCGTGACATGGTGCCGGTCTGGATGCACCGCCTCAAGGCGCTCGGCAACGGCATCACGCCGCAGCAGTCATACGCCGTCGCATCGTGCATCCTCAAGGCCGAAGGGCTTCCCGTACCGGCTATCCCGCACATCATGAGAGCCTAGCGCTCCGGCATGGAGGGCCACGAGCCCCACAAAGGCTTTTCGATGGTACCGTTTTTCCAGAGTGATTCCCTTACCGTTTATCACGGCAACGCCTTTACCATCCTTCCCCTGATTCCTTCCGGTTCGGTTGATGCAGTCGTTACCGATCCGCCGTATTGCAGCGGGGCGGCCACGCTTTCGGCGAAACAAGCCGATCCGGTCATAAAATATCAAGGGACAGGAACAAAGAGGTCATACCCGCCGATGCCCGGTGACGCCAAGGACCAGCGCTCCTTCACATGGTGGATGACCCAATGGCTTTGCGAGTGCTGGCGCATCGCCCGCGACGGCGCTCCCATTCTCGTCTTTACGGACTGGCGACAACTTCCGAGCGTGACCGACGCCGTACAGGCGGCGGGTTTTTCGTGGCGAAGCATCGTAGTCTGGTGCAAGCCGTCGGCACGCCCGATCCTTGGAGAGTTCCGGCGCGACTCGGAGTTCATCGTCTACGGCTGCAAAGGCCGCCTGCAACGCCACTCGACGCGATGCCTGCCCGGAGTCTACCGGTATCCGGTCAACGCCGCCGAAAAGGTACACATCACAAGCAAGCCGATCCCGCTTATGACCGATCTCATGGGCATCGTCCCCGAGGGCGGTACCGTGCTCGATCCGTTCCTTGGCGGCGGCTCCACCGCACTCGCGGCAAAGGCCACGGGCCGGAAGTGCATTGGCATAGAATTGTCGCAAGAGTATGCGCGGATAACCGCCGAGAGGGCGAGCGCGGCATAGGCGTAACGAACGGCGAAAACCAAAAGGGCTGGGGACGTTTCCCCTGCCCTTTTGGTCATTTTATTGCAGATTCTGCAATTCGGTTTTTGTCGAAATTATCACGCCACGCACACCCTGCACCGCTAATGCTTGTTCCAGAAATTCCATAAGGGGCAAGAAAAGATACCGTTCTTCTTTTTCCTTGAAACGGTCCCCAGCGGCAGTGCCGTCCGAATGCGGGTGCATTGGAGAAGGACTTCGTCAAGCGCTTCGGCTATGTCTTCGTATCGGCTTCGC
>CABKMN010000001.1 GCA_902373525.1 uncultured Bilophila sp. | reverse complement strand
GAGGAATCGGACTAAACGAAAAACGAGGAGCACCCGATGTGTTCGGGTGTTCCTCACTCTATAAAGGTGTAAGAAATTTTTTGTGTCCGTTCCTTTGATATTGAATAGGGACTCGAAAAGTTTCAAGATATTTCTTGACAGATCAAGATAGGCTGCCTAATTTCAGGAAAAGGAGAAGAAAAATGACGCAATCAACTGCAATAAAAGGACAAAAAGTCAAATTTGCAACACAGCTCTCCTCGGATGTTCTTGCCGAATTACGTCAAATGGCCCATGAGGAGGGGCGTCAGATTCAATCCATCCTTGATGAAGCCCTGAGGGAATACATTGAAAACAAAAGGAATGCCAAGCCACGCACGCATGTGATGACCGCTCTTTTTTCAAGTATGACGGAACATGACGCACTCTATGAGGTTCTGTCCAAATGAGCCGGGATTATCTTACAACTGCCGATGTCCTTGGTTTGCATGCCATACTGCTCGAACGCTACGGTGGGGCTTCCGGCATCAGGGATATGGGCGCGGTGGAGTCTTCCGTCTATCGGCCTCAATGCGGCTATTACGCCGATATTGTGGAAGAGGCTTGTGCCCTGATGGAAAGCTTGTTGATCAATCAACCTTTTGTGGATGGCAACAAAAGGACGGCATTCGCCGCATTTGACGTATTCCTGCGTATTAATGGAAAATATCTCAAGATGAATTCGGCAAGACTCTATACCCTGATCATGCACTGGATAGATCTTCCTCCCTCAATGCGATTACAGAATATGATACACGATATTCGACCATGCGTTCTGGAGTAAATCAGTGACAAACACGAAATACTATCGCCTTATGCTCGGCAAGGGCAGCCGCCATGCAGAGCAATGTCTTGCAGAGTGTTTCATTGGTGCGGATTATGGCATAGAACGCGACCTGTCTCGCGAGCTTCCTGACAGCTGGCGTCAGTTCAACGCGATGTTCATTCCTGTCTATCAAGAAACGCATCCCGAAAAGACCAAAGTTGCCGCCGGACTTGCCTGCGGCATGCTCTGGACTGTCTGCAAAGGTATGTCCGATGGGGATATTGTGCTTTGCCCTGACGGAACAGGCTGTTACCGTGTGGGAGAAATCAGCGGCCCATACCACTACGAATCGGGGCAGGTACTTCCACATCGTCGTCCAGTACGATGGTTGGATATAGCCATCGACCGGAGTGAAATGAGTTCCGCGTTGAGGAATTCAGCAGGGTCTATTGGCGCTGTTTGTAACATTTCCGATTATGCGGAAGAAATCAAAGCATTGCTGGCTGTGCATCAACCTAATCCCATTCAGGTTCAAGACCCGGACATCGAAAACCCTGTCGCCTTTGTGCTCGAAAAGCATCTCGAAGATTTTCTTGTGGCCAACTGGGTTCAAACGGAACTGGGGCGGCGGTATGATATTTTCGAGGATGACGGCGAAATCATCGGGCAACAGTTTGCTACCGATACCGGGAACATGGACATTCTCGCCATCAGTAAGGACAGGCGGGAGTTGCTGGTGGTGGAACTCAAAAAAGGTCAGGCAGCCGATAAGGTTGTGGGGCAGATTCTCCGATATATGGGCTATGCCGCTCAGGAATTGGCTGAGGAAGGTCAAACGGTCAAGGGAATCATCATTGCTCAGGAAGATGACCTGCGCCTCAGAAGAGCCTTATCGGTAACGCCCAATGTGAGCTTTTACCGCTATCAGGTGAGTTTCAAGCTGATCCCTTCATAACCTCCCATATGTATCTTTTTACGTCAGGCCTCCTACCATCTGTCATAGATAAAATCGAAGATGCGTAAGGCTTGCCAAGCCTCCATTTTGTGGATACGGTCTGTGCAACAAACGCAACCAGACGGGTATAAAGTTTAATGAGTTAGGGTGATTAAGCCTGAATCTCCCCCTCTCCGCCATAAATTTCAAGGGCTTGTTGAATTTCAACAAGCCCTTTTTTTGTACCTCAATCACCTTCATGCGTGATGTCCTCAAAAATGCCTGCGGCCTCCCTGTCGACACCAAGGTCATGCAGGTAAATTTCCGTGGTGCGTATGTCCATCTCTTTCCTTTGGCTGCATCATCAGGCCACCCGCGCCGCCGGGTGACCACCGCTATGATCCGGGCCTGCATGACCCCGGACATTCCGGTCATAACGTGGACGCCCCCAGCGGAAAACTTTGTGGACTGGCCCAAGGCCGTGGCGGACACTTACACACGCTGCTGGTTTGCAGAACGTCTTGCCCCGTTGCTCTCCGGGCTTCCGAAAGACTGCGATCAGTATGTTGGCGGCGACTTCGGCCGCTCCGGGGACTTGTCCGTCTTCATCCCGGCCACGGAACAGCGGGACTTACGACTTGTGCCGTCCTTCATCCTTGAAATCCGTAACTGTCCGCACCGGACACAGCAACAGTTTTTGTTCGCGCTCATTGACGCGCTACCTTCTTTTTCCGGGTTGTCACTGGACGCACGCGGGAACGGCTCCGCGTTGGCCGAAGCCGCACGGCAGGAGTACGGGCCGGAGCTGGTGCGGGAAGTCATGATCTCGGAAGCGTGGTACAGAACGACTATGCCCAAACTCAAGGCCGCCATTGAAGACAAGACGCTGGCTCTGCCGGAAAACGCAAACATCCTGTCCGACTTTCGCTTGCTCCGCGTTGTGCGCGGCGTGGCCCGTGTACCGGATTCGCGCACCACAGACCGCACCGGAAGCCCGCACACTACACACGCCGATGTTTCCCCGTCATCCACTGCCCGGTCAACACGGGGACCAAAGTGCATATCACGGGCAAGCCCTTGGCTCTGGTTCAAGAGCTGATGGAGATCGTCAAGCCCGGCGGAACGGTTTTTGCCCCTTTCTTGGCGGTGGCACCACGGCCCACGCGGCAATGCTGACGGGCCGGAAATGTATCGGCGTGGAGCTGTCGCCGGAGTATGCACAACTAAGCGCAGATCGCCTCCTCAATATCGACTAGCAAAGAACGGGCCAAGACATTTTTTTGTCTTGGCCCGTTCTCAAACTGCGTGACAGCTCACAGCTGCAACAAATTCTCATCTTGGGTGACAACTCACACTCACATTGCGCGACAGCTCACACACATCACAACAGCTCACAGAAGCTAAAAGGAGCAATGGAGGGGGGAGAAAAGACAACCATAGATTTTATCTATAACTGCCTGATTTTGTTCTGGTGCGCCCGGAAGGAATCGAACCCTCGGCCAAGAGCTTAGAAGGCTCCTGCTCTGTCCAACTGAGCTACGGACGCATTTATTCTCCGGAAAAACTATACGCGACCATGGGGTACAGGTCAAGCTGTATTCTCCTTTCGTGGCGGCCCAAATCGTGAAACGGCCTTTGTTTTCAGAGCAGCTAGGGTCAGGACTCATTAGTTAAGATAACGGCACAGGCGAGACATATTGCTGAAAAGAAAGTGTGTGCGCACCGAGCGTAACGCATGGCAATCCTGCGCCAGTCCTTGAGGCGACCGAACATAATCTCAATTTTGCGTCTCTGCCTGTAAAGGTTTTTATCATGGTATACGGGCTGCTTCCGGTTCTTTTTTGACGGAATACATGGCGTCATGCCTTTGTCCAACAAGGCGTTACGAAACCATACTGCGTCGTAACCGCGATCCGCCAGGAGTTCTTTGGCTTCAGGCAAGGAGTCCAAAAGAATGGCTGTGCCTTTATAATCGCTCACCTGACCTGCTGTGAGCGCCAGGGCCAAAGGTTTTCCATTACCGTTACATACTGCATGGAGTTTTGAATTCAACTCTCCTTTTGTGCGTCCGATACATTGGGAAAGAGCCCTTTTCTGAGCAGACTTGCAGTTGTTTGGTGAGCTTTAAGATGTGTGGCGTCAATCATTAATCGACCATCATTGCCCGCCGCTTCTGCAAGCTCTGCAAAAATGTTATTGAATATGCCCATGCGACTCCAGCGCACAAAGCGGTTATACGAGTTTTATAAGGGCCATACCCACGAGGAGCATCCTTCCACTGCAGGCCATACTGATGACATAAATGATTCCGCTGAGAACTCTCAGGTCATCGACGCGTGAAATGCCATGTGAACGAGGAAAGAATGGCTTGATGCGTTCAAGCTGTTCTGTGGAAAGATAGAAAAGTTGGCTCATTGCACCCTCCATGAGCACAACTAACCAATTTTTTATTTTTTACAATTAATGAGTCCTGAGCCTAACTTCTTTCCCTGGTGGTGTTCAGGCTACTCTTGTAACAGAAGGGCAAAAAACGCCTCTTGTAGGTTCTTGTAACGTCACAGGAACCAACACTCCGGGATCTCGTGCGAAGGTCTATTTTTCTTCACATATTGATGCGGAGCACCTGCTTCGTCTTTATTAGCGAATTAATAAATCCAGTTATGGCAAAGTAGCAATAAAACTGCACACGGGAGAAAAGAACGGGCCGAATATTCTGCCTCGTGACATGGTAAGGGTATTTCAAGCTCAGATTCCGGACAGCAGCATAGTGGAAACCAATACATTGTATCAGGGGGATCGCCATACAACGGAGTCACACCGTGAAACGCTCAAGGTCAATGGTTGGACATTCTGCCCTGTTGACATCATGGATGCCCAAATCGCTCTGACGCCGGATTGTCCGGCTTCAGGGCTTTTTTTGTGGCCTTCGCTCCGGCGAAGGGCGGTTTTTTTAAGGAGGATGCAGTCATGACGTTGTTAAAAGGTGCCGTCGGCATCTGGTCAACAGGTACCGCGCCGTATTGAAAAAGTGCCATCTGATGAACGTGTTCGGTTCTGCTCATCATGGGCGGGGCAGGGATGACTGAGGCCACCCGGACTGTACTCAATTCTGGCGATACGATGTCACAACCCGGTGAAACTATTTGGGGTGAGTTAACTATAGAGAATGGAGCCATTTACGCCGTTAATAACGTGGCAATGCTGACATTGACCGGTTCAACGTATGTCAACAATAGTATTAGCGCTAGTGGCGGCGTTCTTATGGGAACAAAAAATACTTCCGTTCTTAACGTCGACTCTACTCATTTTACAAACAATAAGGAAAAAAATGACCGCGGTGCTATCGCCAACTATGGATATTTGACAGTATCGGGCAGTACATTTGAGGGCAACAGCGCGCAGATAGGATCTGATGGCTCGTATGTTAGCGACCCGAGTGATTTGGGCGGTGGTGCTATCGGCATCGGTTCCGGCTCCCATGTTTCCATTTCCGACTCCACGTTTACCCAAAATATCTCTGGTAAGAACCGCGGTGCCATTGCTCCCCGTAAGTTTTATGGCGCATATGATACCGATTTTTCAGACGTCAAGCTGCCGATACCGAAAAGCACATTCAGCGGGAATGCCACAGGCAAGATCATCAGTGAGAACCCGCATGACTATAATTCCGTTACGGGCCTTTATGACAGCGGAAACGGTAGTGCGTTGTTCAATACGTTCAACGATACGGTTGTCGACTTATCCACGTTTACTGAAAACAGTGCAATCAATGGCGGGGCTATCACCAATTTTTACGATAAGGGAAAAACACAGCATTTCGGCAGCATCACAATTACGAATTCCGAGTTCAGCAACAATAAAGCCATTGTTGATATAAACATAGATAAAACGTTTGATAACGGTGCTGTGTATGCCTATATTGGAACTCTGGCACAAGACACCGATTCGAAAGTTGTTATAGGCAATTCCACCTTTACGGGAAACAATGCGGTAAACGACGGTGCCATAGCCAATAGAGCGCAGCTTGAAGTGAGCGATTCCACGTTTATGGGGAACACTGCAAATGGTTGGGGCGGTGCCATCGATTCCGATGCTACCAGCAAAGGGATAAGTGTTGCTTCCTCTGTATTTAAGAACAACCATTCTGTTTATAATGGCGGAGCTCTCGGCAGTTATCGTGGCTTGACGATTACGGATTTCACCTTTAAAGGTAATATGGATCAATTGGGCCAATCGGATTTGAGAGAATGGAATAAGCCTGTGGAGGGCCCCACTGCCATCGGTGGCGGCGCGATTTTTTTGGGAGCGTCTCTGAGACCAGCGTTGCCTCCATCGAAAAAACGCTCGTCAAGAGCAACATTTCTGGCTACAATGGTGGGGCAATTGCTACGTGTATGGGGAAAGACGTCAATAACAGCGCGGCGAAGGTGAACATCGCGGCAACCTTTACAGACAACCTGGCAGTAGACGGCGGTGTCATCTACAATACCTTCTATGCAGACAACGATCTTTATAAGTGGAACGGAATAATCGTTACCGGTACGTTTACGGAAAACAGCGTCAGAGAGACACCGAGACGTGCACACTCCCGGCGTGGATGCTTCCGATTCCATGAAGCGCCGCGTCATGGACACGACGTCGTTTGACGGCGTGTTCGGTGTGGAAGTGCAGAAGGACAACGTGTCGTTCGGGCTCGGCTACAACGTGCAGGCGTCCGAACACCAGACCGGGCAGGGCGTGACCGCGTCCTTCATGTACAAGTTCTAATTCCAACAACCTCCGGTGATTCTTCCTTCCGCCGGAGCCTTTCCCGGTGGGCCGGCCTGTTGGCCGGTTCGCCGGGATTTTTCATACATTGAACGCAACGAGGATGAACATGCGTATCCGTCCCCCTTTTTTCGCCCTGATGTTCCTTGCCTGTTTGTGTCTGCCGTTTGTTTCCTCCTGTGATGCGGCTCCAAAGGCCCCAAACGTGGTTTCCGTGGACATGCAGCGGCTCATGACGGAATCCGAACCGGCAAAACAGGCTTCGGAACATCTGAAGCAGGTCCGGGCCGTGCTCCAGAAAGGCTTTGACGAGCTGCGCGAAACATACAAAGACGCCCCGAAAGACGAGCGGGAAACGATTCTTGCCAACGGTCTCGCCGCGCTGAACCGGCAGATGGAGCTTGAGACGCGCGCGGCCTCGCAAGTGGTCAACGGGATTGTGGTGGAAGAGATTTCCAAATGGCGGAAGACCAGCGGCGTCTTACTGGTTATCGCACGCAGTATCGTCATCGACGGCGATATGGCGAATGCGGACTATACCAAGACCATTCTTGCGGCGGTCAACAAGCGAAAGGCGACGTTTGCCGTATTGCCCAGTGTGAATATCGAGAAACGGCAGGAGGAGAAGGCCGCTGAGAAGGCGCACACGCCAACGACTCAAAAGAAGTGATATGTGTGGATGGGACGTTCCTTGTTCTGCTGGAGCCCATTGCCGTAACGTCGCTTTCTAACGCAATGGACGGACTGCTTAGGGAGGGAAGAGGACTCGCCTCATCATATATTCCGGAGTCCCTTAGGCCTCCACCACCATTGATTCCATCATGCTGAAGGTGGAAGTGACACCCACGGTACAGCGTCATTCCTGCCATTGATACGCTCCCGACTCTTCCGAGGAAGAGCCGGGAGCGTTGTTTGTCCTGTTCGATCCGGGAAGGGGCAGTTTAGTAGAGGGGACTTTTTCTGATCTTGGGAGATGCCTTTCTTCTCCTGGGGTAAAAGGGAAAGATTCTGTCATTGAGGTGACGCCTTCGCGTGTGCTCGGGGCAGGGGGGCGCGTGGCGAACGTCAGGCGCGGAAGGCCAAGCGGCCCCGCGTGCGCCCGGAACAGGGAGGAATGGGACAGCAAACGTTACCGGCAAGAGAGATTTCTTTACAGTGTCGGACCCGGGTATTACATTTATTAAAGAACAGGATAGGAGATTCCCAAAAGCGTATGGGCGGGGTGGAACCGAATGTCTTTCCCCGGTCTTGCTCTTTTCGGGAGGGACTCAAGGTGGTGGCAAACGGAAGCGTGTTACATATTGTTTTATAGTGTTGAGTAATAATTGAAGAAACGGAGCGTACATGATGCATCATGGGGAGTCGTCGGCCGGCTCGCCTGCGGCCGGAAGGCGGAACGCCTGAAGGATGGTAGCGTATGGATGCAAAAAAAATGGTGATTTCGATGCTTGAGGAAGCGGATGTCCGTATCGGGGGCGATCGCCCTTGGGATATTCATGTGCATAACGAAGACCTGTACAAACGGCTGCTCCGTGAAGGGACGATGGGGGCGGGAGAAGCCTACCTTGAAGGATGGTGGGACTGCGACCAGTTGGACGTGATGTTCTGCAAGGCTATTCGTGCCCATCTGGAGGATCGGATACGGCATAATTTCCCCACGTTGCTGATCACGGCAAGCCAGTTGCTCTTCAACCTGCAAAGCGTGGGTCGGGCCACGATGGTCGCCGAACAGCACTACAATACGGACAACGCCATGTTTGCCCGTATGCTCGGTCCCACAATGAACTACAGTTGCGGTTACTGGAAAGACGCCAGTACGCTGGACGAGGCCGAGAACAACAAGATGGAGCTCATCTGCCAGAAGCTCGGACTGAAGGAGGGGATGACCGTTCTGGATATCGGGTGCGGATGGGGCGGCCTTTCGCTGTATATGGCACAGCACTACGGCGTGAAGGTGACCGGCGTGACCGTTTCCACGGAACAACTGGCGTATGCGCGGGAACACGACGCCGGACACGCCGTCAACTGGCTGTTGCAGGACTATCGGTCAATGGAAGGGCGTTTCGATCGCATCGTGTCCGTGGGCATGTTCGAACACGTCGGTCGGAAGAATTACGGGGTCTTTATGGACAAGACCAAGGAACTGCTGGACCCGTCGGGGCTGTTCCTGCTGCATACCATCGGCAGCAACAAACAAAAGGCGGGGACTGATCCCTGGATCAACAAGTATATTTTCCCCAACGGCATGCTCCCTTCGCCCGTCTGCATCGCCAAGGCCATCACTGGGCGCTACGTCATGGAAGACTGGCACAACTTCGGTGCGGATTATGACAAGACGCTCATGGCATGGCATCGGCATTTTGAGGATGGCTATACCGAAGGCGCGTTCCAATGCAGCGAGCGGGTGCACCGCATGTACCGGTATTACCTGTTGAGCTGCGCGGGCGCCTTTCGGGCCCGTGATATTCAGCTCTGGCAGATTGTCCTGAGCCCGCAAGGGGTGGAGGGCGGTTACTGCTGCAAGCGCTAGGGACGGACACGCCCTGTGGCGCGCTCCTTTGCCTCAGCGCAGTTTACTGTATTCGCTGAACTTCTTTTCGCTGACGCGCCGATTGCGTCCAAGCGCGCAGAACACTTCATACGAAATGGTGCCCCACCATTCGGCGAGTTCTTCCGGCCTGATGGCCTGCGGTCCGGGGCCTCCCAGCAGGTACGCCGTGTCGCCGGGGACGGCGCCCGGGATGTCGGTGACGTCGACGATGCACATCTGCATGCATACTCTTCCAAGGATGGGGGCGCGTTGTCCCCGGATCAGCACCGAGCCGCGCATGGACAGGGAGCGCGGGTATCCGTCGGCGTATCCGGCGCCGATGACGGCCACCCGGATGTCTTTGGGGGCCGTATAGAGGCAGCCGTAGCTGACCGTGGCCCCCTTGTCCACGCCGTGCACGGAAAGCACGGGGGCTGCCATTTCCATGACGGGAAGGAGCCCCATGCCGAGCTTGGCCCTGTCCGTGCCGTGCAGGGGGTTTCCGCCGTAGAGGGTGACGCCCGGACGGGCCAGATCACCGACGTAACTGGGCCAGCAGAGCAGGCCCGGAGAATTGGTGAGCGATGTCTTGATGTCGGGAAAGACCGCCTTCATGCACTCCGCGGCGTCGTGAAATCTGCGGGCTTGTTCATGGGTAAACGTATCCAGCGCCGGGGTGTCCGATGCGGCGAGATGCGACATGACCAGTACGGGCCGTACTTCTTTGAGCGTCCGCAGGTAGTCGGCAAGCTCGGCGGCCGCACTGATACGGAATCCCAGACGGGACATGCCCGTATCGAACTTGATGGCGATGGGCAGCGGCGTGAGCCTGCCCGTCAGATGGCTTTGCACCAGAATCCGTTCAAGGCTTTCCTGATTGTGCACCAGCGGCGTGATGTCGTAACTCGCCGCCAGTGCCGTGTCTTCGTCGCGCGCCAGCCCCATCAGGGCAAGCAGAAAGGCCGTGTGCCCTTCCTGTCTGAGCAATGCGCCTTCCCCTACGGACCCCACCGCCATATGTCTGATGCCTTCCTCCGCCAGCACGCGAGCCACGGCGACCACACCGTGCCCGTACGCGTCGGCCTTGATGACCGGCATAAGCGACGGGTGCCGTGCCAGCAGGGTTTTAAGGTTGTGGCGCAGGTTTTCCAGATGGACGGTGATCAGGGCGCTGCTCAGAAACATCGGGGACTCCACGAGCGTATGTTGCCGTTGGAAGAAAACGGGATGCGTTTTGGGGAAAGCCGCAGGGGCACAGAAAAGTTGCTCATTTCGCATCTCATGGAAATTGCAGTTGAAAAAGCAGTCGTACATCCGCTCTTCCCTCCGGGGGGCGAAGCTGGGGGATGTGCGAGGGTTTTTTTTGTTTGGAAAATGGGCTAGGGTGCATCCGCATGATTCGTGTACGGAATTTGTTTTCCGCCGTGCCGTACGGCGCGGAACGCCATAGCGGGAGGCCTCCTCTCGAAGGCGCTTCCCATAACCGGATTGTGCTGAACAAAAGAAAGCGTTGCTGCGGAGTTATCCTTAGACTCGCTCCTGCCGGAGTATTTTTATAGTGCGTCCGAACGCCGGATGCAACAGGAAGTTTATCGTGCCCATGTTTGCCCCCATGCCTCGCGGAATGTTCTCGTTGCTGACAAAAACCGTTCTTGCGCCCGCCGTTCTGCTGGCGTTTTTTCTCTGTTCGCCGGATGATGTCCGCGCCGCTGCGGATGTGCTCACCATGCCTTCGGAGGACGCCGAAGAAATTTCATGGAACCTTGAAGCCGACAAGCTGACTACGCTGAGCGACAACACCATTGTTGAAGCGGAGGGCGGGGTTGTTCTCCAGCGCGGGAACGATATCCTGAAGGCCGATTTCGCCCGGTATTACGCTTCGACGAACTGGGTGTACCTGAAAGGTAACGTGTTCGTCCGTATGGGCAAGGACGACATCCATTCCGACGAGGCCGAATTCGATCTGCATTCCAAAACAGGCTGGCTCACCAACGGGAACGTCTTTATGGAAGGGCCGCACATTTATTTCAGCGGCTCGCGGATTATCAAGCATTGGGGCGATCGGTATACGTTTAATAAAGCCAAGGTGACGGCGTGCGACGGCCCCAATCCGGCATGGTCCATGAATGCGGAACAGGCCGTCGTGGAGATCGACGGGTACGCCCAATTGTTTCATTCCACGTTTGATATCAAAAAAACGGGCATCTTCTACAGCCCCTTTATGGTGTTGCCCGCGAAGACGACCCGCCAGTCCGGCTTGTTGCCTCCCGACTACGGCATCAGCGACAAGCGTGGCTTCTATTATACGCAGCCGTACTTTTGGGCTATTGACGAGAGCCATGACATGACCTTCTACGGCGGCTGGATGACGAAAGTCGGGCCGTCCCTCAGTGTGGAATACCGGGCGAACGAGTTCACGGATCAGAAAACATGGCTCGCCGCAACCGGTATTTACGATAAGGAGAACGTCGCGATTCCCGGGACCAGTCGGGTGGACGAGAACAAGAGTTCTTTGCGTACGAATCATGACCGATACTGGCTGCGTGGAATGGCCGACGGCTTCCTCGGCGCCTCCACATGGCGGTACCGGTCCAATATCGACTATGTGTCGGATCAGGATTTCCTGCGCGAGTTCAATCAGGGACCTATGGGGTTCAAGCAGTCCCGCGATAACCTGTTCAACATGTTCGGACGCGATCTGCAGGAAGACGATCAGAACCGCGTGAGCGCCGCTTTGGTGAGCAACGACTGGCAGCGTGTCGGAGTGGTGGCCAGCATGCGCTATGAACAGGACCCGTCGCTCGGACACGGAAACCGGGCACAGAGCCAGGACGAGCTCGTCCAGCGCCTCCCGCAATTGGATATGTTTCTGTACAAGGGCAGGATAGTGCCTCAAATTCCTCTGGAACTCGAGGCGCAGTTCCAGTCCGGTTACATGTATCGCGCTTCGGGAACGACCGGCTGGCGCTCGGAGATTTATCCCAAGTTGTCCCTGCCGTTGGATTTAGGCTTTGGTTCCGTTATTGGTACCGTTGGTCTCCGGCAGACGTATTACGATACGGATCGTAAGGAACATACCAGTCCTCGGTCCATGTATGCCAACAATTCGGGAACGCCACGCCAGACCGGTGAAACCCGTACGATGGTTGACATGGATATTCAGGGGTATACGGAAGCCAGCCGTATCTGGCAGCTCGAAGATGAGAACAGTATTCCCTTGAAACCCGAAAACGCCGGGAAGCGTGTCTGGACGGCGATACGCCATGAAATTCAGCCGCGTATCCGCTATTCCCGCACGCCGCGGGTCGATCAGGAAAAGAATCCGTTCTATGTCGTCGACGACCGTATTCTGCCGACCAATGAGCTGACTTATTCCATCACCAACATTTTGACGCGAAAAGGTTCCGTTGTTTCAGTAACGGGAGAGGGTGACAAGCGTGAAGCTACCCGTTCCACGATGTATCAGGACTTGATACGCTGGCGTATTGAAAGCGGTTATGACTTTGAGGAAGCCAATCGCAGTCGCTATCTGGATGAATACGAACGCAGGCCGTTTATGGACGTTCTGTCGGATTTTGAAGTATATCCATGGCCTTGGATTGGATATAATGGCAAAACTTATGTATCCGTGTATGACGGTGAAATTACGCGTCATGACCATGACATCAATCTGCGCTATAAGGATAAGGCCTCGTGGTATACGGGTATGAGCTTCCGTGACAAGTATTACGACTATCGACGAAAGTTTCAGTATGAGAACTGGAACAATGTACGCCTTACTTCAAATGTGCGTTTGTTGCATAACGACCTGATAGTGAACTTGACGCCCGAGTGGTCCATTCGTTTTGATGATTACCGCGATATGCGCAAGGGCGGTTCGATGGGGAAGACGTATGACCAGAGCATCGATCTCACGTATTCCGCACAGTGTTACCGCATCATAGGCCGGTACCGGTACGACGGTTACGACAAAAGCTATTCCATCATGGTTGAACTTCCCGGTATTTTTGACTGATTTTGAGAAAACCGATAAATCGAAAATAGCTGTTGACATCCAAACCAAGAACCTATAAAAGATTCAGCGGAACGACGCGGTGAGCGTTGTCCAACGGAGAGGTGGCCGAGACGGCCGAAGGCGCTCGCCTGCTAAGCGGGTATACGGATAAAACTGTATCGAGGGTTCGAATCCCTCCCTCTCCGCCATATTTGCATCTCATAAAGGCTCCTGACGACTCATAACGTCTCAGGAGCCTTTACTTTTTCTCCTCTCTTTCGTCTCACGAAGTCTCATATCGTCTCATATTATCTTTTGTCAGCTCACTCTTTTTTGGGGTATATTCGAGGGTATCTTCCCCAAACGGGGAATCCATACCCCACTTGGATACCCCACATACCCCGGTAGAGTGCCCCTATGCTGACAGACACAAAGATCAAACAGGCCAAGGTCGCGGAGAAGCCCTATAAAATATACGATGCGGAAGGACTCTATATAGAGATTGCGCCTACCGGATCAAAGCGATGGAGATGGCGCTATCGGTGGAACGGAAAGGAAAAGCTTTTCAGTTTTGGAATATACCCCGAAGTACCCCTCAAGCTGGCTCGCGACAGGCGGACGGCAGCGAAGGAGCTGCTTGTATCCGGCGTGGACCCTTCACAGGCGCGGAAGGAAGAGAAGGTCGAGAGCCGTGCGGCGGCGAATTCTTTTGCGGCGATGGCCGAGGAGTGGTACGCTCTGTATTCCGTACCCTGGTCTGAACACTACAAGGAGCAGGTACGGCGCAGGATTGACGAATACCTGATCCCCCGCTTGGGCAAGCGGGCCCTGTCTGAGATAACCCCCATCGAGATCATGGGCATCCTGACGGCATTGGAGAAACGGGGCGTCATCGAAACGGCCAACCGGGTTCTCGGGATTTGTTCGCAGATATTCCGAAGGGCGGTGGCAACGGGGAGGGCCAAGAGCGATCCTTGCCGGGATTTGCGGGGTGCTTTGGCTCCCGCGGAGGAAAGGCATCATGCTGCGCTCACCACCAAGGAAGGCGCACGGGCGGTGATGCGCGCTCTGGACGCCTATCAGGGAAGCGCCGTCGTGTGTGCGGCCGTACGCTTTACGGCGCTGACGTTTGTACGACAGGTTGAACTGCGTTTTGCTACATGGGATGAGATCAATTGGGAAGAGAGGATGTGGCTGATACCAGCCGAGAGGATGAAGATGCGGCGGGAGCATATGGTTCCGCTGTCGCGGCAGGCCATAGCGTATTGGAGGAGATGCGGCGCGTCAATGGGACACAGCCTTACGTCTTTACGGGGCAGGGGAGGAGGCGACGTCCGATCAGTGAGAACACTGTCCGGTGCGCGCTCCAAGCGATGGGTTTTGCCGGGGAGATGACCGCGCATGGGTTCCGCAGCATGGCGTCTACCTTGCTCAACGAAATGGGCTGGCGCTCGGATGTTATCGAGCGCCAGCTCGCACATGTCGACAGGAACAAGGTACGCTCTGCGTATAATCGGGCTGAGTATATCATGGAGCGATGCCGGATAATGCAGGCATGGTCCGATTTTCTTGATTCCCTATGATGAGCTTTTGCAGATCAGACATCCGCCAGAGGGAAGAACGCCCATGTTTTTTGGGCTGTGGATAGAATCCAGCCCACACGCCCCGATACCATGTGGCGCGGGACATGGGGATTATTTCAAAAACCTCTTTAAGACGCAGGAGCCTGTCTTCCATTTTTCCTCCTATAAAATCTTTAGGGTTACTCCGTGATTTGCATGTAGATTTTTGTTCCGAGTGCCATTGTTTCGGGGATAGTGGCTTCGAGCCCTTCCGCGAGGCGCTGCACGGCCCCACAGAGATATCGCCACGGGTAGCGGCTCGTGATGGCCCCGGTGGTGTTCCTGCGGCGGATGGGCTTTCCGTACCACGCCGGGCAGGTCGCCCGGACGTCCACAAGCAGGACATGGGCGCAGGAGATGGCCGCGCCCCAGTGGGTGTATTGCTCACGCGGGGACTTCTGCGGCCCGCAGTCGATGCACGAAAGGACCAGTTCCAGCTTGGTGATGACCTCGGAGTCGGTGCGGTTCGACACCGGCCGCCGTTCAAGCAAGGCCTCGCACTCGACGAGCCAGCGCCGGATGGTGTCCATGAGGTCATCGAAGCGGCGGTCGCTGGTCTGGCCCATGACGTCGACATAGGCCCGCAGAACCCGCAACGCGAGGTAGCAACGGGTGCGTTGCACGATCTCCGGCGGGGGAGGGAAGCGTTTCTTTTTCATGGCGTGTTACTTGGGTTCGCGGGGTTCGGGGATGGGGCCTGCCCATTGGGCTCTGTAGTCGTCCACAACACGATTTTTGGGGTCTTTGATTGATTCTACTCCGATGACATTTTCGATTCGCCACCAGTACCACCCTGATACCTTCGGCGGCTCGCTCGTCCTCGTTAGGGCGCGGGGAAGGGCGTTCCAGAGTGAGAGCATTTCATCGCACAGGGCGATCACGACTTCCGGGGTGATTGCCTCGTCCCACGCCTTGCCGTCGGCGCCCGCTTTGTCGGCTTCGGCAACGGCGTGAAGGGGGGTTATGTCTTTGGGGGTGATGGTCATTCTTGCTCCTCGTGTTGTTCATGCAGCCGCGCCCCTGCACACCATCCAGACGATCCACAGAAACAAGGCGGCCCACAGCGCAGGACGGCCGCCTCGCTTTGCGTGCGCAAGCCTGTGGCCTCCCGGATGCGGTCGTAGGCGGACTGGAAATCGGACATGGAAATCTCCTTGAAAAGGCCCCGCCCGAGGGTGGTCGGGACGAGGCCCGGAGTTAGGCGATGACGGTGAGGCCGGGGACGCGGCTTTCCATGAACGCCTTGATGTTGCGTATGGCTTCGCCCCTCCACGCGCCGCCGTCCGCTTCGACCAGAGCGAACGTTACGCCGTTGTTGTCCTTGCAGCGGAAGACGAAGCGGCTGGCGGGCTGTTCCACCTCGGTAAACGTCCGGTAGGGCCGCAGCGTGACCGGGTTGGGGAGGACGTCCACGCCCTTTCCCGCGATCCCCTTTCGGACGGTGACGGCCTGCGTCACGCCGTCGTCTTCGGTGTTGGCTTCCACGGTCGTGGTGACGTTGGAGGTGTACTTCAGGACCCGCCCGCGATCCGTGGCCTTTACCGGGTCGTCGGGCTCCACGAAGCAGGACTGGAGCAGGAAGTTGAATTCCTCGCCGGGCAGGAACGTGTTCAACCGCAGTTGCAGTTGTTCGAGTTTGGCGCGCACGAATGTCTTGCGCTGGTTGAAGCCGTTTTCGGAGAGCCTGGAGAGGATAGCTACGGAGTCCGGGGCTTCGACGTGGCAGAGCAGAGCGGCCACATCGTGCTTATTCTCATTGGCCGTGAGATAGTCGACCAGCGCGGTCAGCGTGGTGACGTCGAGGCAGCGGGGTTCCTTTTCCAGCACCGGGCGGACGTCTTCGGTGGTGTATTGATGGCCGTTGATGAGGACGGCTTCGGGCCTGGCGTCGCGGCGGACGGCTTCGTAGAGTTCCTTAAGCATGGGCGGCCTCCTTATGGAGTTTGAGGATTTTCCCGTTTTCCAGCGTGCCGGGGAAAGTGTGCTGCATGGCGTCTTCCGCCGGGGCCATTTCAAAGGCTTCCACCTCTCCGGTGCTGAAGTCCTTGCCGAAGGTGATGCTGGTTTCGAGAGGCTCGGGGGCGCAGGTGGTACAGGAGGTGGCGATAACCACTTCGGCCATGTTGCGCTGCTCGTTGGGCTTGATGGTGAGTTCGAGTTTGACCTTGCGCGGCTTTTTGGCGGGCGTGTTCCCCTTGCTGGCGTATACAATGAATTCCGAATCCCGCCGGAATTCTCCAACCATCGGTCGGGCACTCGGCTTGTGCCAGACCACGATGCCGCGCCACATCCACCCCGCCGCTTGTATGGCGTCCGTCATTGTAGGTACCCACCCCTGGTGGAATGCAGGAACTCAAGGTTATCTCCGAGTCCGGCCTCTACGCGTTGATTTTCCGTTCCCGCAAGCCGGAAGCCAAGGCGTTCTCCAAGTGGGTGCGCAGTGAGGTCTTGCCGAATCTCCGCAAGACGGGCGGCTACGGCGCTCCCGCACAGACCGCGCCGGGAGTCAGCCGGGAAGAGCTTGAGAAGCTGATAGCGGATAAGGTCATGGACACGGTGTTTCGCTATCGGGACTTGATTGCGGATACGGCACAAGGCGTGAAGGCGCTTGAGGCAACACGTCCGGTTCCCCCGGCGGAGCCCACGGAACGGGAGATCTTGGAGCAATGCATCCGGGACTACGTTGCTGAAGTCGGTGCCGCGCATGACGTGGCGACGGCGCGTGATGAGCGTAAGCCGATTGTGAACCCGAACATGGCGCGGGGCAACGTGCTCCTGAACATCACGCATTTTTCCGAATGGTTTGGAGCGCACAAGGCCGCTTCCCGCCTCCGCATCTTTACAACGCAAGCCCTGTCCGGGGCTTTGCGGCGGATGTACTGCCGCAAGATCAACCTCGCCTACCTGCGCCCGGATGGTGGAAAATCCTCCTTCAGCCTGTATGTGACCAACATCCATAGCTAAGTCCGAATATGCCCCGTCCCGGCGGGGCCAAAACGAAAGGCCGCAATCCTTCTTCGGGTTGTGCCCTTCCGTTTTGGCAAAAACACACAGATTCACAGCGACACAGGAGCAAGAACATGGCGGCGAAGAACATGCCTATCACGGCGCGTCAGGCAATGGCGATAGTGGGCTTCACGGGGCTCACGGAAGAAGTGGTCAGAGCACAATGGCGGACGAGCGGGGAAGCGTCCATTGTCATATTCGGCCCTCCGGGAACCGGCAAGACGACATGGCTGGTCAAACAGGTGCGGCGGGCAGCGGAGAAGTACGGCGGCGAAAAGGTGCTGTGCTGTTCGTTCACCAAAACGGCGGCGACGGAAATGGTCACACGCATCACGCCGTCGGACGAAGAACCGCTCATCCCGGACAGGTCCGTGGGCACGCTGCACGCCATCTGCTACGGGAACCGGAGTGGCGACAGGCCGGGCTGGACCGTGGGCACGCTGCACGCCATCTGCTACCGGGCGCTCGGTTCCCCAACGTTGGCCGAGACGAAAATCAGCCAGTGGAATGCCGAGCATCCTGACCTCGGGCTCTCCAAAAAGAGCGCGGCGCGGGTGATGGAAGACGGACTCGACGAAAGCGATATACCGGAAGAGGGCAGTGCCGACGCGTTGCTGGCCATGTATTCGGCGTTCAGGAACAGGCTGATCCCGTATGAGGAAATGCCCGCGCAGGTGCAGCACTTCGCCAAGCTGTGGGAAGGCTGGAAACAGGACTGCGATTTCATGGATTTCACGGACTTGCTGGTGAGCGGAAGCAAGAAATTGTACTACCCGCCAAACGGTGCCAGCGTCGCGTTCGTTGACGAGGCGCAGGACATGACGCCCCTCCAGCTCAACGTCGTCCGTAACTGGGAAAAGTCGCTCCGGTTCTACATCCTCGTGGGTGACGATGATCAGTGCATTTTCCGCTTCTCCGGCGCGTCGCCGGACGCCCTGATTGCCGGGGACATCCCGCAGGAAAACAAAACCATCCTGAAGCAGAGCTGGCGCGTGCCCGCCTCCGTTCATCGGCTTGCCGAGAAGTGGATCAAAAAGGTGAGCGTCAGGGAGCCGAAGGAGTACCTGCCGACCGACCGCGAGGGTGCTGTGCGGCGTCTCCCGGGCGCCACGGTCAAGGATGCGAGGTCAGCCGTAGTCGACGCGGCCAAGCAGATCGCCGCAGGCAGGACGGTCACGTTCCTGACCGCGTGCTCATACCACCTGCGGACATCCATTATTCCGTTGCTCAAGGAACACGGCATTCCCTTCTGGAACCCCTACCGGGTGACGCAGGGGGAATGGAATCCGTTACGGGGCAGCAAGCGCGACATGCTGGCTTCCTATCTGGAACCAGACGGCCCCGAGCTTGGCGGCATGCGGTTCTGGAGCGCGCAGCAGCTTGCCCGCTGGTCGGCCTCGTGCGCATTCGAGGGATTGCTCAGGCGCGGGGCCCGGACGCGGATCGAGGAACTGGCGAAACGGAACGATGCCGATACCAATGAACTGCTTGATTTCTACACGGACTGGTTCGAACCGCAGGGGCTGGACGCGGCCATGTCCCTTTCGACGGAATGGCTGGAGCGCCAGCTCAAGCCGGACAAAGCGAAGGGATTGGCTTTCCCCCTTTCCGTATTCCGGCGCGGAGGATGGGATGCCCTTGAAGCGAAGCCGTGCTGCATCGTCGGCACAATCCATAGCGTGAAAGGCGGTGAGGCCGATGTGGTGTACCTGTTCCCCGACATCTCCCCGCAATCCTATGAAGGAATCCAGCGCGGGACGGAGGGGCGTGACGCCGTCATCCGGCAGTTTTATGTGGGCATGACGCGGGCGCGGGAAGAGCTGGTCGTGTGCAACGCGGCCACGCTGTACAACACGATGGCGATACGCTAAACCTTATATGAAGGCGGTAGGAGAACTGTGGACTTTCTTTTTACTCAATAAGGAAAGACAAATGGCACAAGCTCCTTGGGGTAGATGGAGAGATAAAGGCAGAGGTGGAAAACGGGTAGGGAAAAAGAAATCTTTGGGGCAAGTATATCTCGCTGTAGTATGCCCTCCAATGGTGCTGATTGCACGTAAGCACTGGCGTTGGGCCAACGCTTCAAGCGGAATCTTTTTGCATGGCGCAGGTCAATGGGTTTTTCCGGGTGGGGCAGTAGAAGAATCTGATAAAGATATAGAGTCGGCGGCTATTAGAGAGTTTTCAGAGGAAACAGGAGTTGATATTAATGAATTTCAATATCATACAGAGACTATTGAAAAAGATTACTATAGTTTTTGTGTTCTTCTGGTTGGGAAAACAGATTTTGATGTCATAGCGAATGCCGCATCGGATAACATAGCAAAACAAAAAGTAAAAGATTATGAATTAGCAGAAAGTGCAGTTTACTTTATAGATAAGCTAGGAGAGTATTTTGGTAAATATGTTTTATCTGGAGTACCTGAAGGGTATGATCAAAAAGGGAAAGGGCAGTCCATTAATTGGTATGCAGAAATGGCTATATATCTTATAGATATGGTAGGGGGTATATCAGAACCCCATCCAAGCTCTTCTTCCTCTTCAAGTTCTTCTAAATAACACTCTGATATTGGTATAGCAGTATCCTTTTATATAAAAATTAGAGTAAAGCCGGATTCTTCGGAATCCGGTTTTTCTATTGAGGTGTACACGACAATGGGAAAACAGGTTCCCCTCGAATCAAGCGTCGTTGCGACCATCATCAAGAAGCTGAATGCCGTGCCGGGGTGCCGGGTCAAGAAATTCCACGGCTCGGCGTTCGGGATGATGGAGCTGGACATATACGGTTGCTTCAACGGCCGGGCGGTCTTCATCGAAGTGAAGCGTCCCGGCGGCAAGCCGGAAGAGGCTATCGGGGATAATACTGTCCAGTGCTGTATCTGCGGTAAAGCCTTCCAGAACCTGAGCGCCAAGCATATTCAGGACCATGAGCTGACGGTGGAGGAGTATAAAAAGCTGTGCGGCTATGGCCGGGAACAGAAATTGATTTCCCGAAACCTACTGGCAAAGTTGCAGGAGAATGTGCAGAAGGCACAGGAGGCACGTTGTCGAAGGCCGCAAGCAACCGCTGAAATCAGCTTATGAAACAAGTATTAGAAAGATTTTAGGCGAATACAACGAGTACGGCCCTATCTGCATACAGATGGGGCCGTAGAGCAGCTGGTCATAGAAATGTCACTGAACTCGTTGATTTATTTCATTATTAGAGACGATAAGTTCAGTTTTATTTTTTTCGGAAGAGTCAACCATGCCAAAGGGGCCTACTTGCGCATTTCCGCTGGCTTTGTGTTGGGACCAATCCACCAAATGGCTTAGGCCGCTGTCGGTAGCTCTCATAATTTGTCCGAATCTAAAAGGAACTACGGAACTTTTCTCCAGTTGCATAAATAAATTTCCCTCATCCGTCTTGCCAAAAAGAATGTGGCAAGGCATCTCCTCTATCTCAATATCGCATCCAAATTGTGTGGTTTTGTTATAATGACTTGTTTTACCTGTGCGATCTGTAATGCCTTTTGGAGTACCCTCCCTTGTTAACCCGTTGATAAAGTCTTTGGACTCTTGGCTGGTAAATACGACATGAGCTCCACAAAGGATGGCATGTGCTTTACTTTTATCCATATTTTGAGGAAAAAAACTCATGATGACTTTTGCTGTTTGAGGGCCTTTCAATTCCCTGAGGGCGTTTTTAGGCTCTTGAACGTGAGTCGTACATTTCTCTATACTGGTATTTTTTATAGATGCATAAATACATCCCCCTAATCCGGTAAGGGTTCCCGTGGCTGCGCCCACTATTCCCATGGCACTACCCCCCACGATGGCACCACCAACCAGTCCTACTATTCCCCCATCAGCAACGTCTTCAGCTGTGCCCCCGATAACGCCTCCGGCTATCCCGCCAGCACCAGCTCCAACGACTGCGCCAGCTTTTAAACCAATGGCTCCATAATTGATGGTTTCTCTTAAGGTATTCAAAGTGGCTCCGATTGCGATAGCTCCAAGTCTTTTTAAAAATTCGCCTGCATAAGAGGCGCTTTTAGCCACTATTCCTTGAGAAGGTGGGGATTGAGATGGAGGTATTTCTTGTGTGCTTTCTATATGTCTAGAAGTCGGTATAGCTATGCCGCCCATACTGTATTCCTCATAAAATTCTAATGATTTTATATGCGCAAAAGATTAACAGTGTCTAAAGGGGAAGAAAGCGAAAGCGGATAGGCGGAACACAAACTATCAAGCTCACCTTGTTTCCAGCTTTCAATGATAGTGTTGAGCGTCTGTGCAAAAATGGTAATAAGAGATGCCAGCTCTTGTGAGCTAAGATAGGACAAGGGAATAATTTTATGGAGGATAATTTGCTCAGTTTCACTGTTGGCGGCAAAGAATGCCCCTTGTGTATAAAATCCATAGGCATGAAGATTGAGTAATGATTCAAAAATATGAGCGAGATTATCCGTATCCATATAGCGGCAAAAGACCCCGGATATGACAAGGAGTTCTTCTTCCGGTAATTTTTCTAAGTTCAAAATAGGATATCCTGTTAGATGAATCTCTATTGACTCGATTTTTTCATCAATAGGGGCTAGCTCTAGTCCAATTAATTGAAAAGTTTCACTAAAAAGCTCTGAAAGTTTCATGGTATTCACTCCTTTTGGAAAGAAAATGGTGTGAAGCTGGAAAGATAAAAACTATCCTTTATGTTTTATATGTAATTAAAATAAAAAATACTAGTATATTATAATGTGATATATATTAGGAGATTAAAGGTTTCATTGGACGATCGTAAATCAGGTATGCACCTATGCTCGTAGATAATGACAGCAGCCGAGCATCTGTCAGAACAGCGTAGGTGCATCATGTTACACAAGATTTCCTTTCATACTTGCGGGATAGTGTTCGTGGTTGGCGTGAAGTTTTCAGTGTCTTTGTTTGCTTCCCCATGGCGAGGAGGCTTGCGAAATAGTGAAAAAGGAACTCTGTTGACAGTAGCATATGTTGGCCCGGTGTTTATTGCATGGGCTAAGGTATAGAATTTCATGACCCCGCTTCGGCGGGGTCTTTTTGTGGAGGAAGCCATGAGCGAAATTTTGACGGCACATGAAATGGCGATTCGTTTGAAGATTGATTTTGACGCTTTCAGGAAAACAAACTGGAAAAAATGTAAACACTTATTTGTAGGAACCGGCAAGACGCTCAGAAGCGCACGGTTCATTTGGACTTCTGATTTATCGCATCTGGATACCACAGAGGCGGCGGTTGCGTCATCCAGCGCGGAGAAGGCGGCGAGGCACAGAAAGGCCGCCGCGACCAGCGGGATCAGGTGAAACCGTTTCATATCTCCTCCCTTTTTACTGTCCAATATACTTTTATCTATAAAAGGAGAAGCGGGAAATTTTTCCACCGGAGTTTCTGTTACAGCACTTATTCGGGAAACTCTGTCAATCCCCTCTCAGACCGTCACCTGACTCCCGCCAGTCCCTCACCAGTCCGACAGGCCCAAAACCCCGTGCTACGCTCCTGACCAAAGTCGGAAGCGTTTTTCATGGGGAAGATCAAATACCGCAAGATACCCGGAAAGGTGGCTGCAAGCGCCGTGCTGATCGCTCTTCTGGGGGCGGGCGTGGCCGCCTTGTCCGTGGATATGATTGCGGACTTCGAGGGCTATGTGCCGGAAGCCTATCAATATCCGGTCGGCATCTGGACCAAGTGTTTCGGTGATACCGCGGACGTGGTGCCCGGGGCCCGGTACACGTTTGACCAGTACCTTGATTCCCTGAACGCCGCCGTCTACGCCCACGCCGGGCCGGTGCTGCGTTGCGTGCCGGGGCTGGCCGAGCAGCCGTACAAGGTCAGGGCCGCTTTCGTGTCGATGGCCTACAACATCGGGACGCAGGGCTTTTGCACGCCCTCCGTGGCCCGGTACGCCAATACCGGGGACTGGAAGCGCGCCTGCACGCGCATGGTTGAAATCTACAAGACGGCCAAGGGCAAAGAGCTTCCGGGGCTGGCGCGGCGTCGGCAGGCGGAATCCGCGTTGTGCCTCCAAGGGCTGTCTTACGGAGATCGGTTCGATCCGAAGATTCGCGAACGCATGAACCAGATTGAACTTATGCAGAGCATGATGGGAGAAGATTCTGAAAAGCCCGTATTGAAGGATATTGCAGGACGGCTTGTGCATGTCTACCCCGACGGAACTGTCCGGGAAATTGCTGATTACTCGGAACAGGAAGCGGCACTCAAGCGCGCAGGAAGAGACGTAAATCAGACTTCAGTCAATCTTCCGCCTATGGAGAAAGAACAAGACAAAGTAATCGGTAAAGAACTGGGAGAGTATCCCAAGAAGTTCTATGAAATAACCACAAAAAGCGGCAACAAGCTCAAAAAAATTCAAACAATGAATTTTTTGCTTGAAGGTATACAGACAGGAACTTTATCCGTTGCGGATAAAAAATTAGGACAAATGCTTTCATCATTAGGTATTAAATGGAATGGAACCAATATTCTTGAAGCTGCAGATGCCATTGCGAACGAACTTGCACTTGAGGTCAGAAGCACAGCTGATGGAGGTGGGCTACCTGGAGCGACGAGTGATAAAGACATCAATTTTTTGCTTAGCATGAATCTGGGCATTGTAATGACTCCAGAAGGTAGAACTGATCTTGAACGCATTGTCCGTGAAGACTATACCTTTAAAAAGATCAGATTTAATAGAATGAACGATATTATGAGGAAAAACGGAGGAAGACTTCCTACTTCATTCTATCAAGAGATTAGTGATTACGAAGGTTCTAACTTAGTACCAGTACCTGTTCAACAGCCTTCGTCTGGGAATAAGCGGTTTAGGTATACAATAAATGGGGAACGGCAATGATTGAAGTAGAACTTACAGATGGAAACTTAGCTGAATTCCCTGACGAAATGCCTCAGCAGATGATTATGGAAATCCTCGCCCGTGATTTTGGTGGCGGTTCTCTTTCCGAAGTATTGGGGAATACCGGGCTGCAAAAAGTTGGGGCGATCATGATTGGAACCGTCGCGGCCCAAAAAGCCGGTCAGATGGTTCAGCAACATGCGCCCGTACTGAAATTCGCAGATGTGATGGACGAGGCGGGCATGATTGACCTCGACAAAGCCTACGCCTTGGCGAAAGACGCTTTTCAGAAGTCCGGGAAGGTGTCCGTCATGGGTCTTCTTCTCGACGATGGAGACGTTGAAATTATTCATGAAATCGCAAAAAGATACGCCCAGTGAGGTCTGTCATGGAATATAAGGAATGGCGGCAGAATGCCGCTGAGGAAACGGAAGAGCGCGTGCTCAAGACCATCGACAAGAGTCTCGATGACAACGAGGGCTCGTCTCGGCTCTATGCTCAGGAGTTTGACGATCTTCTGGACTGCTGGAAGATCATGTGCCACATGCACCTGAACATGCCAATGAGCAACAAGTAGCCTTTCGGTATCCTCCTGACATAAAAAAATCCCCCTCCCGGCGTGAACCGATGCTCACTTTTTTGAGGCGTTGGGAAGACGCTTTTTGCCGTCTGCACCAAGCTGTTTGGTGCAGGATGTTTGTTACTTATTGGAATAAATTATGTATATGCTTTTGAGGCTGGAAAAAGTCTTCTTCAAGACACCTTGGCGTTCGGCGAGGAGGAGAAAGCGTTCCGCGGAGATTCCCGGTGCGATGAGACAGCGGGCGGCGAAGCTGGTCTGGAGCGCATTCGATTCGTCCATTGGCTGGCTGTCATAGGCTGCTTTCCATTCCGCCTCGCATACGGACAACGCTTCTTCACGACAAGCGCCCGGAGGTGGTTTCGCGTCCTCAGCATCGTTGCACGTTGCTTCTGGCCGCCAGCGTTTTCGCGTCCAGTCTGCTCATGGCATCCAGAAGCAGCATGCGGTACGTGCCCGTGCCGCCGTTCAGGGCTTGGCAGCGTTCATGGGCCAGTTCTCCGCAGATGCCCATCCCCGACATTCCACAGACGCAGGACAAGAGAGGAGCCTGCGGATTGGCGCCCGCATGGCAGCCGATAACCGCTGCGGACATGCACCCCGTACCCGAAAGGGCGGCCATCGCGGGATGTCCGTTGCGTACGGCCCATGCTTCGCGGCTGTCCGCAATGATGTCGATGGGACCGCTGATCGCGACGACGGCCCCCGTTTTCTCACTGAGCCGCTGGGCGAGGCGGACGTGCTCGTTCAGGTTGTTCTCCGTACTCAGGGCTTCACGGTGTGCGTCCACGCCGCTGGTGGTGCCGCTTCCCTCCGTAAGAAAGCTGATTTCCGAGATATTGCCCTTGATGACGCTCAGGGAGACTTCCCGGAGCAGGGTCGCGGCGAGTTCGTTGCGGAACGTGGACGCCCCGGCCCCCACGGGATCGAAGATGACGGGCTTGCCCCGTTTGTTGGCTTCTTTTCCCGCCGCCAGCATGGATCGGAAGGTCCGTTCGCAGGGCGTCCCCATATTCAGCACCAGCGCGGAACAGATGCTTACGATGTCTTCCGCTTCCTGCGGATCGTCCGCCATGATGGGCGAACCTCCCGCCGCCAGAGTCATGTTGGCGCAGTCGTTGACCGTAACATAGTTGGTGATGAAGTGTACCAGCGGTTTGCCGCGTCGCGTCGTCTCCAGAATGCTTTCCAGTGTATCCATTGGTGTCCCCTCGGCAGGCTCCCTCCGGCGGAGAAACCTGTCGGTTTATGGAATGAAACCGTATTGAAGCGCTGTATGAATCCCGAGCATCTCGTTGGGTGCAACTCTACACGGTACCGGGGAAAAAGCCCAGCTTCGCTGGTGTGGGGCCTTCAGGAAGGATACGCGTTTGCGTCGTTCGGCGGCGGGCGGGGCCTTAACATCCGCGGGGAAGATGCCGTCTGGGGCCGTTTCTCGCCGCTTTCGGGTTGACTGTGGGCTATCCCCCCTGTACCCTTCGGCGCGTTTGGAGTATCAATGCCTTTTTATCGAACGAAACCAAGGATGATCCATGCCTGCATACGGAGAACTCGCCATCATTGTCACCCCGAAGGGGAAGCGGAGCCTGCGCCGCATCGAGGAAAATCAGGACATGCACACGCAGGACGGCGTGTTGCAGATGGCCGAAGTGGTAAAGGCCACGTTCGGTTCCGAAGTTTGTACGACGCTCGGCGTTCCCTATCGTATCCAGAAGCCGACGCTGAACGATATCGTGAAAGGGGTGAAACGGCAGACGCAGATTTTGTACCCCAAGGATATCGGCTACATCTGCATGCGCTTGGGCGTGGGGCCGAACCGTACGGTCATTGAAGCGGGCACCGGTTCCGGAAGCCTGACCGTGGCGTTGTCGTGGTTCTCCGGTGAGACGGGACATGTGCACACGTTCGAGGCGCGGGAGGAGTTCCACAAGCTCGCCCGCAGGAATCTCGAGTGGGCCGGTGTGGGACGGAACGTTACGATGCACTGTCAGGATATCGCCGAAGGATTCGGCGACGTGACCGGCGCGGACGCCCTGTTCCTTGATGTCCGTACTCCTTGGGATTATTTGAAGCACATCCCCGCTGCGGTGGCCCCCGGCGCGGCGCTGGCCTTCCTGCTTCCCACGGTGGATCAGGTCGGCAAGCTGCTGTTGGGACTGGAGCAGGGGCCCTTTGACGACGTCGAGGTCTGCGAAATCCTCGTGCGGCGTTGGAAGCCCATCGCCGATCGTCTCCGTCCCGAGGATCGGATGGTGGCCCATACGGGCTTCCTCATTTTTGCCCGGCATCAGGAGCGTTCGGCCAAGTGGGACGAATACCGCACCCTGTCGCTCGGTACCCGTGAACGCAAGCAGGAAGCCGCCCGTCGTGAACGCTTGGGGATGGAACCGGAAGAAACGGCCCCCCTCGACGAATAGCTACACACTATGAAAATAACGATTCAGAATCTCTCAAAGGCCTTTGGCGGTCGGGACATCCTGTCCGACTTTTCACTCGACATCGATTCGGGCGTCCGGCTGTGCGTTTGCGGTCCGAACGGCTGCGGCAAGTCGACCCTGATACGGATACTGGCGGATGTGGAGGCCCCGGACTCCGGGCGCGTCATCATGCCGCGCGGTTGCCGGGTAGGGTATGTACAGCAGGACTTGGACGAGTCGGTGCTGGATACGCCCCTGTTGGAGTGGGTGGTGGATGTTCTGCCGGACTGGCACGACTTCTGGTCGAGTTG
Source organism: uncultured Bilophila sp. (assembly GCA_902373525.1). Lineage (GTDB taxonomy): Bacteria > Desulfobacterota > Desulfovibrionia > Desulfovibrionales > Desulfovibrionaceae > Bilophila. Next base: position 222,403 of record CABKMN010000001.1, on the reverse strand, counting down.
GGAAGCCGCGGTCGCGTCCGGGGATGAAACCGTCATCGTCCGCCTCGGCGCGCGTCAGGCGGAGCTGGAAGCCATGTACGGGTACAACCCCGAACACAAGGCGCAGGCCATCCTGTCGGGGCTGGGTTTCGACGAGGGAAAATGGCACCTGCCGATCCGGCAGCTCTCCGGCGGTTGGCGTGAGCGCGCCAAGCTGGCCCGGGTGCTGGTCGCCGGGGCCGACGTGCTGCTCCTCGACGAACCGACCAACCACCTCGACATCGAAGCCGTGGAATGGCTGGAAGATTTTCTGATGGATTACAAGGGCGCGCTGATCTTCGTAGCCCACGACCGTGTTTTTATGGACCGGATCGGCACGCATGTGTTGTATCTCGGCGGCGCGAAACCGGTTTTCCGCAAGGCCACGTTCAGCCAGTTCGTGGAGTTGCAGGAGGAGCTTGAAGAGCAGCGCGAGCGGGAAGCCCAGCGTCTCAACGCCGAAATCGAGCGCAAGATGGATTTCGTGCGCCGTTTCGGGGCCAAGGCGACCAAGGCCCGTCAGGCCGGTTCCCGTCAGAAGATGGCGAAGAAGCTGGAGAAGGAACTTGAAGGCTTCCGTCCGGAGGCCAAGCGCAAGGAACTCAGCTTCAAGTGGCCCGAACCGCCCAAGGCGGACAAGACCATCCTTTCCGTCGCCGATCTGGCCTTTTCGTTTCCCGACGGCGTTACGCTGTGGCCGCCGCTGACGTTCACGATTTATCGGGGTCAGCGGATAGCGCTGGTAGGGCACAACGGTTGCGGCAAGTCCACCTTGCTCAAGATTCTTGCGGGCCGTCTGGAGCGCAAGGGGGGAACGCAGGTCATGGGCTCCCTCGTGCGGATGGGCTACTACAGCCAGCACCAGACGGAACTCTTGAACAGTTCGGGGACGGTGCTCGGGGAAATCCGCCGCCTGTCCGATCCCCGGATGACGGAAGAGGAGCTGATGAGCGTCCTCGGCCTGTTCCTGCTCGGCCAGAACTACTTCGACCGCCTGGTCGGCAGCCTGTCCGGCGGCGAGCGGAGCCGGCTCGTGCTGGCGTCCCTGTTCCTCGCGCGGGTGAATTTTCTCGTGCTCGACGAGCCGACGAACCATCTGGACCTTGAAAGCCGCGAGGCGCTCGTCGAGGCCCTGAACACGTTTGACGGGACGCTGCTGATGGTCGCGCACGACCGGTATCTCCTCTCGGAGGTTGCGGACGAGGCGTGGTCCATGTCGGAGCAGGGCATCACCGTCTACAAGGAAGGGTTCGCCCAGTACGATGCGGCCCGCCGTGCGGCCCTGAGCGCCGCCAGAAACGGCAGGGAAAAGGACGCGGACAGGAAGGCGGAAGGGCCGGTTCCCGGCAAGCCGCTGGACAGGGAAGAACTGAAGCGTCTCAAGCGGGAACAGGCCGAGCAGCGGAACGCGCTGTACAAGAAGATGCGTCCGAAGCAGGATGCCTACGCCAAGCTCGAAGCGGAACTGGAGGCCATGTTGACCGAACAGTCTGAGGTCGAGGCCGCGCTTGCCGATCCCGAGGTGTACGCCGACGGAAACAGGACGACGGAATTGCTCAAGCGGTTCAGCCAGCTCAAGGAAATGAGCGAACAGGCGCTGGAGAAGCTGGAGGCGTTGGAGGCGGAACTGGCGGAACTGGAGGCGCAGCGCGCCGCGTTGTCCATGAACAGCGGCCCGGATGAGCTGTAAGAGAAGGAGTGTTTTTGTGGTCAGAGAAATTTCCGAACGTCGCCGCGCCAAGCTGGAACGCGTATTGGGCTGGCGCCAGAAGGATTTGACGCTGGTTTTGGCGAATATTCACGATCCGCACAACGTGTCCGCCATCTACAGAAGCGCGGACGCATTCGGGGTTGCGGCGCTGCATTTGTATTATACGGATACGGCGTTTCCCGAATTGGGGAAGAAAAGTTCCGCATCGGCCCGCAAATGGGTGGAAAGCGTCAGGCACAGGAACGTCGAGGAACTGTACGCGTCGCTGAAGGCCGGCGGGCATCAGATTCTGGCCACGAGCTGTACGCCGGAATCGAAGCCGCTGGGGAGTTACGACTTCACGAAACCTACGGCCGTCATCATGGGGAACGAACACAGCGGCGTTCCCGCCGAACTGGCCCCCATCGTGGATGGGGAGGTGTACATCCCGATGTACGGCATGATCCAGAGTTTCAACGTTTCGGTTGCGGCGGCGATCATTCTGTCGGAAGCCTCGCGTCAGCGGGTTTTGGCGGGCATGTATGAGCGCCCGAGCTATGCGCCGGAGGAATACGCCGCGCGGCTCGAAAAGTGGATGGAAAAATGAGCCCGGTCTGTCATTGACCTTTCTCCTCGCTATTGGGTAAGAGAGGACATGGACAACGGCGGAATCCGGCCCGGCGGCTCCGGGGGGACGAACGGACCTATGGGGAACTTCATGAAACTTCGCGTGTTCGCATTGCTTGGCGTCCTGTTGCTTGCGGGATGCTCTGGGCTGTCCGTGCGGCATCTGCCGAGCAACCCGTGGAAAAACGAGGCTTCCCAGAGTATCCAGATGCGGTATCTCGCCTTTCAGTATCAGGTGATACCGGTGGGCAACGAGTTGGGCATCGTGGCGGAAGCCTACCCGGTCATCGACAAGCTGCCCGACTGGGCCTCTTGGTATGGGGAAATCGGGCTCAGCGTCTATGTGTCCGACGAGCGGGGAAGGGTACTCGCGTCGCAGGATATTACGCTGGTCCCGCGTCCGTTGAACCGTGAGGCGGGGTTGCCGCTGGACGTCAGTCTCGATTTGGGGACCAATCGGTATCAACCGCTGTATGTTTCGTTCGGCTATCGTCTTGTTCTGACGGATGCCCAGCCGAATGCCGAAACATCCCGCCGGATTTTGGTTTCAGAAAAGGCTCTTGAAAAATAGGAACGGCGTTTTTGAGTCAGCCGGAGGGCAGGCGGACGCCTGCCCTTTTTATTGGGAAGCTGATTTTTCACCGTTATTTTTGCTTGCCAGCAGCCTTATTTTTGGGTAACATTTTTCGATTCCATTGATATGGTCAGTGTTTTTGAGATGCTGTACCCCGGAGACAGAGCCTTTTGGTCTTGGCCCAAAGGCTCGATTGCGCCTTTTCGGCACGCCACGTCAGCCGAATGCGCGGCGCGGGATTTGGGGGAGCGTTGGTCTGTTCACTTCTAAAAAGCGATAAGCGGGGTTCTGAGATGTTCTCATTCATCGTGGTATTGGCTTGCGGGCTGTTCGCCCTCTACTATGCGTATGATACTTCCAAGCGCGTCTTCTCCGCCGGTACCGGCACTGAAGAAATGCAGAAGATTGCCGGCGCTATTCAGGAAGGCGCTCAGGCGTACCTGAACCGCCAGTACAAAACCATCGCCATCGTGGGCGTGATTGTGGCCGTGCTTCTGGCTTGGGCCCTTTCCGGCCTCGTGGCTCTGGGCTTCGTGCTCGGCGCCGTGCTTTCCGGCGTCGCCGGTTACATCGGCATGAACGTTTCCGTGCGTGCCAACATCCGTACCACCGAAGCCGCTCGTCAGGGCATGACCCCTGCCCTCAACGTCGCCTTCCAGGCCGGCGCCGTCACGGGCCTGCTGGTTGTCGGCCTCGGCCTGCTCGGCGTGATCCTGTACTACGGCGTGCTGACCCTGTTCGGCGTGGAACAGAAGACCCTGCTCGAAGCGCTCGTGGCTCTCAGCTTCGGCGCGTCCCTGATCTCCATCTTCGCCCGTCTCGGCGGCGGCATCTTCACCAAGGGCGCCGACGTGGGCGCCGACCTCGTGGGCAAGGTTGAAGCCGGCATCCCCGAAGACGACCCGCGCAACCCCGCCGTCATCGCCGACAACGTGGGCGACAACGTGGGCGACTGCGCCGGTATGGCCGCCGACCTCTTTGAAACCTACGCCGTGACCGTGGTCGCCACCATGCTCCTCGCCGCCATCTACTTCACCGGCGAGTTGCAGCACCTCATGATGATGTACCCCCTGCTCATCGGCGGCGTGTGCATCCTCGGCTCCGTGTTCGGCACCAAGTACGTGCGCCTCGGCTCCGACAACAACATCATGAAGGCTCTCTATCGCGGCCTTTCCGTTGCCGCTCTGGCGTCCGCCGGTCTCATCATCGTCGTGACCCTGCTCCTGTTCTGGGGCGCTCCCGACATGCAGATTCAGGGCAAGAGCTTCGGCGTGGGCAACCTGCTGCTGTGCTCCCTGACCGGCCTCGTGATCACCGCCGCTCTGGTGTGGATCACCGAATACTACACTTCCACCGCCTTCCGTCCCGTCCGCAGCATCGCGCAGGCTTCCACCACCGGTCACGGCACCAACGTCATTCAGGGCCTCGCCGTGTCCATGGAATCCACCGCCATGCCGGTTATCGTGATTTCCATCGGCATCCTTTTCTCCTATAGCAACGCCGGTCTGTTCGGCATCGCCATCGCCGCCACCACCATGCTCGCTCTGGCCGGCATGATCGTGGCCCTCGACGCCTACGGCCCCGTCACCGACAACGCCGGCGGCATCGCCGAAATGTCCAACCTTCCCAGCGAAGTGCGCGAAGTGACCGACGCGCTCGACGCCGTGGGCAACACCACCAAGGCCGTGACCAAGGGCTACGCCATCGGTTCCGCCGCTCTCGCCGCTCTGGTGCTGTTCGCCTGCTACACGCAGGACCTCGGCCGCTTCTTCCCCGACCTGAACGTGTCCTTCTCCCTGCAGGACCCCTATGTTCTGGTTGGCCTGTTCATCGGCGGCCTGCTGCCGTACCTGTTCGGCGCCATGAGCATGATGGCCGTGGGCCGCGCCGGTTCCGCCGTCGTGGTTGAAGTGCGTCGCCAGTTCCGCGAAATCCCCGGCATCATGGAAGGCACCGCGAAGCCCAACTACAGCGCCGCTGTGGACATGCTGACCAAGTCCGCCATCCGTGAAATGATCCTGCCCTCCGTGCTCCCGGTGTTCGCCCCGATCGTCGTGTACTTCATCATCGACGCCTTCGGCGGCCAGAGCTCCGCGTTCGCGACCCTCGGCGCCATGCTGATGGGCACCATCGTGACCGGTCTGTTCGTGGCCATTTCCATGACCTCCGGCGGCGGCGCGTGGGACAACGCCAAGAAGTTCATCGAAGACGGCCATCACGGCGGCAAGGGTTCCGAAGCGCACAAGGCCGCCGTTACCGGCGACACCGTGGGCGACCCCTACAAGGACACCGCTGGTCCGGCTGTTAACCCGATGATCAAGATCATCAACATCGTTGCGCTGCTGCTGCTCCAGGCTCTCGCCTAAGCATTAGCGTCTCAGTTCCATTATCGCGAAGCGCCCCGATGGCATTGACCACCGGGGCGCTTTGTGGTTTCCGTAGAAAAACGATTCGGGAAGGTCCGCATGTATGCTTTGCGACATATCGCTGCATCCGAGATGTTGTCGAGCGGCGTGGACATCGTGGCGGTCGCCGTACAGCTAGGCCACAAGAATATCACGACCACTGGAAGTTTCTACACCCACGCGCTTGCCTCGTCGCAACGACGTGCGTCGGAGGCGCTCTCAGCCTGCACCAATTTGGTGCGCAATGGTGCAGAAAAATAGGCGTGAATCCATCTATTCAAAAGGGTTAATGGTAAAAACAAACTATGCTGCACATCGGTTGTCATTTGTCCAGTTCCAAGGGGTATCGGCATATGGGAGAGGAGGCTCTTTCCATTGGGGCCGACACGTTCCAGTTTTTCACGCGCAATCCGCGCGGCAGCAAGGCCAAGCAGGTGAATCCCAAGGACGCCGAGGCGCTGCGGGACATGATGCGCGCGCATACGTTCGCCCCTATTCTGGGGCATGCGCCGTATACGCTGAACGCCTGCGCCGTGGACGAAGGGTTGCGGGAGTTCGCGCGATCGGCCATGCGCGAGGATATAAGAACATTGGACACCTACCTGCCCGGCATGTTGTATAATTTTCATCCCGGCAGTCATGTGGGACAGGGGATTGATGCCGGAATGGCCCTGATCGTGGAACTGCTGGAAGCGATTCTGACGCCCGAACAGACGACGCGGGTACTCTTGGAAACCATGTCCGGCAAGGGGACCGAAGTGGGCAGCCGCTTTGAGGAATTGGGGCATATTCTGCGTTCGGTTTCGTTGAACGGGAAGATGGGCGTGTGCCTCGATACATGCCACGTGTATTCCGCCGGATATGACATCGTCAACGATCTCGATGGGGTATTGGAGCAGTTTGATCGGTGTATCGGTTTGGACAAGCTGTACGCGATTCATTTGAACGACAGCCTGATGCCGTTCGCAAGCCGCAAGGATCGCCATGCCCGCATCGGCGAGGGGACCATCGGGTTCGATGCGCTGGCGCGGTGCGTCAATCATCCCGCGTTGCGGCATTTGCCGTTCTATCTGGAAACGCCGAACGAGCTTCCGGGGTACGCCCGCGAAATCGACTTGTTGCGGGAGGCGTATCGTGAAGAGAACCTTCGCGGATAGTGTGGCGGCTCTCCACAATTGGGGAGGCCAGTACGCAGGTCGTGTTCACGAAAAAAGCGCGGGATATGCCCGCGCCTCTTTCGTTGGCTTGTATGGCCGTAACGCCTAGGAAAACGTTCCGGCATAAAAGGACGGCTTGAAAAAGGGAGAAGGCGTCTCCCCGTTTTCAGGCTTTATGGGGGGAACGTTACGCCGACAAGGGAACGTAACGTTCAAGGGATATTTCCGGATTCTGGAAAGCGACGGCGCCGTGGGCTGGAACCGCCGGGTATCCCCATGTCCGGAGCTGTTCCAGCGCCAATTCCACCAACGCATCCAGTCGGGACAGGATGAGCGGGCTGAGCGTATGGCCGTAGGTCATGTCCAGAGGCTGAACCCCCAGCAGGCGGATTTCCTGCGGCAGGCAGTTCTTTAGTTCCGCGAGCGCCAGCACTTCGGAAAAGCTGTTCTGATGCAGGCTCATCTTGTGCGCGCTCAGATAGGCGGGAATGCCGGTGCTGTCCCGCTGTACCACGGTCCCCGGCTGGAGGCCGAAATCCACGGCATCCAGCAAAAGGAGGCGGGTGGCGCGTTCCACAAAGGCAAGCAGGGGATGTCCCTGTGTGCCCGCGTCCACGATTTCCACATTGTCGGGGAACGCATACCGCGTGTACAGCCGTTCCGCCACACGGACGCCGAATCCTTCGTCGCCGTACAGGATGTTTCCCAATCCCAGCACGATGATCCGTTCCATGATCAACCTCCCTTCCCCGAGCGCAACAGCCGGAAGCCGCTGAACATGGTCGAGACGAGCGTGGACTTCCCCATGATTTCTTCGCGGATGACCATGTACAGATGGATGATGATGAAGCCCATGAGGAAGAGCATGCCCAGACGGTGATAGCTGTGCAGATCGCGCCCGCTGTCGCCGATCCAGTAGATGAAGTCCACGACCAGATGGAACGGCTGGAGGATGGCCACGTCCGAAGACTGGACGTACATGCCGAACCCCGTCAGGATCATGATGATTACCAGATTGATGCAGGTCATCATGCCGAGCTGGGCCAGCGGATTGTGCCCGATATGTTCCCGCGGCGTGCGGTCGAGGAACAGGTACCAGCGGAAGTCGGAGAGCAGATCGAGCCACCAGCTTTTTCGCCAGAAGGGGATGACGAAGACCTGCCGGGAAAATCTGTTCCCGAACAGGGCGAAGATCATGCGCCAGAGCAGCCCGATGGCGAGGATGAACCCCGCGATGAAGTGGGCCATCCGGGTATACCCCATGTAGAACAGATACGTCGGGTCCCCGTCCAGCGAGTGCCACGGCTTGCCGATGATGTATCCCGTAGGGATGAGCACGAGGAACGACAGAACCATGCTCCAGTGCCAGATGCGGACCGGCAGTTGGAAGACGTAGACGGGTTTCCCTTCCTGAGGATGTGTTTCCATACTCTTCTCCTTAGTCCAGATGGACCGTCAGCAGTTCGCTGCCGTCCGGTCCCAGAACGTGCGTGGCGCAGGCGAGGCAGGGATCGAAGCTGTGGAGCGTCCGCAGAATTTCAAGCGGTTGTTTGGGCACCGCCATTTTCGTGCCGAGCAGGGCGGCCTCGTACGGGCCGAGCTGTCCGCCGTCGCTGCGGGGCGCCGCATTCCATGTCGTGGGGACGACGCACTGATAATGCTCCACCTTTTTGTTCTTGATGGTCATCCAGTGCCCGAGCGCGCCGCGCGGAGCTTCCGTGAAGCCGACGCCGCGCGCATCCTGCGGCCATGTTTCGGGGTCCCATTTGTTCGTGAAGACGGCGGTGCTGTCGCCGTTTTTCAGGTTCGAGACGAGCTTGTCGAAGAAGACCTGCATGGTGTCGGCGGCCCAGTGCGCTTCCTGCGCACGGGTGAGGATGCGCCCCATCGTGGATTGCAGCGCCGTGACGGGGGCGTTGAGCCGGGAACAGAGATCGTCGATGCGGGCCACGATGTCCGCATGCTTGAGGGAATAGGCGACGAGCGTTCGGGCAAGCGGGCCGACTTCCATCATGTTCCCGCGCCAGCGCGGCGTCTTGATCCATGAGTAGGGGCCGGTTTCGTCCAGTTGCCTGATGTCCGTTTTGGTTCCCTTGGTGCCCGGAGCCAGCTCGAAATGCGGGATGGTTTCGCCCTGATAGGGATGGAGCGAGGTGATGCCCTTGGGATAGGTATACCATGAGCGTCCCACTTCTTCGCGAATCTGGTCTTCGTCCGAAAGGTCTACCGGCAGCACTTCCTCGAAGTTCCCGTTGATGATGGCCCCGCCGGGGAGGAGCAGGCTCTTCTGGCTGTAATCGTTGGCGATGCTCGGGAAGGCCCCGAAAGCCAGAACGGACTGGTTGGAGAGCCCCGTACCGAGTGCCATCCATTCGGGATAGTATTTGGCGAGGGCGATGCTGTCGGGCACCAGCACCTGCTCGGCGAAGGCGCGGCAGCGGGTGATGATCGACTGCACCAGTTCGAGCCGCTCCATGTTGATGACGTCGGCGCCGCCCTTGGCATTGAGGTTCAGGGCAAGCGGCACGCCGCCGATCAGCCAGTTGGGATGGGGGTTCTTGCCGCCGAATACGGTGTGCACCTGAACGACGTCCTTCTGGAAGTCCAGCGCCTCGATGTAGTGGGCCACCAGCATGAGGTTGGCTTCCGGCGGGAGTTTGTAGCCGGGGTGGCCCCAGTAGCCGTTTTTGAAGATGCCGAGCTGTCCCGAGGAAATGATGCGGACTAGCTTGTCCTTGACGGACGCGAAATAGCCCGGCGAGGATTGCGGCCACGGAGACAGGCTTTGCGCCAGCCGGGACGTTTCCTTGGGATCGGCTTTGGAGGCCGAAACCACGTCGATCCAGTCCAGCCCGCCGAGCTGGTAGAAATGCACCAGATGGTCATGGTACCACAGGGCGAGCTGCATCATATTGCGGATGGCGTTGGCGTTGTCCGGAATGTCGATTTTGAGGGCGTCTTCGACCGCATGGACGGAGGCGAGTGCGTGCGTGCCCGTGCAGACGCCGCAGATGCGCTCCGCAAACGCCCAGACGTCGCGGGGATCGCGATCCTTGACGATGATTTCCAGCCCCCGGAACATGGTCCCGCACGATACGGCGTTCGTGATCACGTTCTCGTCGTTGATGTTCACCTCGCAGCGCAGGTGACCTTCGATGCGGGTGATGGGGTCGATGACGAGACGCCGTCCGGAATCGTTAACGGTGTAGCCTTGCGTTGTATACTCGTAAGCCATGATCAGTTCCTTTCAGAAGGGGTGGAGTCTTTGGAAGAGGTGTCCTCGGCCGCCGTCCCCGTATCGGGCGTTTCGCCGGGCGCGTCTTTCGGGGCGTCGGTCTTGCAGTCGTCGCCATAGCGATGCTTGAGGTGGACGGCGGTGCTGATGGCCGCGTGCGTGACCACGCCCGCGCCGATGCCGGCGACGACCGCCACGCCGACGGTTTCCGCCGTCGTGTTGGTCCCGAACTGGGGAATGCTGGTGATGCGGTCATAGAACGAGCCGTGATCCCAAAAATTCTGCTCCGAGCAGCCGAGGCAGCCGTGCCCGGACTGGATGGGATAGGAGACGCCGTTGTTCCAGCGGGTCACGGGGCAGGCGTTGTAGGTCGTCGGCCCCTTGCAGCCCATCTTGTAGAGGCAGTAACCGAGGCTGGCGGCGTTGTCGTCCCACGATTCCACGAACTGCCCCGCGTCGAAATGGGCGCGCCGGACGCATTGATCATGCACGCGCTTGCCGTAGAACACTTCCGGGCGGCCCTGCGAGTCCAGCTTGGGGAGCTGGTCGTAGGTCAGGATGTAGGCGACGATGTTGCTCATGACGTCGGGGATGGCGGGGCAGCCGGGAACCTTGATGATCGGCTTGTCGTGGATGAGCTTGTGCACCGGCGTGGCCTGCGTCGGGTTGGGATGGGCCGCCTGCACGCAACCCCATGAGGCGCATGTGCCCCAGGCCACGATGGCCTTGGCTCCCGCCGCGCCGCGTTCCAGCTTTTCGAGGAACGGGCGGCCTCCGTCGATGCAGTACATCCCGTCTACGCCCAGCGGGGCGTTGCCTTCCACGGCGAGGATGTAATGGCCCTTGTAGGTGGAAATGGCCTCTTCGAAACATTCCATCGCCTGATCGCCCGCTGCGGCCATGATGGTGTCCTGATAATCCAGCGCAATCATGGAAAGGATGATGTCGGAAGCCAGCGGATGGGCCGAACGGATGAACGATTCCGTACAGCAGGAACACGAGAGCCCGTTGATCCAGACGACGGGCAGATGCGGTTTGGTTTCCATGGCGTGCGCGATTTCGAGATGGCCCAGCGGGCCAAGGCCGAGGGATACCGCCGCCATGGAACAGAATTTCAGGAAATCGCGTCGGCAAATGCCTCTGCGGCGCAGCACTTCGTACTGGGTTTCCTCTGGGTTGAACATGGATACATCCTTTTTGTCATTCAGCGTTGCCGTCAGGACGGTTCCGGCGCATGCGGAACTCCCCCCTTCACAGGGCATGACCACTCTGGTCTTGCCGTACTTGTCCACACTGAATCCGTTTTGGGCGTATCCGTCAACCGCATGATTGCACGATACGGATGAGAAATGTTTGAAGCGCTCCCCGTACATATGAGAATATGAGGGCGAAGGTTGATACTCAAAAAGGCATGTCGATACTCGGCATGCCTTTTGCCTGAGAAAAGCGTTTGAACTGCCCTGAATGAGAGGCCTTGTTGTCTGAATAAGGGACGTGTTCCTGAACACGTACGAATGTGCCAATAAACCGGGTCCGTTCCGCTTATCCTGAAGTCTTCGAGCGTGTTTCCCGTTCCGCGAGGGCGGCCCCTCCGCCTGTTCGGCTGGCGGACAGAAGTGGTGCGGCCCCGTTTTCGCGCTGCAAGTGGTTCCGGCGGAAACCCGCTCCCGCGTAAAGGATCGGCTCTTGCGGTAAGACAGCGTTCAGGGCACACTGGCGGCATATTCCCGTACGTTGCAAAAGCGTTTTCCGCTGAACGGGCAGGGGTGCCCACAGCTCCAAGGAACCCTATGTCCTACGATGTGCTCATGCTGCTTGTTCTGATCCTGTTCGTATCGGTTATCATCTTCGCGTGCATCGGCTTCGGAACGGTGGTGCGCTGGGGTTTGCGCAGAAGGCGTTCCGCGTCTCCTCCGGGAGCGTGCTCCGGTGCGATGATTGACGTTCCGCCGCCCGCTGTTACGGAATCGTCGCTTGCGGAGATGCCTGAGGCGAACGCAGCCCGTTTGGACGGTCCATCGGATGGTTTTGCTTTTGAACCCGAACGGACCGAAACATCCGACGAACCGCCCGCCGCGGTTTCGCCGTCTTTGGAGGACGCCGTGAACGTTCCGCAATCTGACAGCAAATGCTCTCTGGAAGGCTCTTTGAACGCGTCGCCGCTGTTCCGCTGCGGCGTGGTGATCGGCATCGGGCTGTTGCTTTTGATCCCGCTCATGCTTGTGGAAAGCCTCGTACAGGAACGTGCGGGGCTGTATCGCGACGTGGTGCGCGACATCAGCCGGACGTGGGGCGGCCAGCAGCGGCTTTCCGGCCCGTATCTGTTGATTCCGTATACGCAGCGCGTGATTCAGGAACGCGTCGTGCCCACGGAAAAGGGCGACGGCAAAATCGTGCGCGAGTCGCGGCTCGAGTCGAGTTCGTTTGTCGTCCTGCCGTCGCAATTGTCCTTCAAGGCGGTCCTCGATCCCGAGTCCCGACAGCGGGGGATTTATCGCGCACTGGTGTACTCGTCCGAAGTGGATATTTCGGGACGGTTCACATTGCCGTCACGCGAGGCGATGACCCGCATCGTACCGGGGCTGGTGGAGGTGGACTTCAACCGCGCCTTTGTGGTCATGGGCCTCAGCCATCCCAGCGCGCTCCGCAAGGTCGAACCGTTCGTGTGGGGCGGAACGCCCTATGCCGCCGAACCGGGCACGCAGCCGTTCGAACAGGTGTCGTCCGGTTTTCGCATTCCGATCCGATTGGACGGGCGGCAGACGACGTTTGATTTTTCGCAGCGGTTGTCCATGAGCGGCAGCGACGGTATCCGCTTCGCGCCTGCGGGCGAGACGACCGACATCTCGGTACGGTCGCCGTGGCCGCACCCGAGTTTTCAGGGGCAGGTGCTTCCGGCCTCGTACGAGACTTCGGACAAGGGCTTTTCCGCAACGTGGAGCGTGCCGTCGCTGGCACGGTCATACCCCAACCTTGGATTGCTTCATTCGTGGCCGGACGACTTTACCTCGTTCGCCGTGGGCGTGGACCTCTACCAGCCGGGGACGCATTACGGACTGGTGGAACGTTCGGTCAAGTACGGTGTTCTGTTCATCGGCCTGACGTTCCTTGCCTTCATCGTGTTCGAGATGGGGCTCGGGGCCCGTCTGCATCCGATACAGTACGGGATTGTGGGGCTGTCGATGGTGGTCTTCTATCTGGTGCTGCTGTCGCTGTCCGAGCATCTGGCGTTTCTGACGGCCTATCTGTCGGCCTCGGCCTGCATCATACTGATGGTGTCGGTCTATGTGGGGGCGGCCCTGCGGAGCGTCAAGGAGGGGCTGGGGATCGGCGTGCTGCTTCTGGCTCTGTATACGCTGCTGTATACCATCCTCCAGATGGAGGATTATGCCCTGCTCATGGGGACCGCCCTGATCCTTGTCATGCTCGCCGCCCTCATGGTCGTATCCCGCAACCTTGCGCGTGGGAGAACCTGACGGAACGCGGAGCCGTTATGAACGGAACAGCCTTCCCGCCGGATGCGGAACCGCTCCGTGTCCGACGGGAGAATGAGCGTCAAGCGAAAAGCCCCTCCCTTACAGGTGGGGCTTTTCCGTATCCGGGAGAGGACGAATCAACAGCGTATCAAGGAAACTGGTTTGGGAAAGGAGCGTCGACGTTCGAGAACCATCTCGTTTTGTGAGGCCTTTTGAGACGCGCAAACACGTTCGGTGCTCTCGGAAAAACATGTTTGCATCCGGAGATGATGCCGCTGTGCCTGCCGAAACGAGCGGGCAGCCGGAAGATGCGGATGCGTCCGGTCAGTGTTGCGACGTCGCCGCGAAGAGCATGCACAGGAACCCCGAGGACAGGCCGAGAAGACAGCGGATGACGGCGCCGATGGAGAGGAATTCCGTCGTCATGCCCGGTACTCCGTATGCGGCGATATCGAGAACGGGGGCCACGAGCAGGACCAGCGCGGAAAACAGAAGCATGGCGGCGGAAAGGGCGCTCAGGAACGCGTTGCTTTTTCCCATCGCCAGCAGGCAGAAAACGACGACGCCGAAAGCCGACGCCGTCAGCACGAACAGATGGAGCGGAAGGGCCTTGTCCCCGACGGCGGAGGCCAGTTCGTAGATGCGGTATGCCCCTTCCCCGGCGATCAGGGAAGACAGGATGCCGATGCCGCAAAAGAGCTTTCCCATGAAATGCACTCCAGACGCGCGCCGTTCGGGAGAGGCCGGCACCGAAAGAGGAGAAACGTGGCGTTTCTCCTCTCTTCGGTTACGGGGAACGCGGCGCGTCCGGTATTATTTGTTTTTCGGTCGGATGATCGTCACGGAACAGTGCGCCCGTTTTGCCACGTCCGTCGCCACGGAACCGAAGAACAGCCTGTTGAAGCCGATCTTGCCGTGGGCGCCGATGACGATGAGGTCGATGCCGCCGTGGTCGGCGTATTTTACGATTTCTTCCGAAACCTTGCCCAGCAGGAAGGCGCAGTCGTCAACGCCGTCGGGGAAGTTTGCGTTCAGAAAGGCTTCCATCTTCTGGAGCAATGCCGGAGAAGGCGCGATTCTGTTGGGAAGGCTTTCGCTTGAGAGGTAGTTGGCTTCATAAACCGTTTCGGACGGAACGACGTAGACGACCGAGATGGAAGCTCCGGTCAGGGAAGCGACCATTTTGACATGCTCGATCGCGGGGTGGGGTGCGTCTTCCAAGTCAACAGCGTACAGAAGCTTTTTCAGTTCCATGGCAAGGCCTCCTGGGTAAGCCCCAACGGTTTTCGTTTTTTCTACGATGCCTAGGAGGGCGGGGGTCTGTCAAGAACTATCCGCGCAAAACCGGGGGAAAACGGGCATGGTGCCGGGGTGTCCGGCCTTTTCCGCATCCGGCGGGCGAACCGGGGAGGAGGGGCAAAGAGGTCTTGCGTTGTCAAGAAGACGTAACCGTTCGCGTTAAAGGGCTTTTGCCCGGATAAGGGGCGCATTGGAAACGTTCCGCGTATCCGAAACCCACGTTGCAGTCCATGAAAGAATCCGTAGCGGAGACGTTGCGGGGCGTAACCTTTCCCGGAGGGACGGGCCGTCGCGCCCCCGGTACGCGTTCCGGCGGGCTACTTGCCGATCTGAAAGCTCGGCTTGATCCGGGTAAAATCCTTGAGCAGCTCCGGGGAACCGGCGGGCGGGGGGAGGTAGATTTCGCAATACCCGTCGTCCGATACCTTGATGGCCATACCGCCGAGCGCGGCTATTTTCTTGGCGGCCGTGGTTCGGGCTCCCTGGCTGGCGTTGCCGTCGTGCTGGATGATGCTCCCTACGGAAAGGAGAGCGCCGGTTTCGGCGAGAACCAGCACCGCGCCGTCGATGGAGAGCATTTTTTGCCGAACGGTGCGGGTATTTCCCCAGAAGCATCGGCTTACCGAAGGGGCCATACTCAGGAAGACGTCGGCGGAACCGAGCCGTGTTTCCTCGAAATGGCGTGACCATACGTCCCGTTTGATGATCCCGAGGCAGCACCCGGATTGTTTCAGCAACATGTCTATGATGGTCAGGCCGATGTCTTCCTCATCGTAGGGGCGTTCTTCGGAGCCGAAATAGGCGTGGATGGTATCCATCAGGCTGCAAAAATTGAGGAAGTGCCAGTGCCCCTTGCGCTTGAAGAAGACGATGGCGTGGTTTTTGTAAATCAGGATGTCGCTGTTTTCCTTGATCGAAACCACGAAGATGTCTTTTGTTTCGTACTGTATCTGATAACGGAAGATGTATTCGAGGATGTACTTGTCTTCGACGGCGCAGGGAAATTCCTTCTGGTTGCAGGCGGCGCTTTTCTCGTCGGGCTCGACGGGAGCCGCGGAGTATTCTTCCCCCACGTCCTTGTAGTCCACGAATTTGCCGTTTTCGCTGATGAAAAAGAAATTTCTGTCCGAAGCGAGGCTCTTGATGAACTGGTTGGCGTAGATGTCCTCCAGCGCGAAGGGCCCCGCCGTATGCGTGCCGAGCAGGAAGGCGACGGTGAAAGGGAATTTCGAGCCTTCGTTGGTGGAATATTCGAACAGTTCCGTGGCGTTGATGAGCTGCATCACCCTGTCCATGATGCCGCGTTCCTTCCGGGAGAACAGCCGGACTTCGTCTTTCCCGTATTGCGAAAGGTACGACAGGGGCACGATGTCCGTATTCAGTTGCCTGTGGCGCAGGCTCGACTGGAATTCGGGAATGAGCATGCAGGCCGCGATGACGATATGCGAGACGATGGTTTCGAGGGAGAGCAGGGCGCTGTAGTCGTAGACGCCGCGTCCGGCGTACTCGGCGGCCTTGGAAACGGACCAGTCGATGATGGAACGTTCTATGGGGTAGAAACGTGTGCAGCCCGTGGTGAAAACGATGTGCAGCCCGCGTACGGAGAGGCAATGGTGTCTGTCCGCAAAATCCGGTTCGCGCATCTTCTCCTTGGGCATGTTCCGCGGGTCGTCGTACAGCACGTAGGAAAGGTTGGATATCCATCTGGAAAGGAGGCTCTTGTAAATGATGTGGAGCATCTTGAGAAACTGTTTTTCATCGTGGGCCATCACGCGCAACCCCCGGCTGAGGTTCTTCCTATCCGCAAATGTATCTGATGAACGTCGGAAGAGGTAGCCTTGAGCGTCTTTTTATCATGGGGCGTCAAAATCATGGATTCCGTTGCGGGCGGATCGTACTGGAGGAAAACAGACAATCCGCTTAACGGAAAGGAGAATTCCATGAGTAAACCGTATATGCGTTTGGATAAGGAAAAGGCCGCGTGCCTTCTTGTCGATCATCAGACGGGTCTGTTTTCCCTTGTGCAGGATTTCGCTCCCAACGAATTCAAAAACAATGTTCTGGCTCTGGCCGACTGCGCCAGATTTTTCGGCCTGCCGACGATTTTGACCACCAGTCTGGAAAGCGGCCCCAACGGGCCTCTGTTGCCCGAAATCCGGAAGATGTTCCCCGATGCGCCGTTCGTCGCCCGCCCCGGCCAAATCAATGCTTGGGACAATGAAGCCTTTGTGGCGGCGGTCGGGAAGACCGGACGCAAGCAGCTTCTCATCGCCGGGATCGTGACCGACGTGTGCGTGAGTTTCCTCGCCTTGTCCGCCGTTGAGGCGGGGTATGAGGTGTTTGTGGTCACGGACGCTTCCGGGACCTTCAACGTCGCTGCCCGTGATGCCGCCTGGCGGCGTATGGAAGCGGCCGGAGTCCAGTTGGTGAACTGGTTCGCCGTGGCCTGCGAGCTGCACCGCGACTGGCGTAATGATATGGAAGGGCTCGCCGGGCTGCTGTCCAAGTACATGCCCGCCTACGCCAACCTGATCTCCAGCAAACAGTTCAAGTAACGGAACGGCGACCGGCCCCTTCTTTAGCGCTCTGACGGCAGTCGCCGCCGGGGCGCTTCGTGTTTTTGGAGCCTTGCGCGGACGGCGGCCTTGTCCTCGGGCACGGTGTCCCGTATGATGGAAAAGAGGCGACGCAACGGGCCGGGGTTTCCGTGTTCAGGGCGTTTGCCGCGACTGTAGGGGATATCGGACGGAGAGGCACGACGGGCGATGAGGCGCCGTTGGGAGGATGCCGTCGCCCGATACTGTCTGGAGGAAACCGGAGTGTTGAGAAGGAGTGGGAGATGTCCGCAAAGAAAAGCGATTTCGCATTGATCATCAAACTGTTGCTGGCGCTGGTCATCGGCGCCGTGCTGGGGCGCATGGCGAACGTGCAGGTCATGGACGCCGTCGGGTCCGCCAAGTACGCGCTGGGTCAGATCATTTTTTATGCCGTGCCCCTCGTCATCGTGGGGTTCATCGCTCCCGCCATCGCCCGTTTGGGGCAGAACGCCAGCAAGATGCTGCTGACCGCCGTGGCGCTGGCCTATCTTTCTTCCATCGGTGCGGCGGCGTTCTCCGCGATTTCCGGCTACGCGATCATTCCGCACCTGTCCGTGGCCAGAGAAGTGGAGAATCTTGTGAAACTGCCCAAGCCGTCCTTCGTGCTGGACATTCCGCCGCTGATGTCCGTCATGAGCGCGCTGGTGACGGCCCTGCTGCTCGGCCTCGCCGTAAGCTGGACCAAGGCCGAAACCGTCAACAAGGTGCTGGAGGAACTGGAGCGCATCATGACCAGCGTGGTGACGCGGGTGATCATCCCCCTGTTGCCGTTCTTCGTGGGCGCGACCTTCTGCGAACTGTCCTTTGAAGGCCGCCTGACGGTTCAGCTTCCCATTTTCCTCAAGATTATCGGCATCGTCATCCTGGGACACTACATCTGGCTTACCGTGCTGTACGTCATCGGCGGCGTCCTGTCGGGCCGCAACCCGTGGCAGGTGGTGCGCTACTACCTGCCCGCGTACCTGACCGCCGTGGGCACCATGTCCAGCGCGGCGACGCTGCCCGTGGCCCTGTCCTGCGCGCGCCGCTCCCCGGTGCTGAGCAAGACCATGACCGAATTCATGATCCCCTTGGGCGCGACCGTACACCTGTGCGGCTCCGTGCTGACGGAAACCTTCTTCGTCATGACCATCAGCCTGATGCTCTACGGGGCGCTGCCGTCCGTGGGGACGATGGCCTTCTTCATCGTCCTGTTCGGCATCTTCGCCGTGGGCGCGCCCGGCGTGCCCGGCGGTACGGTCATGGCCTCCATCGGCCTCGTGATCAGCGTGCTCCATTTTGATCCGGCGGGCGTGGCCCTGCTGCTGGCGATCTTCGCGCTTCAGGACAGCTTCGGAACGGCCTGCAACGTGACCGGCGACGGCGCGCTGGCGCTCATGCTGGAAGGCATCTTCAACCGGGACAAGCAGCTCGACGACCGGTTCGGTACGGGCGAGTAGCCTCCTCCCGCGAAAAGAGAGGAAACCATGCCTTGGGTGATTCTGGCGATTGTGCTGTGCGTGCTGGTCTGGTTCTGGCCCCGGAACACCCTTGTCGGTCTGGCCGTCGTCGTGGTCGTCGGCGGGCTGATCGGTCTGGCGGTCTGGGGATACGCCGCCTACGGCGAACGGGAGAAGGCGCTTGTGGCCATCCGGGTGGAACCAGCCGCCGAAGCGATCGCCCGTGACGCGAAAATCGCCTGCGGCGAAGGGGAACTGCTCGTTTCCATCAGCAACGGATCGGGAAAGACCGTAACGAACATCCGGTTCAATGTGGCCGCCTATCGGGAGGGCCGCAGTACGAACATCGCCAAGGGAAACTGGTATGACGACGATCATATCATCAATCCCGGCGGTTCGGTGGCGACCTGCTGGAAGGCTCCGGGGCTGACCCGCGACCCCGGGGGCGATCCGCTGGTCTGGAAGGCCGGCATCATCAATCTCGAATTCGCGAAATAGCTTCCTCACAAACGAACAGGCCGGGACGAACATCCCGGCCTGTCGTTTACGGGAAGGGGCATGCGAACGGCGGCTGCGTCGTCACATGTCGTATCGTCTAACCTATTTCATCCACGTTCCGTTGAGCAGATCAAGGGCGTCGCGGGTGAGGGGGAAGATGTCGCGGCGCTCGATGTAGCGGACGTCGAACTTTCTGTTCAGGGCCGCGAAATGCCGCAGACCGTAAG
Organism: uncultured Bilophila sp.; assembly: GCA_902373525.1. Lineage (GTDB taxonomy): Bacteria > Desulfobacterota > Desulfovibrionia > Desulfovibrionales > Desulfovibrionaceae > Bilophila. The sequence goes on along the minus strand of CABKMN010000001.1, from coordinate 203,161 downwards.
CGAGGCGGTTGAGGTAGGAATACACGCCGATGGCTCCGGTGGAGAAGGTGTTTGCCTGTTCCCCGTACAATCCGCGCAGTTCGGGCAGATCGCTGAACAGCTCGTCCACGGTGTTCCCGTAGCGGGCGAGTTCCGGCGGCACCTTGCCAGCCTTGATGAGCTCCCCGATTTTCTTGGCGCTCATGGCGGCGGCCATGCTGGCGCGGCATACGCCGACGGCGGAAACGAAGGGCGCGCCGAGGGCCAGCGCCTTGTATATCTGATCTTCGGTCGCGAAGCCGCCGGTGATCGCGATATGGGGCAGGGGGAGTTCCTCGGCCCGCAGTTTCTTCAGGATGCCGTAGAGGATGCTTTCCATGACGACCGTGGGCAGACACCATTCGTTCATCATCTTACAGGGGCTGTACCCCGAGCCGCCGCCCGCGCCGTCGAAGGTGACCATGTCCACCTGCGCTTTGGAGGCCAGACGGAGGATGTGCTCAAGGTCTTCGGGATCGAACCCCGCCATCTTGAAGTACACGTTGGTCATGCCCATGTTGCGGAGCTGGTCGATGCGGGAGAGCAGGTATTCCTCGCTCCACAGCGGCAGGCGGCCATAGGTGTGGAACGCCGGGCAGGCCTTGCGCTTGTAGGCGTCCTGCACGGCGGGATCGCTCGGATCGGGCAGGACGAGGAAGCCCTGTTCCTGTTTTTTCAGCGCGTCTTCCAGCGAGCCGACGAGGTTGGCCGGCTGCGTCCCCTTGGCGGACTGCCCGAACTTGAATTCGATGGCCTTGGCCCCGCATTCGCGGATGGCGTAGTCCGGGACGCCCTGTGCGTCGTCATCGTAATTCACCTGAAGGACGATCTGCCCGTAGCCGCGATCATAGCGGTTGAAGGCGTCGAGCATTTCGCGGAGCTTGGGCGCGTGTACGACCTTGCCGTTTTCGTACCGCAGGGTGGGGTCCTTGCTGACGGCCCCTTCCCCGATGACCGCGTTCACGCCCGCCATCGCCGCGCCGCCGAAGTAGTCGGGCCAGTTCAGCTTGATGAGCGCGGGCAGGACAATCGGCATCGCCAGCCTGACGGGATTGAGGGTGCCGATTTCGGTTTCGAGGTTCACATGATAGATGGTCGCCTTGTCCGCATCCAGCGGCGCGCCGACCGCGCCGAAGACCCGACCGTTGATGTTGAAGTGGGAATAGTCCACCGGATACGTTTTTTCCGAGGCGATCTGGTTTTCTCCGGTCGTCGTGGGGTAGACCATTTCCATGCCCCGGACGGCGGACAATCCGATTTCACAGCTGCCGATACAGTCGGCGGTGCACATGGCGCACATGCCGGAAAAGCCGCAGACATGGGCGGCGTCACGCATTTTCGTACGATTGAAGGAAGAACTCAGTGCGGGACTGTAGGACATGGAGACCCCCTTGGGCTACGGGTGAAGACGTATAAGGTTATCTTGTCCGATACGCCTTCCCCGTATTCCTGTAAAGGCGGGGCCGCGTTTTTCGGCGGTCCGTCCCGTTCGCCCAAAAAGAAAGCCCCGGTCGAGCCGGGGCTTGCCGCTACTTGGCGGGGGAAACGTTGAGGTCCTTGTTCAGGTCCTCCTTGAGGGGGAGCTCCTTGTGGTGCTTCAGGTAGTCCTGCTGGGCCTTTTCGCGTTTCTTCACGTAATCTTTGCGGGCGTCCCGAGCGTCCTTTTGATAGGTGTGCAGGTCCTTGTCCCGCCGTTCCCGGAATTTCTGGGCATCGCTCTTGTTGTCGCCCGTGATTTCGTTCACGGTTTCCTTCACGTCTTTCTTGATGTCCTGATAGCCGTCCTTGACGCTCTGCGTGAACGAGGATTCTGCGAGGAAACGGTTTGTCAGCCCGGAGGCATGGGCCGAGGCGGCGGGAACGAGGAGCAGACCGGCGGCGAGGAGGCAGCCGCCCAGTGCCGTGTAGGAATGTTTCATAATGATCACCTGTAATGTTAGACTGTTATATGGATACGTCGACTGTACCGCAGTTTGCGGAAAACACAATCGGTTGAGAGCAAAGAATCATCGAACTCACGGCGGGTGGTTTTCCCCATCCTGTTGATTTGAGGGTTGACAACTGAGGAATCGTCCCCATGATATGAAGAAAGGAGATTCGACATGTCACAGAAAGTGAAAACGTGGGAGTCGCATGTTCCCGGCTGTTTTGGGAGTTCGGATCATATTTTCGCCGGGCATCCGGCTGAAGAAAAGCGCGCCAAGGAATTGCGCAAGGTGTGTTCGGAACAGCGTATCGCCATGGTTGACGTCGCCAGGGCGATTGAGCATTTCCTGAAATCCAAGAAGGTCGGCGATGCCCGCATTCAGGAACAGGTGGAGCGGGCCGGAAAGTTTCTGAAGCTGGCCTGATGATTCTCCCCCGCCGGGATACTGCGTCCCGCTGCGGCGGGCACAGCCCCGGAGAAGCGGAGGAACGCCGTCATGGAGCGCCGAAAGGGCGCTTTTTTTGTGCCTTCCGTTCGGAAAAGACTAACCCTTCCTTATTGTTTCCTCCTTTTTCGTACCCTTTGATGAAGGCCGCCGGGCATGTTCCATCCGTCTCAAGAGAAGCCTTTGAAATGACCAACCCCGGTTTGGAGGCCGTTCACCCTGTTGGACCACTGTGTTCCGCAAGAGGAAAGCATTCTCACGCGGCGGGACAAGAGAGATAATGCACCGTGTAATGCGCTCTTTTTCACTATAAGATTTTCCGGAAACGTTATTGACACGATCGTATCCTTACCGTAGCCTTCGAATACCCTTATACTGGCGTTTCGCAGGAGAGTCTCTTTATCCGGGGAGGACAGGGGGACGCGGCGGGTTTTCCGGCGTTTTCTTTTCGAACGGTCCAGTGGCGTCTTCACGGCGTTCGCGCGGGTCGCGGAGGGTTTCCGACCATTTTGATCCACATGCGATCGACGTTTCTTGCCGGTCGTTTGAAAAGGAGAAGCGTATGCGTATTGCCATTGGTCTGGGAAAAGAGAACGTTGAGGCGCGGCTGGAACGGCAGGGCATTTCCCGTCGAGATTTTTTGAAATACTGTAGCATGGTCGCGGTGACGATGGGCATGGGGCCGGGATTTGCCTCGCAGGTCGCGCAGGCGCTGACCATGCCCCGGCGTCCCTCCGTCGTGTATCTGCACAACGCCGAATGCACGGGGTGTTCCGAGGCCCTGCTGCGTACGGGACAGCCGTTCATCGACGAACTCATTCTGGACACGATTTCGCTCGACTACCATGAGACGATCATGGCCGCCGCGGGCGAAGCCGCCGAAGCCGCGCTGGAAAAGGCCGTATCCGCTCCCGAAGGCTTCATCTGTGTGGTCGAAGGTGCGATTCCCACCGCCAACGAGGGGAAATACGGGTATATCGCCGGTCACACGATGCTGGACATCTGTAGCCGCATCCTTCCCAAGGCCAAGGCCGTGGTCGCCTACGGCACCTGTGCCGCGTTCGGCGGCGTGCAGGCCGCGAAGCCCAATCCCACCGGAGCCAAGGGCGTCAACGAGTGCTTTGCCGACAAGGGCGTCAAGGCCATCAACATCGGCGGCTGCCCCCCGAATCCACTGAATCTCGTAGGCACGCTGGTGGCGTTCCTGCGCGGCGACAAGATCGAACTCGACGCCAACAACCGCCCCATGATGTTCTACGGCAAGAGCGTGCATGACCAGTGCGAGCGCCGGGAACACTTCGACAACGGCGAATTCGCTCCTTCCTTTGATTCCGAAGAAGCCCGCAACGGCTGGTGTTTGTACGAATTGGGCTGTAAGGGGCCTGATACCATGAACAATTGTCCGAAGGTCAAGTTTAACGGCACAAACTGGCCCGTGGGTGCCGGTCACCCGTGCATTGGCTGCAGCGAACCCGGTTTCTGGGACAACCTGTCACCGTTCTACGAAAACTAGAGGATGATCACCCATGAGCGAAGTCAGAAAAACTCCCCAGAGCAGTTTCACCGGCCCTGTCGTCATTGACCCTCTGACCCGTATCGAAGGCCATTTGCGCATTGAGGTGGAAGTCCAGAACGGGCGCGTCAAAGACGCCCGCAGCGTCGGCACCCTGTTCCGTGGTCTGGAAACGATTCTGGTCGGGCGTGATCCCCGCGACGTGCAGCACTTTACGCAGCGTACCTGCGGCGTGTGCACCTACACCCACGCACTGTGCTCCACCCGCGCGCTCGAAGACGCGATCAAGGTGGAAATCCCCAAGAACGCCACCTACATCCGTAACCTTGTGCTCGGCATGCAGTACCTGCATGACCACATCGTGCACTTCTATCACCTGCACGCCCTCGATTTCGTGGACGTGACCAGCGCGTTGCAGGCCGATCCGGTCAAGGCCGCGAAGCTGTGCTCCTCCATTTCTCCGCGTCCCACCTCTGCCGACGATTTGAAGGCCGTACAGGCCAAGCTGAAAGCCTTTGTGGAGAGCGGCCAGCTCGGACCGTTCACCAATGCCTATTTCCTTGGCGGTCATCCCGCCTACTATCTTGATCCTGAAGCCAACCTTATTGCCACCGCGCACTATCTGGAAGCCCTGCGGCTTCAGGTCAAGGCCGCGCGGGCCATGGCGGTGTTCGGCGCGAAGAACCCGCACACGCAGTTCCTCGTGGCCGGCGGCGTGACCTGTTACGAAAGCCTGACCCCGGAACGGATCAACGAATTCGAAGGCCTGTACAAGGAAGTCAACGACTTCGTGAATCAGGTCTACATTCCCGACCTGCTGCTCGTAGGCGGTGCGTACAAGGACTGGACGAAGATCGGGGGTACGACCAACTTTATGACGTTCGGGGAATTCCCCGGCGACGAGCGCAAGCTCGAAACCCGCTGGCTCAAGCCGGGCGTTCTGTTCGACCGCAAGCTGGAAGTGCTGCCCTTTGACCCCTCGAAAATCGAGGAGCACGTGCGGCATAGCTGGTATGTGGGCGACAAGGCGCACAAGCCGTTCCAGGGCGTCACCGAACCCCGGTTCACCTTCATGGGGGACAAGGACCGCTATTCGTGGATGAAGGCTCCCCGCTACGACGGACGCGCCGTGGAAACGGGTCCGCTCGCGCAGATTCTGGTGGCCTACCTGAGCGGCAACGGGGACGTGAAGCCGGTGGTGGATACCGTGCTCCAGACCCTGAACCTGACACCGGCGGACCTCTTCTCGACGCTCGGCCGTACCGCCGCCCGCGGTATCGAAACGGCGGTCATCGCCAAGAAGACCGGCGAACTGCTCGAAGCCTACAAGGCCAACGTCGCCTCCGGGGACAAGAAGATCGTCGAAAACTGCGAAGTGCCGGACAAGGGTGAAGGCGTCGGCTTCGTCAACGCCCCGCGCGGCGGCCTGTCGCATTGGCTCGTCATTGAAAACAAGAAGGTCGCCAACTTCCAGTTGGTCGTGCCGTCCACATGGAATCTCGGCCCGCGCTGCGCCAACGGCATTCCAAGCGCCGTCGAGGAAGCGCTTATGGATACGCCCATCGCCGATCCCAAGCGGCCTGTGGAAATTCTGCGCACGGTCCATTCCTTCGACCCCTGCATCGCCTGCGCGGTGCATGTGATCGACGGTCGAACCAACGAAGTCAGCAAGTTTACGATTCTGTAGGGACAACGGGAGAACGGATATGGCTGAACAGGTGCTTGTTTTGGGTGTAGGCAATATTCTGTTCTCCGACGAAGGCATCGGCGTGCGCACCGTTGAGCATCTGCAGCGGTGCGCCGTCCTGCCCGAAAACGTGACGCTCATGGACGGCGGCACGCTCGGCATTCGGCTCATGGACGCCATCATGGGGAGTGATCTGCTGATCGTGGTGGATGCCGTTCTCGGGGGCGGCGAGCCGGGCACCCTGTACCGTTTGGAAGGGGAGGGCCTGCGCGAGAGCATGAGCTTCCGCGATTCCATGCACCAGACCGACTTGGTGGACACGTTGATTTATTGCGATCTGGCTGGCCACAGGCCGGACGCGGTGGTCATCGGCATGGAGCCCGCAGACTACCACACGATGGCAATGGCGTTGACGCCGCACTGTCAGGAACGGTTGCCCGAACTGGCCGAAAAGGTGCTTGACGAATTGCGTTCCAGGGGCGTCATCGCGGCGTAGCAGGTATTACGATAGGATGACAAAACGCCGGAGCAGCGGGTTTCCCCTTCTCCGGCGTTTTTGTATCACGCGAAAAGATATGAAAAAAGGAAGGCCGAAACCTTCCTTAAAAAATCTGGCTGGGCTACGTGGACTTGAACCACGATTAACGGGACCAGAATCCGTCGTCCTGCCAATTGAACGATAGCCCAACAACGTGGGAAGTCTTCTCTCAGAGAACGCCCGTGAAGTCAAGCGGAAAAACGCTCCGCACGGGAAAAAAGGTGAAAAACGATACCCGGAGGACGGTGTTTGCGGGTATCCGAGAATATCTTGTGGCTGCCGTCGGTCGGGACGGCAGCCCTTTTCACGGGAGAGTCACCCTGTAACTATTCGTCGGACAGCTTCTTGCCGATGTAGCCGAGGACGACGCACAGAAGGACAAAAGCCGAACAAGCGATGAAAACGCGCATTCCGAGGTCCATAAGAACTCCTTGTCGTTTGCCGGGACCGTCACCGGAGGATGGTCCGGGCGTGTGGGATGCCGGCCTGAAAGGGCACGGAGGTCCAAGGCATCAGGAGTTCAACGGAGGGGCGAGAGGGAGAGGCAACATGCCCCGTATTTCCAGAATACGGGGGAGCAGGCTGTCTTCCCAGAAGCGCGCCCGGAGCGAGCGCAGGAAACGGGGATAGAGAAAAAGGAGGAGCAGGGCAATCCCCGGGAACGACGGGGCTCTGTTCAAACCGCGCTGCGGGAGAATGGCCGTTTCGGCCTTTATCAGTTCGTAGTCCGTACCCGCGGGGAGCAGTTCGCTGTGGGTTGCCGGTACCGTTGTGAACGAAGTTTCAAGAGGCGACCGGTCCGACGGCGTTCCCGACACGCACAGCATCATGATGGCAATCGCCAACAGCATGATACTCTTGAGGATATGTCCTCGTTGCGAGAAGGGATTCCGAGACATGGCACACCGTCGCTGGTTTGGATTGACCATAAACGAGGAATGGTTTTCCGTCAATAGGCTTGGGAAAAGAGAGGGTTGTCTTTCCGATGATGGAAATACGTCGATATTGTGAAAAATAAGGCGTTATATGCGGCAGACAGAAGAAAAGGGCACCTTCGCCTGTCGTAAGATCGCGGGTAAGCCCTGAGAACGGCGACCAGACATGTTTTCGGATTTGTTTTGAAGGCGTTTCCCGGCGGCGGGATATGGACGAGGGAAAATACATTTGCGCGTAGTGCTGACGTGACGGCAGACGCCCGAAAGCAAGCCGCCATCGCGAAAGCCTATCCCAAGGCGTTCCCGACGGTTTCGGATGTTGCCTGTCGGTTGGGGGTGCAGAAATGGGGATTGACGGGCACTGTATGGGGGCAGGGCGGAAGGCTCGGGGAAAACGGTTATTTTTTGCGGCGGGAGATGTATTTGCCCAGAACGATACCGATCAGGATGGCGCAGATGAAAGAAATGAGGGGCCCGGTCAATCCGTCCATAATGTACCTCGAAAGGATGAAGGACCCCGGACCGTGCCGGGGAACGCCTGATTCTTACCCCGGATAGGGGGAAGGAACAAGTGGAATCATGCGCCCTTCCGGAACGCGTACAGCAGCGGGACGAGATAGAGGTACAGGGCGTAGGGCAGGCATTCCATGCCCACGCCGAGCGTGGCGCAGGGCACGCTGCATGCAATGCTCCACGGCACCAGAGCGGCGATGAGGATGACGCTGTTTTCCAGCGGGAGCGCGAGGGCCCTCCGGTCGGGGTAGCCGGTGCGGCAGAGACGGCAGGTTAGGATGGCGGCCAGCGTCTGGTTGCAGCTGATGGCCGAGACGGGAACGCTGACCAGCGCGGTGGCCCGGAACGCTCCGATCCGCCGCGCCAGCGAGGCGATTGCGCGCTCGAAGCCGTTCAGCAATCCGGTAGCGTCGAAAATGCCCGAGTAGGAGGACGACAGCAGCACGATGCCCGTTACCGACGCCATGGACAGGATGCCTCCTCCCGCCAGTATCTCCATGCCCGGAGCGGGGGCGTACCCGAAGACGAGGCAACGGAAGAGATCGGAGGCGGACATGTGTTGGACGAACAGGCACACGCCGCATCCCGTGAGGATGCTCCAGAGCATGGTCCGTTTCACTTCGATTCGGCACAGGCTGAGGATGACGATGCAGGCGGCGGGCAGCAACGTCCACGGATTGAGCGTGAAGAAGGTTTCCAGCCGTCCCGAGGCTTCCGGGCCCAGCCGTGCCGCCCCGGAGGAAAAGGCGAGGTAGCCCGCACAGGCCAGTGCGAAGGGGACCGCCGAGGTCCGCCACATGGCCCGGATATTGTCGTAGATGTTGGTGCCGGTAAGGGCGCAGACCAGCGCCGCGCTTGAGGACATGGGCGAGCACCGATCCCCCACGTAGATGCCGCTCATGACGGCTCCGGCGGTGACGGCTTCGTTCAGGCCCGCCGTGCGCGCCAGCAACATGAAGATGACGCCGATTGTGCTGACGGTGCCTATGGAAGTGCCGAGCAAAAGGCTCAGCAAGGTACACAGCAAAAATACCCACAGGGGAAAGTACGTCGGGTTCACGAGCGGCAGCGTATTGCTGATAATGAACGGGATGGTGCCGCTGGCCCGCCAGACGGCGGTGAGCATGCCGATCAGGACGAAAATAAGGAGGATGTTGCCGACTTGCCGTATGCCCGCAAGCAACATGGAGGCGACGTCTCGCGCCGGATGCCCCTGAAGGAACGCATATCCCACGAAACAGAACAGCCCGAGCAGGAGTGCCCAAAGGACCGTTGCTCCGGTGCTGACACAGACGGTCAGTCCGATCAGAAACACACTCAGGACAACCGTTTTCATGGTTCGTTCCCCCCTCCGTCCAGAAAGAGGAAAACTCTTCCATGCCTATGATGTCTTGTCAACCGGAGCAGGCAGTTGTTGTTTGCCTGTGATGGCTAGGCGCTCGATAGTATCCGTCGGGGCAAGCACATGCGGGGAGGCGCGGGACCTGTCGCACCCCGTCCGGGCTCCGCTTCAATGGCGCCGGAGCGATGGAGAGGCTCCACCCCTTCTCGGTTTGGCTCACCGAAGCTGACTGTCCTTGCTGCCGCGCCGGTTGTACAGGCTGACGGCGCGCTGGTCCTTGTCGGCTTCCTCTTGGCACGCCACGCAGAGACGCACGCCGGGGAGCGCCCTGCGCCGCGCCTCCGGAATGGCTTCGCCGCATTCCTCGCAGAACAGGAGGCTTTCCCCCTTGGGCAGACACCTTCGCGCCCTCGCCACCTCATCGTTGATCGAATCCTGAATCTGATCCTGCACGGCTCCGTCGCCGGCCCAACCGCTTGCCATGACAGACCTCCTTGGGTGCCGTTGCACGCGGGAATCTTCCCGCATGCAGGATACTCCGCACCGGGGCATCCGTCCATGAGTGCGGAATGCCCGAATGGTGACCCCGGTCACATCCCGCGGCAGGGGACGGGGGTAGGGTACTTCCACAAGGCGTGTCTGACGCGCGCAGGAGCGAACATGAACAGAAAGATCAACCTGTCGCCACGGGACCCCGTCCCGCTCACGACGGAAGACGTCTACAGGGGCATGCAGGAAGTCGGTTCCTATCTGGACATCACGATGCAGGATTTCCGTGAACTGTATGAACACGCGTATCGGATCGCGCGGGACCGCATCCTGCATTCGGTTACGGCGGCGGACATCATGCGTGTTCCCGTCTTGTGTGTGGGCGAAGGCGACGGCGTGATCGACGTCATCCGGTTTCTGGACGAGCACGGCATTTCCGGAGCGCCCGTCGTCGATGCGGAAAGGCGGCTCATCGGGATCGTCTCGGAGAGCGACGTCGTCCGGTTTGTGGGCGGCGGAGCGGTCACGGCCATGAGCCTGTTGCACGCATTGTTTCGGCATGGCTGCCGTCCCGCCGCGCCGCTCGACGTCGCGGTCGGCGCGATCATGACCCGGAAGTGTGTGGCGGCGTCGGCGGAGACGCCGCTGGCCGAATTGCTGGGCCTGCTGCAACGGAACGGGATCAACAGGTTGCCGGTCGTCGACGCGGAGGGACGGCCCCTCGGGCTTGTGTCGCGTACGGACATCATCAACGCGTTTGGAGTGGCGTCATGAGAGAACTCCTCCTCAAAATGGCGGGTGGAGAACAATCGCCGCCCCGTGCCGGAACCGGTGAAATCCTGTGGGCATGGATCGGAAGCTGCCTGAGCATCGCCTGCATTGCGCTTCTGGAACGGTACGCCACGGGCAACTACGGATTTCCGCTTTTGATCGGTTCGTTCGGAGCGTCCGCCGTGCTGGCCTTCGGTGCGATCCGCAGTCCCCTCGCGCAGCCGCGCAATCTGGTGGGCGGGCATTTCCTCTCCGCTTTCGTGGGCGTGTCGAGCTCCGTATTGTTTCCTGAAACGCTCTGGCTCGCGTCCTGTCTGGCGGTGGCTACGGCCATCGCACTCATGCACCTGACCAAAACCCTGCACCCTCCGGGAGGCGCTACGGCGCTCATCGCGGTGACGGGCGGGGAGAGCATCCACCAGCTCGGCTATTGGTACGCGTTCGTCCCCTGCCTGCTCGGGGCGCTGCTCATGCTGGCCGTCGCCCTCGTGGTGAACAACATCCCGAAACGCCAACGATACCCGCTGTTCTGGTGGTGATCGGGTTCCGTTTGGGAGCAAGAATCGTTTTGTGGGGCATTCCTTCGGGGATGCCCCTTTTGCATGTCCCCCATGCGGGACGGGACCCGGAAGGTGATGCGCGGAGCCGCTTGACAGTCCGAAATGTTAGTTATACTCACTCACATTCGAGAGGGAACCATGAGCGCAAAAAACGATACCTCGGAACGCATTCTGGACGCCGCCATCGCGTTGATGACGAAAAAGGGCTACAATCCCGTTACGATCCGTGAAATAGCCAAGGCCGTCGGCCTCAGCGAAATGACGGTCTTCCGGCACTTCCCGTCCAAATACGCCATGTTGATGGCGGCAATGCGCCGTGCGTCCTACACGGCGATCATTGAGGAAGTCTTTACCACCCACGTACGCTGGGAACTGGAGCACGACCTGCGCTGCATCATGCGCCGGTATCTGGACGTCGCGGATCAGCGGATGGCCACCTTGCGCATCTACTTCAGCGCGCTGGGTCAGCTTGACGAGCACTCCACCGAACTCGTCAGCGACGTGACCCTGTTCCGGGAGCGGCTGACGGCCTATTTTGAGGAAATGCTCCGGCGCGGGCGCATCCGGCAATCTCTGGACGCCCTGTACCTGTCCTCGCTGTTCTGGAATCAGATTTTCGGCTTTGTCGCCATGCTGGTCCTCGGGAGAAAGCGCGCGGCGCTGGATCGCGACCTGTACATCGAGAACACCGTCTCCATGCTCATCAACGGGATAGCGCAGGAGGACGAGGCATGTCGGTAGCCGTCAGAAAGCCCGTTTTGTATGCGCTCGCCGCAGTGCTGTGTGCGGGAATCGCCGGAGGCGTTTGGCTATGGTACCGCACCCATTGCATTCTGAGCACCAACGATTCCCGCATCGAAGGCACGTTGGTGGGGGTCGCCTCCCGGCTGTCCGATCGCGTCGTGCAGGTGTTGGTCAACGAGGGGGACACGGTCCGCAAGGGGCAGGCGCTCGTCCGCATCGACAGCCGCAGCATCCTTGCCCGCAAGGCCAGAGCGGAGGCCGCGCTCGAATTGGCGAAGGCCCGCTGGGAGGATGCCAAGGCCGGTTTCCGGCATCAGGAGATCATGGCGGCGCAGGCGCAACTGGATCAGGCGCTCGCCATGCGGGAACGGGCCGGGCGCGACTTCAAACGCATGGAGCAGCTTGCCCGCAACGACGGCGGGGTGACGCAGGCGGATCGGGATGCGGCCCGTTCGGCCTACCGCGCGGCGCAGGCGAGGGCCGCCGCCGCGCAGGAAGAACTTGATCTCAAAAAGGAAGGCACGCGCCCGGAAGTCATCAAGGCCGCCGAAGCGCAGGTCATGCAGGCGCAGGCCGAACTGGACGAAATCGGCGTGCTGGCGCAGGACAGCCTGATCGCGTCCCCGGTGAACGGGGTGATAGCCCAGAAACTCGTGAGCGCCGGGGAACTGGTGGCGGCGGGACAGAAGCTGTTCACCATCGTGGACACCGACGACATCTGGCTGAACGCCCGCATTGAGGAGACGCGCATCGGGCAAATCCATGTGGGGCAGCCCGTGCGTTTTTCCATCGACGCGTACCCCGGCCGGGAGTTCACCGGGACCGTCTATGAAATCAACCCGGCGGCCTGTTCCGTGTTCTCCCTCATTTCCACCGAGAACGTTGCGGGCTACTTCACCAAGATCATGCAGCGGGTTCCGGTCAAGATTTCCCTGCCCCGGATCGCCCCCGGACCGGATGCGGAAACAGCAGACGTCGTGTTCCGCATCGGCATGCAGGGAACGATTGAAATTCAGCTCTAGGCAGAGGAGAAAACCCGCCATGCTTTTGTGTCCGTACCGGATGCGGCAATGCCTCACCCGTTTTTTCGCCGCGCCGGAGATCGGTTCGGTCCCGCCGCGAAGTCTCCGGCAGTTTGTGCTGCTGGCGGTTGCCTGCGTAGGGGGGATGTTGCCCATTTCCAACATGGCGATGCTCAGTTCCTCCTATCTGGCCCTTTCCGGCGACTTCAACGCCGATCTCATCGATCTGGCGCGCCTTTCCCTCGGCAACCTGTTGATCATGGGGCTGGTACAGCCGCTGATCAACTATATCCATGCGGGACTCGGGCTGCGCGGCGGGCTGTCCCTCGCGCTGCTTGTGCTGTCCGTCGCCGGGACGGGAGCCGCCCTTTCCGGCTCGCTGACCGAGATGACGCTGTGGTATGCGCTGGCGGGATTCGGAGGCGGGCTGTTCCTGAGCCTGTCCGCGCGCATCATCTTCGTCATCGTGCCGCCGGAATCCCGCAGGTTGATCGTGGCGATCTGGAGCTTTTTCATCGGGTTGGGGTCCAATGCCAGCCCGCTTCTCGGAGGTTTTCTCGTGGAGTTCCTGACGTGGCACTCCCTGTTCCTGCTCTCGCCGCTGATAGCGCTTCCGTGTTTGCTGGTCGTCTTTTTCATGCTGCCGGATACCCGTCCTTCCGGCTTGCCGCCGTTCGACTGGTGTTCCTTTGCCTTTCTCGTCCTTTTCGCCGTGCCGACATTGATCATCGTCTGTTACGGACAGACCTACGGCTGGAACTCCACCTTCATCCTGTGCATGATGTTCTGGGCCGCCTCCGCGCTGTTCCTGTTTTTGGTGTCCTGCCTCAGCGCCGAGGCCCCGTTGCTGCATCTCGGGAATCTGCGGATGAAGGGCGTGGGGCTGGCCGTGGCGGCGGCAATCCTGCTGGTCCTCAGTCATGTGGGGATGCGTATCCAGGTGATTTTGTTCATGCGCAACGTGCTCGGGTATCCGCCGTCCCAGATCGGGCTGATGTTTCTCCTGCCCCTGTGCGTGTTCGTGGTGACGGTCATTCCGACCGGCATTACGGTTGCCAGACACGGCACGCCCAAGCCGTTTCTGCTGTCCGGGATCGCCTGCATCGCGGCGGCGGGCGTGCTGCTTTCCCGGCTGGACGCCAATGCGGACTGGCTGCACATGGCGGGGCCGCTGGCGCTGCGGAGTTTCGGGTACGCGCTGGGCAGCGCGTCCGCGACCCCGTTCCTCCTGCGGAACGTGTCGCCCGAGAAGCAGCCGCAGACGTTGCCGGTGATCAACTGCGTGCGTTTTTTCTGCATGTGTACCTGCATGGGCACGATCACCACCCTGAGCGTGCTGCTCAACAAGTGGTATTTCGCCCAAATCGCCGCACAGGTGACGCAACGTTCGTCGGTCGCTTCCGCAACCATCGCCCGCTGGGCCTCCCTGTTTGCGGGACAGGGGCTCTCCGCAGCCCAGTCCCGGCATGACGCGCTGGTGATCGTCTCGTCGTCCATCAGGAAACAGGCGTCGGTGTTCACTTTTGATCACCTGTTTCTGCTGTTTTCGGCGACGGCGTGTGTGGCGTTTCTGTGCGCCCTGTTCAGCCGTCGCGTGAACCCGCATCCGCATACGAAAACCCATATCCGAAGGAGTGTTCTGATGCGCCTGCTGACACGGATGGCGGTTCGCCTGAGACGGTTTCGGCCGGCGTATCCCGTGGCGGGAACGCTGTTGTGCCTGCTGCTCGCCGGTTGCACGCTCGGGCCGGACTACAAGCGGCCCGCGCTGGAACTGCCCGCCGAGGCTGCGGATCAACCCGGTCCGCTGTTCACCGCCGAACGCTGGTGGGAGGTGTTTCGCGATCCTGCTCTGGACCGCCTTGAAGAGGCGGCGCTGGAGCACAACAACAATCTGGCGCAAGCGATGGCGCGCGTGGAAGCGGCGGCTGCGGCGGCGGGCGTCGCCTTTGCGGATCGTCTGCCCTCCGTCGGCCTGAAAAGTCGGGACGGAAAGCGGCAGATGACCGAGGGCGAGGCGCTTACGCATCATTACGCGTCGCGCACGCAGGAATCCTACGCTGAAACGGCTTTTCTGAGTTTTGAGGTAGACCTGTGGGGCAAGTATCGCCGTCTGGACGAGGCCGCCCGGGCCGAACTGTTGGCGACGAAAGCCGCACGGGATACGATCCGGCTGTCGGTCACGTCGGAAACGGCGTTGGAATATTTCCGTCTGCGGACGCTGGAGGAACAGCGTCGGATCGTTTCGGGCATGTTGCAGGCCTACGAGCGGACGTGCACGGTGTACGAAACCCGGTACCGCCTCGGCCAGTCGCCGGAAACCACGCTTCGCCGGTTCGCGGCGGAACGGGACAAGACGCAGGCCCAGCTGTACGAGCTGGAGGACCGGCTTGTCCGGTGCGAGGGGGCGCTGGCCGTGCTGGTGGGGTTCAGCCCCGCCCGGATCATCGAGGATGCCGATGCGTTCCGGGAAGGGCGTTCGCTCAACGAACTGGCTCCGCCGCCGGACGTGCCTTCCGGCATCCCGTCCGATTTGCTCCAGAGACGGCCCGACGTGTACGCTGCGGAAGCGAAACTCCAGGCCGCCAACGCCCGCATCGGCGCGGCGCGGGCGGACTTTTTCCCGTCCTTTTCCCTGACGGCGGAAGGCGGCTTTTCCTCAACGCATCTGGATCGCGTTTTCATGGACCCTTCACGCATCTGGAGCCTTGTGGGTGGGGTGACGCAGCCGCTGTTCGAAGGCGGGCGGCTCTCCGCGAAAGAACGGCTGGCGGAGGCCCGCTATGACGAGGCGCGGGCCGCGTACATGTTGAGCGTGCAGAACGCATTTCGGGAGACGCGGGACGCGCTCGCGGGCAACCGTATCAGCCGCAATGTGCTTGCCACCGGGACCGAGCGGGTCAAGGAGCTGGCGCGCAGTAACGAGATCATGGAAAAGCAGTATGACGCGGGGCTGAGCAGCGTAATGGACCTGCTGGACGTACGCCGCCAGTTGTTGGCGGCCCGGCAGGAGCAGGCTGAAGCCCGCCGCCTCCAGCTCGTCGCCGTGGTCCAGTTGTGCAAGGCGCTCGGCGGAGGCTGGACGGAACAGGCCGTTTCCGGGAGCGGAGCGGTGGTGCCGGTACGGGAGGTACGACCGTTATAAACCACCGGAACGAGCGGGGGGAAGGAATTCTGTTGTGACCATCCGGGTACACGAGGAATAGTTCGCAGAAAAAATGCGAAAAGGTGAAAAAAGACTTGCCATGCCCACTCATTCGGCGTAGGTCTTTTTCCACACGACGCGGGGTGGAGAAGCTCGGTATCTCGTCAGGCTCATAACCTGAAGACCACAGGTTCAAATCCTGTCCCCGCAACCAATTCGAATATTCACAAGTGTCCATGAGATGTTATGTCTCATGGACACTTTTGTTGTGCGCATTTATGGCTTCAGTTGTGCCCGGAATCATCCGCAAGTATCCACGACGAGATACGTTGTGGGGGAGAGCTCGTTGCTCCCGTAAAGAGCCGTTTTGATCTCGTAGACCGATTACCCGCCAAGACGGGACGCATCATGTCCACCAGTAGCGGACGATGTGGAAAAAGACGGGTGCGGCGAAGCACAGGGAGTCGACCCGGTCGAGCATGCCGCCGTGCCCCTGAATGAGGCAGCCCCAGTCCTTGACCTTGTGATCCCGCTTGATTGCGGAAAGGACGAAGCCGCCGCAGAAGCCCATACAGGTGATGACGAACGAGATGGCGAGCCCCTGGACGAAGGTGAACGGCCCCAGAAACGACAGACCTCCGCCGAGCAGTGTGGCGAGCGCGATACCGCCGATGAGCCCTTCAACTGTCTTGGAAGGGGAAATGCTTGGGGCGAGCTTGTGCCGTCCGAGCGTTTTGCCGCAAAGGTATTGCAGAACGTCGCTGGCTTCCACCACAGCGACGAGAAAGACGACGAGCTGTATGTTCAGTGCGGGGTCGCCGAGGGGGAGCATGAGCAGGGCGGGGATGTGGGAGAGGCAATAGACACAGAGCATGAGCCCCCACTGTACGCGGGCCACGCGATCCAGAAAGTGCGTGGCATCCCCGCTGAACGCCGTGAAGCAGGGCAGGATGAGGAAGGCATAGACGGGGATCAGGATGGAGTACAGCCCGTACCAATTGTGGAGAATCAGCCCGTATTGAAGCGGGAGAAACACGATGAAGCTCCACAGCAACGCGCGGTAATCCGCCGGTCGTGACGGGGCCAGCGTGGCGAATTCCCGCAACGCATTGAAGGAAACGAAAATAAACAGCGCGGTGATCCCCCCTGTCCCGAGAGCCACGGCACAGGAGAACACGGCGATCATGATCCACCATGCGGTATTGCGGGCTACGAGGTTGTCGAGCCATTCCGGGACGTTCGGCTGACGGCGGCTGCGGAGGAAGAGGCCTGTGAAGGTACTCAGGGAAAGGAAGGCGAGGGCACCGAGCAGGACGTACAACATGTCGGGCTCACTTGGTGAAAGGTTCGGGGGAAGGAGAGAGTGCCAGCAGTGCGGCTTCCGCCCGTTGCAGGAAGGCCCGGCGAGGCTCGTCGGAGCCTGTGGGAGGCAGCGCCTCGCCCATGATCAGGCTGCACAGAAGGGGCAAGGGAAGCCATGCGCCCTTGGGAAGCATACGGTTGAGGTTTTCAAGCCAGACCGGGACAAGCGCGATCTGAGGATACGCCCGTGCGATCCTGTAGAGGCCGCTCTTGAAGGGCAGGAGCTTGGCGTCACTCCGGTTGCGGGTCCCCTCCGGGAACAGGATGAGGCTGTCCCCACGATCCAGCGCGTCATGCAACGGGGTGAGCGCCCGTTCCGCGCCGCCCCGATTGAAGCCGCCCGTCCGTTCCACGAACACGGCATTGAATACCTCGGCGGCGAAGTATTCCCGCAGTCCCTTGCGTCGCCAATAGTCACCGGCGGCGACGGGCCGTGTACGGCTCCGCACGGCGTCGGGCAGGCATGCCCAGATCAGCAGGGCGTCAAGGTGGCTCGTATGATTGGCATAATAGATGGTCTGCCGTTCCGGCGGCGGCCTGCGCCACAGGCAACGCACGCCGGACAGCGTACGCAAGGCATAGGCCAGCAGCGCTTTTCGGGATTCTCGCCAAGCCGTATCGGACATGTGGCCTCCGTGAAGGTCGTGGTGCATCCTCGCAAAGCGGGACTCCTCGTTGACCGAATCCGGTCGGGCATTCTTCTGCCAGATTCCCGCTCCGTACCTGTTCGATGAAGGGGGTACCGTCCCGCTCTTTTCTTTTTCCGTTGTCCTACGGAGGAGCGTTCGCACAGGTTGGGCTGGTTCCTCTCATGCGCTTCGTTCCCGTCCAGAGATATGCTCTCCGAGGCATCCTGTCCGGGATCAGGTCTTGCGACGTGCCAGCGTGACGGAAAAGATGCCCCACTGGTCCACCCGGCGCAGAATGGGGACAAATCCAGAAACATCCAGCAACTGGTTCATTTCTTCCTGCGAACGGCAGCGCATAACCCACGGGCGGCCTTCGATATGGCTTTGCAGTACGCGGGCGATGTACTCCTGCTGCGGGTGCGTGGCCTGATTCGTCACGAGCAGGTAGCCGCCGGGGAGGAGGGCTTGGGCGAGGCCCTCCAGAGCGGTACGCACGGGCCCGTTTTCGGGAAACAGTTCAAACAGGCCGGAGACGATGCCGATTGCCCGCTTGGGGGCGAGGGCACTCAGGCTTTCCTTGTCGAAGGCGTCCCCTTGTTCAAAGCGGATGACTCCTTCAAGTCCCCGTTCACGGATGAGCTGTTGGCCCGCCTTCACGTTTTGTCCGTTGAAGTCGCGCAGAAGGACGCTTTCCGGCTGGACGGCGGAGTCCTTGAGGGCATCCAGCACATAACGTCCGTGCCCGGCGGCCACATCGAGGACGGTCACGGGCAGGCCGTCTTCGGCGGCGCGGCGCAGGGCCAGCCTGAGCAATGCCTCCATGTGAATCTTGCGTTGCCTGATGCCTCTCCAGCCGATGGCGTTATGATAGCCCACCCGGTCGATGAAGACGCCGAACGCATTCGTTCCCGATGGAGTGTTCCGGTACACATAGTCGAGAGAAGTCCCCGAATCGAACCCGGTGGCGACGCCGATACGCAGCCCTTCGGAAAAACGGGCTCCGAAGCGCATCAGCCCGCGCTGCGTCCGCCAGTAAAGTCCTTGCGGAGACCACGGGGAAAGGGGGCGGGAAATGCGATCCTGCACCATGCGGCTGTAGCCCCGCCTGTCCGCGTCGAGTACGCAGGGCCGCACAATGGGTTCATGGAAACGGGCGAGGATGAATTCGCGGCAGGCCCGCACGGTATCGGCGCGGTTCCGTTCGCCGAGCGTGTCGTGATACGCGCCGGGAATGAAGATGCGCTCCTTGTCGACGGCCCCGAGCGTTTCGTAAAAGCGGTGCTGAGGCTCATGGCGCACCACCACGTCGCTCCCCGACATGAGCAGGAGCGTCGGGGTCAGGATGGAAGGGGCGTTTTCCACCACGCGGCGGCCCATCTCGTCCAGTTCCAGCAGGGCGGTGGAGGCAATGGGCCGGGCGATGAGCGGGTCTTCCGCAAAACGTTTACGGCGTTCGGGATCGTGGGAAAGGAGGTTCGCCTTAACGTAGCTGTTGACGAAGAATTCGCCCCGCAACGCCCGCCCGAGACGGATCAGCGGCAGAGCGAAAGGCACGTACAGCTTGACGCTGAAGGCGGGGGAGGCCAACGCCATGCAGCGCAGGCCCGGGGCATAGTCGAGCACCCACGCGCTTGCGATGACGGCGGCCATGCTCTGCGCAACGACGGCGGTTTCCTCCGGGGGAATCCCGTGGGCTTCGGAAAGATGTTCATGGAAGGACTGCGTGTCGCGGATGCTCACGCTCATGGACAGCGCCGGACCGGTCGAAGACCGGGAACGCCCGAGGCCGCGCTGATCCCATGCGAAGAAGGCGAAATCCGGCATATCCAGTTCGTCGACCAGATGCGCCATACGTCCCGAATGTTCGTGCCCCCTGTGCATGAGCACGACGGCCCCGCGCGGCGTACCGGTTTCGGCAGGCCAGTAGCGGTAGAACAGTTCGTGTCCGTCGTGCGAAGTGAAGAAACGTTCCTGATGCTGGCGCATGAGACCTCCGGTGGCGGCGGACGATACCGGGGTGTTATCCCTTCGTTTCGGTGATGCCCTGCCGGATGCGGTTGGCGATGGTGAGGCAAAGGAGCAGGTTCAGAACGGGAAATGCCCATGTGAAGACAACGGGTACGGGGAAGCAGGCGGCCATGAGCCCGAGAATACCGATGGCCGCGGCCCGGTCGCTCTTGCCGAGGGGGCCGTCGTAACGCCGCGAAGCGCCCGCCAACGGCCCGAGTATCCCCGCCGTTTCCGAGAGCGCACCCAGAAAGATGAACAGCAGGACGGCGGGGGCTCCGAACTCCGGCAGCCGCACGAACGGCAGATACAGCGCCGCGTCGGAAATGATGTCCGCCAGTTCGTTCAGATAGCATCCGAGCACGGTTTTTTGCCCGTATTCGCGGGCAAGCATGCCGTCCATCGCGTTCAGGGCCATTCGCAGCAGCATCCAGACCGGCAGAAGCAGGAAGAGGATGGGAAGGGGGCGGAAGTACAGGCCCCCGCCGAGCAGGACGGATACGAGCAGGGCGGCGCAGGTTACCTGATTCGCCGTAACGCCCTTATCCGCGAGACGGGCCACGGCGGGACGGAGCAACGCCTGAAACGCCGGTTTCACATGATAGATGCTGATCATACCCGGACGATAGCTGATTTTGGATGGAAAGGCCAGTCTCTCAAACGCTGTGCGTCGCTGCCCTTTGGAAAGGGGGATGCTGGGATGGCGTTTTCAATGGATTCTCCTTGATCAGATGATATCACTTGTAGAATGGAAACGCCCTGTGCGATCAAACGCCGCGTCAACCGGCTCATTGAAAAAGAGCCCTCTCCCGGCGGGACCGAGAGAGGGCGGCTGTGCTGAAATATAAAGGGGTATCAGCGGGCGCCCTTGGGGAAGAGGACGACGCCGATGGTTTTGAGGATAATCCGGATGTCGAGCAGGATGGACATGTTTTTGGCGTAGTACAGATCGTATTCCAGTTTGCGGCGGGAGTCCTCCACGGACGAGCCGTACGGATAGCAGACCTGCGCCCAGCCGGTAACGCCCGGTTTGACGG
Source organism: uncultured Bilophila sp. (assembly GCA_902373525.1). Classification (GTDB taxonomy): domain Bacteria; phylum Desulfobacterota; class Desulfovibrionia; order Desulfovibrionales; family Desulfovibrionaceae; genus Bilophila. The sequence continues at coordinate 182,477 of CABKMN010000001.1, read as the reverse complement.
CGTGGCGCAGGCTGTAGAACGGTATTTCCTTTTCAAGATCGCGGACGAATTCGGGCCGTTCGGGACGGGGGCCGATGAGGCTCATTTCGCCCTTGAGCACGTTCCACAACTGCGGAAGCTCGTCGATGCGGGTCTTGCGGATGATGCGGCCCACCTTGGTGACGCGGGGGTCGGACTTCATGGCCCATACGGCACCGTTCTTTTCGGCGTCGGTACGCATGGAGCGGAATTTGTATACGGTGAAGTCCTGTCCGAACAGACCGACGCGGCGTTGTTTGTAGATGAGGGGACCCGGAGATTCGATGCGGATGGCGATGGCGGTCAGGAGCATGATCGGCGACGTGCAGACCAGCAGGGCCAACGCGGCGGAAAGGTCCAGAGCCCGTTTCACACGGCGGAGGGAGCCACGGGTATTGAGGGAAAATCCCTCTTCCGTGAGCAGCCATTCCGAACTGATCTGAGAGACGGGAAGCCGGTGAACCATGTGTTCACAGAAGGAACGCACGTCCACAATCATCTGCCCGTGCAGTTTGGCATGGAGCAATTCCGTAGCGATGTCCTCATCGATGGGGGCGTCGGGCAGGAGGACGATCATGGTGACCTTTTGCAGTCTGGCAATTTCCTCGACCTGCATGGGCGTCCCCAGATAGGGAATTTCCCGGTCGTTGTCACAGTCGCCCACATAGCCCACGATATCCGCATCGCTCAGGGATTCGGCAAGCGTCTGGCGTACCTTGCCCTCCCGGTCCGTTCCGACGAGAAGCACTCTGGGCTTGTGCACGAATCGTCCGATGTGCTTGTAGTAGAGCGCGCGCCAGCCGAGGCAGAACACGAAGCACAGGGTGAACAGCAGAATCAGGGTTTCACGATCGAAGCGCCAGTTCTGGAAGGCGTAGAAGGCCGTGGCGGACGCCACCGCACCGAGGAAGAAGGCGACCAGCACCCGGCCTACCGTGTCCCGGAAATCCTCCGCGCCGATGTTGTAGGCATCCAGCACATAGAAAAAGAAAAGATAGGACGCGACGGTGAAAAGCGACGCCCCGGTGTAGTCGTCCAGAACGGAAAGATCGGCGGGCAGCGTGAACCACCCGGTGATGCCAAGGGCGACGAGGATGCACACCGCATCCAGCACCTTGAACAGCCCTCTGCGATAACCGCTGATAAGCAAGGGAAACCTCCAGTGAATCCTCTGTTATGAAACCAGTTTCATGACCTTGAGAATAAGATCGGCAGCCTTGCGGGCATCGAGTTCTGTTTCCGCAATGGCCCGTCCTTCCTGTCCCATACGGGCCGCCAGAGCGTCGTCCTCCAAAAACGCCTCCAGAGCCTTCGCGAGCGCTTCCGGGGTCCGGACGGGTACGAGGAACCCGTTGCGCCCTTCGCTGACCACGTCCCGGCATCCCGGAACGTCGGTCGCCACAATGGCCCGCCCCATGCTCATGGCTTCCATAAGCGAACACGGCAGACCTTCCCGCCACGAAGGCAGGACGACCACATTGGCCTGTCCCACATACGGGCGTACGTCGCGCGTCACCCCGAGATACTCGATGACGCCTTCCCGTTCCCATTCTTTGATTGTTTGCATGGGGACGCCGCCGCGGGACGTTTCGGGAGCTCCCAGCAATTGGAACCGGACTTCCGGGTGCGCTTTTTTGACCAGTCTGGCCGCCTCCGCGTATTCGTACAGGCCCTTGGCTTCAAGAAGACGGCCCACGAGCAGAAAGGTGGGAACACCTCGGGGTTGCGGTTCGACGGCGAACTTGTCGATGTCCACCCCCGTGCCCTTGGTCATGACGACATGGGCGTCGCCGGGCAGGCAATGCCATTCCCGAAAGGTACGGACATCGTCCGAGTTCTGGAAAAAAACCGCGTCGGCAAACGAAAGGGAGATGCGGTAGAGCAGGGAGGCGACGCATGTGAGCAGCTTTTTGACGGGACTGTCGGCCTCAAACATGTATCCCAGTCCGGTGATCATGGCGTACCGGGCCTTGATGCCCGCGAGGGCGGCCATAGGGACGCCGTAGATGACCGATTTGATGGTTGAGGCATACAGGATGTCGGCCCGCTCCTCGCGGAACACCTTGTACAGAGCAAGGCAGGTCTTCAGGTCGTGAACGGGATTCAATCCTTTGTTGTCCAAAGGAAAATTCCGGATGCGCGCCCCGAGGCTCTGAAGCGTCGCTTCGGCTTCAGGATCACCCGCCGGAACGAGGCAGGTAACGGCATGCCCTTTTTCTTTGAGAAGCGCTATGAGCATGCTCCAGAAGCTGACCAAAAAACTGGCACGATTGTTCATAATAATGATGTTCATGGCGGGAGAGTATACCAGCGAGGCGGAGAGAAAGGAAGTGGTACGGAGGGGTATCCTGTGGGGAACGGGAGGAAAAGGGCGGTAAACCGTCTCAGGAGGAAGGTTTTTTCGATAAGGAGTACCGCCGTGCAGAGGGGCAGGGTTCAGGGCCGAGTCTTTGATTTGGCCGGTGGCTGAAACAGTCGCCCGCGCACAACGGAGGTTTTCCCGAATTTGTCTTGCAGCTTGTCCATGACGTTGTCCAGCTTGGCGCGGCGTTTCTCGCGATCCGGCTTTTCCCCGAGAAGAAGGGAAAGCTGACGCGGTTGGTTGTCGAAGCCGGAAACGCCAAGCCCGATGAGGCGTACTTTGCCTTCCAGCCGGACGTGATCCAGCAGGGAGCACGCGGTTTCATAAATGGATTCCGTAGTGCAGACGGGGGCCTCAAGCGTTACCCGCCGTGTGATGGTGCGAAAATCGGCGTATTTGAGTTTCAACGTGATCACTCGCCCCTGAAGGTGTTGTTTCCGAAGCCTACGGCCCACACGGTCCGCGTGTCGGAACAGCCAGCTTTTGAGGAAGGCGATGTCTTGGGTATCGGCATCAAACGTCGTTTCGGCGCTTTCGGACTTGGGCGGCGTAAACGGTTCCACGGCGCGGGGATCGATGCCCTGCGCCCGCTCGTGGAGCGTGACGCCGGCTTTGCCGAAACGCCGCTCCCAGAACGCTTCGGGATACCGCAGCACATCGCCGCACGTGCGGACCGCCAGTTCCTGAATCGCCTGCCGCATGGCCTTTCCCACGCCGGGAATCTGTTCCACCGGAAGCGAACGGAGAAAGCCCTCCACCCTGTCGGGATAGAGGATGCTGAGGCCGTCCGGCTTGTCCAGATCGGAAGCGATTTTGGCAAGGAACTTGACGGGGGCCAAGCCGATGGAGCAGGTCAATCCTCCCGTCGCTTCTCTGACTTCCCGCTTGATGCGGCGGGCCATGCCTTCAACGGGACCAAAGAGCCGCTCCAGGCCCGTCGCATCGAGATAGGCTTCGTCCACGGACGCTTGCTCGACCAGTGGGGAGTATCGGCGCAGAATATCCATGATCTGGTGCGAGACGGCGATATACCGGGACATGCGGACAGGAACGAGAACGGCATGCGGACAGAGCTTGAATGCTTGCGCCAACGGCATGGCGGAATGCACGCCGAACCGCCGGACTTCGTAGGACGCCGCGCTCACGACGCCCCGAGGGCCGTCTCCGCCTACGATAACCGGCTTGCCGCGCAGTTCGGGATGGTCTTTCTGCTCAATGGACGCGTAAAACGCGTCCATGTCCACATGCATAAACCATTTCTGCATTTTTTATACCTATAACATATTTATTTTATTTATAAATATTAAAATATTCCGCCACGCTATTTCAATACGAATTTATTTTAGCTTACCTATAGCTTACCTAAACGTTTTTAGAGCTTGGGTAACTCTCTCCCCATTTCCCCTCTCACAAATTAAGCGCGCCCACAAGAGTCCTTTGGGCAAAGTCTCTAGCCGTACCCTTCGCGGGTCCTTCCGGTCCGGCGAAGAAAACAACGGCGGTTCGACCCCATACTTTGGTCGCGATCTAAGGAATGCCGAACCCGGAAAAACGGAATGTCTTTCCGGGATGTTAGCTGCTGCCTAAAATGTTGGCATATTTATTTCAAATAAAATTAAGGTATTATAATGAAAAAGAACAAATATGCCGGGCAGGTCAAAAAGCGGTGTGAGGCCGAAACGCTCAACGCCTCAGAGAAAAATATGCTTGCAAAGGTAGAGCAGGATCGGACGCTCCGCCAGTCGCTCTACCATCCCATAGAGGTGACGGCCCCCGACATCCCCGTGGATGAGCTGATCGCCTACCTGCACGAGAACGGCATCGGTGACGCCAAGCTCTACAACCGATTGCATCGTGGTCTGATCGTTTACGTCAAGCATTGGGAGCGGTTCCTCGTCTGGAATGGACACCACTGGCGTGAGGATGACTGGAATGAAGCCCACCAAGCGATTGAGAACGTGTGTGAAAATTACTTGAAGGCCGCTGACGAAAAGCAACGGGAAGCCGATTCGTTTTCCGATGAAGAAAAGGATTTGAGGAAAAAGATACAGGGCATAGCCGACAAGGGATACCGTCGGGTGGATCGGCTCCGAAGCAAGACCGGACAGGACGATCTGCTGGTCATGACGCGGAGGACACGCCAGCCCCTGTTGATCATGCCGGACTTCATCGACAAGCAGTATTACTCCCTGCCCTGTCCGAACGGCGTTGTTGATCTTCGCACGGGAGAACTGCGTGACGGTCGCCCGGATGATTACCTGCTGAATGCCTGCCTGACCGAGTACGCGCCGGACATGCTGGAGCTTGAAGACCCCTGCCCGGAGACGAACGCTTTTCTGCTCCGAAGCATGGACGGCAACCAGCGGCTTGTTGATTTCATCTGGCGGCTCCTCGGCTACGGCCTGATCCGCGACCGCAAGGAGCATGTGTTCATCATTTTTTGGGGTGAGCATGGGCGCAACGGCAAGGATACCCTGATCAAGCTGGTGACGCACGTCCTCGGCATGGCGTTGTCCGGCGACGTGCAGGTTGAAATGTTCCTCCAGCAGCAACAGGCGAAGAACAGTTCTTCGCCTACCCCTGACGTGCTGGCCCTGCGCGGCATGAGCATAGCGTGGATCAACGAGGCCGAGGACGGGCAGAAATTCGCCTTGGCGAAGCTCAAGAAGCTCACGGGCGGCGGCTTCATCACGGCCCGCGGCCTGATGGACAAGCAAATGACCTCGTGGCTCCAGACGCACCTCCCGATCATGACCACCAACGAACTGCCGAAGGCAAAGGCGGACGATGCCGCCTTCTGGAGCCGTGCCCACATCGTCAAATGGGGGTTGTCCTTCGTGGACGATCCGCAACAGCCGTGGGAGCGTCAGGCGGACAAGAATCTTGACGAGAAGATTCAGGCCGAGGCCAAGGGGGTGCTCGTCCGCATGGTGCAGGGGGCGATGGAGTACCTGCGCGACGGCTTGAAGGTCCCGCAGGAGGTTAAGGAGTGGACGAAGGCCCAGCGGGAGACATGGGACGACATCGGCCAGTTTTTCAACGAGTGCTGCCAGCAGGAGACACATCAGAGCAACCCCGCCAACTACACTCTGCGAGTACCGGCAGGTGAGCTGCATGAGGCTTTCTGCATCTGGTATGCCGAAAACAAAGACAAACGGTACAGCATTTCCGCCAAGGCGTTCGCGCAACTCCTGAATAAAAAAGACATTGACGTGGTCCGCAGCAACGGGACGTGGCGTCTCGGCATCGATCTGAAACCGGAGTGGAAGGACAGGGTTGCGGAACGTCGGGCGGAGGAAGAGGCCAAAAAAGAACGGCATCTGTCCAGAAACGTCCGCTGATCTTCATCTGTAATATACTGTAAAAGAATGACAAATGTCAAAATGGACAGATGGACAGATAAGTACATACTCTTTCATGTGTAGCGCGCCCACCTGTGCACATCACATATATAATTCTACATACATATCTGTCCATCTGTCCATTTTGATAAAATAATAAACAAAATAAGTAGATAACAAAATAAGACAACGGACGGATATGGACAGATTGTTATGAGCACAATGTTGGAACTGTATCGGCACCGTTTCGGTGCTGGCGTGAAAGCCCGAGGGAATGGCTGGAATGGCCCATGCCCGATTTGTGGTGGTGAAGTCGGTAAATCCGACCGCTTCATGATCTGGCCCGACCGGGAAAAGGACCTTGGCCATACCTGCACCGAGAACCACATCCCCGGCGTGTTCTCGTGCAGGCGCTGCGGCAGGGCCGGCGACAGCATCAGGTACATGATGGACATGGAGGGTATGAGCTTCCGTGAGGCCTGCGCCGAACTGGGCATCTTGGACATACCTGTACGCCCCCGCCGCCGTCCCGCTCCGCTGGAACCGCAGGCACGGGCGGCATGGCAGCCGTCCGTCAAGGAACTGCCTTCGGAGAAGTGGCAAAACTACGCGGCGAAGCTGCTGGCCGAAGCCGAGGCCGAAATCTGGAATCATCCCGAGGCGCTCAACTGGCTGGCGAAGCGCGGCATCACGGAAGAGGTCATCCGGGCGTACCGCCTCGGCTATCTGGCTGGCGAGAACGGCAAGCCCGGACGGTTCCGGGCGCGTTCCGTCCTCGGCCTTCCGCCGAAGCAGAGGAACGGCAAGGACCAGACATGGCTGTTTATCCCTCGCGGCATCGTGATTCCCACGTTCGAGGGTGGTGAGCTGATCAACCTGCGGATTCGCCGCCCGAATCAGGACATCGAGGAGAGAGAGGATGGAACGCGCCCGGCGAAGTATCTGGAACTGTCCGGCTCATGCTCCAAGCCGATGCTGCTCCCGCCCGAAGGCGGCAACCCCAACCTCCGGGCCTTCGTGGTCGTGGAGGGCGAGCTGGACGCCATCCTCTGCCACCATGCGTCGGGCCGTCAGGTGGGGGCCGTGGCCATCCGCTCCAACCGGAACAAGCCGGATACCGTAGCGCACGGGCAGCTCAGGGACGCCGTCCGCATCCTGCTGGCCCTCGACTACGAAGACTCCGGGGCGGGGATTGCCGGGCTGGAGTGGTGGCTTTCCGCGTATGCCGCCTGCCTGCGCTGGCCCACGCCGGAGGGCAAAGACCCCGGCAACGCCTTTGAGATGGGCGTGGACATCCGGGAGTGGCTGGACGGAGGCTTGCCTGAGACGATTTCGCTTATGCCGCAAGTCGTACAGTTGGACACATTGTCGTCTGGTTCTGTTTTTTTGGGGGGGGAGGGGCGAAGCCCCGAAAGCCCGGCTTCTCTAAGAAAAAAGGAAGGGGGACCGGAAAGATGCACGACCAGTCCGGGACTTGCCGATACGCGCTTTCTGGCGGCGATGCCGGATTACCTGCGTCCGGAGGACGTGCCGGAAGACGTGCGGCGGGCGTGGCAGCTTTGGCAGGGCGTCCCGGTGTTGTTCGTGAAGCCGGAGAAAGGCGGCTTCGAGTGGCGTTACAGCCATTCATGGGCGAAACAGCACCGTGACCGATTCGAGGCGTTCTGGAGCTTTCAGGACCATTCCGACGCGCTCTGGGACTGGCTGTCGGCGCATGTGTCGGCGGAGATAGGCGCACATAACCTTTTGAAGATATGGGGGTAACATGGATTTTTCGACTGAGAACGACACGCTTTCGCGCATCAGCAAGGCCCTGTACGGGGACGCCCTGACGCTGGCGGTCATGGACCCGAAGGACATTTCCCTGCTCAAGAAGAATGCCCGGATACTGAAAAAAGACGTGTTCCAGCAGCTCACGGCGAACATCGGGCGGGACAAGCGGCTGTCGTCCGTGCCCCTGTGCCACCGCCTGAGCGACGGCAGGGTGGAAGTCCTCTCCGGGAACCACCGCGTACAAGCATCCGTCGAAGCGGGGATTGAGCGCATCCTCGTCATGATCATCGAAGAGGACCTGACGCGGTCGCAAGCCGTGGCGATCCAGCTTTCACACAACGCCCTCGTGGGCGAAGACGACCCCGCGCTACTTGCCGAGCTGTGGGCGGAGATTGAAGACATCGCGGCGAAGACCTACGCGGGCCTGTCATCGGACGTTGTGGAGAAGCTGGACAAGATCGACCTGACGTCATTCACCACGCCGCAGGTGAGCACGCGCACCATGACCTTCGCCTTCGTCGACAGCGAGGCCGAACGCCTGAACGCCGTGCTCGATGATCTGGACGGGCTGCCCGCCAAGGAAATCTGGCTGGCGGACGTGAGGCAGTTCGACCGTTTCTTTGACCTGCTGGAAGCGACGAAAAAGACGTTCGACGTGCGGAACGCCTCTCTTGCCATGCTCAAGCTGATGGATTTGGCCGAGGAAGCCATCGCCAACCACAAGCCGGAACAGGCGGCGGAGGGCGCGGCATGAGCTTCATCGGAGCCGTGGCCGCATCCGTCCGTCAGGTCCTCGCGCAGTATGCGAAGGAGGTACACCTGCCCTGCCTGATCATCGGCGCCGGGAACTTCGCCGTCCCGAGCGTGCTACGCTCGGCGGGCTTCGCCGGGCCGATAACGGCCTGTGACGTGACGCTCTACACCTCGGCGCTCGGTGCGTACCTGTCAGGCCGGACGCTGGAGGCGCGGGAGCGGGAGGATTGCCCGGAGCACCTCCGGGGGCTGCTCCGCACGGGAGCTCCGCTGGAACTGACGGCCTCCATCAGTCTGATGATGGACCTGCGAGACGTATGGAAGGGCGACAACGCCTTCAAGATGCGGATGATCGAGCACAGCCGTGAGGCGTGGGACAGGCTCATGGAAAAGACCTGTGCCAAGCTCGAAGCCTACAAGGCCCACATCGGCCCCATCGACTACCAAGCCCGCGACGGGTTCGACCTGCTGGAAAAGAGCGCGTCCGGACACACGGTTTTCGCGTTTCCGCCGACCTATAAGTCAGAGAATGAAAAGTTGGAGGCGTTACTCTGGGCAACGGTCGAATGGACGCCCCCGGCCTACCGGGAAATGACCGACAAGAGCTTGGAGCTGTTCGAGGCCATCTCCCGGTTCGACTCGTATTACGTCGTGCTGGAGAAGGACCTCCCCGAAGTGTACGAGCTCCTCGGCCAGCCTTCGGCGGTGCTCCCACGCGGGCGGGGACGCACCACCTACATTGTGGCGAAGCAAGCGAAGAAAGTCGTGATCCGCTCCTCGGTCAAGACCGCCCCTGTCGGCCCCATCTGGCCCGCGAACCGGGCCGTGTCCGGGGACGAGGCTCCCGGCTTCGCCCCGGTCAAGCGGGCCCAGTCGCTCCGGCTGAACGAGCTCTACCTTGCCAAGCGCATCGACTACTTCGACGGCGGCGTGGATGTCTGCATCGTGCTCACGCTGGACGGGCAGGTGATCGGCAAGGCCGACTTCATGAAGACCAGCCACGCGCAATGGAAGCTCCCCGAAGACAATCCGGGAGGAGACGAATCCTTGTATATCATGTGCGATCTCGCCGTGGCCTCAGATGTTGAAAAAAGGCTGGCCAAGCTCGTGCTGCTTCTGCTCACCAGCCGCGAGGTCAAGGAATGGGTTGATGCGAAGCTGAACAAGCGGATCGGTTGGGTCATCACAACCGCGTTCACAAACGGGCCGGTGTCGATGAAGTACCGGGGCGTTTTCCAGTTGTACAGCAGAAAGAAGGACAAGAAGACGGGCCAATATGCCCTGAACTATTTCTCTATGTTCGGAAGGCGAACGCTTGATGAATCTTTTGCTCTTTGGCGTAAAAAATACAAATAACAATGTGTAATTGTTGAAAAAAAACTTGCATAAAAGATTAAAAATGCTAAGTTCTTCTCATGGTTGAATTTATTCAAATCATAGAGGAACACTATGAACGCGCAACGCAAGTTTGAACTGAGAGAATTGATGGTAACGGCTTGGAATCTTGCACGGTTCGGAGCGAATCGGTTTGGAGGGCCGGTCAGCCTGTATTTCTGGATGGCTCTGCGGCTGGCATGGCGGGAACGCGGTGGGAAGTCCGTCTACTACACCAAGGGCAACGTGTCCCAGATGTGGATGGGAATCGTGCCGAGACAGGAGAAGGTGAAACGGGGGCAGATGATGCTCCCCGGCCTTGCATAAAAGAGTGGGGCGGTAATGCCACTTACCGCCCCGATACGAAAAGGAGCCAAGTCCTTCATGTACGGATTGAGTTTGGCTCCTACTCATCAAAAAGTCAATGAGCAGAGCCATGACAGAAAAACAAGCCCGCAAGCTGGCCAAGGAAATTGTGGCGGAAGAATACGCCGTCAGCGATGAAATTTGGTGTAAGCGCCGTGTCGATTATGACAGTGTTGCCGCAGATTATGACAAGGATACGATCAAGGATATTGTTTTTAAGATGCCGAATTTGCTTATTAAAAAAGGCGGCGTACCTTTGGACGAACTGGCGGATGAATACGGGTTCGAATCTACCTGCGACCTGATCGACATGTTCCTTGCCTACACGCCGAAGCGCGTCCGGCTTGAGCAGCTTGTGAGCCAGTTTTTGGAAGAAAACCCTCAACCCTCCGACGATTATGACGGAGACGTGCCTTTCTAGGAGTCTGAAATGCCCATCGAAACCTCGTTCTTTTCGAGCAAGGCCCCGAAAGAGCGAAAAGTCTGCATCGCCAAATGGCATCGGAACTGGAGCGGGCCACGCGCCGAGCGGTTCGCTCCGTCCGACCCGAAGGCCGTGGACTGGAAGTCGGCGTACCGTAAGGACTTGGAATCCCGGTTTCCCACGCCGTCTTCCCTGCGGCTCTACCTTCAGGAGATCGAGAAGCGAACCCCGAACCCGATCCTCTGTTGCTTCGAGCTGAACCCGGAAGAGTGCCATCGCAGGGTACTGGCCGAGTTCATTAAAGAAAATCTCAACCTCGACGTTCCAGAGTGGAACGGTCGGCGGCATGACGGGCAATTCAGTCTGTTGCCGTAAACCGTAAAAAAGGCGGGGACGCCCGGTGCTACCAACACCGAACGTCCCCTAGGAAGCGGAGGGAGTATCCTCCAGCCACCACAAGCCGAAGGATATTCCCTCCTGACTATACAAGTCAACGGAGGGCGAAATGGACACCAAACCACATGCGCCCATCCGCAACGCGGCGCGAGGACAGTATGGAAGATTTGCAGAAGGACAAGGATCAGGGCGAAAAACTGCGTTCGCTCGTCGAGATGAGCAGGAAGAACGACATTCCCGCGTTGCTCAATGCGAAGAACAGAGCGCAGCAGGATGTCTATTCCGATCCCTCGAAAGAAAATCTTGCCATTCTGGAACGCGCCACAGCCATGCTGGAGAAAGCGATGGACGCAGGACAGAACTGCAAGACGTGGAAAGAGGCGCTTACCTATCTCAATGAAGATTGCGGAAGGAAGATCAGCAAGACCAAGCTGTTTGAGGACATCAAGGTAGGACGCCTGAGAAAGCAGCCGGACGGCACCTTCAAGCGGCGCGACCTTGATCGGTACGCGGCGTCGCTTCCCACGGCGGGGACGCCGGACAAGCTGGCCACCGACGCAGCCAGACGCCAGCAGCAAAAGGAAGAACAGGAAATCCGACGCATCAAGAACGCCGCCGACCGTGAAGAGTTCGACCTCAAGGTCAAACAGGGAAAGTTCATTGCGCGGGATGCCGTCTATCAGGAACTTGCCGCCCGCGCCGTGGCCTTGTCCGCTGGCCTGAAAACGGAATTCGAGGCGCAGTCGCTCGACGTGATTGAGCTGGTTGAGGGAAACCCGAAAAAATCCGGCCCGTTCGTGGAGCGCATCGAGCAGATCATCGACGAGGCCATGAACGAGTACGCGAAGCCTGTGGAGATTGAGGTGACGTTTACCGCCAAGCCGGAAACGGACGCCGAATCGGACGACGAATGACGCGGGGCAGGGGCGCGGCTGCCGAACAACGCGCGAGAAATATGATGGAAGCAAAAGCCATGAACAAGCCCCCCATGCGTGAGTTCGACCACCTGCCCGTCATTGACGGCAAGGTGGGAAATGGAGTGAAGTTTGAGCGCATCCGGCGCATCACGGGGTATCTCGTCGGTACGGTGGACAGGTTCAACAATGCCAAACGCGCCGAGGTCCGTGACCGCGTGGCGCATCTGAACATTTCTCCGGAGGCACCCCATGAAGCTCCGTCACGGCATGACGGTGATGACGGCACGCTACGCCGTGGTGTTGCAGGGCAGGAACCAGTGCTTCCCTGACCAATGGTGGGGGCATCCGGTTATCGGAGGGAAGATCATGAAGCGGCACACCATCGTGCTGAAAGCCGAGGACGTCGTGGCCCTCCCCGTGCCGGAGGGCTTTCAACGAGTGTTTCCGGGATTGTTGAAGGGATAGCATGACACAGCTTGCCTTGTACGAAACGCCGAAAAAGGAGTGTCGGCGCGTGGCCGTTTCGGTGCCGATACCGAAATGGCTTCCGCCGTCTCTGGCCCTGTGGCTCCGTCAGCGCGCGGCGGAGCAGCCTGAAAGGGCGCTGGTCGTGAACACCCGGTTTTCAAAGGGGGAGCGTTCCGCCATGAAGCGCCGCAAGCCCATACCCATCAGCGAATGGGCGGAAAGGCACCGCGTCCTTGAAATGTCGGCTATCCGGGGGCGTTGGCAGAACGTGTTCACGCCGTATCTCAAGGGGATCATGGACGTGGCGGGGCTTTCCGGCGTCGAGACGGTCATCATCTGCAAAAGCCCGCAGACGGGCGGCTCGGAGTGCGGCCACAACATCGTCGGGTACTGCATCGACCGCCTTCCCGGTCCGGTGATGTATGTGTTCCCGGACGAGCTGACCGCGCGCGAGAACGCCAAGGATCGCATCATCCCGATGATCGAGGCGTCCCCGCGCCTCCGGCAGTACATGACGGGCTACGGCGACGACGCCTCCAGCCTCCGCATCAACCTGCTGCACATGCCCATCTATCTGGGCTGGTCCGGTTCCGTCTCGCGGCTCGGGAACAAGCCCATCCGCATCCTCATCCTCGATGAGCTGGACAAGTACAAGAACGTGAAGAACGAGGCGTCGTCCGAGTCGCTGGCGGAAAAGCGCACGACGACATGGCGGACCCGGCGCAAGATCGTGAAGATTTCGACCCCGACCACGGAGGAAGGCCCGATCTGGAAGGCGTATACCGAGGAAGCGGGGGCACGTTTCGATTTTTGGGTGCGCTGCCCGCACTGCGGCTTTTTCCAGCACATGGAGTTCGAGCGCATCGCATGGCCCGGAAAGGACGAGGAGAAGTCCCCGGACGCCGAAACCGTGCTGGCGAAGCGGCTGGCCACCTACGCCTGCGGGCACTGTGGGACGGTGTGGGACGACGGCGACCGCGACCGGGCCGTCAGGAAAGGGGAGTGGCGCGAGCGGGCGTCCGGGCTCGAACTCATGGCCCATATCCGCACGCACCGGCCCGTGAAGGTCGGCTTCCACATCCCGGCGTGGCTTTCGTACTTCGTGAGCCTGTCCGAAGTGGCGCACGCATGGCTCAGGTACAAGGAGAGCGGGAGGCTGGACGACCTCAAGAACTTCCGCAACCAGTACGCCGCCGAGCCGTGGGCGGAGGACCACGCGGCCCGCTCGGAAGACGCCGTCCTCGCCCTGTGCGACGACCGCCCGCGCGGGGCTGTCCCCGGCCCGGTGGACGGCAAGGAGAGGGTGTCCATCCTGCTCGCCACGGTGGATACGCAGCAGCACTATTTCCGGTATGTCATCCGGGCCTACGGCTATGGCGAAACCGAGGAGAGCTGGCTCGTGTCGTCCGGGGCCGCCGACAACCTTGCGGCGCTGGAAGAAATCCTGTTCGGGAGCGTCTATGTTGATCCGGATGGCCGCGAGTACGCCGTGGGCCATGTGATGATCGACGCGATGGGCGGGCGTACCGCCGAGGTCTACCGGTGGGCCGTCCGTCACCGGGGGCGCGTGTTTCCGTGGCAGGGCGTCCGCTCGATGGCGCAGCCGTACACCCCCTCGCATCAGGAATACTTCCCCGACGCCAAGGGCAACAAGATCAAGATTCCCGGCGGGCTGATGCTGTACCGCTGCGACGTGACGTTCTTCAAGTCCGATCTCGCGTTCAAGCTCGGCATCCACCCGGATGATCCCGGCGCGTTCCATCTTCACGCCAATGACGGCGGACAGCTCGAACAGTACGCCAGAGAGATGTGCGCCGAAGTCTGGGACGACGAGAAGCAGGGATGGGAAAACCCGGCGGGCAAGCCGAACCACTATTGGGACTGTGAAGTCATGCAGCGGGCGCTGGCGTACATCCTGAACGTGCGCCACCGGCGCAGGCCCGACGAGCAACAGAAAAAGCCCGCCCGTCCTCCGCGCCCTGCGGAGCGGGGCGGCATCGGTTCGCGTTTGGCGGGCCTGCGGAGGTATTGATGGGGGTGTACGACTTGGCGGATCGCCTCAACTGGCAGCAGGCTTGCGAGGTTCTTGGATGTAGCAAGGCGCAGTTGTACCGGCTTGTGAAGGAGAAAAAGATTCCTGTTTATGGAACGGGAAAAAGATACCGATGGTATTTGAGAACAGATTTAAAATTATTTTTAGAAACAGGATATTGTGAGAAAAACGACTTGACTAATTAACCTATTAGGGTAATATAAAGACATGGAAAAGAACAAGCCACATTGCCCCCTGAGCCGTGTAAAGGCCCTGATTGAAGCCGGAAAGGTCCATATGACAACCACGGCGCGAAACGGTGCCTCTGCATTGGGGTATGACCGCAAACGAGCCTATGCGGAAATCATGTGCCTGAGTCCTCAGGAGTTCTATAAGAGCATGACCACATATCATGATTCTTCCGTTTGGCAGGATGTTTATCGGCACAAGGCGGATGTGGGGATGCTTTACATTAAACTGACTGTAATAGATGACGTTCTTGTCGTTTCATTCAAGGAGCTGTGATATGAAGTGTCCAGAATGCGGAGGCGCGGAACTGGTTCCCGGCGTGAAGGAACTCCCCTTCACATACAAGGGAAAGACAATCATGCTCGAAACCCATGCTGATTTTTGTCCGGTGTGCGGAGAGGGCGTGTTGTCGGATGAGGAAGCGGATCGTCTTGATGGGCTGTCGGAGGCATTTCGCCGTAAGGTGAATGAGGAACTGTTCGATCCTACTTTTGTCCTGTCCGTGCGGAAAAAGCTCGGCCTCGATCAGAGGCAGGCTGGTGAACTGTTCGGTGGAGGAGCTAACGCCTTCTCTCGTTATGAGCTTGGAAAGGCCAAACCTCCACAGGCACTGGTGCAGCTTTTCAAGCTGTTGAATAATGATCCATCCCGTCTCAATGAACTGCGGGGCTGATGCCTTGAACACGTTCGCACAGAAAAGTCCGGCTTCCCCGCCGGGCTTTTTTTCGTCTTTTTGAAAATTTTTTGTCTCCACAGTCTCCACAGTCTCTACAGTCTCCACAGTCTCAGACATGCGTTTTTTTCTGTGCTATGTGCATAGGCACTATGAGCACGATCTGGACACGCGAAGAACTCCTCGAACTGATCGCCTGTTGGAAGGCCGCATACAAGGCGGCGTCCACGGGCAAGTCGTATACGGTGCAGGGCCGCACCCTGACCCGGTACGATCTTCCCGATATCCGCCAGCAGCTTGCGTACCTTCAGGGCGAGCTTGCCGCGCTGGAGACCGGACGCCGTGGCCCCGTCATCGTTCTTGCAAGGACGAGGAGGTAAGGCATGGCGCTGTTCGATCCGTTCGGCAATCCCGTCTCCACGGCTCGTATGAGCGCGCGGGCGTCCCGCGATGCCGGGGCGTTCCGCGGTTCCCTTTCCGGCTGGCGCGGTCCGCAGGTGCTTTCCCGCGAGGGGGAGAGCCGCGAACGCGGCGTCATGCAGCGCCGTGCCGCCGACCTCGCCGCGAACGACTGGGCGGCGCATTCCGCCGTCGAAGCCATTTCGGGCAACGCCATCGGGACGGGCCTTGTCCCGAAGGCGAGCATCCCCGCCGACATGCTCGGCATCCCCTCCGAGAGCGCCCGCGAACTCGGCAAACGGATGGAATGGGCCTTTGCGCTCTGGACGTCCGAAGCCGACGTTCGCGGGCAATGCCACTTCGCCGACCTCCAGAATCTCGGCATCCGCACCATGTTGAGCATGGGCGAGATGCTGCATCTGGCGGTGATGTTCGGGGAGGAGGCGTGCGAACGGCAGGGGCGCGCGTTTTCGTTCGCGCTCCAGACGCTGGCCCCGGCCCGGCTGATGACGCCGGGCGGGATGGAGAGCGATCCGTATGTCCATGACGGCGTGCGCCTGTCCGAGTACGGCAGGCCGGAAGGCTACTGGCTGGCGACGCCCAAGGCGTCCCCGGCAGCCGCGTACCTGCCCGTGGAGCGGAGCGCGCTGCTGGAGACGGACTTCACCTACGTTCCGTCCCGCATCGGCCACCGTCCGAACGTGTTCCATCTGTTCCGGCACGAGACGGACGAGCAGGTGCGCGGCGTCTCGGCGTTTTCCAAGGGCATCGAGCTGTTCCGCAACCTGTCCGACGCCATCAGCTACGAGCTGTTCGCGCAGGTCATCGCGGCGTCGTTCCCGGTGTTCGTCGCGCTGGAAAACAACGGCGTGCAGCTTCCCGATTACGTCCGGGAACAGGTTCCGGGAGAGGACGGCGAACAGGAAGGGAAGGCTCCCGTCCAGAATGTCCAGCCCGGTCAGTTCATGTACGGCGCGGCCAACGAGAAGCCGTACGTGCTGGAGTCGAAGCGCCCCTCGGCCAACTTTCAGGCGTTCGTGGACATCGTATTGCGGGCGACGGCGGCGTCCGTGGGCATCCCCTACGAATCGCTGACGAAGGATTTTTCCAAGACCAACTACAGTTCCGCCCGCGCCGCGCTGAACGAGGCGTGGAAGCTCTACAGCTTCTACCGTAACTGGTTCGGGCGTCTCTACTGCCAGCCCGTCTACGAGATGGTCATGGAGGAGGCGTTCCTTCGCGGGATGTTCGAGCTTCCGAAAGGCGCGCCGGGCTTCTACGAGGCCCGCACATTCTGGTGCAACGCCGACTGGATCGGCCCCTCGCGCGGGTTCGTGGACCCGGTGAAGGAGATCACGGCCACCATCCTCGCCCTGCAAAACCGCCTGATGACCTACGGCGAGGCATGGGCCGAAACGGGCAGGGACTTCGACGAGGGGTATGCCCGGATGCTTGAGGAATCCCCCCTGCTGTCTCTGCTCGGCCCGCTGAACCTCGGCACGAAGACGGCGAAGCCGGGCAAGGGCGCGGCATCGGAAGACGACGAAAAGCCGGAGGGCGAGGCCCCCGAAGAGCAAACGGGAGAAGACGATGAATGAGCTTTGGGCGTTGCCCTTTGAAATGGCGGAGCGGGTGCTGTCCGAGCTGGCCTCGGCAAAAGCGGTTTCGCAAGCCTCCATCGGCGGAGAGGCCGGTGAAAACGGGAGCCGCTACGAGCTTGTCGGCGGCGTCGCCGTCATCCCGGTATCCGGGCCAATCGTCAGGGAGCAGGGCTGGTACGGAACCGGGCAGGATGCCGTGGCCTCGACGTTGAAGGCCGCGCTCGCCGATCCTTCCGTCCGGGCCATCCTGTTCGACGTCAACAGTCCGGGCGGCGTCGTGGCGGGCACGAAGGAGCTTGCCGACGCCATAGCCGAGGCCCGGACGAAGAAGCGTTGCGCCGCCTACGCCAACGGCCTGTGTGCGTCCGCCGCGTACTGGCTGGCGGCGTCCACGGGCACGGTCTACGCACCCCTGACCGCTACGGTCGGCAGCATCGGGGTGATCATGACGATCACCAGCTACGCGAAACTTGAGGAGAAATGGGGCATTTCCACCGTGACCATCACCGGCGGGAAGTGGAAGGCCGCAGGGCAGGGCGGCGAGCTGACCGACGAGGAGCGCCGGTATTTTCAGGAACGCATCAACACCCTGCACGGGATTTTCAAGGCCGACGTGGGCCGTCACATGGGGCTGACGGCGGACCCGCAACTGTGGGGCGAGGCGCAGCTTCTGCTGGCGCAGCCCGCGCGGGAACTCGGCCTCGTCACCGATATCGTCAGGGATCGCGACGCCGCGATCCGCAAACTCGCTGTGGAGGCACAGATGACCAGAGAAGAACTCGCCGCGCAGTCCCCGGAACTGGTGGACGCGCTGCTGGCCGAAGGCAGGCTGAAGGCCGAGGCCGAGAACAGGACGAACGTGGACAAGGCGGTGGCCGATGCCGTGGCCGGCGCGCTCGCCGTGGTGAAGGCCGTGACGGGCGATGAGACGGCGGGGCGCGTCGAGACGACGCTGAACACCCTCCGGGCCGCCGGGATGAACGCCGAGCAGATCGCCTCCGTCGCGCCCCTGCTGGCGAAGGCCGAAGCCCCCGTGCGGGAGGACGCCGAGGCGAAAAGCCGTGAGCGGATGCTCGCCGCGATTCAGGGCGCGCATCAGCAGCCCGTGACTGCCGCGCCGGGGACGGTTCCCGCGGCAACCGCGAAAAGCCCGCTGCTGGCCGACGCCGAACGTCGCGCTCAGGCCGCGGAATAAGGAGACGTCATGTCCAAGATCATCGTCAATACCGAAGTCATGGGGCCGGATTTTTCGGAACTGGTCCTGCATGAGCTGAACTACGAGTGGAGCCGCGAGGTGGTGACATTGGCGGCTTCGGAAAAGGAACTGCCGTTCGGCCTCGTGCTGACGCGCGAAGCCGGAAAGTACAAGCCGTTGACGGAATCCACGGTTTCGGAAGCCCAAAAGCTGGGCGGCGATCCCATCGCCGTGCTCATTACGGGGCTTCCTGCCAGCGAATCCGATCAGACTGGAACCATCATCCGTCGCGGGGCCATCCTGAACGGCGCGGCCCTCAGGTTCGACGCCAGCGTCACCACGTTGCAGGCCGAGGCGAAGCTGGCCCTGTCCGATCTCGGCATCGTCATCAAGGAGTAACCCATGCCCACACAGAACTATCCCACGGTGTTCGAGTGCACCGAAATGACGGCGGCGATCAACAAACTGCCCGCGCGTCCCTTCTTTTTCAAGTCGCTGTTCGAGGTGAAGGGCGTGAAGACCACGACCGTTTCCCTTGACATCAGGAAAGGCCGCATCGTGTTGATCGGGGACTCGGAGCGCAATACCGCCCCGGAGAGCCTTGCCGGTCGCGGGGCCAAACGGGAATGGAAGCACCTTTCCTGCGCGCATCTCGCCATGTCCGACGCGCTGGCCCCCGAAGACCTTCAGGACGTGCGCGGGTTCGGCTCCACCGAGCCGGTCTCCGTTGCCGAAGTCTACAACGACAAGATGCAGCAGTTGAAGGACAACTTGGCGGCGACGATGGAGTTTCACAGGCTCGGAGCCGTCAAGGGCGTGGTGCTCGATGCGGACGACAACCAGACCGTCCTGCACGATATCTTCAAGACGTTCGGCGTCACCAAGAAGACGCTGGACATTTCGTTCCCCAAGACGACCGCCGACGATGCGAACCCCATTCTGACGAGCATCCTCAAGGCCAAGCGGCATGTCGAGGCCGCGATGGGCGGCACGCCGTTCAGTCATATCGAGTGCATCATCGGCTCGGACGCCTACGACATGCTGACGTCCCACAAGCTGGTGCGGGAATACTTTGAAAGATGGCTCTCCAATCAGCAGAGCTTCGGGGACAACGACTACCGCAAGCGCGGCTTTACCTACGGCGGCCTGACGTTTGTGGAGCGTTCCGACGTGGTGGGCGGCCAGACGATGGTCGAGGCAAGGAAGGGCCACGTTTATCCTGTCGGCCCCGGCATCTTCAAGCAGTACCACGCGCCCGCCGATTGGATGGAGACGGTCAATACCATCGGCCTCGAATACTACGCCCGCATGGACGAGAAGCCCAAGGGACGCGGTTTTGATCTGGAAGTCCAGTCCAACCCGCTCACGCTCTGCACGTACCCCGAAGCTCTGATCGAGCTGACCTTCAAGGCGGCGTAGCTATGGCCGATTTTGATCTCGCCTACGCACCCGTCGCGAAATGGGAAGGCGGCTGGACGCACGACTCCGGCGACAAGGGCGGGGAGACGTTCCGCGGGTGCGCCCGCAACTTCTTCCCGAACGAACCGATCTGGCCCGTCATCGACCGGGAAAAGAGCCATCCCTCCTACAAGAAGGGCAAGGCCGCCTTCTCCACGCATCTTATGGGGATTCCGAGCCTCACCGGATACGTCAAGGGTTGGTACAGGAAAGAGTGGTGGGACAAGCTCGGGCTCGAACGGTTCGAGCAGATCGTGGCCGACGAGCTGTTCGAGCAGGCCGTGAACCTCGGCAAGGCGGGTATGGGGCGTTACCTGCAACGGCTGTGCAACGCCTTCAACTGGCGCAAGGACGGCAGCGCGGACGGCGCGCGCCTGTTCGACGATCTCCAGACGGACGGCGTGGTCGGCCCGAAGACGCTTTCGGCCCTGTCCCTCGTCCTTTCCCGGAACGACGCCCGGCGCATCGTGCATCTCATGAACTGCATGCAGGGCGCGCACTATGTGAACAGCGCGGCGAACCGTTTCCCGCTGCGGAAATTCTGCGTCGGCGGCTGGCCGACGCGCACCTATGACCCCGGGCAGGAGGTTTTTTGATGGATTTCGCAACGCTGATGGATTCCCAGTCCGGCGTCGTCGCGTTGGGCATGGCCGCCGTTTCCGGCGTCTGCGCGTTCATCTGCGCGTTCATGCCCGCGCCCACGGAACGGTCCGGCATGGTGTACCGGATTGTCTACGAGTTGCTGAACTGGATCGGCTGCAACAAGGGCAAGGCCAAAAACGCCGACGACGCGGGCAATGGCGGCCAGTGATGCGTGGTCGGCCCTCGTCCGCATCCTTCAACTGGTTCTTGAAGGTTTTTGGGAATACCGCCGCCGTTCCCGTGTGGGCGCTGTGCGCTCTGACGGCGGCTCTGCATGGCTGCGGAAGTTCGGGGGCACTGACAAGCGCGCCTCCCGCGCCGATGACGCCGGGGGCGATCACCACTGAGGCGTGGGCTTACGAAGAAAACGGTCGTTGGGAACAGGTGGAGGGTGAATGGATTCACCTTCCGGCACACGAGGGCGCGGAGCTGCTGCTCTGGATTGAATACGCGGAGGAACTATGCCGCTGACCACGGAAACGCTGCTGGTCTACTCGACGGCCATCAACGGCACTCTGTTCATGCTGATCATTGCGCTCGTCGTCTATGTGTTCCTGACGCTCAGGCAGGAGGTACGGGGCATCGCTTCCGATTTGTCTGAATTGAGCAAACACCGGGTGAAGCTCGTCCACATTGATGATTGCCGTCTGACGGTGGCGCGCGTCCACGAAAGGCTGGACGACTGCGAAGAGGCCATGCAGGAACTCAGCGAACGCATGGCCCGGACCGAGGCGTTGTTGCAGGAGCGGGGAGGGCGTTCATGAGCGGGAGCTTTTTCAAGGACATTCTGGACCGGGAAATCCGTTCGGTTTTCCTGAACCCCACGGAGTTCGCGGAATCCGTCACGCTGGAGGGGCGGACCCTCGACGCCGTGGTGGACAGGCCGGAAACGGCATGGCCCGAAGCGGACGACAGGCCCGGCGTTTCCCACAGGCTCGTGGTGCTGTCCGTGGCCCTGTCCGACTTCCCGGACGAGCTGACCCCCGGCACGAGCGTAACGTTCAACGGCGAACGCTGGTTCGTGGCCACCGCCGACCGTGAGGCGCTGCGAACCATCCGGCTGTATCGGGAGGCGGCATGATCAAAATTGAGGTATCCCAGAAAGATGTGGCCTACTTGTTGGGTACTTTGAACGGCTTCCCGAAGGAATGTCAGGGCGCGATGTGGCAGGCCGTAAAACGTTCGCTCATGACCGCGCGCAAGGAGCTGACGAATGAGATCGCCAAAGTCTCCTATCTCCAAAAATCAATGATCCGCGAAGCGATTCTCCCCGTGCAAATGTTCGGCAAGAAAAAAGCTGCACATGATCGGCGCTATAAAGTGGATGATCGGAGCAGCGTTTTCGGAGTCATCAGGATAAGCGGGCGCAAGATGCCTCTTGATGCCTACAAGCTGGTGCCCGACCGTCCGACACGTCCCAAGGGCATGCCGAGGGAGAAGGTTTCCCGCGCCGGATTCAAGCTCGGCCCCGGCAGGCCGGTACAGCATTGGGGAAAATCCTCAGGCCGTTCCGAGGGTTTTGTACTGCGTGGGAAGTCCGGGAAGTTGCGTTTCATGGTTGAAAAACTTGGTCGGCGTCACCGTTGGCAAGGGCGCTCTGTCCCGACGCTCATTTGGGTGAAGGGCTATCCTGTACAATATTTTGCGGTTTTTGATGATGTGGCCGGTCAGGTTGGGGACAAAAGTAAAAAACGTTTCATCGACGTTTTGAAGCACGAGATCGACTTTCGCATCACCAAACTGGCTTCACAAGGGAAAATGCGATGAAAAGCAAAGAGTTGCTGTTGTCGGTCAAGGAACTGCTGATCGAGGCGATGAAGGACTATCCCTTCCCCGCGCCGGGCGGTTCCCGCGAGGACCTTGAAGTGTTTCTTCACGGTTTGCCCGACGAGCAGGGGAGAAGGACGTACCCGTTCATCTGCGTCCGGTGGGTCGGCGGCGACATCAACGAGGGCGCGGATATCTACGGCGGCGCGGAAGGCCGGGAAACGCTGGCGCTGGTGCTCGGTCTGTACGCGCCGGAGAGTCAGGAACAGGCCGGTCTGATCCTTGCG
Source organism: uncultured Bilophila sp. (assembly GCA_902373525.1). Lineage (GTDB taxonomy): Bacteria > Desulfobacterota > Desulfovibrionia > Desulfovibrionales > Desulfovibrionaceae > Bilophila. Next base: position 159,982 of record CABKMN010000001.1, on the reverse strand, counting down.
GAACTGCTCGACTGGACGCGGGCCGTCCTGCGCCGGAATCGGGTCGTCGCCCAAAAGTTTGAGTTGGCGCTTCCTCTCAAGGCGTCCGTCCCCGACCCGGAAAAACAGTGGATGGAGTACCACCTTGCAACCCTTTACCCCGAATATCAGTACGTTATCCCGTCCACTTCGTTGGGCGGCACGTTGGAGGAGCACAGCTATGAGTGAACAGGAATTGCCCAAAGTACGGAAGGTCCCGGAGAGAAGCGAGAAGCCTTCCCCGGAACTGCTGGCCCGCCGGAAGCAGACGTTGGCCGTGTATGTCGGCCCGGACAGGCCGTTCGGCCTGCCCCTGCGGACCAGCGCCGTTCTGCGCGGCGAACCGTTTCCGCAGCTTGCCGCCGTCATCGAGGCCAACCCGGACCTGAAAAGGCTCTTCGTCCCGGTGGAGGAGCTGGCACAAACCCGCCGCCGGCTCCGTGAAACGGGCAGCGGCATGCAGCGGCTTTTCAAAACCATCAGCGAGGCCAGCCGCAAGGCGCGGAAGGCCAAGGAGTAGGCTATGGCTTTCAAACACGGCGTTTACACCAGCGAACTGCCCACGAGCATCCTCCCGGCCCGTTCCGTGGACAGCAACGTGGTCTTCGCGGTCGGCACGGCGGCGGTTGACCGTCTCGAAGCGGGCAAGCCCCGCTACGTGAACCGGCTCCGCATGTATTATTCGTACGACGAGTTCGTCTCTGAAATGGGGTGGGACGAGGAAAACTTCAACAAGTACAGCTTGCAGGAACTCGCGTACAGCCATTTTTCGCTGTACCGGGGTGCGCCGCTGGTGGTCTGCAACGTCTTCGACCCCGCCGTCCACAGGACGAGCGTGAGCGGCGAGGCCGTGAGCTTCGACGCGAAGGGCGCGGCCTCGCTCAAGCACGGCTCCGTTTCCAAGCTGGTGCTGAAAAACGCGGAAAGCTCGACGACCTACGTTGAGGACACCGACTACGCGCTGAACCCGATCACCGGGGAGTTGTCCCGCATCGACGGCGGGAGCCTTCCCGCCGAGGCGACCGTGACCGCCGGGTACGACCACGCGGACGTGTCGCTCGTGGACAGCGCGGACGTCATCGGCGGCATCAACGAATCCACGGGCGACCCGGAAGGGCTGGAACTGATTGATTCCGTGTTCCCGCAGTTCCGGGTGGTGCCGGGCAGCATCCTTGCCCCGCGCTTCTCCGAAGACCCCGCCGTGGCCGTGGTCATGGCGGCGAAGGCGGACGGCGTCAACGGGCTGTTCAAGGCCGTCGCCCTCGCGGACATCCCGACCGAAGGCGAGCACGGGGTCAAGAAGTACACGGATGTTCCCGCCTACAAGCAGAACAACAACCTTTCGGATGAGCTGCTGATCGTCTGCTGGCCCAAGGTGAAGCTCGGGGACCGCGTGTTCGGCCTCGCCACGCACCTCGCCGGGCTTATCTCGCAGACGGATTACGACCATGACGGCGTTCCCTACGCCAGCCCCTCGAACAAGCGGCTGGAGATCACCGGCATCGGCTATCCCGACGAAAAGGAGGAGGGCGGCTGGAAGGAGCTTTTCCTCGGCCTCGACAAATGCAACTACCTGAACGGCGAGGGCATCTACACCGCCGTGAATTGGGACGGCGGCATGAAGTCGTGGGGCGGGCGCATGAGCGCGTACCCCTCGAACACCGATCCCAAGGATTGTCAGGACGCCGTCCGCCGGTTCTTCAACTGGTACCAGAACACGTTCATCCTGACGTACTTCCAGAAAGTGGACAACCCGCTGACCCGCCGCCAGATTCAGACCATCCTGAAAAGCGAGCAAATCCGTCTGGACGGCTACGCGGCCCGCGAGATGATCCTCGGCGGTTCCATTTCCTTTGACGAGTCGGACAATCCGACGACCGATCTCATCGACGGCATCGCCCGGTTCCACCTGCGGATCACCCCGCCGCCCGCGAACCGCGAGATCGACGGCATCTTTGAATTCGACACCGACAACCTGAGCGTGCTGTTCAGCTAACGGGGAAACCATGCATCGTCCCGAACAAAACATCGCCTACCGCGTGTACTGGCAGGGGAAAGACCTTCTGGGCACGGCCCAGATCGAGATGCCGCAAATCCAGCATATGACCGAAACCCTCAACGGGTCCGGGCTGTCCGGCGAGATCGAGTCCCCGACCATCGGGCTTACGCAGTCCATGACCTGCAAGATGACCTTCACGAGCGCGACCAAGGCCATTTTCAGCACGCTGAACTGGACGCTCCAGCCGTTGTTCGAGTGCTACAGCGCGTTGCAGATCGTGGACGAGTCCACCGGCATCCGCAACTCGGTCCCGTTCCGGCTCAACATCCTCGGACGTCCGAAAAACATGAGCCTCGGCACGCTGGAGATCGGCAAGAAGCACGGCAACGATCTTGAGTTGGAAGTGACTCGTCTCGAAGTCCTGCTGGACGGCGAGGAACAGCTCCTCATCGACAAGATCAACTTCATCTACAAGGTGCAGGGCACCGACCTGCTGGCCGCCGTCCGCGTCCAGATGGGCCTCAACGCCTAAGGAGACATCATGGCAAAGACAGCACAAGCCGTTCTGGGCGCGCCCATCGTGGTGCGGGGAAAGCAGACTGAAACCATCACCCTGCGCCGGGCCACGCTTGGTGACGACGAGGACGCGATGGAAATGGCCATCTCCCTCAATCGCGGGACCAACCCCGTGACCGTGGAGCTGTGTACGTTGTCCATCGTGTCGGGCGTTCCGTATGACGTGCTCCGTACGCTCGACGAGGACGACATCGCGGAACTCCGCGCGGCGCACAACAGCCTCCGCCCTACGAAACGGAAAGAGGAGAGCGCCGAAAACGCGGCGGCTACGACGCCCGAGGAAGGCTCCACGACCTCCGCCTAGCGATGCTCTCGCTGGCGAAGTTCAGCGGCTGGAGCAGGGCGGAAATCCGCAATCTGACACCGGAAGCGTTCGTCGGTTACGCCGACGCCGCGAGGGATATGGACAATGGCGAGTGAATTCGGGGTTTCTTTCAGCCTTGGAGCGAATCTGGACGGGAGTTTCGGCTCCGCGTTCCGTTCCGCCAACGGGCAGATCGCCAAGGTAACGCAGTCCATCAGGGCGATGGAGGGCACCCCGGTCGGGAAGATCGGGGCCTCCTTGATCGCCCAGCGGGAAAAGACCCAAAAGCTCGTAGGGAGCCTCAAAGAAGCCAAGGGGCAACTTGCCGGATATTGGGCCGAGGCCGAGAGGACAGGCGACATCACCGGGACGCTCGCCGCGCAGATCGAGCGGGCGGAACGAAAGGTGGCTTCCCTCAAAGGGCGGCTCTACCAGTCCAACGCGGCGTTCCGTGAGCAGAATGCCGAAGCCGTGAAGGTGTCCGGTTCCGTCACCAAGCTCCGACACGACTATGACGCTCTGAACGCGGCGATGAACCGGGCAAAGAGCCACCGGGACGCTCTCAGTGCGAACATTGCCCGGAAGAACGAACTGCGCGATCAGCGGTCCGACCTGAACGGGCGGCTCCTCGGCGGCGCGGCACAGGCGGCGACGGCGGCCATTCCGCTGAGGTTGGCAGTCAGCGCCGAGGATACGTTCGCCGATCTCAAGAAGGTCATGAACGGCGCGGACGACGAGCTGCTCGGGCAGGTCTATCAGGACGCTCTGAAAATGTCCTCGGAAACGGGCAAGTCGTTCGAGGACGTGGTGACGATCATGACCGCGGGCGCGCAGGCCGGGCTCGGCAAGACCCGCGAGGAGATGCGCTCGAACACCGAGCAGGCCATTCAGATGAGCGTGGCGTGGGGCGTGAGCGCGGAGCAGGCGGGCGGCTCGTTGGCAACGTGGCGGTCGAGCATGGGCATGACGAACCAAGAGGCTCGGCATACCGCGGACGTGATCAACGCCCTGTCCAACGAAATGAAGGGCGAAGCGGGCGAGCTCGACCGGATTTTCACCCGCATGGGGCCGCTTATGAAGGGGTCCGGGCTGGCATTGCAGGACATCGCGGCACTCGGCATGGCGTTCAAGGCGTCGGGGTCTGACGTCAATGTTGCAGGGACGGCCATGAAGAATTTCTCGAAGGTCTTGTCGCTCGGCAATGCCATGACCAAGGACCAGAAGGAGATATTCAGCCGCCTTGGACTCGATCCGAAAGCTATGCAGAAGCAGATGCAGACCGACGCCAAAGGCGCGATCATGACGCTTTTGAAGCAGCTCAAGCGAGTTCCCCGAGAAATGCAGAACGCGGTTTCCATGAAACTGTTTGGCGATGAAAGCATCGACGCCATCGCGCCTTTGCTGGAAAATCTCGGCCTGTTGGATCAGGCATTCAAGATCGCCAACAGCAACGTGGATGGCTCGATTCTGGACGAATACAAGAGCCGGATGGAAACCACGGCCACCGAGGAGGCCAAACTCGCGCAGCAGACGCGCAACCTCGGCATCACGGTCGGCAACGCCGCCTTGCCCGCCTACAACGCCTTCCTCAAGACCATGAGCAAGGGCGTCGGCGTGATCACCGAGTTCGCCAAGAAATACCCGAACGTCACCACGGCGCTGCTCGGCGGTGTGGGCGCGCTGGCGGCCCTGACCGTGGGCGGCATCGTTTTCGGCTACGCCTACAACGGGTTGGCGACGACGATGAACGCCGTGAAGGGCGGGATGCTGGCGCTTCGCGGGGCGACCATCGCCAATACCGGAGCGACAAGGGCGGGAACGCTGGCGGTGCTGTGGAACAGGGCGGCGCATCTGTCGTGGGCGGACGTAGGGAAAGGTTCCGTCGGTACCGTCAAAAGCCTTGGTTCCGGCATGTTGAGCCTCATCGGCATTCAAAAGGGTACCGCCATCGGTTCCGTGTGGGCTGGCCGTGGCCTCAATGTGCTGAGGGGGGCTGCGAAGCTCCTCAAGGTCGGCCTCGGCGCGTTGAAGTTCGCCTTCGGTCCGGTCGGGATTGCCATCGCGGTTATCGGCGGGGCGGCCTACTGGCTCATCGAAAATTGGGATGTGGTCGGACCGTATTTCAGCAAGGCGTGGGACTGGATTTGCGGAAAGTTTAAGTGGGCGGCGGATTTCATCAAGGGAATCGTTGATTGGGTTTTTAAAGCTGTCGATACCATTGCGAAAAAATGGACCGAATCGGAGACGTTCAAGCGCAATACGGCGGACGCCTTGAGTATGAATTTCGGCAACAGGGAAGACAGCACGGCGGAAGATGGAGCGGCATGGGTCAGGACGGGCAACGAAAAGGGGAAGGAACCGCTGGAGTCTCCTCCCGACTTCGTAGGCCCCAAGCCACAGGACAAGGCTCCGGACAAGCCCGCTGGCCCAAAACCGCTGGAAACGGCGAAGCCGCTTCCGGGGATGCCCACGGGCGACGCCCCCGGCGGCTTTGATGACGGCTCCCTGCCTGCGCCGGATTTCAGCGGTTGGGGCGACGAGGACGGCAAGAAAAAGAAGGGCAGGAAGGGGAAGAAGGGGCCCGGACCCGTCACCGTGGTGTCGCTGGACAGCGGCAACACATTCCACACGGTCTTCATCCCTGCGGCGTCGAAGGGCGACAAGCCTTCGTCGAAGCCCGTGGGGGCTTCCGTGCTTGCGCCCTCGTCGTCCGGAGGCTCCGAAACCGTGGCGTTCTCGAAAGCCGGGCAGAACCTCGTCGGCGGCCTGAACAAGACCTTCGACCGCCTGCCCAAACTCTTCGACGCCTCGCTCTCGAAGGTGAGCGAGCCGGACATCCCCCCGGCTGTCGTCAACATCCCGGCGTCTTCATCGTCCCCTCAGCCCGCCCCGCGCGCCATCTTCCACCCCGTCCAGCGGCAGGACAGGAGCGGATCGCCGTTCGCGGTCTTGAAGAATGCCCTGAGTGCGGCTCCGGACCAGTGGTCCCGGACCATCAACGCGAAGCTGGAGCGGAGTGCCGTGCCCCCCGCGTTTCCTCCGGTGCGGGAGCGCGACACCCTGCCGCCCGTGCTTCCGCAGACGCCGATGTTGCTTGAGCGTAACAAAAAGGCACCCACGCAGCGCCAGCCGGAGGCTTCGGGGGACATCCAGATCGTGCAGCATTTCAACATTGCGGACGCGGGGAATCTCCCCACGCTCAAAAAGGAACTCCGGCGTCTTGAGCCCGAGTTTGAAAAGCTCGTCCGGCGCGCGCTCGACAAGATGCGCTCGGACAAGGCGAGGACGGCACATGCCCAGTGAGAAGACGACGCGGCAGGGGCAGGCGTGGGATCAGCTTGCGAAGGACGGCTACGGCGATGAACTGCGGCTCGATGTCCTGTTGCCTGAGAACGTGGACGAGATGGACGCCCTGATTTTCGGCGGCGACGTGCGCGTGGCCATGCCCGACGCGCCGTCCGTGAAGGTGTCCTCCCTGCCCCCGTGGGAGCGCATGTGATGCGCCGCGCGGCAGTGACCATCAGCATCAAGGGCCATGACGTGACCCTCGACCTCATGCCGCACCTCGTCAGCCTGACGTACACCGACAAGGCCGACGAGGAGCTGGACGATCTTCAGATCGTGCTGGAGGACCGCGAGGGATTGTGGCAGGGCGACTGGCTTCCGCAAGCGGGGGACATCATCGAGGCGAGCATCCAGACCGAGAACTGGCGCGAGATCGGCACGGTCGAGGAACTGCCCTGCGGGAAGTTCGAGGTGGACGAGATGGAGCTCGAATCGAGCGCGGAGGGAGGCGACACCGTGACCGTCAAGGCCGTGCCCGCCGCCGTGAAGTCCTCGCTCATGCTTCAGAAGAAGACCCGCTCGTGGGAGAAGACGCCGATCACCACGGTCATTTCGGACATCGCCGGAGCCGCCGGGCTGGACACGCTCTACCGGGGGCCGGAGCTGGTCTACGAGCGGGTGGAGCAGCGGCAGGAGAGCGATCTTGAGTTCATGCAGCGCATCACCAAGGAGCAGGGCCTCCGGCTGGCGGTGAAAAGCGACCGCGTGGTCGTGTACGCGGGCCAGACCGCCGACCGGCTGGAGCCCATCGCCGTCAGGAGGGCGACGGAGGCCGAACCAGGCGAGGGGCTGGACTTCCAGTCCTTCCGGGCCAAGCGGACGACCGAGGGCATCTACACGCAATGCGTGGTCGGCTACACGAAAGCGACGGATTCCGAGACGATAGAGACGCAGTACGAGCCGAACATCCCGCCCACGACCGGGCGCGTGCTCTACATCAACAAGCGGATCGAGAATCAGGCGCAGGCCGAACGCATGGCGAAGGCGGAACTGCGCGACAAGAACCGCAAGGAGCAGACCGGCTCCCTGTCCGGCATGGGCGATACCCGGTTCCGGGCGGGCACCGTGCTGGACATTCAGGGATGGGGCCGCTTCGACTCGAAGTACGTGATCGCTCAGGCGACGCACACGTTTTCGGCTGACGGCGGCTATACGACCAGCCTCGAACTGGAAAAGGCATTGGAGTACTGATGGAACGGATTCTTCCCGACCTCATTTCGCAGCTTGCTCGCGTGGGTTTCGTGACGGCTCGCCAGCCGGAAAAGCACCGCGTCCGGGTGGAGTTCCGCGACACCGTGACCGCGAAGCTCGTCTCCGGGTGGCTCCCCGTGCTGGTGCCCCGCGCCAGCGCGGACATGGCCTTCGACCTGCCGGACGTGGGGGATCAGGTGCTCTGCCTGTTCCTCGGCAACGGGCTGGAGGAGGGCTTCGTGCTCGGCTCCATGTACGGCGCGCAGACCCCGCCCGTAGCGAGCGGCGACAAGTTCCACCGGACGTTCAGCGACGGCACCACGCTTGAGTACGACCGCGCCGCGCACAAACTCAGGGCCTCGGTCAGAGGCGACGTGGAGGCCAGCGTGACCGGAAATGTTGAAGTGACGCTTCAAGGAAACGGCAAGGTGACGGCTGGCGGCGCGCTGGAGCTGACCTCGGCGGCGAAGATCGGCCTGAACACGCCCGCGCTCTCGATGGGCGGGTCCGGAGGCGGGGGGACGGAGGCCGCGACGCAGGGGAACATCCGGCACCGGGGCAACATAACCGTCACCGAAGGCGATGTGACCGTGAACGGCATTTCCTTCCTCAGTCATGTCCATGACTGTCCCCACGGCGGGGCAACGGGGGTGCCGCGATGATGTACCAAGGCGTCCTCGGCACGTTCTTTTTCACCGTGAGCGACATGGAAGTGGCGACGTTCCGCGACCTCAAGCAACAGCGCGAGATTCAGTTCGCGGAGCACAAGTGCGTGTCCGGGCTCCCGAAAGTGCAGCACACGGGCCGCAATCTGGACGGCCTCACTCTGACCGTCCAGATTGTCCCGCTGACGCCGCTGGCGCTCACCGTGGACATGCGGATCGACGCCCTGCGCGAGCTGGCGGTGCTGGGCGAGGAAGTGCCGCTCGTCCTCGGCCTGACCTACTACGGGCTGTACATCCTCAAAAGCGTTGAGGTGCAGCACCGGATTTTCCACAACGGCGTGACCATGAGCGCCGAGGTGTCCCTGAACCTCACGGAGTACAATTGATGGAACTGACCGTGGACATGAGCGTGCCCGGTGCCGTGGAGATCGGCGCGACGGGCCTGCGCGGGCTGGCGCAGGAAATCCGCACGGCCCTCGCCACCCGGAAGGGGTCCGTGCCGCTGGACCGGGATTTCGGCCTGTCGTGGGAGCTGATCGACCTGCCGTTGCCGGAGGCCCGCCCCCTGCTTGTTGCCGAGATAGGGCGCGGCCTTGAGCGGTGCGTCCCGCGCATCAGGGTCAAGAGCGTGACCTTCAAGGCGGACGCGCCCGGCGCGGCTGACGGGAAGCTGGTTCCCGTGGTCACGGTCGCAATCCGCAAGGAGTACCTGAATGACTTTCGCTGATCTGTCGGGCCTGCCCTCAGTCTCATTCGCGCCGCAGAGCGCCGGGGAGACGGAGACGGCGATCATCACGGCGTATGAGGCCATCGCCAAGGCGACGCTCCAGCCGGGCGATCCCGTGCGCCTGTTTCTGGAGTCGCTGGCTTACGTCATTTCCGTCCAGAACGGCCTGATCGACCTTGCCGGGAAGCAGAACCTCCTTGCCTACGCGCGGGGCGGCCATCTCGACCATCTCGGCGCGCTCATGGGCGTGTACCGCATCCCCGCGCAGCCGGCGCGGTGCATGGTACGGTTCTCGCTGGCCTCGCCGCTGGGCTTCGAGGTGCCCGTGCCGCAGGGAACCAGGGTGACCACGCAGTCCGGGAAGCCGCTGTTCGCCACGTCCGCCCCCGCTGCCATCGCTGTCGGGGAGACGTTCGTGGACGTGCCCGTGACGGCGGCGACGGCTGGAGCCGAGAGCAACGGGCTGCTGCCGGGCCAGATCGCCGCGCTCGTCGACCCGCTCCCCTACATTGCCGAGGTCAGGAATATGACGCTCACGCTCTCCGGGGCTGACATTGAGGGCGACGAGCGGCTGCGGGAGCGCATCCGCATGGCCCCGGAAACCTACACCAACGCGGGCTCCGAAGGGGCGTACCGGGCGCGGACGCTGGCGGTCAGCCAGGAAATCCTTGCCGTAACCGTGCACAGCCCGACGCCGGGCGTGGTGGATGTACGTTTCGTCCTGACGGGCGGAGAACTGCCGGACGAAGCCATGATCGCACTGGTCAAACAGGATTTGTCCGGGGAGACGGTGCGCCCGCTGACCGACGAGGTGCGCGTGGGCGCGCCCGACGCCGTGGAGTATGCCATCCGGGGGAAATGGTTCCTCGGGCGTTCCAACGCGACGCTGACGTCGGGCGTCGCCAGAGCCGTCGCCCAGGCTGTGGAGGCGTATCGGCTGTGGCAGCGCTCGCAGCCGGGGCGTGACATCAACCCCACGCGTCTGGTGAGCCTGATTGAGCGGGCCGGGGCCAAGCGCGTGGAGCTGGAACGCCCCGCGTTCGCTGCGCTGTCTCCGATCCAGATCGCCCGGGAAACCGCCGTGGAGATGCGCTTCGGCGGCGTGGAGGACGACTGATGGCTTCCCGTCGCCTCGGTTCCACGCCGTTCGTCGAATTGCTTCCCGATTCCATAGCGGGCGATCCAACCATCAGAGCGGCTTCGGAAGCCCTCGATCCGGCGCTGGACGCCTCGGTGGGCGCCATCCCCAGCCTGTTGCTCTTCGCCCGGCTCGGGCTTGTTGGCAGGGAAGGGATGCTTGCGCCGCTGGCGAGGCTGGCGGAGCTTTCCGGCGGGCTTTCCCCGCTGCCGGAGGACGTCATCGACAGCCTCGCGTGGCAGCTCCATGTCGACGGCTATGAGTACGCAGCCGGGCCGGACGTCAAGCGCGAGATGGTGCGGAACTCGCTGTTGCTGCACCGCCGCCGTGGGACGCCGTGGGCCGTGCGCCGCGCTCTCGAGATTGCGTTGCGGATGCCCGTTACCGTGCGCGAGTGGTTCGAGACGGACGGCGAGCCGTACTCATTCACGCTGGAACTGGACGTGACGGGTTCCGGCCTGTCCGACGACATGCTGGCCAATGTCTCCCGCATCGTGGCCAACGAGAAAAACGTGCGTTCGTGGCTCGAAGTCCTCGAAACGTCAACCCGCATCGAGCTGCCCCTGTCGTACGGCGCAGCGGACATAACCCGCACCCATGCCCGCGTATATAGCTACATGGACACCCCGTCCCCGTCCCGTGCGAAGCTGAACATCGGCCTTGCCGTCTCAGGGCGCAGCCTGTCCGTTCTTGCCCTTTCCCTGCCCGATGCGCCGCCCGCTCTTCCATTGCCTGTGGGGATTGCCGCAGTCGTCCGTGAGCGGACACGGGGGGGCATCGGCATCTATCATGAAGAAACCCGTCCTTCAGCCGTATCGGATGTCCCGGTACTGGCCTGCATTGCGAGGACACGAAGCCGCATCGCGGCGGAATAGGAGACCATTATGGCTGACAAACCCGTTTACCGCTGCGTCGTTACCGACGCGGGCGCAGCGCTGGAGGCACAGGCGAAAATCAGCGGGGTTGCGGTACGCCTGACGCACATCGCCGTGGGTGACGGCGGGGGCACGGTGCCCGATCCCGCATCATCGGTGACGGCGCTCGTTTCAGAGCAGCACCGGCGACGGCTCGATACGCTCACCCCGGACCCGGACAACCCGTGCATTCTGTATGCGACCACAACCTTTCCCGCCGACGTCGGCGGGTGGTGGATACGCGAGATCGGGCTCTATGCCACGACGGACGACGGCCCGGTGCTGTTCGCTTACGGCAACCATGCCCCGTACCACAAAACGCTTTCTCGTGAGGGACAGGCAACGGAGCACACGTTGTCCGTCCCCATCATCACCACCAGCGAAGCGACGGTGACGCTGGTCATCGACGACTCAGCCTATGTGACGAAACGGGAACTCGGCACTGTAGAAAATCGCCTTCTGGCCGCACAGGCAGACGCCGCGCAGAACACCGCGGCGCTGGCCATACGCACAATCAACCTTGAGCTCGGAGCATAACCATGTCCCAAACGCTTGACGTCAAAACCTCTGTCGACGTCCTTGATGCGGTTCATGCCGTTACGGCCACCGCGCTTTCCAGTTCTCAGGAGTTCGTGCCCGCGATTCACAACGAACGTGCACGGCTTGCCGAACACGACGCCTCCCCGTCCGCACACGGGGTGAACGATCCCCAAAGCGCCCTGTGTGCCGCCTTTGCCGTGGCTGCGGCATCCGGCATCGGCACTGCGCCGTCGGTCAAAAAACTGGCGGACGAGATCGGTCAACATGCCAGCACTCTTGCTGATATCGCTCTGATTCAGAATACCTTCGGCACGAACGCCGCTGCCTTTTTTGACTTGCTGGCTTCGCGTGAGACTGAACTGACCCGAATAGAGACCGCCGTCACATCTTTTTCCGCCGGCGTCACGGAGCTGCGTGAAGAGGCCGAAAACGGCTCCTACGGCGGCGGTGGCTCCCCCGTCTCCCTGCCCACGCTGTCCGGGCCGGATCAGATCGGCATCGGGCTGTCCGCTGAGTACACCCTTTTCTGCATCGGTTCCGCCATCGATGGCGCGACCATCGCCTCTTTTGAAGTTACCTTTGCCGGGGGCACGGCGCAGACCGTTCCCGCCGTCGGCGGCGGCATGGCTACGGCTACTGTGACGGCTCCCGCCGAGACGGCGGAGGGCTCCGTGCTGACGCTTTCCGTGGTTGCGGTTGACAGTTCCGGGTTCCGTTCCAATGAAGCGACGAAAGATGTGACGGCGATCCGGTCCGCCGTGCAGGCCCCAAGCCTCTCCACCCCGGCACCCGGCGCCTACGTCTCGCCCGGTTCCGTCACCTTCGCCACCTCGGCCTTTGCGACCATCGGCGCGTCGGACACCCATGCCGCGAGCCGGTTCAAGCTGACGACTGATGCCGCAGGGAACAACGTTGTGTACGATTCGGGCCGCACCACGAGCGATCTCACAACGCACACGGCGGACCTTTCCGCCGCCAGGCTCACCCCCGGCACGACCTACTACGCATGGGCGCAGCATGAAGGCGCGTCCCTCGGTATTGGGAGCTGGTCGAATCCCGTGGCCATCGTTGCGGCCTCAGTCGTGACGCCGCAGATCACTTCGCCAAGCGAAAGCGCGGAAATCTCCCCGAACAACATTACGGTGACGACCACGGCGTTTGCGGTCATCGGCGGCGTTGCGGACACCCACGCCAGCACCGACTGGAAGATCACATCCGACGCCGAGGGCGCAACGACCATCGCCGAGGCTCTCGCCTCCGCTGATTTGACCAGCCACGTCTTCGCCTCTCCCGCCGTTACCCGTGGGCAGACGTACTACCTCTGGGCGCGGCATCGCGGCGCGGCTTGCGGAGCTGGAGAATGGGCCAAGGTACAGATCAGTATCAAGACCACCCGGCACGGGGAAATCCTCTACGACACCAGCGGACAGCCCGCCGCCGTGATCACCGGCTCCTACGCCAGCAGAGGGGCTGAACCGTGGACCATTCGAGGCAAAAAAGTATGGATCGCCGTGGCTCTCGCGTCGAAACGCGGCGTCAGCAAACCGTGGTGTGCCGGCATATCCTCTTCCAGCACCGGATACGGCGTGGATATCACGACCATCGAAAATCCGGGCAACAACTGGAGGCTGGCCACCAATAACACGGCCGCTGACAGTACAGGGGCTTGCGTCTCCACGCAGTCTACGGAAGCGCATATGGACCAGTCCTTCACCTACTCCCAGACCGTGAAGAATTCCGAAGGACTGACCGACGCCATCCTTGCCTACAACAGCTCGATGCAGGCCGCTGCATACTGCCGGGGAATCACACTTGCCGACCTCGGCAAGATGGACCTCCCGTCAATCGATGTGCTCATGCGTATCTATCAGGCCCGGACCATCATCGACGACCTTGACACTACGGCAGCCGCGAACACTGCAAAGAAGCTTGGAAACTGGGGCTTCGGCTCTGCGAGTGGTACCAGCGTGTGGTCAGCGTCAGAGAACAATAGCAACCACGCGTGGCACGTGTACTCGAATGGCAGTCTCAATTACAACAGCAAGAACTACCAGTATGGCGTCGTTCCCGCTCTGGAGATTCCCGCGTAGCTTTTTTGCCCCATCCATCTATAGCAAAATAGGAAAACCATATGTCACAGACACCGATCACGGAACAAAGCGTTCTTGAAAAGTTGAATATGGCTGCGGAGACTCTCTCCACCGGGGTCACACAGCTTCTCGCCAAGGCCGACGGCGAAATCGCGCTCGTCTCCGAGCACGAGGCCAGCGCCGATCCGCACGGTCTGTCCGATGCCTCTAGCCCCTTCCGAACCAAGATTCAGGAGGTGGTCGAGGAGGAGACGGGCAAGTCCGCGATCATCCAGAACCTCGCCCAATCTGTAGCGGATCAGGGCGTCACCTATGCCGCGCTCAAGCAGACCGCCGCGACGCAAAGCTCGCAGCTCTCAACTGTGCAGCAGACGGTTGCTGACCAGACCACGACCATCGAAAACCTCGAAACCACACTCTCGACCGCCGAAACGAACCTGACAAAGCTGAAGGACGACCTTGAAAGCGGGGCCATTGGCGGCGGAAGCGGCGGCACGCCCGTATCCGTACCCGACATCACCGGGCCGGACACGCTCGCCATCGGCTTCGCCAACGCCTTCACGCTGCACGCGACCACCGGGCTTTCCGGCGGGAAGATCGTGCAGTTCATCGTGCAGTTTGCCGGAGCCTCCCAGACCGTCAACGCCGACGGCGCAACCGGAACGGGAACCGTCACTCTGATCCCCGACGCAAAAACGGCGGCGGGCACGCAGATGACCATCTCAGTCCGGGCAAAAGACTCCTACGGCTATGTTTCGAAGGCCGCGACCAAGACCGTGACCGCCGTCCGGTCCGCCGTGCAGAACCCCACCCTGACGGCTCCGGCACCCGGCGCCTACGTCTCGCCCGGTTCCGTCACCTTCGCCACCTCGGCCTTTGCGACCATCGGCGCGTCGGACACCCATGCTGCGAGCCGGTTCAAGATCACCTCTGACGCAGATGGTGCGGTCATTATCTATGATTCCGGGCGCAACACCACGGACAAGCTGACGCATACCACCACGCTCACGGCCACGCTGACGCCGGGGGCCACATATTACGCCTTCGCCCAGCATGAGGGTTCCGTGCTCGGCGTGTCCGGCTGGTCCGCTCCGGTTGCAGTGGTGGCGTCGTCTGTGCAGACGCCGACGATTCTGTCCCCCTCCGCCAGCGCGTCTATCAACCCGAGTAATGTCACTATCACAACATCCGCCTTCGCCTGCGCTGGCGGCATCACCGACACCCACGCTTCGACGGACTGGCGGATCACGTCCGACGCCGAGGGAAACACGGTCATTGCCGAAGCCTTGGCCTCTACCGACCTCACGAGTCACGTTTTCGCTTCCCCGGGCGTTACCCGTGGGCAGACGTACTACCTGTGGGCGCGGCACAACGGGACAGTGACGGGCAGTAGCGAATGGGGCAGGGTGCAGGTGTCCATCCAGACATACGGGCATGGCGTGCGAGTCGAAAATAAAGCGACCGTCATAGGCAACCCAGACGGATCCCCTTTCGCAATCCGGGGGCGGAAGGTCTGGATCGCCGTGCTCGACGCCCAGTACCGCAAGCACACGACATGGGGACCTTTCATCGATACGGTACTGCCCAATATCAAAATAGTCTCCGGAAAACTTGATTCTACGCCGGGCAATCCGCAGTTGGGTAATCACTATATCAGGGACAGTACGAAAGATGCCCAGTTTGATGCGTCGTTTCCTGACTACACAGACACGAGCAAGGGAAATACGGATTATCTCGTAGAAAGCACTACGGGGAAATATCCGTCGGCAACGCATTGCCGTTCAGTTACATTGAACGACATGCCCTGCGATTTTGGAACGATAGATATTGCTATGAGAATAAACAAATTGCGAGAATTCATAGACGCGAATGATCCGACGCTTGTATTATACCCGGATAATGGCATTGTAAAATCTCAATATCTTTGGTCATCAACGGAATCAACTCATGATGCCGCATACCTTATAGGTATATCTCGCAACCCTAATCCGGGAGCAAAGAGCCTTTCCAAATTGGTGGCTCCCATTCTCGAAATTCCCGCGTAGGAGACATAACATGATTTATTTTGACAGTATGATATCACAAATATGCACGGAGTCATATCTCAATCAGCGCGGCCTTCCTCTGGATGACGCCTTCCTGCGCGGCATCGGCATTTTTCCTATCGAATACTCGTACCCGGATCACAACGCCGACACGCACACTTTTGAGCCGGTGGGCGAACCCCACCCGAAGGCCGACGATCCGCGGACATATGTGCAGGACTTTGTTGTCGTCGAACTGCCGCATGAAGACCAGCAGGCGAACCTTGAGCGCAAGGCCGAGGCCAAGCGCAAGGCCGCGCTCTCCAACGCCGACGCCGCCGTCGCGGGGCACATGGCCCTATTCAGCGAGGTTGAGCGTTCGACGTGGCCCAAGCAGCAGTCCGAGGTTGAAGCCGTCGCCGCCGATCCCGCAGCCCCTACGCCTACGCTCGACGCGCTGGCGCAGGCTCGCGGCATCACCCGCGAAGAGCAGATTGAAAAGGCCAAAGCCAAGGTGGAGGCATTCGTACCGCTCTCGGCGTTCATCATTGGGACGCAGCAGCGGTATGAAGACCAGATCAAGGCCATCGCCGCCGATACGGCCAAAACGCCCGCAAAGCGTATGGAGGAGCTGGACGCGCTGGTGTTCGACTATGCGTTGCCGGAAGGGATGGACGCATAAGCCATGACCCGCGCTGATGTCCTGTTGCACAACGGCAAGCAGCTCCTCATCAGCATCGATCAGACATTCAACGCGCTGACTGGATTCGTACTGGCTCTCCTCTGGTGTCTGCGGCTCTGGCCCCGGCGCGTGGGGCTGTGGTGGGCTGACGAGACGATTTCCGCACATTGCTGGCGTTGGCACGCCTCAAAGGTGCGGAGCTGGCCCCGTGCCGTCGTTGACACCCTGTTATTTTGGGATAACGAGCATTGCCGGGAGAGCTACATCTCGGAAGTGATGCGGGCGCAGAGTCCGCCTGAGACGCGATAAGGTGCGTTGCACTCGCCCCGCCTGACTGAAATCAGGTGGGGCCTTTTTTATGTATTTTATTGAAAAAACAGGCTTTTTCTCTTTACAACCGAGGGTACTATGGTACTAATAATTCATGCGATTTCAACAACTTAAACAATTCAACCCAAAGGAAGACAACATGAACAACGCTACCATCATTGCCGAACGTGATTCCCTCCGTGCCGCCTTCATCCGCTACATCGCCCTTGACCAGTTCATTGGCTGCGGGTGCAACCCCGAGGACTTCGACGCCCACTTTGAAAACATGCAGGACGCCCTGCGCGGCGGAGCGATGGGCGAAACCGTCAGCAGCCTTTCTTCTTCCATTGAAGACGTTGTGTTCGACGTACTGAACGAGTGCGAAACCTTCAAGACCGAAGCCGAGTAACTGAAACGGCCCCCGTGCCACCGGGGGCCCGAACCCTCAGCCCAAAGGAGCCAAGTCATGTCAGCTATGGAACAGTTCACCGAAGCGTTCTGCGAAAAGGCCATATCCGTCTTCATCATACTGGTCCCGGAGATCAACAACGCGAAGCGTGAAACCCGCGAAGCCGCGCTGGAAGCCATGCGCGACTGCTGTATAGGAATCATCGGACGTGTACGCTCGGAAGCGGAGGAAGCCCCGTGGCTTGCCGAGGCGTACATCGCTGCTGGCATCCTCGACGTAGCCGAGGCCGGGAAGAAGGCTTTTACGAATTATCGGAAAATTGGTAGGATTGAATATGTTGTGCAGTAATTATATTTCTACATGGTTATATGTAGACTGGGATCTGTTTCACATAGCGAAATAATATTATTGTAAGCATGAATAAGACGCTCTATTTCATCTCGCTGTTGCGCTCCATTGAACTTACTCCACTCAAGTACGTTTGTAGCGATGAATTGCTCCGCTTCAATAACGTCAATACGCCCTTCAATTTCAAATCCTTTAGCAATAGATTCAATACCTGCACGGCTTTCAGCAATTGTTACGACAACAGGTCGAAGTCCAGCTTCAATATTAGCTTTGCACTTGCGGAGAAGCGATTCTGTCGGTGCCGTGGTAACATGAATAACGACATCGTCCAGCACGAAGTCGCCAGCCCTTGTCGTTGGCGTGTCCGCTACGTTGGCACCATAATGAGCACTTCGTTTTTCTTCAGGTAAGATCAGGTCAAGCTTTGCACCGACAAGGTGTTGTAGAACCGTTCCGGCATAAGTAGTACCGGGATTGTCTTTTTGTCGTTTCATGGCCTGCGCAAGCAGATCACTGACAATAGAACGAAGCGACTTGCTGGAATCAAATTTCAGTGTAAAAGGTTTGCTGCTGAAATACTCCTGAACTCGCGCGATCCACCACTTTTCGATGGTGAATAAATCAACTCTTCCCTCGCTATGCAGTGCATTTAAAAATTCCGCATAGGTTGCTGCATTGCGAACACTGCCCCGGCTTGTACGACCGCATTCTTCAGCAAGGACGCGCGTAATGCCATGCTCCTTGAGAATTGTTTGCACGCGTCCTTTGCCTAATCCTTTGACTTGTCCAGCTTTCTTTTCGCCTTCTTTACCTGTTAATAAAGATTCAAGCTCAAGGGGTAAACCATTTTCCGCAGCCAGCCTCGTAATATGAAGCATGACAGCCAATTGCCCTTTGCTCTTTAACGAATTCGCATCACGAAACTCAGTCAATGTTTTTTCAAGAGAGGTCATAGCAAGCCGCCGCTAAAGGGGAGAGAAGATGTTTTGCCAAATATGAGGCCACAGGTGCCGCTACCGCATCTCCCATAGCCTTGTAACCATCATTGAATGTACCGGGAAGTTTGAACGTCTCAGGCGCTCCCATAAGACGAGCGGCCTCACGGGGGCTGAGGATACGGGTCCGCCACTCCATTCCATGTCTGATCACAAGGTATTGCCTGCTGCTGCCGCCTGCTGGAGTACGCAAACATCCGGCAATATCGTCAAAGCGCAGTTCAAGAACCTGCTTTTTGCTCCGCATACGTTTATATCCGGGGACCACAGAGAGCCCACTTTCTTCAAGACGTTTCATATGCGCTGGTGGAATCATCGCCAGATTTTTTTTACTTATAATTTCATCCTGAGGAGGAAGCGAGAAGTCCACAATGTCGGAAAGCGTAGACTGCCGTTTTTCGGGTTTGGGCAACCGCCACCAAATCCAGTTATCAAGCCCCGTCGCAGTATTTTGTATGATGGGTGAGTGCGCCCAATTCGGTTTTGCATCCACTAATTTTTCAGGAATGCGTATTCTGTCGTCAACGGCGACCACAAACACCCGAGGGCGGGATTGCGGCAACCAATGCACGGCATCAAGCAGCATGGCACCCACTTTATAGCCTCGCTCCGTTAAAGCGGTGTGAAGTTCCCGATAGTGAATTCCGCCGTCAGTCGATACCAGTCCGACCACATTTTCAGCCGCCAACACGTTAGGGCGTTGGGGCATTTCATCCATGACCCGCAACCATTCCCATACTAGCCCGCTCCTCTTGGCTCTGATTCCTTTGCCGTTACCTGCGAGGGACAAATCTTGACATGGAAAGCTGGCCCACGAAAGAACAGCGGAGGGAAGGAGCGTGCCGTTTATGTCCGTAATGGAGCAGAGCGTAAAAGGGGTGTGCTCGTGATTGGCCTTAAAAACGGCGGCTTTTTTCGGGCAAACATCATTTGCCCAAATGACTCTGAAATACGGAGCCAAAGCGTGCCCCACCAAGCCGCTACCCGCAAAAAATTCGAGGAACGGCGGACGCGTGTCGTGCGTCGCCAAAGGAGGTGTCTCGTAGAGGACATCGTATTGCGGGGCTTGGTACATAAAACTCATAACCTTATTCGTCACCAGTACAAAATGAGTTGAAAAAATCGAGTAATCGGACTTGCAATGCGGCTAAATTTTTTAGCTCACACTCCCAGATCACTAAGACATGCCAGCCGTTACGCAACAGAGCCTCTTGGCTCTGCATATCCCTTTCCACATTCCGTTCAAATTTTCGTTTCCAATATTCCACATTGACGGCGGGCATGGACGCGTGTTTACAACCAAGGTGGCGGTGCCAAAAACACCCATGCACAAAAATAACTGTGCGGTACTTCGGGAGAACAATATCAGGATTGCCGGGTAGGTCTTTTCGTTGAATTCTAAAACGGTATCCCATACGGTGCAAAAGGGAGCGCACGATCCTTTCCGGCTTCGTATCGCGTCCTTTAACCTGAGCCATCGTCCAGCTACGTTTTTCCGGGCTTAACTTGTCCATTTCAGAAAAATATATCCTTCGCAAGGGTGCCTTAGCAAGTCTTTCGTGAGGAAAGTGAAAAAGCGGAAGAAGAAAAAAATAGCAGGAGTACTTGCCATGACGTTCCATTGATACGCCTGTTCTGTCGCTATTGACGTCACATTTGAACTATTTTAGATATATATGAAAGGATTTTTTTAGGTTGAAGCATAGAACGAAAAAAAGAAGTAGAATTCCCCCAAGAATGGGAGGAATTCATGGAAGAGAAAATGCGCGTGGCACTGGAAAGAAAAGCCGTGGAACTTTTTGAGAAAAGGCGGCTCGATAAGGGATTGAGCGTCGAGGCCTTGGCTGCGCGCCTGTATCCTGACGTCCCTGCCGCCAATGCCCGGATGAATCTTAACCGCCTCAGAAAGCCCCAGATCAACGGCAAGCCAAAGCGTCTGTCATTTGGTGATTTTATCGATCTGTGCATAGCTTTGGATATGGTTCCTGAGAGAATCGTTTCCCAAACGATCACTGAGGTACTCGAACAAGAAAAGTAGCCTCTCTGCCATCAATGTTTTATGGAAAGCCGCAACAAAGCGGCTTTTTTAGTTTTTTTTAAAAAACGATTTTAGTTCTTTTTTGGATTGACATAAGAACTAAAATCGTTCATATCGATTGTCATGAATAGACGTGTAAATGTCCTGTTCATTGACAATCAGCCCCGGTGAAACCCTAGAGTCCAGGCGGGCACGGCGCTTGGGTGCGGGCGGAGGGCACGGTCGGCTTTTGGCTGCCGTGAAAAGGTGTTAAAGGATAGGAGGGACTATCCAAGGGGGGGGCGAAAACCTCCCCTTTCAACGTGAATCGGTCTTTCTATGCAAAATTTTGTGCTTGTATTGCGCTAAAATTTGGTAGAGGATCAATTCCTAAAATGAGGCTATACTCCCTGTAAACTCTCGGGGAGGATTCCAAATGCCTGTTGATGAAGGGACTGCCGTGAAAATAGAGCGCGATATCCTCAGCTACTTGGATACGGTGAAGAAAGAACGGGGATTAACCGATGAAAAATGGGGAGAGCAAGCCTTCCAAGGGTCCGTCAACGGGCGTCGGAAAGTTCAGAATCTCAAGAGGCCCCAGTCGAACGGACAGCCGCAAAAACTCTGTATCGCAGATTTTGTGAGGTTGTGCAGCGTGTTGCATGTAGACCCGGCCCGTGTTCTCAGTAAGGCTTTGGAAGATAACAAGCTGTAATTGAATATTTTTCTGTTTTTTTCTCAAGGCTGTGTATGCAGCCTTTTTTATTGCCGATGAAAGCACAAAATTTTTGCAAAAAATGATTGACTAAGGCACAAATATTGTGCAATTAGATTTTGCAAACAGAATATAGGTTTTTTGTTTGGGTTCATTGACAATCAGCCCCGGTGAAACCCTAGAGTCCAGGCGGGCACGGCGCTTAGGTGCGGGTGGAGGGCACGGTCGGCTTTGACGTCGGCTGTGAAAAGGCGTCAAAGGATAGGAGGGACTATCCAAAGAGGGGAGGCAAAAGCCTCCCCTTTCAACTTGAATCAGTCTTTCTATGCAAAAAATGATGCTTGTATCGCAACCAATAAATGCTATATATTTTAGTATTCCGAAAGAGTTGTAAAAGTATGGCTGTGCTAAACTTTGCCGTGGTATTCTGAGGCAAAGGAGTGCCGCCATGAAAGAGGCCAGCATCGTGGAAATCGAGAGAAAAGCCATAGCATTGATCGACAGGTTCAGAAAGGAAGCGGGACTGAGCGAGGCGAAGTTGGGGGAACTCGCTTTCCCCGAAGCGAAAAATTATCGCCAAAAAATAAATAGTTTACGAAACGCAAGGGGAAGCAGTAATGAACCCTTGCGCCTTCGGTTAGGTGATTTTTGCGCTATTTGTCATGCGTTGGGAAAGAACCCCGCACAAGAGCTTTTACTCCTGTGGGGGGAGGTTGATAAAGAGAATAGTTGAGTCAAAATGCACACTATTTTTCAGAGCCGCCGATTGGCGGCTTTTTTTGTGCGTAATTTTTTAGCAAAAGAATTGACATAAGCTAAATAGTATAGCATATCCGTATCCAACGGGACTCAAGGTTCCCGTAGCTCATTGACAATCAGCCCCGGTGAAACCCTAGAGTCTAGGCGGGCACGGCGCTTGGGTGCGGGCGGAGGGTACGGTCGGCTTTGACGTCGACCGTGAAAAGGTGTCAAAGGATAGGAGGGACTATCCAAACAAAGGGGAGGCGAAAGCCTCCCCTTTGTTTACAGTTTGGTTAATCTGGCAGTGAGCTCACTATTGAATAGTGGGCTTTCCGGTTTGGTCCACAGTAATTTTAATTTCCGACCCGTTTTTTTCGGAAAAGCCGATACAGCCGAGAGGGCCGACTTGAATAGCCTTGGGAGTAAGGAACTTGTGCGCACCCCAGTCGACAAGATGAGGCAGTACTTGTGTCAAGCCAGTGCCATGCTTTTCAAATTGGACAAAAATTTTCTCGGGCGTAGCTGTTTTCCCGTAAAGCAGATGGCCACCGGGTGGGGTTGGAAGATTCATCCCAAATTGTTCTTTACCATTGTAATGACTGGAATAACGAGATTTTCCACCCCATTGCGCTATATCAGGAGCAGGCCCACTATATTCTATCGTGACATGAGCTCCTTTAAGCATAGCGGAATACAGCCGGTTGCGGGTAGCCTCGGGGGTGATCTGCTCCAGCATGTCTTTTAAAGGTTGAGGCAGCGCCCTTTTTCCCGCTTGAACTTGCTGGTCGGAAAGTAGCGCTACGCTCTGGAGGGTGGTCGCATGATCAGCAGCATATTGTAATCCCAGTTTGCCTGCTCCCAATATCAAAGCACAAGCTCCTCCTATAGTCAGGCCGAGTGGAGCTGAGGCGAGTCCTACTCCGAACCCTGCAGCAAAGGTCGTAAACGCTGTGGGAATGCTGGATATTCCAGCGGCGAACGCCGTAAGGGAAAGGGGGATATACCGCGCAGCGTTTTTTACAGTTTCCATGCATGAATATGCCTTTTGAGCGTTTCCGCCTGTGTGTTGCCTTTCGACTTGTCCAGTTTGCACTGTATCTGTACGAAGGAGAGGTGTGGTCTCTGTGACTTGGGTCATGGGTATGCCTCACATGGAGTCTAGATTCGAAGCATGGATATGGTATTCTGAGGGGCATCGTGGTTCTCTTTTTCCAGCATGGCCGTTATTTCGCCCGCACGATAAGCCTCATACCACATAGTAAAAAGAGTAGAAAATGCTTGCGCCAGTTCGCTGAGTTTTTCTGGCGTGATTGTTTCTAAAGGGAGGATGGAATGAAAAATAATTTGGCTTGTTTCGCTGTTGGCGGCAAAAAAACAGCCTTGTGTAGCGACGCCGTAGGCATGTACGTTGAGCAAAAGCTCAAAAAGGGGATAGAGCGTCTCCTTGTCGGGATAACGACAGAGAATGCCCGTGAAGGCAATCAGGTCCACATCAGGCATTTTTTCCATGATGATAGGTTGTTTTCCCTCAAGAGCGATCTCTACCGATAGGGTGTCCGGGGTTATAAAGCTGTTGTCGATGTTCAAGCATTCTAGTGTTTCTTTAAAGAGATCATAGAGTTCCATAGTTCCCCCGCTTGTGAGATGCACGTTAATTGATACCTATCTCTTTCTTACCATTTTTTTTTCGTGAAAAGCAATAAGCTATACTGCAATATGTATAATTCCGTTTGCCTTTGGAGAAATAATGATGTTTCGCGTGATGCCTTTGATCGTGGCCCTTGCGTTCCCGTTCTCTGCCCATGCGTGGCCGGCCACCGTGCTGGACGTGCATGACGGCGACACGGTGACTGTGGCGCCGATGTGCGACGTCCGCGTTCCGATAAAGATTCGGCTCTACGGCATCGACGCCCCGGAACTGGAACAGAGGGGCGGCCCACAGTCCCGCGGCCACCTCCTGTCGCTCGTGCAACCGGGGCAGGGCGTGGAGATCATCCCGATGGGCGTGGATCAGTACAGCCGCACGGTGGCGCTGGTGGCCACCGACAGGGTGCTCAACGCGGACATGCTGGAGGCGGGACAGGCATGGGCTTACCCGCAGTATTGTAAAGCGGCGTTCTGCAAGGGCTGGCAAAAGCTGGAGCGGGAAGCCAAAGAAACGCGGCGGGGCCTCTGGTCCCGAAAGAACCCGACCCCGCCGTGGAAGTGGCGAACGCGGCGGAAATAAAAGAAAGTCCCTAATCACCTCTCCCGTTTCCCGTCATAGAATTGAAGGAAGATTTCTTTCAATCTAGGACAGTCACGTTTGTATAGACGATCTCCAGCTTTCATATGTAGCGTTGTTTTGTCTTTGAGCATAAGATATTTGAGATAGCCTGCGCCATAATAAACACGGCAGACCCAGTTTGAAATCTTTCCGTGGTAGATAACAAAGTAACCTTTTCTTTCTACCCATTCCAACTTTTCTGGAGTTTGCTCACCCAACGCATCCTCTAACATTGGGAATATATTTTTTTCCCAAGTGACAGGCACAACCGCAGGTACACTAGAATTTTCATCAAAAAAACTAGTCTGGTTTGAATATTGGGATACTGCCTGTGCAGATGGTGGGAGTATGCCAAGGTGCTGGTAGATAAATGCGACGATTTTGGACGCCTCTGATGGTCTTTCTCCATATGACCATCTGTTTTCCTCTATATTGAAACTATATCGCAGGGAATCCTTGTAGATACTGACCCAAGGGGTTCCTGTCGCAAATTCTATAAGAGCTGCACCTTCTCTCCCAAAATATGGAATGGTCATTCCTCCCCCATAGGGAAGTCCTCGTTGCTTAGCACCCCTTATGACGATTAGTCGCAGAAAAGGTGAAAGCTGTTCTGGAAGGCTGGCAAAATGTTTCGAGTAGTAATTCGCTAAATGTTTACAAATTCGGCAAGGGCTATCCATTGGTTCTGTAGAACGGGATTCTTTCCAGTCAGGACATGTACATTCCACCCGTTGTGGATAGATGGTGTACACGGCAGGAGAGGAAAAACTTTTGACTGGAATTCCTTCTTCCATTTTTTCTTTTTCTGTTATCTCGTGACCTTCTATAGAAGGTAATGCCTGTAGTTTATTGATTGGCTCACAGTAATTTTTCTCCACCTTGTCTGATTGGGGATGAATCGAGGCTGTATCCGGGAGAATGAAGTCATTTTTGGGGATATCAATTTGTTTGGAGGTGAGGTCTTGGGATTTTTTTTGTTTTCTTTTGATGGCTACGCTCATCAACATAAAAAATACAAGACCAATTCCAAATAGAATCCAGAGACCATTTTCGGCATGCTGAAAATCTAGTGATGTAACCCAAAATCCTATTGCTACCGCGCCAACGATAACGGCAATGATGGCCAGAAGAGTTTGAAGACAAGAAATGGCTTGTTTTGTATCTTGAGAGCTTTCTTTTGATGGCATTCCCCTCCTCCCTCTATTTCAACTTGCTTAGTAGTATCTATTCTTCATCCTATGACTACTGATACGGCCTCAGATGCCACCGCCGGGAACACCACTCGCAGGTCTGTCCGAGGTGGCATGTTGGGGATTGCCCCGGCGAGTCTCGGTGGGCGTCACCACGGCGCTCACCGACTCGGCCAAGCGTTTGTTTTCCTGTTGTAGTGCGATTACCTGCTTTTGGCTGCTCGCCAGTTCTTCATGGAGTGCAAGGAGCTTTTGGGTAAGCTCCATTTTTTCGCGTTCCAGTTCGTCCATGCGTATGCCCGCACTTGGAACAGTTTGGGGCACAGATGAAATTTGATGAACTGATTCTAGTTCACTAAAAGGGTCTCCTTCTCCTGTGACGAGCCATCGGTATGAAAACCCCATTTTTTTATGAAGTATTTCCAAGTCTTCGGCACTTGGCCATTGCCCCTTGTCTTCCCATGCTTGCGCTTTACCTGTTGAAATTTCTAACCATTTGGCAAAAGCCCTTCGCGAAGTACCCAGAGTAGATGAATCTGGATGCCTTAGGAAATAATCGTAAATTATTTTATATAATTGTGAAAAATCTTTTGCCATATGGATATTTTTAATTTGCAAATTGAATAAATTTAGTTTATAAGATTTTTATATCAACAACAAACTACAGCAACCAATACCAGAACAAAATAGAGGAGGCAACGATATGACCCGTCCACGAGCCGTCCGGTGTCGGGAATGGATGCAGGAGCATGACATCACGTTTCTTGCTCTGGCAACGCAGCTTGGAATGAAGAGTGACACAGGGCCGCGCATGCTCATCATGCGGGAAACCATTCCTGTGAAGCGGTACAACCAGCTTCGCGCGCTTGGCTTTCCTGAAGACATTCTTCCCATTCCGCTCGATCTTCCCCGTGGGCCTCGCCCGAAGGAGCCGCGTTTCCCCGGCCTGATTGAGTCCCATCAAGAGACAAGTCACGCGTCTTGAGGTTGAACGAGGATACCCCGGCATCCATCTGAAATCACGCAAAAAACAGGTAAGGATTGGCATGAGTGACACACCGAACATCGCGGCGATATGCCAGCGGCTTGCCAAGCGCGCCCCGTCGAAGCTGTCTGCGGAGCAGATAGCCGACCGGCTTGGGCGTCCCTACAACACGCTGATGAGCGAACTCTCGCCGGTGCGTGAGGGGCACAAGTTCGACGTGAATCTGCTGGTGCCGTTCATGGCGCTGGTCGGTTCAACGGAGCCGCTGCACGCGATGGCCCGCGCCCTCGGCGGTGTCTACGTGGACTTTTTGCCCACGGCTGAGGTCAGGCATCCTGTGCATGTCCAGTGCATGGCCTCGGTGAAGTCGTTCGGGGACATGATGGTCGGCACGGCGAAGGCGTTGGAGGACGGCGTCATCACCGGCGACGAGCGAAGGGAACTCGCCCGGCTCGGCTATCGGGCCGTGGGCGACATTGTGGCCCTGCTGCTCCAGATCGATGAAGCGGAAGCGAGGGATCGGGGCAGGGCATAACAAGAACGCCCCCGAAGCGGCTGGCACCGCGACGAGGGCAAAACATCCAGTGAGGGAGTGCTCATGGACATTCAAGAAATCTACACGGGCAAGGCAAGGCTTGTCAATCGCGGCAACGGCATCGTCCTGCGCTGCACGACGAAGGGCGAGCTTGCGGCACTGCTTGCGCTGCTCAAGGAATTTTTCCCCGAAGGGGGACGCATCAGGGACATGGGGAGGGCCGCGGCATGAAGTACGTTATCGGAGACAGCGCCCGCCTCGTGAGTCCCTATCGCGGTTATTCGTGGGTGACGATCATCGGTTACGAGGGTGACGGATATTGCGTGGAGCTTACTTCCGGCCTCGAACTCGTCGTCCGGGAAGACGAGCTGGAGGACGTATGAGCCGGAAAATCCGCGAGCTCGCCATCCCGAAGTACAAGAAGGACTGGCCCGGCAAGACGCTGCTCCTGAATGAAGACAGCCCACTGAGGCACTATCGTGGTGGAAAGCCTGATCAGCCCTCGCTGCTCAGGAAAGGGGAATTCGTGACCCTCGAACGGTTTCTGGCAAAAAACGAAGCCCGATACCTTGGACATCCTGAAACGAGCCGGTGGGTTGAGGAGGAACAGAGGGTGATCAAGCTCACTTGGACGTGCCCGACCTGCGCCGCCCGTCATGAGGACTACATCCCCGAATCGTTCATCCGTCAGAAGAAGGCCATTTTCGTTGAAGTCACCGAAACCGAAGAGGAGCAGGACGCATGAGTGCCGTTGATCAGGAAACGATGGACAACCTCGCCAGTGCGATGCGGGAGCTGTCCAAAGGGAATTACAGGGGATTCGGAGCCGTTCTGATCGGCTTTGACGATAATGATGGTGCGACCGTTTGGGTTCTCGCCAATGGACGTCTCAATCCGGAGCGGACGGCGGCGGCATTCGGTCGGGGCACCCTTGAGATTCTCAAGAGGGCGAGTGAGAAAGATGTGAAAGGAGGCCACGATGGAACGGCATGAGTTCGACGCGGCCTACGCCCGCATTTGCGAGGTCTGCGGCGTGAAGACGCAGATGGAGCTTTCCGCGTATTTGGGCATCCGCCAGAGTTCCATTTCCGACGCCGGGAGGCGGAGCGCCGTTCCCGCCGCATGGCTGCTGACCATTCTGAGCCGCGAGCGTGTGAACCCGGCATGGATTCTGACGGGTGAAGGTCCGAGGTATCTGGTTCCGTCTTCCTTGCCGCCCTCCGCGTCCGCGATGCTGATGGCGCGTCTGAGCGGCCCGGAGCTGGAGCAGCGCATCCATGCGGGGCTGATGAGCGCGACGGAGTGCCTCGCCGGTGAAATCCGCGATCTCGTTGCGGGCGGACGGCGGGAGGCGGCCCATGATTGACCTGCTTGTTGAGCACCGTCACGGGCTTGCCGTGGCCCTCATGGGCGCAGCCATCGTCGGCCTGTTCATCCGGCAGGAGGTGGGCCGCAAGCGTCGCCTCGACCGGATGGCGAGGGAGTGCCGCCATGAGTCGGGACGGGAAGGATAGCCCCTCCGTCTCGCCGTCCGAATCCTCGGAGGCATGGCTTGAGTCCCATGCCTCCGAACTGGTGGACTGCGGGAGGATGCGTTGCCGGATGCTGGCCCGCCATTGCGGGACGCGGGAAAGCTGTTTTCGCGGCGGGCGGTGCCCGAAGGCTCCGCAAGACTCGAGGCCCGTTCAGACCGAAAGGGCGTCCATGCCCATGTACTACGCAAACCCGGATTGTTGAGATGAAGCTGTTTTGCAAGGAAAAGAAGCCCACAGGGGCGTACTGCTGCCCCATCTGCAAGCGCGTCTATCGGCACGCGGGCATGGCCGAACGCTGTACGCGGACGGCGGTGTGCCGCTTGTACAACACGCCGCCCGCCGAGGTGCGGGAGGCATGGAGGCTTGTCGGCGGAGCCGCGTCGTTGGGGTGGTTTCTGGCGCATCCGATCCTCAATACAGAGCCGGAGGATTCCGGGCTGTATGGAGCCGCGAGAGCCGTTCAGGACACGACGGGGGAATTGTACGCGATGCTGCACGGCGGCTTCCCGTGCGCCGATCATGTCCGGCGCGCGCTGCACGCCGCGCTGACGGGCGAGGTGGCGGGGATATGGCCTCCGGGCCGTCCCGCCCACCTCGGCCATGTCGGGGACGTGATCCGCTCGGTGATCTGCGACGCGAGGGGCGAGGCCGTGGCCCGCGCCGTGCGACCGGAGCTGCTGGACGGGATGCGCGGGCTGGAGGAGCGCGTGGAAGCGCTCTATGACGAGATCATCCCCGAAGGCGAAGCCGACTATGAGGAAGACGCCATCGAGGGCATCGTGCGCCTGAGCGATGCCGTCATCGGCCCGAAGCCCGAAGGCCGCAAGCCGTCGCTTTACCTCGTCAACGAGCGGTTTCTCGTCGTCGGGCGGGGCAGGGCGGACGTGCGCCGGGTCATGATGGGGTTCGGGCTCTCGAAGCCCCGCATTCAGGGCATCAGCCCCGGCGAAAAGTTCGAGGACGGGCGCACCGCCGAGGAAATCATCAGGACAGCCGTGCGCGTCCCGGCGCTCATCGGACGCATGGAGGAGTGAGTATGTCGCAGTCTCATGAACAACAGCTTATTGAATCCCTCCGTGCCGTGTGCGGAGGAGGAACGCTACTGGGCGATGCAATCGCTCAGGTAATCAGAGAAGAGCTTGCGCCGGTCGTTGAACTGGCGGCATCCCCGCGCAGGGAGTACATGGATGAAAAGGCGGCCTCTCTGTATTGCGGGATGCCTGCGACGACGCTCCGGAAGAGACGGTCACTTGGAAAAGGCCCGTCATACATCAAGGACGGGGGCAAAGTGCTCTATGCCCGCAGGGATTTGGATCGATACATGGAAGCACGAAGGATTAAGACTTATGAACAGAGCTAGCCGTCTCTTCAATGAGCTTCAACGCATCCCATTTGGCGTCGTCGGTGAGTTTGGCGTACCGCTGCGTCGAGCGCAGGCTGGTATGTCCCACCAGCTTGCCAATGGTGTACAGCGGGACATTTTTGCTCGCCAACCACGAGCAGAACGTGTGCCGCAAGGTGTGAATGACGACTTTGAATCGGGGATCGGTGATTCCGTTGTTCAGGCCAAGGATGTTGACGGCCTTGGTGAAGGTATGGGTCAGGGCGTTGGGGCGGACTTGACGCCCTTCCGCCGTTGTGAAGACGAAGTCGGTTGGAAGCGGTGGATTAATGGACTGCAATACCCTGACGACCCTGTCATCCATGAAGGCGGCGCGCTTCCCCTTCTTCCCCTCGACATGGATGAGGCGATTCTCGAAATCGAGGTCCTGACCCCGCATGCGGAGTACCTCGCCCACGCGCATACCCGTGTGCATGGAAATGAGCGCGATGCGGTACAGACGGCAAGAAAGGATTTCAAGCACACCGAGAAGACGGTCAAGTTCGGTCGGCGTGAGGAAGCGTTGCCGCTCGTTATCCGTTGGAAGGAGTTTGACCTTGGGGAGAGGGCCTTGGTGAAAGCCCCATTCGACCATGCGGCCTATGACGTTGAGGACGTCCAGCAGGATGAAGTTGACCGTCGCGGGGGCGAGGGTGCGGCCTGTGGGCAGTATTGTGCCTTTTTTCGTCTTGCGGATGGACTCTGTGGCCATCAGGTCCACTTTGAAGGATTCGAGCGCGAAGGACGTAATGTCTTTCAGCAGGGTGTGCTCAAAAACGGGACGGATGTGGATGGCGTAATGGTGGAGGAGCGCCGCCCTGTTCTTGAGGAGCGGCATGCGCTTTTGAGAGAAGATTTCCCATGCTTGCCCATAGGTGAGATCGACCGGTTTGGATTGGACGGAGTCGAACATCTCAGGATGCCGCCCCTTCCGAAGACGCTCGGCCCTGACTTCGCTGGCCAGCACGGCGGTGTATCCCTCACTACGCCAGCCCACCTTTTCGTATATCAGCTTGCCGTCGAGCTTGTACGAAATGTCAAAGCAGATGTCGGGCTTTCCGTTGAACCGTTTCGTTTTGCTTGTACGAGTGTACACACCGGTGTACTTTGTCTTGTCACGGTAGGACATTGGGGCATACCTTCCGGCTTACTTTTAGCTTACCTGAATGTGGAAAAGATTACCATCAGGCTAACCAAAAGCGCAACAGACAGCAACACACAGCAACATATTATCTCCATATATCCACGGTGTTGCACAATACGGCTACATGAAGCAACCTATTGTAGTTTTTCAGTTAAGGATGCGTCCATGTCCACATGCATAAACCAGCGTTGCATAGAGCAAACTTGTCCTTATTTACGGCGTGTGTTTCAATGACGTGCGTTTATGACCGTCACTTTTCCAATGCGTCCTCAATGCGCTGGCGCAGTTCGGTGGCTTTCCGGGTATTGCCTCGGGCGTACGTTCGGCCCATTTGCCATAGCTCACCGATGGCATCCTTGAGCCTGGTCGGGACATCCTTTCGAGGCATGGTCTGACGCTGGAGCATCTTGATTTTGTCACGCCATTCGCTGCCCGGATTTTCGCTGCCGCATCCGTAGACGCACCGCCGGAATATTTCCGAATCCTTGAAGCCGTCAAAGTCATCCAGAAGTTCGTTGACGGCGTCCTTGGCAGCTTCGGCAGCTTCCGCGGCGTCTGACGCATATGCCGTCGGAGAGACGGAGGTCCCGCAGACGATGAGGCACAAAACGAAAAAAAGCTGTCGTATTTTCATCAGGCCTGAATGGTGTCCAACCGTGCGCGGCGAATCGGTTCGGGAAGGCTGCTGAAATGTTCGGGGTCCCATCCCACCACTTCGGGATATGCCAGACGTTGTAAACCGTGCGGGTTGGCCGAAATGATGAACCAGCGCTGACCGGAGGCGTCTTCGCCCCAGCCGAAGCCGACTACGAGGTCTTCGAGATACTTGGGGAAACCATGATACAGGGCGAGATATTCCGCGATAAACGCTTCGTGAGCTTTCTCAAAGGAAGGGTACATGGGGCGACCGGATTCCGTGTTTGCCATGATCGGCTCCTGTGTTGCGGTGAACTGTCCTGTTGGGTTTGGAGCAAAAAGCCCCTTCCGCCGTATGGGCATTACCGTGAGGGGGTGTTGGGCTCCTCCCTCTTTGCCTGCACGGCTGAAAATCCTGTCCGGCATAGGAAGATTGTGCTATGTCATGTTCACGGAACAATCAAAAAAAGACAGGAGCAACCGTATGCGTGCAATCGTCATGACGGCTTTTGGTGGACCCGACGTTTTGCGCTTCGTTGAAATTCCGGACCCGGACCCGGCCTACGGACAGGTTCGGGTCCGACTATACGCCGCGGGAGTGAACCCTGCGGAGGCTTACATCCGAACGGGGCACTACGCCTTTTTCAAACCGGAACTTCCGTATACTCCCGGTTTTGACGGCGCGGGTATTGTTGAAACAATAGGTGAAGGCGCGCGGGGTTGCAAGCCCGGAGACAGGGTTTTTGTTTCCGGGCTGACGGCTCGGCGCAATACGGGAACGTATGCTGAAAAGGTGGTTTGCGACGCGGACGCCGTTTTCCCTCTGCCGGAGGGCATATGTTTTGAGGCGGGTGCCGCGATTGGCTTTCCCGGTATCGCCGCATACAGGGCTTTGTTTCAGTGCGCGGGCCTCAAGCCCGCCGAGAAAGTGCTCGTACACGGAGCGAGCGGCGGGGTGGGAACCGTCGCCGTGCAGTTGGCCCGTGCCTGTGGGGCTTTCGTCATCGGCACGGTGGGCAGTCCGGCCTCCATGCAGACGGTGCGGAACCTTGGCGCGTATGCCGTGTTGAATCATACGACTCCCGGATACCTTGAGGCGTTGCCGGACATAACCGACGGAACAGGGCCGGACGTCATCGTGGAAATGCTTGCGGACAAGAATCTGGAAAACGACATGCGCGTTGTGGGCGAACACGGGCGCATCGTGATTGTCGGGAGCCGTGGAGAGTTGAACATCACGCCTCGGCTGCTCATGGCAAAGGAATCTCGGGTAATGGGCATGGCCATCTGGCATGCCTCGCCGGAAGAGGCGGCTATGGCGGAGGCGGCGGTTGCGGCGGCCTTGCGGAGCGGCGCGTTGCATCCTGTTCTTGGTGAAACGTTCCCTCTGGCGGAAGCGGCTCAGGCGCATGTAAGGATCATGGCGCGAGGCGGCAAACCGGGCAAGATGCTATTGCGTATTGACTGATGCTCCGTTGTTTTCCGTTTCGTCCCCGATTCAGGAACCGGAGGCGCATCTCCGAACCTTTTGGGAAGGTTCTTTTTTTACTTTTATTATCTTGAAATACCTGATCAACTGGGAGCTTTTCGGCACGGTGGAGAGAGCTTGACCTCACAGGGGAAGCGGTGCATAGATTCTCCTGTGGAACGGACGACAAGAAAATACTACTGCCCCCCTTCCATTATGGAGGTTAGGGCTTATATGGTACTTGTCGGGCGTAGACCCGGATACTTACTCATCGTTATGCTCTCCGGGCGTGACTCCGGTTACACCCCGGATTGGTGACCAAGTTTTTGGAGGACTGCATATGTGGGAATACACGGATACCGTTCGGGAGCATTTCCTGAAGCCGCGTAACGCGGGAGAACTTGCCGATGCCAACGCTATCGGCGAAGTGGGCAGCCTTGCCTGCGGCGACGCGCTGAAGCTTTTTCTGAAAATCAACGACAAGGGCATCATTGAAGATGCTTCGTTCCAGACGTTTGGGTGCGCCAGCGCCATCGCTTCCAGTTCCGCTCTGACCGAAATGATCAAGGGCAAGACGGTGGAAGAAGCGTCCAAGGTGACCAACAAGGATATCGCCGCGTACCTCGGCGGATTGCCTCGTGAGAAGATGCATTGTTCCGTCATGGGGCAGGAAGCCCTTGAGGCCGCTTTGCGCAACTGGCGCGGCGAGCCCGCCGAAAAGCAGCACGAACACGAGGGCACGCTCGTCTGCAAGTGCTTTGGTGTGACCGACGTGCAGATTCGCCGTGCGATTGAGGAAAACAATCTCAAGACGGTGGAGGAAGTCACCAACTACACCAAGGCCGGCGGCGGGTGCGGCGAGTGCCTGAACACCATTCAGGATATTCTTGATGAAGAGCTGGGCAAGCCGAAGCTGAAGGAATTCAACATCGCGCCGAAGCCGCAGATGACCAATGTGCAGCGGATGCAGAAGGTCATGCAGGTCCTGCAGGACGAAGTGAAGCCTCGGCTCGCCGCCGACGGCGGAGATATCGAACTGGTGGACGTTGACGGGCATCGCGTCGTCGTTGCGCTGCGCGGCCTGTGTTCCAATTGCAGTTCCCGCGCCGTCACGCTGAAGGACCTTGTCGAAAAGATTTTGCGTGAACAGGTGGAACCGGAAATCGTGGTTGAAGAGGTGCAGGCATGAGCGTCATCTATCTTGACAACAACGCCACCACCAAGGTCGCGCCTGAAGTTTTTGAAAGCATGATTCCGTTCTTTACGGAGAAATACGGCAATGCCTCCAGCATGCACACGTTCGGCGGACAGGTCGGCAAAAGCATTCAGGAGGCCCGCGAGAAGGTGGCGGCCATGCTTGGTGCGCTGCCGGAAGAGATCGTGTTCACTTCCTGCGGTACGGAAAGCGACTCCACGGCCGTGATGTCCGCCTTGCAGGCACAGCCCGACAAGAAGCACGTCATTACGACCCGCGTGGAACATTCCGCGCTGATCGCCTTGGGACAGCACCTTGAGCATAAGGGGTACGAAGTCACGTATCTGGGTGTGGATTCCAAGGGGCGTCTTGATCTTGACGAACTGGCGGAGGCCATGCGCAAGGATACGGCCATCGTTTCCGTGATGTTCGCGAACAACGAAACGGGGAACGTTTTCCCGATCCAGAAAGTTGCCGAGATGGTCAAGGAACGCGGCATCTATTTCCATACGGACGCCGTACAGGCTGCGGGCAAGCTGCCTATCGACCTGTCCAAGATGCCGGTGGACTTTTTGGCGCTCTCCGGGCACAAGCTGCACGCCCCCAAGGGCATCGGCGTCCTGTACATCCGTAAGGGAACCCGATTCCTGCCCTTCCTCCGTGGGGGGCATCAGGAACGCGGTCGCCGCGCCGGTACGGAAAACGCCCCGTACATTGTGGGCCTCGGTACCGCGTGTGAGCTCGCCGTGAACCACATGGAAGACGAAAACGTCAGAGTGCCCGCTCTCCGCGACAAGCTGGAAAAGGGGTTGCTGGCCGCTATTCCCGACGCCATCGTGAACGGGGATACGGAACACCGGTTGCCGAATACGACCAACATTGCTTTCCAGTATGTCGAAGGCGAAGCGATTCTGCTTCTTATGGACCAGCTCGGCATCTGTGCCAGTTCCGGGTCCGCCTGCACTTCCGGCAGCCTTGAACCATCCCATGTGCTGCGGGCGATGGGAGTTCCCTTCACCTTCGCGCACGGCTCCATCCGCTTCTCCCTGTCGCGTTACACTACGGAAGCCGAAATCGATTATGTCCTTGAAAAGCTGCCGCCCATCATTGAACGACTGCGTGCGATTTCTCCGTTCCGCGCCATGAAGTAACCGGCTTTGCCTCGTTCTGAAAGGATTCCCCGTCTTGACGGGGAATCCTTTTTTGCATGTGCCGAAAAGAAAAGGCCGGGAACATTCCCGGCCTTTATCATCCGTCCACAGTCATATGTGAGGGGGAGAACCGCCTAGGAAGCGTGGTTCTCTCTGGTCTTACAGAACGCCGAAAACAAACTGCAGCGCGAAGACGGCAAGCAGGCAAATGGAAATCAGGCGGCGCTGCTGGGTCGGCGTACTGTTCGAGCTTTCCTTCATCGCGGTGACGATCTTTTCGAGGCACAGGATGATGAAGGTGTCGATGATGGCCGACGAATAGATGGCAATCGTATTGAGGTCCCGGATGAAGATCAGCGCCAGAACAAAAATGCCGTAAACGCCGAGCAGACAAAACCACGACCAGTATGTCTTTTCAGCGCTGGTGAACTTCTTGAAGCTGTGAATGGTTATGGGAATGAGAGGAACGCCTATCAAAACGAGCAGTACGGGAATGTTCCGTATATCGACTAATGCAATCTTTTCCTGTCCATACAGAAAAATCTGCACCAACTGGAAACCGAATACCGCAGTAAAGATAGCCCATCCGACAATGATAAGATGTAAGAACATAGTTTATCCCCGTACTTGAAATTTGTTCGACAACAAATACAAACTAACGGTCCCCCATGGATAAGGCATAGTTGATTCCGCAAGTTCCGTCAAGAAGGACCTTTTCGCGAGATAAAGGGTGAAACGTTAACCGGATGAACTATCAGGGAAAGATTTTGTCACATAGAGTGTGGTTCAAGGCTGCGGCGGGGAAAAATGAAAAAACTGCTCAGAGTTCCCATCGGAAAGCCGGAGCACTGCGTGAGAGATTGCCCGAGGAGGTCGCCGTGCAGTCTCCGCCCGACGTTGCTTCTTTGGGCGCATGCCGTCATCGGCGGTGCGTTTATGGGGAGTGGCAAAGCCCGTTTCCTTCAGTGGCAACGAGCCTTCTCTTGAATTCCGTAGGACTCCGACGAGCCCGTTTGTTCTGGGGGCAGCGGGCGAAGGGGATATTGGGGGTTCGACCGTATGTCTGTCCGGTATCGCTTTGGAGAACGCTGGAGTGCGGAGAAGGTGCAGGTTTGTCGAAGATCAGCATCTCCTATAGTGGAGACTCCAGACGGCGTTGTGGAGTAGAGCGGAGCGACATCGTTACGCGGGCGGGGGCGAAGGGCGAACTCCATGCAATGCGACCTACGGGGGAACGTCGGGATAGCCGCCGCTTCGACGAGCCTACCTTTTAGGAGAGATTCGGTTCTTTCCGGGAGCGGCGTGGTGGTACGGTCGAGCGGCACCGAGCGAATACCGGTACAAAGAACCCCTTCGGCAAGCCGGCGGCCTGCCGTCCGTACCGCCGGTGACAACGCATGTTCGTTTCTTTTTTCCGCTCTCCGGAGATTGGAATGTCCACATATGGCGAAGGGCGGCAGGACTCGGGTCATTCCGAACGTTTCATTTTTTTCTGGATAAGCAGATTGACGCCGAAGGTCGTGAGGACGGAGAAGGTCATCCACAAAACTCTGCCGAGCGGAGACCATTCCCCCAGCGGTGTGTATTTCCAGAAGAGGAAGACGTCGAACATGAACCAGAACACTGCGGCAACGGCAAAGACGATGAGCAGGATGAACAGATAAAAGATGCGTTTGATGATCGACTCGAACTGTGGAAATTCCATTTGGGCCTCGTTGGTCATTTAGGGCAGGCCGTTTTCGAGGGCGGAGAATGGCGTCGGCATATCGCCACAGCGAGGACGGCACGGGAAAAGGTTCACTTCACCCGGTATTTATACATAATAAGAAGAACTGTCTAGATGGCATTCCGTTTGAACGGGCTTCGTGTCCGAGAGGGGTGCAAACAGTCTGAAGATGGCTGAGCATAAGGTCGTGACACGGGGCGAGGGACAGGCAAAAAAGAGCCTCCGCAGTTGCTTCTCGTAGGACATCACGGTATCACCAGCGGATACAGCCGCTGATTGGGAAAGGAGAGGATCATGGATTTCAGAAAAATACTGACGTTGCTCCGGGAAAGGGGGATGGACGCGGAACTCGGTACGCTGAACAACGGACTGCCGCAGATATCCGTGCGTATTTCCGGCATCACCTTTTTCGCCGTGCCGGATCATTTTCCGGGATATCAAAAGGCGGAGGGTGATTTTATCTGCCTCAGGACGTATTTACGGATGGATACCGTGGATGTTCACCGGAAGGAACAACTGGACGCGGCATTCAACAGAATCTCCAGCAACATCCGACTGGTCAAAATATACAGCGTCGAGAATGAAGGTGCGCTTTACGCCTTTTTTGAAATACAGGCGCTGACCACGCCGGAGGCTTTCGTGGAAGCGCTTCCCCGGTATGGGGCCGAGGCGATCAAGGCCATTCAGGAAGTCGGGAGCTTCGTCAACAGCCATCCTTCTTTTGCGAGGAGCGAATAGCTTTCCGGAATAGGGGAGAAGAAAAGGCTCCGCCAGTGGTATCCTACGGGGCTATGGAAACGCTCTCCTCCGCATATGGGGAGGAGCCGGTTTTTCAGACGAAAAGAGGCAAGCTCTCAGGCTTGCCTCTTTTCGATCACAACGGGGAATGCGGAACTCAGGCGGCTTCGCGCGCCGCTGCGGCCGCTTGGCGCTTGTTCCCCCAAAGATGCAGCAGAGAGACGCTGACGATCAACAGGGCAACGGAGCTGCCGAGGCTCATCCAGAGATTGGCCTTGGTGAAACCGGCGACGACGTACCCGACGAAGCAGCAGAAGGCGACGATGCAGGCATAGCCGAGCTGCGTCGATACGTGCTCAATGTGGTTGCAACCGGCCCCCGCGCTCGAAAGGATGGTCGTATCCGAGATGGGGGAACAATGGTCGCCGAATACGCTGCCCGCGAGGGTCGCGGAGAGGGAAACCACGACGAGATCGGGATCAACCGCCTGCGCGACGGGAACGATGATGGGGATCAGGATGCCGAAGGTTCCCCAGGCCGTCCCGGTGGAGAAGCTCAGGAAGCCCGCGATGAGGAAGACGATGGCCGGGAGCAACGCACCGGAAACGCCGCCGTCGGCGACGAGCGACTGCACGAAAACGGGCGTTTGGAGCAGATCACGGCACACGCCGCTGATCGTCCACGCCAGAACAAGAATGATGTTCGCGGGGAGCATCGCCTTCATGCCTTCGATGATGCCGTCCATGAACGTACGGAACGAAAGCAGCCCTCTGGGAACGAAAAGCAGGAAGGACACGACCAGCGCGCCGAAGGAGGCCCAGACGAGCGCCTTGGCGGCGGTGCAGTTGCCGAAGGCGGCGGCCATGGTGTGGAACGCGGGGTCCTTGCCCCAGTAGCCGCCGTCGTACAGCAGGCCGAGCACGGCAAAGACGATCAGGCTGCCGATGGGCAACAGCATGTCCAGAGCGTTCCTTTTTCCGTCGCGTGGAGCTGGTTTTCCATTGCGCCGTCCATTTCGCCGAGATTGCCTTGCGCCGCGCGTTCTTCGGCCGCCCGCATGGGGCCGAAGTCGGAGTTGGTCAGGCAAATCATGGCGACCATGACGATGGAAAGCAACGCATAGAAGTTATACGGAATCGTGGAAACAAAGGCGGAGAAGTCGCTGGTGAACGCTCCCGTCGTCCGCAGGTTGCTGCCGACCGCCGCCGCCCAACTGGAGATGGGCGCGATGATGCAGATGGGGGCCGCCGTGGCGTCGATGATGTAGGCCAGTTTGGCGCGCGAAATTTTGTAGGAGTCGGTGACGGGCTTCATGACCGTGCCGACGGTGAGGCAGTTGAAATAATCGTCGATGAAGATGAAGGCGCCCAGTCCGCTGGTGGACAGCAGGGCGGCCTTTCTGCTCTTGATCTTGCGCGTCGCCCATTTCCCGTATGCGCGGGTGCCGCCCGCCATGGCGATGGTGTACACCAGCGAGCCGAGCAGGCTGCAAAAGATCAGAATGTTGAAATCGACTTTTGCGGACATGAGGTTGAAGGCCGACTCAACCGTCCCCATCAGAAGGACGCTGCTGTGTACGCCGACCGAATAGATGAACGTACCGGTCAGAATGCCGATCAGCAAAGAAGAGATGACTTCTTTGGTAATCAGCGCCAAGGTAATAGCAATGATCGGGGGGACTAACGAAAGCCACCCGGCATAAAAAGGTTCCACGATCTCTTCCTCCATGATGCCAGCTGCTGGCGATGTTATCATGAGTCTTCGTCAAAGACCGCAAAGCCGTCCCCGACGATCGGCAAGCCGATCCGTTTCCGTCGGGTAGAGGTTCCCCTGAGCGGGCTTTTCGGAAGATTCATCCAAGATTGGGCTTTTTTAGAAAAAAGCGATAAGAAACAAACTATTGGTAGAGTATAATACATCCGGAGGGGAGTTGTACACCGGTTTTTGCGGAAACTTTGGCGCGTATAGAGGCTATCTAGCTACAATACAAGGCAAGATGCGAAACTGAAACGGCGTCTTTTTTGACGAAAGCGGTATGGTGGGGCGGGATCGGGTCACTGAAATACGGTCGAAAGGGGAGTCTTGCGGGTGTGCTTTCAAAGGCATTACATCGTTAACTCATAATCGTTTTATTTATGTAAATTTTACTTCCCAAACATCTACAAACGAGGCAAAGCCAACCAACAGCTAACTTCACCCCGTTTGCAGCCGTACGATTTATTGTTTCAGGCAGCTGATGACATAGCGCCCGTTTTCGTTTTCCACACCGTGCGTATCGTGCTCAAATCCGGGAAATCGTACGTCAAAGGCTTCCAATGCCTTGAGATATCCCAAGACAGGACCGTCAGCGGGCCCCACTTTTTCGCCGGGCATCAGCAACGGGATTCCCGGAGGGTAGGGGACGACGCCCGTTGCCACGGTCCGATCCGCCATGCGGTCGAGCGTAAGGCGTTCAATGTTGTTCTTGACCAGCTCCTCATATGCCCGTGTCGGGGTGAGTTCCGGTTCGGGAAGTACGGAAAAGGCTTCCGAGAGCAGGTTGGTCGTGCGCAGGGTTTTCATCGCCGCAAACATGGATTGGGCAAGTTCCTTCAGGCCCATCTTTCCATAGCGTTCCGGGTGGGCGGCAACAAGCCGAGGCAGCACGCGCGTCAGCGGCATATTGCGATCATATGCCTGTTTGAACTTGAGCAGCGCGTCAACCAGCGTTCCCCATTTGCCCTTGGTGATGCCGATGGAGAAGAGGAACAGAATGGTGAAGTCGGTCGTTTTTTCAACGACGATACCTTGCTGGTCCAGATACGCCGTCAGGATGGTGGCGGGAATGCCGTCGGCCTGCAAACCGCCGTCGAGGCCTACCCCCGGCGTGGTCACCGAGACCTTGATGGGGTCCAGCATGCAGAATCCGTCCTCAATGTCCCCGAATCCATGCCAACCGGCATTGGGACGCAGGACCCAGTATGCGGGATCGGAGGCCAGCTTTTTTTCGTCGATCCGGTGGAACGGTACGGCGGTGCCGTTCTGTTCGCGGATCACGTCAGGCTGCCAGACATTGACGAACCATTGACCCTGTTCCGCGAATTCCGTGTTCAGGCGGGCGATGAGGCAACGGAAGGCCACGGCCTCGCGGATCGATTCGTCGGTCAGGGCTTTGCCTCCGGCACCGTCCATCATGGAAGCGCTGATGTCGTTGGAAGCGATGATCGCGTAGTTGGGAGACGTAGAGGCGTGCATCATGAAGGCTTCATTGAACCGATTGTGCTCAATGGGGTTTCTGCCTTCGCGGATGTGGATCATCGACGCCTGAGAAAAGGCCGCCAGCAATTTGTGCGTTGACTGCGTGGCAAACACGGTCGGCCTGCGTTCATCGTGCTCCTCAGGAGCGCCGTGCATGGCGAAGCGATCCATATAAAGAGGGTTGAAGCGGGCATAGCCGTACCACGCCTCATCGAAGTGCAGCCGATCGACGCTTTGCCCGAGCAGTTCCTCAACCCGTTTGACGTTGTAGCACAGACCGTCATAGGTCGAGTTGGTAACGATGGCGTGAACGGGAGCCGGGTCGATGCCTTCATGCACCAGTTTGTTTTTCCTGACGGATTGCCGCACGGCTTCCGGCGTCAGGCGGGAGGGCGGGATGGGGCCGATCAGCCCGTAGTGGTTCCGCGACGGCAACATATAGGTGGGAATGGCCCCGGACATGGTGATCGCGTGTTCGATGGACTTGTGACAGTTCCGGTCGCACAGCGCCACCTGATCGCGGGTGACGCTGGCCATGAGGATAACCCTGTTCGAAGTCGAAGAGCCGTTCGTTACGCAGTATGTCCTGTGCGCGCCGAAAACGGTGGCCGCGTATTTTTCCCCCTCGCCGATGGGACCGGAGTGATCGAGGAGGGACCCCAGTTCGCCGACCGAAATGGACAGGTCCGAACGGAAGATGTTTTCTCCGAAGAAGTCGAAGAACGCCCGACCCGCAGGAGATTTCATGAATGCGGTGCCCCCGGTGTGCCCCGGCGTGTGCCATGAGTATTCGTGAACCTGCGAAAACTTCGCCAGCGCGGAAAACATGGGAGGCAGCATGCGCCCCCTGTACGCGCGGACCGCTGCGAGGATGCGCCCGGCAATGAATCCCGCCGTATCTTCAAACAGCCAGATGAAGTCGTTGGTCTGACGCAGGACCGACAGAGGAATCTGCGCGGCGTTTTCGCGATCGGTGAAAAGGAATACGGGCATGCTGTGGTTTCTGTTCCGCAATGCCGCCAGAACACGCATGGCCGAGTGGTGCTCGTCATCCTCCAAATCCCAATCGAGGAGAAGGGCCTGAATGAGCGGTTCGGACTGGATCAGGGCTGTGGCGTCAAAGGTATTCGCAGCGGCCAACAGGTCGATGCCGTCTTTCACAAGCTGTTCGCCCAGTTCCCTGAGAACGCGCCCGGCTGCGGAATCCGTCTTGCAGGCACGGTGCGCCATCAACACCTTCATGCCCAGTTTTTGCAAATCGTTTGAAATCATAAGAACTCCTTATCCGTTACAGTGATGAACCCGCAAAATCAGTGCGCAGCGCCTTCGGA
Organism: uncultured Bilophila sp.; assembly: GCA_902373525.1. Lineage (GTDB taxonomy): Bacteria > Desulfobacterota > Desulfovibrionia > Desulfovibrionales > Desulfovibrionaceae > Bilophila. The sequence goes on along the minus strand of CABKMN010000001.1, from coordinate 117,717 downwards.
AGCCGGAACCTGTGCCGGGATGGTGGCCGGAGCCTTGTCCATGATCTGTTCCTTCAGGATGCCCGGCATGGCGGCCCTGCGTCTCAAGGTAAGATGCTCATGCTGGCCGACCGAAATCCAGAACGTGGCGATGAGGACGAGCACGGTAATTGTCAATGCGATATAACGAACCCAGCGAGGAGATATCCCGCCGGGATGGATGTGCTTTTCTTCTATCTCGCGCTTGCGCGTGATGGCCGCCGAGTAGAATACGATGGTGGAGATGACGAAGATCAGGGACCAGCGGGTCTGTTCGCCGTCGGAACCGAGCAGCGCCGTCAGACTGTAGATGGCGCCGACCAGCCCGATGACGGTATAGACGGCGTACTGGTTGGGGGGAAGTTCCCGATAGCCGAGCACCTTGATGGAAATGCAGGAATAGATGTACGGCAGTAACGTCATGATGACCGCGATGGACGCCAGTTTGCCGAATTGCTGACTTGCGGTGGGCGACATGGTCGCCAGAACCTGCAACGTCATGAGTACGGCGACGATTCCCAGCCCCGCCGAGGGGACTCCCTTACCGTTGACGCGGGAAAAGACGTTCTGAAAGAGCCCGTCATCCGCAGCGGCCTTGGCGCTTTGCCCGACCAGCAGCGTCCAGCCGGCGAGCGAACCCAGACACCCGATGGCGGCGCACACAGCCACGATATTCGCGGCGGTGTCGCCGAGCGCCAATCTGGCCGCGTCCGCAAAGGGCGCGGAGGAAACCGCCAGCGCCTTGCTTGGGATCATGCCCATGATCACTGAAGAACTCAGCACATAGCATACGGCGGCGAGGATGACGCCCCCCACCGTGGCGATGGGGACGTTGCGCCGGGGATTCTTGACCACACCGGCGGATACGGAAGCGCTCTCCACGCCGATGAACGCCCACAGCGTAAAGTTCAGCGTTTCGCTGATGGCCCGGACGTCACTCTGACCGGTGACGTTCCAACCCGCCATGTAGGTATCCTTGCTGAACCAGAACCAGCCGAGGATCGCCATCCCCAGAATGGGAAACAACGCGAAGAGCGTTGTGACGGACTGCACGCGCCCGACCAGTTTGGGGCCGAGCATGTTGGCGTAGGTGAACAGCCAGATAACGAATATCTGCGCCAACGCGAAGACGAGAGGGTTTTTCAGCGTAGGGAAAAAGTGGGTCAGGTATCCGATCCCCGCCACCGCCAGCCCGACGTTGCCGATCACGTTCGCCAACCAGTAAATCAGGTTGGTCTGATACCCCATGTAATCGCCGAACGCTTTTCGGGTATAGGCATACGGGCCACCCGCAGCCGGATCGATGGACGCCAGTTTCGCGAAGGTCAGGGCCAACGCAATGGCCCCCACGCAGGTTATCAACCAGCCAAGAAGGGCGATGCTGCCGATTCCCGCCAGATTGGCGGGCAGCATGAATACGCCCGAACCCATCATGTTGCCCGCCACCATGAGGGTAGCAGCAACGACACCTATTTTGTTGCTATCATCCTGAGCCATGATCCTATCTCCATTGAGAGTGAGGGCCCACTGCCAAGCGCCACGAGATATCTCTCATCCGGGATAGGAAAGTTATCTACTTGATTCAATTATAGATCGTCTTATTTGAAGCGGTCCCGGAGGTCAGCCCGCCGTCGTTCCCGCCTGCAAAACGGCTGCCCGGCGGGTGCACTGGAGCGTTTCCTCAAACGGTTTTGTCTTGAGAACACTTGACAACGCATCTATTTTTTATACCGTAACCGTATGAATTTTGGACGGGCCTACAGGGAGCTCCCTTGATGCCGAGAGGTTGGGAACCATACCTCCGGAAGCTGCGGAAGGGGAGGGTTTACATTCCTTTGAGAGAACAGGATGATGCTATGAAACGACTTGGTGTGATTGTGGCTTCCTTGGTGTTGATCTCCGGTTGTGCCGCGTACAACGATGCGGGAACCCCCGAAAGCGGTTCCGACGCCGCAACGGAAATGCCGACATCGGGAGGCGAGAGTTCTCCTGCCACGGATGGAGAACTGCATACGCTGTCCGTTGAATTGATGACCTATCAGGGCGGGACCGCCGGGGCCAGAGAGTATGTGGTCACGCAGGCGAAACAGGCCTGTGACAGCATCAATAAGGAAGTCTACATTGACAACCTGACGTCCCAGACGACATGGCGCGGTGGAATGGCCGAATTGACGTTTGCCTGTGTAAACAAAGATGATCCTCGACTGAAAGATCAATAAAAGCGTTTGCGGCATCACATGGTACGTTTGATGTTATTCCCATAATTTTATTAGTTATGTAAATTTTATACGAAACACACCCAAAAGAAAAACAACACTGCGCCACCAATTGGGCAGTGTTGTTTTTCTATATGTTATCCGCTGCCGCGTCAGGCCCGGAAGAGAGGAAATTCAAGAACCATCGAAGTCCCCCCGCCTTGGGCGCTCACAGCCCGGATCGTTCCGCGATGATCCGCAACAATGGATTTGACGATGGCCAGCCCTAACCCTGTACCACCTTTCTTGCGCGAGAAGTAGGGCTCGAACATCCGTTCGCGTTCTTCCGCCAACAAGCCGGGCCCGTTGTCGGAAACGATCAGGCGCAGGCTTCCCCGTCCTCGGTCGTGTACCGCCGTAATGCGCACGCGCTTGGGCGTTTCCACAGGCAGGGTTTCAAGCGCTTCCGCCGCGTTCGTAAAAATATTGAGCAGGGCGCGGTGCAATGCGGCGGCATCCAAGGCAATCGGGGGAAGGCGTTCAGGCAGGTGCAAATCCCACGTCACCGTGTTGTGGCTGGTTCTGAAAAGCGAAACCAGTTCCTCAAGCAACGGAGCGACATCGCCCGGCGCAAGCTGCACTTCCGGGAGTTTCGCAAAAGCGGAGAACTCCTGAACCATATCCTGCAACCGCTCAACCTGCTTGACGATCAAATCCGTACACTGCCCGAAGGCGGGGTCCTCTATCTGCTTTCCGAACTTGCGATCCAGACGCTGGGCGGAGAGCTTGATGGGCGTAAGCGGGTTCTTGATCTCGTGTGCGATGCGTCTGGCGACTTCACGCCATGCCGCCATGCGCTGCATTTTTTCCAGCTCGGTGATGTCTTCGACGACCACGACATAGGCGCGTATGCCTCCGGGACCGGCAAGCGCTACGGCATGCAGGATCAATTTCCAGCTTCGATCCCCAAGCAGGAAATCTTCCTGCCGCTTCCAGTTCTGTTCGGGGTGTTCACGCAACGTCTCCAACATGGAGACAAAAACGCTCGCGTAACTTCTGGGAAGGAATTCTGCGGGATTCCTTCCTTCGAGTTTCGAAGCCTGAGCATCGAAAATGGAACAGGCCGCCTTGTTCATGGTCAGGATGCGGCCTTCCGCGTCCAGCGTGATGACGCCGGTCGTGATATTGTCGAGCACCGTTTCGATGTACCGGTTGTGCTCCGCCAACATGGTGTTGGCCCGTGTGAGGCTCGTCCGGCCTTCCTGAAGGTCTCGAGCCATGTGGTTGAACGATTCCACAAGCAGGCCCAGTTCGTCCGTGCCCTTATCCTCCAGCCTGAAATCCAGATCGCCCTGAGCGATCCGCGTGGTCCCCTGCGCCAGAGCGAGAATCGGAGCCGTAAATTCCTTGGACAACCGGAATCCGAACCAGACCGATCCGAAAATGGTGATCATACCCAGTACGCCGAGAATGAGCAAAAAGGAAACCTTGAGAGGCTTCTTGAGCTGCTTGAGCTGAGCGTATTCCTCGAACCCGTTGGAAATCTTTTCCAATTTGGAGAGCAAGCCCTGTCCGATGCTCTCGGCCGTGATCAGATAGCCGTTTCGGCCTCCGTCGATAGCCAAAACGCCGATCACATAATCCGCGTCGTCCGTAGCCCAGAGCAGGGAACCGAACGTCGTTCTGGCGACGTGTTCCCAGTCGATTCGGTTTCGGGCTTCCTGCCAGCCCTCCGTAAAGGCTTTCGGAGCCTGCCAGTAGCTTTCCTTCCCTTGGGACGTCACGACTCCCACAAGCGTGAGGCCGTATTCCTTCTGTTTGCTCTGAAGCAGCGTACGGATGCCGTTGCCTGTCCAGGCCGTCCTGCGCTGCGTGGCTTCCTGAACAATCGCCTCCGAACGCGAGCGAAGGCGGGCCGCCGCCTCGGCATAGAAACTCTGGCCGACATCAAGAGCTGCCTGGAGCGATCTCTCGGTTTGCCGCGTGAACCAATAATCGACGCTGGTCGCGACGACGCGGTTGGACGCCAAGAACATGATGACGGTGGGGATGAGGGAAAGGGAAACGAAAACGACGACGAGGCGGGTCCGCATTTGAGCGCCGAAAACCTTCCGGCGGCGTTCCATGATCAGCTTGACGACGTTCCGCGCCACAAGGAACAGGATGATGAGCATGAAGATGGAATTGATGTTCAGCAACGCGATGAACATCCACGAGTCCACGCCGTACAGCGCCAACTGCGTCCATGTTCCGCCGAGCACCAGCACCAACAGGAAAAAAGCCGCCAGCAACTCGTACCGTCTGCGACGGCGTTCCCGTTCGTCGGGCACTCCGATCCGAACGACTTTTTCCTGTTCCGTCATATGGGACCTCGTCAGAAGACAAATTCCTGCGTGAAGGAAAGGGGCGGGGTCACTTCCCACGACCAGAAGAAAAGCGCCTTTTCCAGCCACGGTGGGACTTCCGCGTGTTCAAGCGTGACCTTGAGCTGTACCCGGTATGTTTCCCCGGAAACAAGCGGCTCCCTGATGGGGAGGACAAATTCAAGATGCTGCCACGCCGAAGCCACAAGCGCCGCAAACTGCTTTTGGCGGACGATGGGTGTTCCCGGCGAAGACAGGATGAATTCGCGGGAAAGGAGATCATGGCGCAACTGGTAGGTCCGTGTCTCTGAAGACAGGATTTCATTGGACAGGATCGTGCGCACCCGTACCAAATCCAGATTGCAGGTCAAGGTCATGACCGCACCGTCCCGCAATTGGGAGCGGACGCTTCCCATATGCTCAATCCCCAGTCCCATGCTGACGTGAACGCCGTCGTTGAGCGTCTCAAGCGTAAACGAACGCAACTCGAGTTTGGGCGTTTCACCGGTATTGGCCGACGCGCTCAAGGTTCCCAATTCCATCGACGACCGCTGCCCCTCCGGAAGACCCGACTGCGCTCTGGCTTCATTCAGAAAAAAGACCAGAAGCGCCAGAAGGACACAGGCCGGAAAGCAATACGATATGCGGTTCGGTAATGACATAGGGCAGGCGGTGTTTAGAATGTCGAGTAGAGGAAGCGTCGTTGTATAAAAAACGGACACACTCTGTTTGGCACAGGAACAGCAACTTGGCAAGTCGGACAGGGCGCTTTTCCGCAATCAGGGAAAAGAGACGGCCTCGGGCGTCTTGTCAGGCGTGAAAAACTGACTATATAATCAAAAGCCCCAAGCAGACAGACTGGAGAGATTCTTATGCCCATGTACGATTTTTACTGCGCGTCCTGTTCACACCAATTTGAAGAAATGGCAAGCCCGGATGGGGCATGTCCTCCATGCCCGGAATGCGGAAGCACCGAAACGGAACGTCTGGTTTCGGCACCCAATCTGAAACACGGCGCCATGCCGTTTAAAGTCGGACCCGTACGTCCCATGCCGCCCAAGCCCTTGCGGGGGGGAGGCCCTTGCGGGGGGGGAGGTTGCTCCGGCGGTTGCGGAGCACTGTAATGGTACGCCTGTACTCGTTTGAGTACAGGCGTTTTTTTGTATAGCCGGAGGGAACGATTCCTTCTGCACGAGTGGCTGCGCGATTTTCCTATCTTCTTGAGAAATGGCCGGATAATGGAGTGCCCGTATGTTATAATTTATTATAACCTCGCTGTTTGTTTATCAAAAACAAGAATAGTCGTTTTGAGCGGCGCAATGGCATTTTACGACGTATACATCAAAAAAAGAAAAATGCATCCAGAAAAGGGCATTAAGAAGGAACTTTTGTTATTTTAACATATTAAGACAATAAAAAGGGCACCCCATCATGGAGTGCCCCTGTCCGATGCCGCTGCGAGAAGAAATCAGGCGTACTCGGCATCAATGGTGTTCTTGATGGCCCGATGATGTTCCGTATCGGCATAGAGAGCGTTGTATTGTGCGTCGATGTCGGAATACAGGTCCAGGATATCCTCATTCAGCGCCGTAAAGTCAGCCGAGTATACGCCGTTATACATAAGGTTTTTTACGAATGCATTGTCGGGCTGTATGATTTCTATGAACCGAACCTTTTTCCAAAGGGCAACCATTTTTTGCCGTCTTGAGATCATAACCATTCATCCTTGTGAGAATTTATTTATTGCTGTTGACTACTGTTTGTAGTATTGCAGATATCACTTCAAAAGGGAAGCCCTTTTCTCAGGCGGGAATCACGAGCGTACCGTTTGCCGACACATCAAAAAACCAGTGCGGATGCAAGGGTAGGGTGCTGAAAGAGAAATCCGTGTTCCAGAAGACGCACGGGCGAAACCTTTTGTCCGGCGAGGATCAGTTCCGTTGCCATGTCTCCGAAAGCAAGCCGCAGCAATCCTCCCGGAACGGGAAGCCACGCGGGCCGGTTGAGGGCATGTGCCAGGGCATGCACAAACGTTGACATGGTGGCATGTTCCGGGGCCGCAAGGTTGAATGGACCTGACAGTTCGCCGTGATCCAGAAGGAAGGTTATGGCGGCGACCTCGTCATCAAGATGTATCCACGCGAAAGGTTGTTTGCCCGAACCTACGGGGCCCCCGAGCCCCAGGCGAAACACCGGCATGATTCTGGACAGAATGCCGCCTTGCGGAGCGAGCACGGGAGCCGTCCTGATGATGCAGCGCCGCATCCCCAGTTCTTCGGCCCTTTGCGTCGAGTCTTCCCACTGGGCTGCGGTCTCAGCCAAGAAACCGGAACCGCCGCCGCGCTCTTCGGTGCAGTCAGGAGCTGAAGCCGCATCAGCCCAGAAGCCATAGTACCCTGTGGCGGAAGCCTGAATCAGCGTCCGGGGACGCGTGCTCAACATTTCTAGGGCGGCGACCAGCGCGCTTCCCGCATCCAGTCGTGATTGGACAATCCGTATTTTTTGTTCCGGGCTCCATCTGCCCGCCGCGATGTTTTCCCCCAGAAGATTGACGACGCCGTCCGCGCCTTCAAGAATTTCCGCGAGCCCTTGGGCGTTTCGTCCGTCCCAAGACCGGAATTCCCGATTGCGAGAAGGGGAAAACGTTGAAGGGTGACGCGAGGGAATAACGACGTCATCCCCTCGCGACGTGAGGTGACTGGTCAACGCCGTTCCTATAAAGCCGGAACCTCCCAATATGACGACCCGCATGGTGTTCTCCTTTTTTTCTCTGAATACCGGGGGACGGTTGAGAGCACCAATATTTTTATCGATCCGGGGAATAAAAAAAGCCGGATCATGCAATCCGGCCTGACGATCACTCGGCGTATCAACTGACTTTCAATTGCAGCAACCTGTTGGAAAACTGCATACAGTCAAAATTCGACGGTTCCAATCCGTGATCCCGCAGCAGGATTTTCCCGATACCGAAGGCGAACCATAAATGCTGGGCGTCTTCCGTACCGACTTCGGGAACTTCGGCAATCCGTTTTTCGGGTATCTTGTCAAAAAGTTCATCCGCTACGGATTTGACGAAGATGCGCTCGATGTTGTGTGCGGCGGCAATTTTCAACAAGAACGCCTCATCGGAGACGCCTTTGTCTTGAAATTCCGCACGCAGGTTATCCGCAAGATCAAAAACATCCATAGTGCCCTCCTGTATGGAAACATATGGTCGCAAAAAATCCCCTTCACAAGGCAACACCGGAAGGGGAAGCATGGCGATGTTGCTCATCCGAAAAAACTGGGGGGAATCACCGTTTTTCCCGCCTGAGCGTGCTTCCTCCACACGGAGAAAACACCTCCGGAAAGAAAAAGAGCATCCCGTGATTTCCAATCGTTATCACGCCGCACCGGCTCTGTAAATATGGGAACCTTTTTCGGCAAGGTACGGTCGCCGTCCGAGAAGCGACAAGCAGGAATGGAAATCGTATGAGGAATAAGTGATTTTTCGGGAACATAGATACTAGCAATATCCGCAGTTACGCGATATAAACATCAAAAAAATAAAAAACGAGCGTTAAAACCAAATTTGAAAAGAACTTTTAGTATTTCACGCTATTATTATATACTCCAAAGAGATTCGATACCGGGTTGCGGTCATCGGAAACAGAACCCAATAGTTCACATCCTGCTATGATTCTTACAGTTTATGAAAGAGGGCGAGAAACCGCGAGGAAATTCATTCCCCCTTGCTGCTCGCCTTGCGTGAAAGGAGCAGCAGGAGACAAGTCTAACAGTATGTAACATTACAGTATGTTGAGGTGAATATCCTCATGAACGGGTTCCGTTTCCTGTACGTCCTGATTGCACCGCGTCCTCGATATCCTTGGCTCGCGCACCTGCTCGTGCTGGCCCCGCTGCTGATCGCCATGACCTTTATCCTTTTTGAGGTTGGCTGGTGGGGCGAACCGGTCCGCCTTTTTTTCGCGCCAATCGCAACGTCGTATCCGCGTCTCACCGACGTCATGCGCCTGCTGACCCATGTGGGAAATCCGCTTGTCTATGCGGTCTATCTCTTCCTCTTTTTGCGGGCACTCATCCAGAGACGGTATCAGGAACTTTTCTTTACGTTGCGCTGTCTGCTGTTCAGCGTTTTGTTCCTGTGCGTCATCATGCAGATCATGAAGTACGGATTGGGAATGCCGAGGCCGGATGTCCCTTGGCCGCCGCAGCCGTTGGCCTTTGTCAATGCCTATGCGTCCTTTCCTTCAGGGCATACGACGACCGTCATTGCAGCCGCCGTCCCTTTGGCCCTCTGGTTTCGGAACCGAACCCTTTCGTGCGGTCTTGCCCTGCTCATTGCCTTGATGGGTATTTCCCGGGTGTGGCTTGGACAGCATCATCCCGTCGATATTCTAGGCGGTATGGTGTTGGGAAGCCTTGCGGCCCGGTTCATCGCCGGTGACCCGGCAACGCCCGCTGAAAAGAGCATGAAGAAACGACCGGAAAGAGCGAACGCCTGATTCTCCTCGCGATAAAAAGGTATTTATTTTCAGGTTGTTGGTGTTGTACGCCCCCCGGCAAGCCACCTGTTGAGGGTTTCATTCAGGCTGTCGAGATCGATAGGTTTCGGCAAATGTTCATTCATGCCGCATTGCTGCGCCTTTTCCCTGTCATTGGAAAACGCATTGGCCGTCAAGGCGATAATGGGGAGCGTCCGAACGTCTTCCCGGTCCAGCGCGCGGATCGCGGAAGCGGCCTCGTAACCGTCCATGACCGGCATCTGAATATCCATGAAAACCAAATGGAAATATCCCTCGGATGCAGAACGTATTTTTTCAACGGCGATTTTGCCGTTTTCAGCCGTCTCGACGGTGACCCCGGTCCACGAGAGCAGTTCGACGGCGATTTCCCGATTCAGGGCATTATCCTCTACCAGAAGGATACGCCGACCTTGCAGATTGTCCCGCATGGAGAACAGGCCCCGGTGCTCCAAAGGTTTTTTATCGAGAAATTGTGTGAGCTTGCAGGTCAGACGCGATCGGAAAAGGGGCTTCATGATGAAGCCGTTGACCCCGGCCCGCAGCGCCTCCTCCTCATATCGAGACCAGTCATAGGCGGAAATCATGATGATCGGGATATCCGGGCCGACTTGGGCGCGGATGCGCCGGGTGGTTTCGATGCCGTCCATATCCGGCATCTTGAGATCGATGATGACGGCGAAGTAGTCGGAGCCGGTTTCATGGGCCTCCACGACCCGATGTACCGCCTCCCGTCCGGAGAGCGTCCACTCGCCGTCCATCCCGATTTCCTCCAGACGCCGGCACGTGTTCCGGCATGTGAGCTCGTCATCGTCCACCACCAGCACGGGGAGCCCTTCCAGTCCCTTGGTATTCGACGAGGCTTGCGGCTGAAGGCGCAGCGGCACCGAAACGGTGAAGGTGGAACCCCGCCCGTATTCGCTTTCCACATGGATGTCGCCGCCCATGATGGTGACGATGTTCTGGGTGATGGCCATGCCGAGCCCCGTCCCCTGAATGGAGCGGATGGCTTCGTCGTCCGCACGTTCAAACGGCTCGAAGAGTTTTTTCAGAAAATCGGGCTTCATGCCGATCCCGGTATCCGCAATGACAAATTCATAACGCCCGAACCCGCGTTCCCGTGAAGGTTTCTCCGTGACGTCGAACACGATCCGGCCCTGTTTCGGAGTATATTTCACGGCGTTGGAGAGCAGGTTCATGAGCATTTGCTGGAGGCGCTGCGTGTCCCCGATAACGCTCTCGTTACGGACATCGTTGAGATGCACCTCAAAATGCAGCCCTTTGTTCTCGATGGAAGGCTGGAGCATGGTCAGCACGCCTTCCAGCAAGTCCGTCAGGTTGACTTCTTCCTGTGAGAGTACGATGCTGCCGCTCTCTATTTTGGACATGTCCAACACTTCATTGATCAGCCCGAGCAGCAGCCGGGAGGACATGGCAATCTTTTCCAGACAGTCCGCAATCCGCTCCGGGTGCTCCGCGTGCGCCCGGGCAATGGCCGTCATGCCGATGATGGCGTTCATGGGGGTACGGATGTCGTGGCTCATCCGGGAAAGGAATTCGGACTTGGCCCGGTTGGCGACCGTGGCGGCATCCAGAGCGTCCTGCAGCAGTTTCTTTTGCCTTTTTTCTTCGTAAACTTCGGTGACGTCCGTCCGGGTCAGCAGCCAGATGTCCTGCTTGCGATCAAAGTAGCTGAACCGCAGTTTCTTGTTGCGATAGCGGCCATGCTCGATCACCGTGCAGTACACGACGTATTCGCCTTTTTCCCTGAGCCGGGAGCGGACGTTGGCGATGCTCAGATCGCGGGTGAGTTCGTCCCGTTGGGATTCGGGCACATACCGACGGTGGAAGGCCGCCAGCTCCCGCTCGTAATTGTCGCTGGCAACAGGCGGCACCGGCGTCCCGGATTCATGGTTGGACGTGTACATCACATAGCTGTTCTTGTTCGCCTCAATGTAGACGACGTAATCGTATTCCGTCTCTACCGCCTTCTCAACGATACTCGCCTTGCGGACGGCGTTGACGTAACGGCTGGTCAACAGGATGTGCTTTTTTCCCGCGTCGTCGTTCAAAACTCTGACGAAGGCTTCATGCCACTCGAACCCGAACAGGGTGTTGCTGAAGCGCATATCCAAGCGTTTCTCGCAGAGTCCCGATACGGAAAAGGCTTTGAGAGCGGGAAAGGAGAGCGCCTCGTTCCACAGAGCAACGTCCGGCGGATAGACGTAGTCGCTTATGTAGGTATCACTCAGGACCTTGTAGTCCAGGACCTGCCCCTCTTCCTCCGGCATCATGGAGTCCCGCAGGATTTCCACTTGGGCGTCATCAATCGAGATGATCCATATCGTATCCACGATATGACGAAATCCGTCCAGCAGTCCCGACAACCGTATCCTTGACTCCATTATTGCTCCTTCGTCCGGCCCTGCCGATGCGTTCCCTTCCCGAATGTTTTCCCGTGACCCGCTTTTTCAGCATGGCCATCACCAAGCGAACCTGTTTGGGGAGAGCGGGGCAGCTACCCGCCACTCCCGAGGCTAACCGTTGTTTATCTATGGTGTGTGTCAGTACGTAGCGTGCGGTATCCTCAATGGCATCTCCGCATTCTGCATGTTGCAGACAGTGTGGAATCGGTGTTTTTTGTTCTTTTTTGCATAGATACACACAAACAAAGACAGCCTCGGGTCGATTTGCAATCGATTCGAGGCTGTTGTGGTCAATACAACACCATCGTTGATCAAAGATTTACCGCGAAAGGACGAAAGCAACTGATGCCCGGCAGTAAAGCAGGCTCCATAAGAGGGAACCGGCGACACCGTTGCGTGGCGTCGCACCCAAGACTGACGAAGTATACGCGGAATACGCCAATGGTCAAGAAATGTTATGGGCATGACCGCGTGACGCCGCTACGCCAGTGATGCCGTCGGGATAAGGGAACATTCATGGAAAAGAGGCGCACTGTGGGAAATCATCGTAAAAGACGACAGCAATCCCAAACGATTGGGAGAGTAGGGTGGGCGTAGCTAAAAAGCGCTCTGTATTGAGAAGAAAAATACGAGACGAACAAATCCCCTCTCGGATACCGAAAGGGGATTTGTTTGGTGAGACACCGGGCCGTCAAAGCCGGAGTGCTATTCTTCCATGTACGTTGCGGACTGGATGCCCTTTTCCGCCACCGTCACACTGTGCATCGTCACTGTGGCCGGGAGAGCGGGGGCCATTTGTTTCCAGATATACCGGGCGATGTTCTCGGAAGAGGGATTGGAAACGTCAAACGGAGGCACGTCGTTGATATACGCGTGATCCAAGGGTTCCAGCGCATGCTTGAGAAGCGCCTTCAAATCGCCAAAGTCCATCAGCAGTTCCGTATCTTCGGAGAGAGTATCTCCCTTGACCACGACTTCAACGGCATAATTGTGCCCGTGCAGGTGTTCGCACTTGCCCTGATAATGGCGAAGGGCGTGCGCGGCGCAGAATTCGGAACGGACCGTAAGTTTCCAGAAGGGGCGAGACATATGTTTCCTTTCGAGTAGACGTTATTGGACGGGAGCGGAACTCCAGCGGTGCATATCCTGACGAAACGCCGGACCGGGAGAGACCATCCAGCGGGGGCCGAGACGGACGCGGCAGAACGTTCCGTCAAGGCGGAACGCCAACTGGACTTCCGTGCCGCCCTTGTGACGTTCAAGTATCGCTTTAAGGGATTCTATCCCTTCGGCGTTCAGGCGGGAAACATCCAGTTCCCACGATACCGGCGCGTCGCTGGCGGAGCAGGCGTCGGCCAAAGCCTGCACGGAGACGCCCCGCAGTTTGATGTCCTTTACCGGAGGTTCGTCGTCTCCGTCCTCGGTATCGCTGTCCGGAGAATAAGACGAGCTTTCCCGGTTGTCGATAGTCGCCGTCAGCAGAAGGGGCTGTTCGGAGTGAAGCAGTTCCCGTGCGGCATTCAATTCTTCCGTAAAGAAGGTGACTTCGCCGGAAGCCGTCAAATCCTCCACGGCCACGAAAGCCATGCGGTTGCCCCGTTTGTTGAGGATTTCCCGGATGCTCGTCACCAGTACGGCGCACTTGATGCTGGCCTTGTCTCCCATTTCCCGGCAATCTTCCAGCGACCGAAGACCCAGCCGATTCAACTCGTGCCGGTAGGGCTGCAAAGGATGACTGGTCAGGAAGAATCCCAGTGATTCCTTTTCAAAGCGCAGTTTCTGGTCTTCGTCCCACTCCGGGACGCTTTCCTCTTCACAGGAGAAGCCCATACCCGACATGTGCGTCTCGTTCGTCTGTTTCGGCGCGAGGGCGAGCAGCGAAATCTGGTTCGACTGCTTTTCCTTTATCTTCTTCTGCGCACGGGCGACGACGGTGTCCAGCGCGGCGATCAGGGCCGCCCGGGTGCAACCGAAGCCGTCCAGCGCACCGCCTTTGATCAGGCTTTCCAGTACACGTTTGGTAACTTTGCGGAGGTTGACGCGGATGCACATGTCGAGGAACGAACGGAACGGTCCTTCCTTTTCGCGGGCCGCCACGATTTCCCGGATCGCTTCGTCGCCTACGTTCTTGATGCCCCCAAGGCCGTAGATGACCGCCCCGTCGCGCACGATGAATTCCCGTCGGCTGAGCTGCACATCCGGCTTTTTGACCTCAATGTCCATGTCCTTGCAGACGGCGATGTATTTCAGGATTTTATCCTGGTTGCCGATTTCGGAGGTGAGCAGGGCGGCCATGAACTCCACCTTATGGTGGGTTTTCAGATAGGCCGTATGATACGAGATGAGCGCGTAGGCTGCGGAGTGGGATTTGTTGAAGCCGTATTCCGCAAATTTTTCCATCAAGTCAAAGATTTCAGTGGCCTTTTCTTTGGGGACGCCGTTCTTGATGGCGCCTTCCGTGAACAAGGTCCGCTCCTTGGCCATGGCTTCGGCGTTTTTCTTGCCCATTGCGCGCCGGAGCAGGTCAGCGCCGCCAAGCGTATACCCGGCGACGATCTGGGCGATCTGCATGACCTGTTCCTGATAGACGATAACGCCGTAGGTGTCCTTCAGGCAACCTTCCAGCGACGGAAGAGGATAGGTAACCTCCACTTCGCCGTGTTTGCGCTTGATGAATTCGTCGACCATGCCGGAACCCAGCGGGCCGGGCCGGTACAGCGCCAGCATGGCGATGATGTCTTCAAAACAGTTCGGGCGGAGCATCCTGAGATACTGACGCATCCCCGAGCTTTCCACCTGAAACACGCCGTCGGTATCGCCGCGGGCGAATATGTCATAGGTATCGGGGTCCGTAAGCGGGAGGATATCGAGGTTGGGCGCGGTCTTTCCCTGTTCTTCAATCGCTTTCAACGTGTTGTCGATGAGCGTCATGGTCCGCAGGCCGAGGAAGTCGAACTTGACGAGGCCGACTTTCTCCACCATCTTCATGTCGAACTGGGTGACGAGTTCGCCCTTCTTCCCCCGGTAGATGGGCAAGTATTCCTGCATCGGTTTGTCAGAAACCACGACCCCGGCCGCGTGCGTCGACGCGTGGCGCGACAGCCCCTCAAGGCGCATGGAAATATCCAGCAGTTTGCGGATGATCTGGTCTTCCTTGTACAGGGTCGCCAGTTCCGGTTCCGCGTCGAGCGCCTTTTTGATGGTCATTTTGAGATCGTCGGGAATCAGTTTGGCGATCCGGTCGGTTTCCTTGAAGGACAGGTCCAGCGCGCGCCCCACGTCGCGGACCACGGCCTTGGCCTTCATTTTTCCGAACGTCGTGATCTGCGATACGGAGTCGATGCCGTATTTCTGGCTCACATACTGGATGACGCGGGTGCGCTTGTCTTCGCAAAAGTCGACGTCGATATCGGGCAGGCTGACGCGTTCGATGTTCAGAAAGCGTTCGAAAATGAGGTGATAGGGCAGGGGATCGAGGTTGGTGATGCGCAGGGCCCACGCCACAATCGAACCGGCGGCCGAACCGCGGCCCGGACCGACGGGGATGTCGTTCCCCTTGGCCCAGTTGATGAAGTCCTGCACGATCAGGAAGTAACCGGGGAAGCCCATCTCGCAGATGACCTTGAGTTCCATCTCAAGACGATCCCAGTACAACTGGTGATCGATGGTCTCACGATCAGGATGCAGGGCAAGGCGCTGTTTGAGACCTTCCCGGGCGAGGCGCTGGAATTCGGTGGACAGGGTCATGCCTTCCGGCAATTCGTACACCGGGAAATAATGGTGCGTGAAGTCCATTTCGACATGGCATTCTTCCGCAATCCGCACCGTGTTGGAGAGCGCTTCCGGAACATGCTTGAACGCCTGTTCCATTTCTTCGGAGGACTTGTAGTACAGGTCACGGGCTTCAAAACGCATCCGTTTGGCGTCGTTTACCTTCGCCTGCGTCTGGATGCACAGCAGGACGTCGTGCGCCTCCACGTCGTCGGCGTTCAGATAATGGCAGTCGTTCGTGGCGACCAACGGAACTTTCGTCTGTTCGGCCAGTTCCAGCAGCTTGTTGTTCAACTGCGCCTGATCCGGCAGCGTATTGGCCTGCACTTCCAGATAGAACCGCCCGTCGTAGATGTCCATGTATTCCTGCGTCTGCCGGATGGCGTCGTCGAACGTGCCGCCGCCTTGGATCATCTTGTTGCCGCCCATCAGCGTGCGCGGGATTTCGCCCGCAAGGCACGCGGAAAGGGCGATCAGTCCGTCGCTGTACTCGCGGAGCAACGCCTTGTCGACGCGGGGCTTATAGTGGAAGCCGTCCAGAAACCCCTTGGACACGAGACGTACCAGATTGTGATACCCCTCGTTGTTTTTTGCCAGCAGAATCAGGTGGTGGCGGACACGCGCAAGCTCCGAGTCCTTGTCCCTGTGGTCGTTGGTGACGTACACCTCGCACCCGATGATGGGTTTGATGCCGTAGCTCTTGCAGGTCGTGTAAAAATAGGCCGCGCCGTAAAGGTTGCCGTGGTCGGTGATGGCCGCTGCGGGCATCCCGAAATCCTTGGCACGGGCGCACAAATCGTTGAGACGGATCGCTCCGTCAAGCAGGCTGTATTCCGTATGGCAATGCAAATGCACGAATTCGGACATGAAAGATTTCCCGTATGCTGGTATCGATGATAAGGCCTCAGGGTACCAAAAGTTGCCGACGGGCACAATCGCCCTTTCAGGGCGTTTCCGGAAAGGTTATAACAGGATAACCTATACGCAAGTCTTGTCGATTTTCCGGCTTGGGGGTATGACGTCCCCATGACACAGGAACAGGAAGCAACGATGCTGACGGATTGGAATGATATCTTCTGCCATGAGGGGTATTTTGAAACCTTCGCTTCGCGGTATCTGCGTGAATACCCTCAGGATATGCTCCGGCTCAAACGGGAACACACCTATAAGGTGTTGGCTCATGCCCGGACGATAACGGCACAGGAGCGTATTACGGGCAAAGAGGGCAGGGCGGCCTTATTGGCGGCGCTGTATCATGATACGGGGCGCTTTCCCCAATATGTCCGCTGGCGCACCTTCAGCGACGCACAATCGGAAAACCACGGATACCTGGGCGTGCATGTGGTCAAGAAGGAACGGTTTTTGTCCGAAGAACCGGAACCCGTCCGAAAATGGGCGTTGACCGCCATAGCCCTGCATAACCGGTACAGGCTCCCCGCATTGCCTGAACCGTTCGGAACGATTACGCATGTCGTGCGCGACGCCGACAAGTTGGACATCATGCGGGTCATGGCCCAACACCTCTCCCGGCCCGTTCCGACCCGTGATGTCGTGCTGCACGTGAAGGACGAACCGCAGGCGTGGTCACAGGCACTAGCGGACAAGGTCCTCACCGGGGGAGTTCCCGGTTATACGGAATTACGGTATGTAAACGATTTCAGGATATTGCTTGGATCGTGGATACACGATCTGCATTTTGCCTCAGCCAAGAGGACGTGTGCCGATTCCGGATACCTTGAAGTGGTGCTTGAAGGTTTGCCCCCGGCACCGGCGCTTGGCCCCGTCAAGCGATACCTGTTGAACGTTTTGTCTTCCGCGAGAACGTGCCGTGGTTGAGCTTTTTCATCCAACTGTCGAAAGTTCCCTGAGAAAGCGCTGTTCCCGATGGGGACTGGACGGCTATGCCCAGTGCCGATCGCAAGAAGCGTTTTTCGCGTTGAAAGAGCGGGACACGGACGCGGGATGCGTCGTGTTGACGTTTCTGCTGCACGGCATGCCGTTTCCCGAAGCGCTCAAGTTGGTGGAAACGGCGCGGGAGCGTTTCCGGCACGTCTTGCTTCTCGACTATAAGGTGCCGGAACGGAATTTGGATTTCCCCGCGTATTGGCTCGGGGGTTGGTGGGAGCGTCTGGGGCCGCATTACCGCCATTACGGGCTGTATATGCGGCACGGCGGACTTGAAGGGGTTATACGGGAGTTACGGGTCATTCCGTGTAGGCGTGCTGTTTTTTGGGGTGGAGGGGTTGGTTTATTGTGGTTGGTGTGATATGGAGGGAAATATAAGTTTACATAATTTTCATTATGCGACATTAACGCTTGCCACAAGCGACGTCCTTGGCGTAAAAACGAACAGCTTTCTTTACCCCTCTGCCAAGGACAATCATCATGGGCCTTCTCGGTGCTAGTTGCAGTTTTACCCGTTTCCGGATTACGGATACGGTTCCCAAAGAACTCTGGATGGAAATCCCCTCCAAGCTCAACCAATTCGCGTTTCAGGATATCGACGACATCGCGGAAGAACGCGGTTGGGGATGGACCAGCTTTGAAGACATGCTCGACACGCAGTGGCGCTCTGCCCCGCCGGAAAAAGGTGCCTACCTTGCATTCGCGCTTCGGCTGGATACGCGCCGGATTCCTCCGGCCGTGTTGAAAAAGCATGTCATGATTGCGCTCCGTGAGGAAGAAGCGCGCATCAAGGAACAAGGCAAGAAATTCATCGCCCGCGACCGCAAAAACGAACTGCGGGATCAGGTCAAACTGCGCCTGATGGGCCGTTTTCTGCCGATTCCCGCCGTGTTCGACGTCGCGTGGGCAACGGACGAAAACATCGTCTATCTCGCGTCCGCGCAGACAAAACTCATTGAACTTTTCATGAACCATTTTACATTGACGTTCGACCTGCATCTGGAACCGCTGACGCCGTACGCGCTGGCCGCCTCCATGCTGGACGAGAAGTCTTTGGCCCGTTTGGACAACCTTGAACCGACCAGTTTCGTATAAGAGGCCGACAATGAACGAACCTTATCTCGGCCAGACGACGGACATGGTGCTTGGCCAGGAATTCCTCACATGGCTCTGGTTCCGCAGTGAAACGCAACCAATGGGCTTCAAAGATAAAAACGGTACGCCCTTTTCCCTGAACCTCGAACAGCGCATCGTCGTGCAGGGGGGCGAGGGCGACAATCTGGAAACGGCTTCCGTCTCCGGTTCCCTCTCGCAACTGCGGGAAGTCCGTTTGGGACTGCGCACCGGCAAGAAGGTGACGCGGGCGCTCGTCCGGTTCGAGCGGGAAGAACTCGCCTGGCAAACGACCATCAAAGCTGAAGATTTCTCGTTCGGCTCTTTCAAGACGCCCAAGGTCGAAATAGAAAAGGACGACGATCCCGATGCCGGTTTTCTTGAAAAAATGTATCTGATGGAGCTTTGTCTGGGACTGCTCGACGCGTGTTACAAACTGTTTCTGGACGTGCGTCTTTCCGCCCTCTGGGACCAGGAAGTGCGGGAGATGTCCGACTGGATGAGCCATCAGGGATAACCCAAGGCACCGGAGGCATACATGTTCTCGAATGAGACTACGGCTTTTCTCCTGCGCTGTCTGCGCAAAACGGTCTGGATGCTTCTGGTGCTTTGGGGGATCACGCTCGTCAGTTTCATCGTCATTCATCTGGCGCCGGGAACGCCGACGGACATGCAGACGACCCTCAATCCCCTTGCGGGTGAGGCTGCGCGGGCACGTCTTGAGGCGCTCTACGGCATCGACCGGCCCTTGTATGTCCAGTATTTCGACTGGCTTTCCCGTATCGTCCAGCTCGACTTCGGCAATTCCATGTCCAGCGACGCGCGCCCGGTCATCGACAAGATTGCGGAACGTCTTCCGCTGACCATCGGCATCAACGTGGTTTCACTGCTGTTGACATTGCTCATCGCCATTCCCATCGGCGTTCTCTCCGCCTGGAAACAGGGTTCGTGGTTTGACAAGGGAATGACCGTCCTCGTGTTTCTCGGATTCGCCATGCCGGGATTCTGGCTGGCGTTGCTGCTCATGCTGTACACGGGGCTGGAACACCAGTGGCTGCCGATTTCCGGGCTGATGTCCCTCGATTACGATTCCTTGTCCTTCTGGGGCAAATGGGTTGATCTGAGCAGGCACCTTGTGTTGCCCATTACGGTGATCACCGTGGGAAGCGTGGCGGGCATGTCCCGGTTCATGCGTTCCTCCATGCTGGAGGTATTGCGTCAGGACTTTATCCTGACCGCCAAGGCCAAGGGACTTCCCGCTCGTATCGTCATTTTTCGGCATGCGTTGCGCAACGCCCTGTTGCCGGTCATCACCCTGTTGGGACTTTCGGTTCCCGGATTGATCGGCGGCAGCGTCATCATCGAAACCATCTTCGCCCTGCCCGGCTTGGGACAACTGTTCTACACCGCGGTCATGGCGCGCGATTATCCGCTGATCATGGGAAATCTGGTCCTCGGCGCGGTCCTTACCCTTGCGGGGAACATGCTTGCGGACATCGGATACGGACTGGCCGATCCCCGCATCCGGGCACAGGGGAAACGTCAATGACAGGAGATACCGTTCTGACGCCGTTCTGCAAAAAGCTGGGGCACATCCTTTCCCGGCGAGGTATGCTGTACTTCGGACTGGGAATCGTCGTCGTGATGTCGATGGCCGCCCTGCTCGCCCCTTGGCTTGCCCCCTACGATCCCACGGAACTTCATCTTCATTCCATTCTGGAACCGCCGAGCGCCGCCTTCCCGCTGGGGACGGACGCGCTCGGGCGCGACGTGCTTTCCCGCCTGTTGTACGGCGCCCGCGTCTCCTTGTGGGTCGGCTTCGTCTCCGTCAGCATCTCCATAGCCATCGGCGTCGTCTTGGGACTGCTTGCCGGGTATTTCAGCGGGATTGTGGACGAACTCATCATGCGCGGCGTAGACGTCATGCTCTGCTTTCCCTCGTTTTTTCTTATCCTTGCCGTCATCGCCTTTCTTGAGCCGAGCCTCAACACCATCATGGTCGTCATCGGGCTGACCTCGTGGATGGGCGTGGCCCGGCTCGTACGTGCGGAAACGCTTTCGCTGCGCGAACGGGATTTTGTGGCCGCCGCCCGTCTGGCGGGGACAAAATCCTCCCGCATCATGCTCATGCACATTTTGCCCAACGCGCTGACCCCTGTTCTCGTTTCAGCGACGCTCGGCATCGCGGGGGCCATTCTGGTGGAGTCCTCCCTCAGCTTCCTCGGCCTCGGCGTCCAGCCTCCCGATCCCAGTTGGGGCAACATGCTCATGGAGGGCAAGGACGTTCTCGAAATCGCCCCGTGGCTGTCCCTGTATCCCGGACTGGCCATACTCGTCACGGTTCTCGGCTATAACCTGCTCGGCGAAAGCCTGCGCGATACGCTGGACCCGCGGCTCAGGAAGTAAATCCTCAAGGAATCCTTTCAGGATTGCGAGTGCCGTTTTTACGGGACGGCTTGCAACATTCGGACAATCCCCCTATGGTGTTGCCCTGTTCGCGAGAAGCCTCGCGAAGATGGGGCACCGTGGTGTCATGACCTTTTCTCGGTACGAGTCATTCTTATCATGCTTGAATATCTGCATATTCGTGATCTTGCCCTGATCGCCGACATGGAACTGGAATTCTCCGCGGGGATGAACGTCCTCACCGGCGAAACGGGGGCGGGCAAAAGTTTCATCCTGAAGGCGCTCAACTTTTTGATGGGCGAGCGGCTCGGTGCGGACATGGTCCGTCCGGGCAGGGAGCGCGCCCAGGTCGAGGCGCTCTTTGTGCGGTCCGGAGAGGAACTCATCATCCGCCGGGAGCTGATCGCGGAGTCGGGGCGCAGCCGCCTGTTCATCAACAATACGCTGGCCTCGCAGGAAACCATCAAGGAACTGCGGGCCGCCCTGCTCGTCCATACGAGTCAGCATGGACAGCAAAAGTTGCTCCAGCCGAGCTTTCAGGCCAAATTGATCGACGACTGGATGGATCAGCCCGAACTGTTGGAAACACGTCATGCATTGGTCAAAGGCCTGAAGGACGCCGCCGAGCGCAAGGAAGCTCTGCATGCCCGATTCCGGGATTTGGCGGATCGCCGGGAACTTCTGGAGATGCACCTTGCGGAGATCGAAAAGGTGGCTCCCGTTGAAGGTGAAGAGGAACAGCTTGAGGCCATGCGTGCCGAATGGCGCGGAACAGAACAGTTGCGGCGGCACTACGAACGGGCGCAGATGCTCCTGCGGGGCGATGAAACCGGCCTTCTCGAACAGTTGGGCCATCTGGAACGTGCGCTGGAACTGCTTGCCAGAGACGATGAGGAAATGGCCGCCCATCTCGAAGCTACGACCTCGTTCCGGCAAACCGTTACGGAACTGGAACGGAAATTGCGCCGCCCTCCTCTTCCCCAAGTTGATGCGGACCCGGAACAGATCGAATCTCGGCTGTTCGAGCTTGCCCAGCTCAAGCGCAAACTCCACCGGACTCTTCCCGAAATTCTCTCTCTCCGGGACGAAATACAGGACAACTTGTCCTTTCTTGATGCCTGTACGCTTGATATCCGGCAGGTCGAAAAACAGGAAAAACAGTTGCAAAGCCAGCTGGCCGAAACGCTGAGCCGTCTCAACCCGGAACGCCGCAAGGCGGGGAAGGCTTTCACCGAAAAACTGGAAGCCGAACTGATGGGACTGGGCTTTTCCCAGTATGTGCGGGTCATTGCGGATTGGAGTTCTGTGGAGCTCTTTCCGGGATGCAGCGAAGATCGCGTGCGCCTGCTCTGGTCCCCCAACCCGGGGCAGCAGCCGCAGCCTTTGGACAAAATCGCCTCGGGCGGCGAACTGTCCCGTTTCATGCTGGCGGTGGTCTCCGTACAGGAACACAGCGAAGAAGCCACGCTGATTTTTGACGAAGTGGACGCCGGAGTCGGCGGATTGACCCTCAACAAGGTTGCCGAGCGGCTCGAAGCGCTTGCCGCGCGCCGTCAGATGATACTGATCACCCACTGGCCGCAGCTCGCTTCGCGGGCGTTCCGTCATTTCCGAGTCGTCAAGGATATCCGCGACGGCAATACCTTTACCCAATGCATCAAGCTGGACGAGCAGGAACGGAAAGCTGAGCTTGCCCGGATGGCGGGCATCGAAAGCTGAGTTTCGCCAACAAAAACGGCTCATCGTAAAAAAGCACAAAAAAAGGAAGGATGAACTCCTTCCTTTTTTTGTGCATCAGAAATCAGATACGTTACGCGGCGGCTTTGGCGGCGTTGAGGGCCTTGGCAAGGCGGGAAATCTTGCGGGCAGCCTTCTTCCAATGGATGACGCCCTTGGTGGCGGCCTTATCCAGAGAAGAGGTGGCGGTGCTCAGGAGCTGAGAAGCAGCGGCCTGATCGCCTTCCTTGATGGCGGCGCGAACGGATTTCACCACATTCTTGATGCGGGTCTTGACGGTGCGATTGCGAGCAGCGCGCTTCACGCTCTGCTTGTGACGCTTGATAGCAGACTTGTGGTTGGCCACGATGTTCCCTCCAGGGTACGTCTTGCTGCGTCGGAGACGCGGCGTGGTTGCGGTTTGAATTGATGTCCTTAGCTTTTTTTACGCATTCAGTCAAGTTTTTTCGGGAAAAACCTCCCGTGCAGCCGCGCAAGAACTCTTTCCGAACACGTTATGGCGATGTTTCCTCGACCGGACCGAGCCGGGGAAACATGTGGGGCTTATATCTGCAGAGCCGAAAAATCGGCGAGCCTGTCCATGCGCAGGGTGAGCGCCTTGAGCATGTTCAAACGGTTGGCGCGAAGTTCGGGGTCTTCGCACATGACCATGACCTTGTCGAACAACTCGTCCACGGCGGGACGCAGTGCGGCAAGCATGGCGAACAGGGCGTCGAAGCGATCGGCGGCCAGTTCGGTTTCAAACGCGGCGAACAGTGTTTCAAGTTCTTCCGCGAGAGCCATTTCCGCCGGTTCCTGCAACAGCTCGCGACGCCAGACGCCCCCGAGCTCCACACCGGCTTCGTGGCCCTGTTTGCGGATGATGTTCGCCACACGCTTGAAGGTCTGCGCCGCCTGCGGGAAGTCGTCCTTGCGGCTCATGGTTTCCAGCGCTTCGAGACGCTGACCGAGAGCCCAGACCTTGTCGGGTTCGACCGCAGTGACGGCTTCCACCAACAGCGTTTCCTTGCCCTGCGTCAGGAAGTAGTTCTTGACGCGGGCGACGAAGAATTCGTTCAGCTTGACGAGCGACTCCGCCGGAGCGAGCTTCCACTTGCGTTCGCCGTACAGTTTCTGCGCCTCTTCGAACAATTCCTTTACGTCGAAGCGGTATCCGCGTTCCAGCATAATGCGGGTGATGCCGAGCGCGCAGCGACGGAGCGCGTAGGGGTCTGCGGCGCCGGTCGGGATCATCCCCAGTCCGAAGCAGCCCACAAGAGTATCAACCTTGTCCGCGATGGACAATATGGACCCCAGTTCCGTAGCCGGAACCGGCGAATCGGGACCGGAGGGCAGGTATTGTTCGGCCAGCGCTGCGGCGACGGCTTCCGTTTCGCCCTTTTTACGGGCGTAGATGCCGCCCATGATGCCTTGCAGCGTGTCGAACTCGCCGACCATCGCGGACACGAGATCGGCCTTGGACAGACGCCCGGCCCGGGCGGCCTGTTCCGCATCCTGCCCAACCTGTTCCGCAAGCCAGCGGCAAAGCGTGGAGACGCGGCGCGTCTTGTCGCCCATGCTTCCCAGCGGTGCGAGGAAAGTGACGGAGTCAAGGGATTCCAGCCACTGGTCGAAGGTGGCTTCGAGGTCGGTCTTCCAGAAGAAGCGCCCGTCTTCGAGGCGGGCGCGCAGGACACGTTCCCAGCCCTTCTTGACCACGGAAAGGTCCTTGGGGTGCAGGTTCAGCACGGTCAGGAAGTGCGGCAGCAGATTCCCCTGCGCGTCTTCCACGCCAAAGCTCTTCTGGTGTTCCTGCATGCTGGTCAGCAGCACTTCCCGGGGCAGTTCGAGGAACGAGGGATCGAAATCGCCCAAAAGCGGCACGGGGCATTCCACAAGCCCCTGCACTTCATCAAGCAGGCCCTCAATCCAGATGATCCTGCCGCCGGCGGCTTCCGCAATCCGGTTACCTTCGCCGACGATGTATTCGCGGCGCTCACCGGCCTTCAACTGGACCTTGCCTTCGTTGACGATGGTGGGCACGTATTCCGAGGCCGTCTTGATGGTGAAGGGGCCGGGACCAAGGACACGATGGCCCTGCGTCGTCCGACCGGAAGTCACCTTGCCGATTTCAAAAGGAACGACCGTATCGCCGAGCAGCGCGAGCATCCACCGGATGGGGCGCGCGAACGCAAAGTCGCCGTCGCCCCAGTGCATGCGCTTGGCAAACGGCAACGCGGCGATGACGGACGGGCACAGTACGGCGAGCACGTCCAGCGTGGGAACGCCGCCGGTCTTCTTCATGCCGGAAAGATATTCGCCCTTCTCCGTCTGCGTCCTGCTCAACGAAGCCACATCGACGCCGAGCGTCTTGGCGAAGCCCTGCGCGGCCTTGGTCGGCTTGCCTTCCGCATCGAAGGCGATGCGGGCGGGCGGCCCCATGACCAGTTCTTCTTTGGTCGGCTGGATATCGTCCAGACCTTCCACGATGACGACCGAACGGCGCGGCGTAGCGCACGTATCCAGCCGGGAAAACGCGTATCCCGCTTCCTCAAGCCCGAGGGTGAACCGTTCCGCCAGTTCTTTCTCGACGTTGGCCAAAAAACGGGCCGGCAGTTCTTCCGTACCGATTTCAAGAACAAAGGTGGACATTACTGGTTCCCTCCGAGCATGGGATACCCCATTTCCTTACGCTGTTCGGCGTACAGACGCGCGACGGACGACGCCAGCGTGCGCACACGCCCGATATAGCCCGTCCGTTCGGTGATCGAGATGGCTCCCCGCGCGTCCAGCAGGTTGAACGTGTGGGAACATTTCAGGCAATAATCGTAGGCGGGCCAGAGAAGCCCCTTGTCGACCAGACGCAGGCATTCCGCCTCGAACTGGTTGAAGTGCTCGCGATGCATGGCGGCGTCGCTTTCGTCAAAATTGTACCGGGACTGCTCCACTTCGTTCTGGTGGTAAATCTGCCCGTAGGTCACATGTTCGTTCCACTGGATGTCGTAGACCGAATCCTTGCCTTGCAGATACATGGTCAGGCGTTCCAGACCGTAGGTGATTTCCGAACTCACGGGGAACAGATCGATGCCCCCGACCTGCTGGAAATAGGTGAACTGGGAAACTTCCATCCCGTTCAGCCAGACTTCCCAGCCGAGACCCCACGCGCCGAGGGTCGGGGATTCCCAGTCGTCTTCGACGAAACGGATGTCATGCTCTTCCTGATGGATGCCCAGCGCCCGGAGGCTGCCGAGGTACAAATCAAGCACGTCGTCGGGAGAGGGTTTCAGAATGACCTGAAACTGGAAATAGTGCTGGAGACGGTTGGGGTTTTCACCGTACCGACCGTCGGTCGGACGCCGGGAAGGCTCCACATAGGCCACATGCCACGGTTCGGGACCGATGACGCGCAGGAACGTGGAAGGGTTGAACGTGCCGGCACCGCACTCTATGTCCATCGGCTGAGCGACGACGCATCCCCTGCTCGCCCAATAGCGTTGCAGAGTGAGAATCACATCCTGAAAATACATGCTTCCTCCATAACAATAGCGGCTCTCACTGGAGAGGCGGTCAGCACTGAAACGTTCCGTCTGCAATGGACGAAGCCTTCTTCCGGCCGAAACCATACCCCCGGAGGTCTATACCCTCCGGAAACGTCCCCTGTCCCAAGTCAGGCCTAAATGATACTGCACAAAGCCATCCACAGCTCTCGCGCACTCTCGCCGTTCCGCCGGGAGCAACAGCGTATCCGGCCCTTCGGAAGGACCGGGCGTCAAAAAGCGCCAACGCAGCGGTGAATCTTCCTGAACTTGGCGCAGGACGTCAAGACTTTTACCGCTGATCTCCACAATATTTCCTCGCTGCGACAGGCAGTCGGGGCATACCACGGTCCCTTCCGAAACAAGAAAGCCCGCCTGATCGAACTCTTTCCTTCCGCAGGAGGCGCACGCATCCAAGGCGGGCGCGTAGCCCTGCTGCGACGCCAGCCGCAGCCGGAACAGCACCGGCAGGATATCCTGCACGCTCTCGGCTTCCTCAAGCAGCTCCAGCGTATCCTTCAGCAGAAGAAACGCGCCGGTCGCTCCGTCCGGCGGAACCCCGAGGGCCTCGACGAACCGAACGCAGTTCATGAACATGCCCAGCCGGTTCCAGTCCGTCCGCAGACGGCGCGGCCCTCGGATCAGGTTCCCTTCCAGCAGGGAGAGATACATCCCGTTCCGGGTGGTGCGGGTACTGACCTGCAGTTCGTTGAACAGGTCCAGACAACCGCAGAACCGCTTGCGGCTCCGGCTGCCTCCAAAGGCGAAGGCCGATACGATGCCGTGCCGGCGCGTCAGCAGACGCACCCAGAGGTCGGCCTCCCGAAAGCGCCCTACCCCCAGAACGAGGGCCGTATCGGACCATTCCATACGCTAGTTCTGGGCGTCCGTGGGGAAGGTGACCGTTTTGACCTGACCGATTTTGCCCACGGGCGGCAATTCCTTGCCGTCGAGCGTCACCTGTACGCCCCCGGCATTGCCCAGCTTCATGACCAGCTTTTCCTGAAAATCGACGCTCAGCGTGTCGCCCTTATGCATGACGCGCTGGCTGTTCTTGCCGTCCGCCGTCGTCGAGACCCAACAGTCGGCCTGCGCGTTCAGCAGAATGCGGTGCCCGGCGGCGGGAAGCGCGTTTTCCTGAACCGACGTTTCGACCGTGGCGTTTTCGGCGGGAAGCGGCGTGCCTCCCAGCATGATCGGTTCTTCGGATACGGGGAGCGTCGCGTTGGAGGCCGGAGGTTCAACCGGTTGCGGAGCCGCTATGGGAGCCTTCTCTTCGGGAAGAGACGCGGACGCCGGAGCCGTCTTTTCCGTATCGGTCAGCCCGGAGACGAAGCCGGGAATGATATCCCGAAGATACCATGCACCGCCCGCGAGGAACAGCGCGCACAACAGAATGGCGAGCCACGGAACGCCGCCTTCCCGACGAGCGGGAGGCGTGACGGTGCGGATTTCCTGTGCGCGGAGTTCCTCGTCCGGGTCCTTCAACAAGGCACAGGCCGCATGGATGGTATCGTCATCAACGCCGAGCAGTTTCGCGTACGACCGGATGAAGCCGCGGGCATAGACCGCATGGGGCATGGATTCCATGTCCCCTTTTTCGATGCCCCTGACTTGCCGCGAGGTGATTTTGAGCTGCGCGGCGACGTTTTCCTCGGTCAAACCTTTACGGATACGTTTTTCCTGAAGCAGAGCGCCGAACTCCGCCAGCGTCAAACCGGTTTCCGTCTCTTCCATGCTGTATACCTTTCCTCACGGAACGCTGAGTTATTGGCGGATTTCGACCACGGCCCGCTTGCGGAGCTGTTCGCTGTACTCGCGGAACCGTTCCTGCAACTTGGGTTCGCGCAGAATCCGTTCGATCTGGGGGGTGGCCTCTTCCAGCGTCTGCCCGTCGCCCGTTTCCATATCCAAGAGTTTCAACTGGCCCTTGAGACCGTTGTTGATTTCAAGCACTTCGGAAACTTCGCCGGGCCGGAGCAGGGAAAGCCTGTCCTGCCATGCGGGGTCCAGCGAATTCCAGTCGGCGAACCCCACGTCGCCGCCTTCCTGAGCGCGGGGGCCCACGGAAACTTCACGGGCGACCTGTTCGAAGGAAGCCTTGCCGTTCCGTATCCGGGCGGCCTGCTTGTCCGCGTTTTCCGTCGGGGGGTACACGATGACCGCAAAACGGACCCGCTGATTGTTCATGAAGGTCTGCTTGTGGGCTTCATAGTAGTCGGCGATTTCTTCCTTGGTCACAATGACCTTGCGCCCGACCATGTTGGCGAGAAGCCGGTTCCGCAACAGGCCACTGCGAAGGCGCTCGCGAAAATCTTTCTCCGTCATGCGCTGGAGCTGCAACTGACGCTGGAATTCCTGCGGCGTCAGCTTGTTGCGCGACATGATCTGCTGGATTTCGTTGTCCACTTCGCTGTCGCTCACGGAAACCTTGAGCCGCTGGGCTTCCTGCGTGAGGATGATGTTGTTGATCATCCGTTCCAGCGTCGCGCGGGACAACGCTTCCAGTTGCGCCGCCTGTGCGGGGTCCTTGGGATTCAGGCCCCGGCGCATCGCTTCGGGAGCCATTTCGGCGTCGAGATCAAAGGCCGTAATCATTTCTCCGTTCACGACGGCGGCCACGCCGTTCAAAGCGGCGTGGACCGGTGAGGCGGCAAGCAACAAAGCAAGGGCGATACTGGCAATGCGCACGCAACTGCTCCTTATTCGATGATAAGTCGGAACCGTTCACGGTTTCCGGGGGTTTCGTCGCCCGAAGGACACACAAAAAGATTTCCATACATCCAACGCCGTCTTGCGGCGCTCGACGAAGGGAAAACGTCTTCGGGGTACTGTCTGTACGACAATTTTGGGAGAAGATACGCCGATTCCCGCGAACTTGCAACGCCGAAGACGCTCACCCGCCTCAGTCCGCCAGCAGGCTCCCCAACGTCAATCTGGCCGCGTCCAGCCGTGCGGCCGTGCGCTGCGTCATGTCGAGCTTGAGTTCTAGGCCCGTAGGCGGAATCAGCTTGACCCTTCCGCCGTGCGCGGCAAGGAACGGAACCAGCTTTTCCGGCGCAATCGCCGTCTGCTGCTCATTCCATATAATCCGGAGCCGATCTTCGTACACGTCGGCCTTCACGGCCTGCGCGTCCGTCAGGAACCGTTTCAGGGCCAGCACCGCCATAAAGATTTCCAGCGGTTCGGGCAGGCTTCCGAAACGATCCCGGAGTTCCAGTTCCAATTCCTGACGCGCAGCCGCATCCGGAGCGGCGGACAGGCGCTTGTACCAGCCGAGGCGTTCCCGGCCATCCGTAATGTAGTCTTCCGGAATGTGCGCGGTGAGGCCGAGATTGAGTTCCGTCTCGACCTGCAACGGCACGCCGCCGTTCTTGATCTTGTTGACGGCCTGCTCCAGCATTTCGAGATACAGGTCCAACCCCACCCGGCCCATGTGCCCGGACTGGACTTCGCCGAGAATGTTTCCCGCGCCGCGCAGCCGCAAGTCCTCCATGGCGACCTGAAACCCCGCGCCCAGATAGTCCATGTCCAGAATGATCCGCAGCCGTTCCTTGGTGGCGGCTGGGAGGCTGTCCAGATCGGAAACGACGAAACAGGCGAAGGCCTGTCTGTCGGAACGCCCCACCCGGCCCCGCAACTGGTACAATTGTCCGAGTCCGAACAGTTGCGCCTGATCCACAATGAGCGTGTTGGCCCTCGGGAAGTCCAAGCCGGACTCCACGATGGCGGTGCAGACCAGAATGTCGAGCTCGCCGTGCCAGAAGGCGTGCATGGTCTCTTCCAGCTTTTTCTCGGGCAACTGCCCGTGCGCCATGCCGATGCGCGCGTTTGGGGCCAGTTCCTTGACGAATTCCACGACCCGTTCCAGCCCCTGCACCCGGTTATGGACCCAGAAAACCTGCCCCTCGCGGTCCAGTTCCCGCCGGATGACCTGCCTGAGCGTGGCCTTGTCGCGTTCCAGAATCGCCGTGGACACGGGCTTGCGCTCGGGGGGAGCCGTTTCGATGACCGAAAGTTCCCGCACCCCCGACATGGACAACTGGAGCGTCCGGGGAATGGGGGTGGCGGTCAGGGTCAGCGCGTCCACGTTCTTCTTCATTTTTTTGAGCTTTTCCTTGTGGCGGACCCCAAAACGCTGTTCCTCGTCAAGGATGAGAAGGCCAAGATTGGGCAGGACGACGTCGTCCGAAAGCAGCCGGTGCGTCCCGATCAGAATGTCTATCTGCCCGGATGCGGCGGCCTTCAACGTCTCCTTCTGCTTGGCCGCGGAGACGAAACGGCTCAGCAGGCCGACGTTGATCGCGAATCCCGCAAGCCGGGAACGGAAGGTCTGGTAGTGCTGTTCCGCAAGGACCGTCGTGGGGCACAGCAACGCGACCTGACGGCCCTCGGAGGCCGCCCGGAACGCGGCGCGCAACGCCACTTCCGTCTTGCCGAAACCGACGTCGCCGCACACGAGCCGATCCATCGGCTCCGGCTTTTCCATATCGGCCAGCACGTCCTGAATGGCCCGCGCCTGATCCGGCGTTTCCTCAAACCCGAAGGACGCCTCGAATTCGCGGTACAGTTCGCCGAGCGGCGGATAACGGAAGCCCTTCGCCACCTTGCGCCACGCATACATTTCCACGAGGTCTTCGGCGATCTTTTCAATGGCCTTGCGGGCCTTTTCCTTGCCGGACTGCCACGAACCGCCGCCCAGCCTGTCCAGCGGGGGCGTCGCGTCTCCGCCGCCCTTAAAGCGTTGGATGAGGGACAGGCGATCCACGGGCACGTAGAGGCGGTCGTCGCCGGAATAGTGCAGCAACAGAAAATCGTTGGCCGTGCTGCCCGTTTCCATACGCAGGAGCCCGCCGAACCGGGCGATGCCGTAATCGCGGTGAACCAGCAGGTCGCCGGGCTTCAGCTCGTCGTACCGTTCCAGCCCCTTGAAGGCCCCCGAAGGGACGCGGCGGCTTTTTTCGACATGGGGTTGCAGGACATCCTCACCGAGGATCAGGCTCCGATCCCAGAGCAGGTCAGCTCCGGCGCGAAACGGCGCGATCAGCGCGAACAGGCCTTCCTGTTCCTGATCGTAGCGAAGCTGCGGGGACAGGCCGTCCTGCGCCGCCAGCGTGAGGAATTTGGTCCGGCTCTTCTCGGACGCGAAGCACAGTACGACCTGCCGCTTCTCATGCTGCCAGCGCTTGAGCGCCTGTACGAGCGTCTGCCACGGGCGATCCTGTTCCGCAGCGGAGGGGAAAAGCTCCCCAAACGACGACAACGTCCGTTCCGGCAGGTCGGCGCAGCCCTCCCCGTCGCTCACAAGCTGTTCCGCGTGTGCACAGACCGAACGCGCGCAAACGCCTTCGGCATCCTCGGCCTCACGCACGGCGAACCGCAGCGGCTGAGGACGGCCTTCAGCGTCCTGCGCTTCGAACGCGGCGGTCCAGAGACGTCCTCCCGCTTCCAGCGATTCCCGAAAAGCGTTCCGCCCCGGAAGCACCCAGACGGCATCGGCGGGCAGCCACGATTCCAAGGCGGTTGCGGCGTCGTAACCGCACCCCGGCATCAGACGGAAATCGCCCTGCTCCTGCAACCGGGTCAATCCGAAGCGCTCGTTTTCGGTCAACAGCCCTTTCTGGAACAGCCGTTTCCAGCGCGCCTGCATCTTGTCACGTCCGGCGGCGTCCTGACGGATGGGGGATACCGGGAGTACCAGCACTTCGGAAAGGTTGGCTTTCGAACGTTGGCTCACCGGATCGAAGAGGCGGATTTCCTCAATGAGATCGCCGAAAAAATCAAGACGGACGGGCTTGTCGTATCCCGGAGGCATGATGTCCAGAATGTCCCCGCGCCGGGCGACTTCTCCGGCATTCGAAACCATCGAGACCCGCTCATAGCCCCACTGGGTGACCTGTTCGAGGATCAGCTCCAGCGAAACCTCTTCTCCCTGCACAAGGCGAAGCTCCCGCCCTTCGAAAAAATCCAGAGGGACCAGTTTCGGCAACAGATTGTCGGCGGTAAGCAGAACGCCGCGGGCCTGTCCGCTTCGCAGGGCGTACAGCGCCGCCAAGCGTTCCGTCCAGCCTTCGCGGCTTGCGGAACGGGGCGAAAACGGCGGCAGGAAGGTCCACGGCGTGGCCTTTTCCGCGGGCTGCGCGTCGTCGCAGGACAAGTCTGGAGAAAAGAGCGTCATCAGGGCCCGCGCCGTGAGCAGCTCGTCCCGGTTCCCGACCACCCACGCCACACCGCGTCCCTGCCTGAGCATGTCGGCGCACAGCCGCGCCTGCGTCGCCAAACCCGCGCGCGCCATATCGACCCGCCCCGTCTTGAGACGGGCGAGTTCCCGAATCACATCTGCATACACGAAAACGACCTCTCACCAGCCATTGAAATGTTGCCTGAACGGACACCGGATCAATGAAGCTTTCTGTGAGATTGTCAAGTCTGATCCGTGAGCGAGGCGAAGACCGTAAGGAAACGACAAGGCCGGGAACCCCATCCGTCAGGTCCGTGCGCGCGAAACAAAGAAATGCCCCAAGCATGAATTCCGCTAATGGGAGAGTCAAGTCCGTGCGCGGCAAAGACTCTTTCCAGCAGAAGCCCGCTCCAGCTCTCGAACGTCAGGTCCGTGCGCGCGAGGCAAAGACAGGCTTAGAACGAGGGCGTCCGGACAAAAAGAAAGGAACCGGTCGGAAGCGCGGACGGCGGTTCCTGAAGAAACGCGGACAAGGCGGGTTCCATACGGTCTTCGCGGATCAGAAAACCGTAGGCGAGCAAGGGGCGCGCCAGTTCTTCGATCATGGCGTTGTACAATCTGAGCTCCATCCAGAACGGTGCGGCGTCCTCGGGACAGCATCCCGCCGGACAGCGGATGCCTTCCCGCATCCGGGCGAAAAGCCCGTCACGCCGCAGGGCCGCGCCGACGACGCCGGGCATGGCGGCGGAAAGCGCCAACCGGCTTCCGGGACACAGCCATGCCGTGTCCATGTCGTCCACGACCTTGCTGTCCAACAAGATGGTCTGCACCCGGGAAAGGATGAATGACTCGGACAGATTGAAACACTCCTCAAGGAAGGCGCGCACGGTATACGGGTGTTCCAGCCAAACGAAGACGCCGGACTGGACCACGCGGACCAGTGCGCCCCGTACCTGTCTGCCCCCTATTTCTTCAAGCGTTCCTTTCAATACCGTCTCCTGAAAGGGCCGCCCGGATCAACCGGACGGCCCTCGCATCAGCGTTTAATAATTGTGGACGCTGTCGAGTTCTTCGTCCGTGATGTCGAAGTTGGTTCCGTGGGGAGCCAGCGTTTCACGCGTAAAGAACATGGGCAGACGGTCCGTGGCGGGTCCGAGCCCGGCCTTTCTGTTGAATTCGCGTTCCTGCCGCAGGATGTTCCGGCCCAGTTCCATCACGTCGTCGGCGGTCATGCTCATGCCGTACATGCCGTTGATGGTATCGATCATGGCCTGGAAGGTTTCGGGCTGATCGAGGATGCAGAACGCGACGAACAGGCAGAATCCCGTGGAGTCCAGCGCCGCCGTGGCGATCTGGAGGTTTCGGGATATCTCGATCTGCCCTTCCGCCTTCAAAGGATCGGACTTGCCGCCCACACCGAGGATGTTCGGCGCCACCGCGTACCCGGCGGTATGGTCCGCGCCCTGCGTGGTGGTGGCGTAGGTGACGCCCACGCCCTTTACGGCGCGCGGATCATAGGCGGGAAGCGCCTGTCCCTTCACGACCGGCACGCGTTCCAGCCCGTAGCACCGACCGACCGTGGCCGCGCCCGCGCCGATGATGCGACCGAGCGGCGTGCCCCGGCCCGCTTCATGAATCAGGTTGATGGCGGCCTGTACGTCGCCGTAAGGGATCACTCCGGCCTGCATGGCGAGGCCGATGGCCACACCCATGTCGATGGTGTCGAAGCCGTAGTCGTCTTCCAGACGGTCCATCAGCACGATGGCGTCCAGATCGCTGATGCCGCAGTGCGCGCCGTGCGACCAGATGGTTTCGTATTCGGGGGCCTTGGACAGGTAATTTCCGTGCTTGTCCACATAGATGCCGGAGCAGCGGATGCCGCACCCGCGATGACAGCCGTGGGTGGGCTGTCCCCCGCGTTCCACAATCGTCGCCGCCATGGTTTCGCCGGAAATCTTGTCGTGTTCCTCGAAACGCCCCACGGAGAAGTTGTTCGTGGGCAGCCCGCCGGCTTCATTGAGGATATTCATGAGAATCGTGGTGCCGTACTGCGGGAGCCCCTGCCCGGTCACGGGATGGCTCTTCAAACCGGAGGCAAACGCCTGATTGGCGGTGCGGAACTGATCGGGATTCGCCGGTTCGCGGTTCTTCGTGCCTGCGGGATCGAGGACGATGGCCTTGATGCCCTTGGAACCCATGACGGCGCCGACGCCGCCGCGACCGGCATGGCGGGTCGGACGGCATTCGGGGTCGGTCACGCAGATGGTGGAATTGCCCATCCGCATTTCACCGGCCGTACCGATGGTCACATACGTCACCTTGTCGCCGTGAACGAGCTTCAGCTTGTCCACCATGTCGTAGTTGGCGAGCATCCGCAGTTCGTTGGCCTTGTGGAACGTGACCGAATCCTTGTCGATGACGATCTTGTATAGGTCGTCACCCTTCCTTTCGCCTTCGAGAATGATGGCGGCATAACCGAGACGGGCCATCGCCTGCGCCGCCGTGCCTCCCGTGTTCGCTTCCTTGATGCCGCCGGTCAGCGGGCTCTTGCAGCCCACGGAGAGACGGCCGGACGTGGAGGCCGCCGTGCCGCTCATGAGTCCGGGCGCAAACACCAGCTTGTTCTCGGGTCCGAGCGGATGGCAGGTGGGGGGAACTTCCTTGCAGACCACGGTGGTCGTCATCGCGCGACCGCCCAGCCCGGCGTATTCGCCAAGCGGTTCCACGGAGGCCTTGGGGCCGCCTTCGGCACCGACGTTGATACGCAGAATCTTATCCATGTTGCACTCCTGTTTTCTTGCGATTGGGCGACAGCGGGGCACAATGAGAGAAAAGCATTGTGCCCGAACAAGCATATATTCTTGAAACTATTGTACTCTCCGCGGGAAAACCGGCAACATGTTTCTTCCGGCATAATCAGTCGATGCCGATAAGCCCCGTCTCCGTACCCGTCAAAGACCGCGAGCCGGAGGCCGTAATCTCTAGCGTATGTTCAAGTCCGACCATACCGATGCCGGGAATGCCGATTTTGGGCTCAATGGCGACGACCATGCCCTCTTCCAGCGGAGCGGCGAATCCCTTGGCAAAAACGGGCGTTTCGTCCACGGTGAGCCCGAT
The DNA here is from genome assembly GCA_902373525.1 of uncultured Bilophila sp. Taxonomy (GTDB): domain Bacteria; phylum Desulfobacterota; class Desulfovibrionia; order Desulfovibrionales; family Desulfovibrionaceae; genus Bilophila. The sequence continues at coordinate 82,447 of CABKMN010000001.1, read as the reverse complement.
TCCGTGCCCGAGGAACGGTACCTTGTTGCGCCCCAATCCCATAAAGCCTTCCGTCTGCCCTTCCCTTTCAACCAACGCGCAAGCCTGTTCCCACAGTTTGGCCGGAACGGCTCCGGGCTTCAGCTCCGCGGCAGTGCGCTCGAAGACCTCAACGCATACGGCATGCGCCCGCCGGACCTCCTCCGGGATCGACGCCTTCGGCCCGCTCCAGTAAACCTGCGTCCTGTCCGTATTGTACCCTTCGGCATTGAATCCCATGTCGATGGACAGCGGAGCGTCACGCTCCCATACCCGTTCCGCATCCCCCATAAAGGGAATTGCTGGGCACATGCCCTTACAGCCGAGCGGTCCGTTGTAATAGGTCGGATAGATGCCGGAGGTTCCCGCCGAAGCGTAACCAAAGAAATTTTCCTCTCCGTGCGCGCTCATCCGCAGCATGCCGTTTCCGCCGCAGGCAAACACGGCTTCAACGTAGAGTCGCGCGATTTCCTGTTCATTCATGCCGGGCCGCATGCGTGCGGGCAACGCGTCATCCAGTACCGCCGCGTGCAGCGCGCCGCACCGCCGCAGCACGCCGAGCTCCCATGCCGATTTTACGGCTCTTGCCTGCGCGAGCACGGCATCGCAGGATGCGAAACGGATCGAAGAGAGACGGCTTTGCAGCATTTCCGCCATCGTCCAGCTGAAGCCGTTCTTGTCCACGGCAATCACCGGCGTAAGGGGACTGCCGCACTCCGCACACAACGCGGCGACTTCCTTGTAGGATTTGAACGGGACCACATGACGCAGGGGCGATTCCATCGCGGCCCGCTCCAATCCCTTACGGAGCATCAGAACCGGTTCGCCCTCCAGAGGAAACCAGACGAGCCCCCACCCCAGCGTTCCCGTCAGGTAGTAGATGTTGATCCGGGAGACGACGAGCATGCCTCCGGCATCGGGAGCGTATTGTTGCAACAAGCGGCGGCAACGTTCATACCTGCGGGCCAGCTCTTCGGAAGGCACTGGATGCGACATAAAAATCTCCTTTTCGGATTATGGCGGAAACCGATTTTTTTCATCGTGTCCGGGTGTATCCCAGAAGCCGGACCTTTGGAAAGACTTCTTCGGTAAAATCGGGAGCCCGCGGGAGGGTGTGTTTTGGTTGTTTGTGGTGGGGTTTATGGAAGGTTTGGTGTTGTTGGATAAAAATTGACATAATTTTTAAAAACTATGGGCTTTATAGGTCAGCACACGGCAACTCCCTTCAATAAAAAACAATGCTTCCGGCTATCGTCTTACGCGAACCCCGAACGGTACTTTTCGTTGCCTTTATCGCCATTACCAACTAAACTTTTCTGCACTCTTTTTGTGAGGTCCGCCATGCTGCAAACGTTTCTCTCCGACGACAGGATGCGTACCCTGTTCTCGGAAGCCCGAACCATCGCCGTCATCGGTGCAAAAGACAAGCCGGGACAACCGGTTGATCGCGTAGGCCGCTATCTCATTCAGGCCGGTTATCAGGTTATCCCGGTCCACCCCACCCGAAAGAACGTCTGGGGACTAAAGACGTATACCACGCTCGCCGAAGTCCCCTGCCCCATCGACATCGTCAATGTCTTCCGGGCTCCCCAGTATTGTCCCGATCATGCCCGTGAAACGCTTGCCCTGTCTCCGCTTCCCAAACTGTTCTGGATGCAGCTCGGCATCGTAAGCCCGGAAGCATCCGCCCTTGTAGGGAAAGCGGGAATCGCCGTCGTAGAGGACCTGTGCATCATGGTCGAACATAACCGTCTGTTGTAGGAACCCAATGATGAAACCTGTTTTTGATTGCCAGATGTGCGGCCAGTGCTGCGAAGGCGAGGGAGGCATCATCCTTTCGCCCAAGGATTTGAAGCGGCTCTACGAAGGATTGAACCTCGAAAAGCAAGCCTTTCTCGATGCCTACGGCGTATTCCGAAACGGGAAATGGCAGGTGAGGACCGGCGAGGACGGCAATTGCATTTTTTTCCGCGCGGGGCAGGGTTGCTCCGTTCACGTCATCAAGCCCGACGTCTGCCGTGCATGGCCGTTCTTCCGAGGCAACATGGCGGATGCGGAAAGCCTCCACCTCGCCAAAGGCTTCTGTCCCGGAATCCGGTCCGACGCCACGCATGAGGAGTTCGTTGCGGAAGGCAACGCCTATTTGCAGGAAAACGGCCTCGTCGCCTCCGACCCTCAGCATGAGGGCCATGCGCTCCTGCCCGTCTCGAAAACGGATTCCTCTTTCTGATTTGAGGAGTTCCTGCCGGGGCTCCGGTCCGGGCAGGCTACGCTTCCGCTTCAGGACTCCCTGACGGCGCCAGCATCATAAGACCCCATTATACACAGGAGATTGACCATGAATATCCTCATGTTCGGCCCGAACGGCAGCGGCAAGGGCACGCAGGGCGCGCTCATCAAGAAGGCTTTCGGGCTGGCCCATATCGAATCCGGCGCCATTTTCCGCGAACATGTGGGCGGCGGCACGGAACTCGGCAAGAAAGCCAAGGAATACATGGATCGCGGCGAACTCGTCCCCGATGCCATCACCATTCCCATGGTGCTCGAAACCCTGAACAGCAAGGGCGCCAACGGCTGGCTCCTCGACGGCTTCCCCCGCAACATCGCTCAGGCCGAGCAGCTCCACAAGGCCATGCAGGAACAGGGCATGAAGCTCGACTATGTGGTTGAAATCGACCTGCCCCGCAACATCGCCCGCGATCGCATCATGGGCCGCCGCGTCTGCAAGAACGACGGCAACCATCCCAACAACATCTTCATCGACGCCATCAAGCCGAACGGCGACGTCTGCCGCGTCTGCGGCGGCGAACTGACGGCCCGTGCGGACGATCAGGATGAAGCGGCGATCAACAAGCGCCACGACATCTACTACGATACCAAGACCGGAACGCTGGCCGCCGCACACTACTTCAAGGCGCTGGCCGAAAAGGGCGAAACGAAATACATCGTCCTCAACGGTCAGGGGACCATCGAAAGCATCAAGGAAACGCTCATCAAGGAACTGGGCCTGAACTAGGCCTTTCCTCTACGGAACGGAGGGCGCGGGCTGAAAGTTCAGCCCGCGCCCTCCGGCGTTTTTGTGCTCCGCGAGCAGGTGTTCTTTTTTCATACTCGCGCAACTCTCTGCTAAAAAAACAAAACGGGAACGCTGACCGCCGCGCACGCCTTCAACGCGCTGGCAAAAAACCGAAACGAAACGGTTGTCCGCCTGTCAACGCAGGGTGAACGCGGCGTAGCCCCCAGACCGGGGAAAACTCCGCTCTCAATTCCTTTATCCGCCAAACCGCATGGTCAGTTCGAGATGTCCCGTAGCCTCTTCCACACCTTGCCCAACGACCTTAAAGCCGTGTTTCCGGTAAAACTCCACGGCCCGTTCGTTTTCCGCGTAGACCGAGAGTTCCAGCGTCCCACGCATCTTCTGAGCGAGCTTGAGCAGCCGGGTACCCGTTCCTTTCCCCTGATGTCGGGGCGCGACGAACAATGCCGCAAGAAAATCCTCCACCAGAGCTGCGAAGCCGGTGATTTCCCCCGTAGCCTCATCCGCGTCCACCACAATCTCGCTCAAGGGCAGATAGAGGGTCCGCATATCCTCCACCTTGCTTTCCCAGTAGCCCTTTCCGACGAAGGCATGCGCCTGAAGCGACGCTTCCAGCCACAGGGCCACGACAGCCTCCGAATCTTCGTTTCTGAATGCCCGAATCATTCGCTCCTCGTTCCGACAGGGGACTGTCCCACGCCTCTGTGGACGACGCGCCCCTGTCGTGGTATGCTTTCCAATTCATAGGTTCAAGGTATGAGACTCTTTGCCCGCCGGGTGTACTATGCGCTATTATCCCGTTTTTTTGAATCTGTCCGGAAGGACCTGCCTCGTCGTCGGAGCCGGAAGCGTCGGCTGCCGCAAGATAGCTTCCCTTCTCGCGTGTGATCCGGCGCGGATCAAGGTTCTCGATCTGGCGGCTCCCGGCGAAACACTTCAAGCGATGCTTGAGGATTCGCGTCTCGCCTATGAGCAGCGGCCTTTCACGCCCGCCGATGTGGAGGGCTGCACGCTGGTCTTTGCCGCCACCAGCGACCGGCGGACCAACGCCGCCGTGGCGGACGCCTGCACGGAACGGGGAATCGCCTGCAACTGCGCCGACGCCCCGAAGGAAAGTACCTTTATCGTACCCGCGCATATCGAACAAGGAACCATCTCCATCGCGGTTTCCACCGGCGGGGGAAGCCCGGCCCTCGCCCGCAAGATGCGCGGGGAACTGGAAAGCTGGCTCGACGGACGATTCACGGGCATCAGTGAACTTTTGGCGCGGCTCCGCCCCTTGGTTCTTGCCTTGCAACAAGAGACGAGGCAGAATACAACCCTCTTTCGGAACCTCGTGGAATCACCGCTGGCCGACGCGCTGCGGCGCCGGGACCGGGAAACCTGCGAGGCCTTGCTGAGGGACCTGTTACCTCCCCAACTGCACCCGTACATCATGGAGTTGCTGCATGATCTTGCCTGAACTGCTGCCGGTTCTGGCCATTCACTTGTACGCCCTCGGCACGGCGGCCGTCGTGGCGGGCATCCTTGCCCGAAACGAATGGCTCAAGCGTGCCGCTCTAGTGCTTACAGTGCTCGCCTTTACAACCCATACCCTGCTTCTGGGCATCACTTTTCTGGACGACGGCTTCGCCGGGCTGACCCGCTCCGTCTATGTCCAACTGCTGGCCTGGTGCATCACGCTCAGCGGCCTCGTCGCCTGGCTCCGCTGGCGCTATGAGGCGCTTTTGCTGACCGTGGCCCCGTTCTCGCTGCTGACCTTTTTGATCGCCCTGCTCCTGCGCCATGCCGAATCCCCGCTTCCTCCCGTGCTGTCCGGCATGACCTTCACCATCCACATCGTGGCGATCTTCGTCAGCCTCGGCCTGATGGCGCTGGCCTTCGGCGCGGGTGTCCTGTTCCTCATTCAGGCCAAGACGATCAAATCCAAGTCGAAGATGGCCGGATTCCAGAAGGACCTGCCCGCACTGTCCGCGCTGGACAAGATCAACGCGATGACGACGATGGTGGGCTTTCCTCTGTTTACGGCGGGCATCCTCTTCGGATTCATTTCGGCCCGCATCAATTGGGGGACCGTCCTTTCAGGCGATCCCAAGGAATTCGTCTCGCTCATTGTCTGGGGATTGTACGCATGGCTCTTCCACCAGCGCTTCACGCAGGGCTGGCAGGGACGCAAGCCGGCGGTTCTGGCCATATGGATATTCACCGTATGCGCGTTTTCGCTCATCGTGGTGAACCTCTTCATGACGACCCACCACAGCTTTCTGACCACACCACGCTGATATGGAACAACAAATCTATCTCATTGGGCTCAACTACCGCACCGCCGGAGTTGAGGTACGGGAACGTTTCGCACTGACGGATCACTGCTCCAAAGAGACGTGGGCCATTCCGCTCCGCCCTTCGGGCGAAGACAACACCGCGGAAACGACGCTGGATGAGGCGCTGATTCTTTCCACCTGCAACCGCGTCGAAATCCTCGCCGTCGGTCAGGGCGACGTTCCGGGACTCGTGCTTGAGGCCTGGGCCTCCGCCAAGGGCCGAAAGGTGGTGGAGCTCTCCCCCTATGTCTACATCCATAAAGGGCGCGAAGCGATCAACCATCTGTTCACCGTGGCGTCCAGCCTCGACTCCATGGTGCTCGGCGAACCGCAAATCCTCGGCCAGCTCAAGGGCGCCTATCGCAAGGCGACCGTGGCGGGAACGACCAAAACCATCATCAACCGTCTGCTCCACAAGTCGTTCAGCGTCGCCAAGCGCGTACGGACCGAAACGGGCATCGCGGCGAGCGCGGTTTCCATCAGCTACGCCGCCGTGGAACTCGCCAAACGCATCTTCGGCGACATGAGCCAGTATCAGGCCATGCTCATCGGCGCGGGGGAAATGGCGGAACTCGCGGCCACCCACCTCATCCAGTCCGGCATCAGCAGCGTGCAGGTCGCCAACAGGACCTACGAGCGCGCCAAGGAACTCGCCGCCGAGTTCAAGGGGGAAGCGGTTCCCTTCGAGCAGCTTTTCGACCGCCTCGCCAACGTGGACATCATCATCAGCTCCACGGGTTCCCCGGAAGCCATCATCCGGGCCCGCGACATCAAGGACGTGTTGAAACGCCGCAAATACCGCCCCATGTTCTTCATCGACATTGCGGTGCCCCGTGACATCGATCCCGACGTCAACAATCTGGACAACGTCTATCTCTACGACATCGACGACCTGAAGGAAGTGGTTGAAGAAAATCTGGCCCACCGCCGCGTGGAAGCCGAGAAGGCGCAGGCCATCGTCGACGAGGAAGTCGAAGCCTTCACGTTCTGGCTGGACTCGCTGGACCTGCAACCCACAATTGTGGACCTGCTCTCGCATTTCGAAACGCACGCTCAGGAAGAACTTTACCGGACCTTGAAACGGCTCGGCCCCGTGGATCAGGCCACTCGCGAGGCGCTGGAAGCCATGTTGCACGGACTGGTCCGCAAGCTCTCGCATGAGCCCATCACCTTCCTGAAGGAAGCGCAGTCCGAACCGTCATCCCGCAACGTCGAACTGATCAGACGCATGTTCGGCCTTGATGAAGAACACCCTGCGGGCCGATGTACGCGCAGAGTCCGCAAATCCGAATCTCATCACCTGTAAAGGAACGATCATGCGCTGCTATCTCGTGGACGAACTGCACCCGGACACCCTCGCCAGACTGGAGGAAAACCTGACGGCCAGAGGCTGTCAGTCCGGCATCGAAAAGCTCTATTGGGTCCCGCTGGACAAAGAACAGCTCCTCCCGGTCCAGATCGAACATGAAACCTCGTGCGGGCCGCATTGCCTCGCACTTGAAATCCTCGACGACGGCGTCAGGCTCGAACTGCTCGTGCGGGCCAAGGGCAGGATGCGGTGCGAATGCGTATGTTACCCTTCCCCGGAAACCGAACGCGACATGATGCGCTGGCTTGACGCCCGCATCGCCGAGGCGGAAGCGGAAGGCCTTTCCCAATAACCGGGCTGTCGGGCTGCGAAATCAGGACCACCCGTGCTGAACGGGTGGTCCTTTGTTTTTGTTGCGGTCAGTTACACGCTCACTCAACATACTCCCGTAAAACAGGAAAGCCTCCTCGAGTTATCCGAGGAGGCTTTCCGCATTATACCGGATGGCTGAAAAGGCTAGAACAGGATTTTGACCTGTTCCTCATCCTTTTCCTGACGGCGACCGATAGTGCCGATCACCCAAGCGCCCTTGTGCATCGCCTCAAGACGACCCATAGCCTCTTCGGCGACGTCTTCGGGAACGATGAAAACGTACCCGATGCCGCAGTTGAAAATCTGAAGCATTTCGGGCCAAGTCAGGCCGCCCTGCTCGCGCAGCCAGTGGAACACGGGCTGAACGTCCCAAGAAGCGAAATTGATGTCCGCCGTCACCGAGTTGGGCAACACGCGGGGGATGTTGTCGTAGAAACCGCCGCCGGTGATGTGGACCATGCCCTTGACGGGCAGATCGCGCATCAGGTTGCGCACGACGTCGGAATAAATATAGGTGGGGGCCAGCAGCACGTCCTTCACGGTCCGATCGGTGCCGGGAAGGATATCGTCAGGGCCGAGGCCGCTCTTGTCGAGAATCTTGCGGACAAGGGAATAGCCGTTGGAATGGATGCCGGAGGACGCCAGTCCGATGAGGACGTCGCCCACACGGATGCCGGAGCCGTCCACGATCTTGGCGTTGTCCGCCATGCCCACGCAGAAACCGGCGAGGTCGTACTCGCCGTCGCCGTACATGTCGGGCATTTCCGCCGTTTCACCGCCGAGCAGCGCGCAGCCGGCCTGCTTGCAGCCTTCGGCGATGCCGGCGATGACCTGCGTCGTCTTGTCCACATCAAGTTTGCCGGTCGCGAAATAGTCGAGGAACAGCAACGGACGCGCGCCCTGAACCAGAATATCATTGGCACTCATGGCGACAAGATCGATACCGACGGTATCATGCTTGTCGAAGGCAAAGGCAAGTTTCAGCTTGGTGCCTACGCCATCGGTCGAGGCAACCAGCACCGGCTCGTCCATACCGGACATATCCGGCTTGAAAAGTCCGCCGAACCCGCCGATATCCGACAGCACGCCGTGAATATGCGTCTGCGATACGATGGATTTGATGCGGGAAACCAGGGAGTTGCCAGCGTCGATGTTGACTCCGGCCTCAGTATACGCTTGGGCTCGCGTCAGGGACATGATCCTCTCCTCAAACTAGCTTTGGGTAATATGTCCGGCGAGAATAGGCTTTTCCCAAGGCTTGTGCAAGAGGCGGCCCCCTCCTTCGACCGTTTTGAGCCGCTCCCGGCCCTTGCGGTCCTGCCGCGCGGAGACTATGGTATGGCCTATACCGCCATCTCTCAACGCACGAAAGGTTCTCAACATGAATGAAGAAAAAACCTTTGCAGCGGAAAACCCCTTCCGCAAGCTGGACAAAAAACGCTTTCAGTCTTTGGAAGAGAAGAAAAAGGAACGCACCGTCACGAAAAAACCGGCTCCGTCAGCCGATGCCGACGCGGCGCTGTCCTTCTATTCGGAATTCGGCTCCTCCCCCTCCGACGACAAGGAAGCCAGAGCCTTTCTCGCCGCCGTTTCCGGAGTGACCAAACTGGGTGCCGCCTCCAAAAAGACGTCTCCAAAACCGTCCGCGCCGACCTCGCTGGGACATCCGGTTCTGGCTGAAGACTCCGTCCGGGAAACCAAGCGGTCTCTGAAGGCCAAAAAGAAAGCCGCACCCGCACAGGAAACGGCCTCCTCTCCTGAGGAGCCGGAGCAGCTTCAGGTTGAGGACAACGTTTTCTTCAGCGCCATGCAGGACGTGACCCCTCTCTCCGGGAAAGGCCGCGCCGTCGTCGCCGAAGCGCCCGCTCCGGTTGCCCCCGTGCAGGAAGCCGTCAATCCGCTCCAAGACTTCATGGACGGTAAACTCGAGTTCGCACTTGCGTTCACGGATGAATACGTTGAAGGGCATGTCGTCGGGCTCGATCTTATGACGGTGGGAAAACTTCAGGCGGGCCAGTTCAGCCCGGAATCCCACCTCGATCTCCACGGGATGAACGCGCAGCAGGCGTTCGACGCGCTGATCGGTTTTTTCCGCGCGGCCTATTTCAAGGGCCAACGGACCGTTCTGGTCGTCCCCGGACGCGGCCTGAATTCGCCGCACGGGATTCCCATTCTCAGGGAAAAAGTTCAGGAGTGGTTCACGCAGGACCCGTTTAAACGTGTGATTCTCGCCTTTTGCACGGCGCGGCCCGCCGACGGCGGTGCCGGGGCCCTCTACGTGCTGCTGCGGAAATTCAGGAAGGGGCAGGGAAAAATCTGTTGGGAACGCAAACCCGCCGATCCCGATCTTCTCTGATTTTTCCGTTCACGCCGCACGAGCCCCTGTCAGGATATCCGTTTGAAATCCTTGTCAGGGGCTCGTCCGTTTCCGTCCCTCGTCCGCTTGTGCAAAAAGATTTTTAGGAATAAACACGAAATAGACTGTTCAACCAACCAAATGTATGGTATTGCCTTCCCACATGCGGAACGTGTTTCATCCATTCCAGATGGAAGACCTTCACTCGCCATGAACAGGCCGGTTCCCGCGTCGAAACGGGGGAGGGAGAATCCCGGAACGCCGCAGGAAACCGGTACGTCAGATCAGAGTCGACAACATAACAATGGACAAGGGACGGCAAGTCGTTATCCTCCTGAAAAGGACATGTGTCCGGGAGTCTCCGCCCCTTTGGGCACGCGCCCCGCGCTCTGAATAGTACACAACATGTTGCCGCGCCGGCCTCGCTGGCGTTTGCGGCTGAACACGTATCCTGTTTGCCCGTCACGCCGACGGACAGACAAACAACGTCCGCCCGAGGGCGGAAGGGAGTTTTCATGGCCAAGAAAATGAAAACCATGGACGGCAACACGGCAACCACGCACATCGCCTACGCGCTGAGCGACGTCGCCTGCATCTATCCTATTACGCCGTCCTCCGTGATGGGCGAACTGGCCGACGACTGGGCCGCCGCCGGTAAAAAGAATCTGATGGGACAGACCGTTACCGTGCGTGAGCTTCAGTCCGAAGCGGGCGCCGCCGGCGCCGTGCACGGTTCTCTGGTCGCGGGAGCCATGACCAGCACGTTTACGGCCTCTCAGGGCCTCCTGCTGATGATCCCCAACATGTACAAGATCGCCGGCGAACTGCTCCCCACCGTGTTCCACGTTTCCGCCCGCGCGCTTTCCACCCACGCCCTGAGCATCTTCGGCGACCAGCAGGACGTCATGGCCGCGCGTCAGACCGGCTTCGCCTTCCTGTGCGCCAGCTCGGTTCAGGAGTGCATGGACCTCGCTCTGGTGGCCCATCTGTCCACCATCGAATCCAGCGTGCCCTTCTGCCATTTCTTCGACGGCTTCCGTACCTCTCACGAAATCCAGAAGATCGAAGTCATCGACTATGAAGACATCCGCAAGGTCGTCAACTGGGAAAAGGTGAACGAATTCCGGCAGAACGCCATGAACCCGGAACACCCGCACCAGCGCGGCACCGCCCAGAACCCCGACATCTACTTCCAGAACACCGAACGCCGGAACCTCTTCTACAACGCCGTTCCGAACATCGTCGTCGAGGCGATGAAGAAGGTTGAAGGCATCACCGGCCGCAAGTACCGTCCCTTCGACTATGTGGGCCACCCGGAAGCCGACCGCGTGATCGTCGCCATGGGTTCCGCCTGTGAAACCATCGAAGAGGTGATCAACCTGCTGAACGCGCAGGGCCAGCGCCTCGGCCTCGTGAAGGTTCGCCTGTACCGTCCCTTCTCCGTGGAACACCTGCTGAAGGTCATTCCCACCACGGTCGAAACCATCACCGTGCTCGACCGCACCAAGGAACCCGGCTGCCTCGGCGAACCCCTGTACCTCGACGTCTGTGCCGCCTTCATGGAAAAGGGCAACGCGCCCCGCATCCTCGGCGGTCGCTACGGTCTGGGTTCCAAGGAATTCACCCCCGCGATGGCGCAGGCCGTGTTCGACAACATGAACACCATCGGCTCGAAGAACCACTTCTCCGTGGGCATCGACGACGACGTGAGCTACACCAGCCTCGAAGTCGGCAAGGATATCGACACCGTGGCCCCCGGCACCGTGCAGTGCAAGTTCTTCGGCCTCGGCGCCGACGGCACCGTGGGCGCCAACAAGCAGGCCATCAAGATCATCGGCGACAACACCGATCTCTACGCTCAGGCCTACTTCGCCTACGACTCCAAAAAGTCCGGCGGCTTCACCGTGTCCCACCTGCGCTTCGGCAAGTCGCCCATCAGCTCCACCTATCTGGTGAATCAGGCCGACTACATCGCCTGCCACAAGTCCACCTATGTCCATCAGTACGACGTGCTCGAAGGCATCAAGGACGGCGGCGTGTTCGTGCTGAACTCCGAATGGAACACCGTCGAAGACCTCAGCCGCGAACTGCCCGCTTCCATGAAGCGCATCATCGCCCGCAAGCACATCCGCTTCTACAACGTGGACGCGGTGAAGGTCGCCATGGAAATCGGCCTCGGCGGACGCATCAACATGATCATGCAGACCGCCTTCTTCAAGCTCGCCGAAGTCATTCCCTTTGATCAGGCCGTGTCGCTGCTGAAGGACTCCATCAAAAAGACCTACGGCCGCAAGGGCGACAAGATCGTCAACATGAACCTCGCCGCCGTGGACAACGCCATCGCCGCTCTGACCGAAATCAAGGTTCCGGCCGAATGGGCCGATGCCGCGGACGCTCCCAAGGCCGAAGCGTGCACCTGCAGCTGCGGCTGTGGCCACAACCACGAACCGGAATACATCACCAACGTGGTGCGTCCGATCCTCGCTCAGCAGGGCGACAAGCTGCCCGTGTCCGCCTTCGAACCCGACGGGCTGGTTCCGCTCGGCACCACCGCGTTTGAAAAGCGCGGCGTAGCCGTGAACATCCCCGAATGGATTTCCGAAAACTGCATCCAGTGCTGCCAGTGCTCCTTCGTCTGCCCCCACGCGGCCATCCGCCCCGTTCTGGTGAACGACGAGGAACTGGCCTGCGCTCCGGCTTCCTTCGTCACCAAGGACGCCATCGGCAAGGAACTCAAGGGCCTCAAGTTCCGCATGCAGGTGTACGCTGAAGACTGCCTCGGCTGCGGTTCCTGCGCCGAAGTGTGCCCGGCCAAGACCAAGGCTCTGGTCATGAAGCCGCTCCACACCCAGATCGAAGATCAGGTCGCCAACCTCAAGTTCGCCACCGAATGCGTGGAACCCAAGGACAACCTGATGTCCCGCGACAGCCTGAAGGGCTCCCAGCTCCAGCAGCCTCTGCTGGAATTCTCCGGCGCCTGCGCGGGTTGCGGCGAAACGCCTTACGTCAAGCTGATCACCCAGCTCTTCGGGGAACGCATGCTCGTCGCCAACGCGACCGGCTGCTCCTCCATCTGGGGCGGCTCAGCTCCCACCGTGCCGTACACCACCAACAAGGACGGCCACGGCCCGGCTTGGGGCAGCTCCCTCTTTGAAGACGCCGCCGAATACGGTTTCGGCATGCTGAGCGCGGTCAAGCACCGTCGCGAAAAGCTCGCCGACGTCATCGCGGAAGCGGCCAAGCTGCCCGATCTTCCCGAAGAACTGGTTGCCTCCCTCAACGGCTGGCTGGAAAACAAGGACGACGCCGAAGGTTCCAAGAAGTACGGCGAAGAAATCCTCGCCGCCCTTGCCGACGCTCCGGAACACCACCTGTTCGATGAAATCTGGGACATGAACGACCTGCTCACCAAGAAGTCCATCTGGGTCTTCGGCGGCGACGGTTGGGCCTATGACATCGGTTACGGCGGACTGGACCATGTGTTGGCTTCCGGTGAAGACATCAACGTGCTGGTCATGGATACGGAAGTGTACTCCAACACGGGCGGTCAGGCCTCCAAGTCCACCCCGCTCGGCTCCATCGCCAAGTTCGCCGCCGCCGGCAAGCGTACCGGCAAGAAGGACCTCGGCCGCATGGCGATGACCTACGGCTATGTGTATGTGGCCTCCGTTTCCATGGGCGCCAACAAGCAGCAGGTTCTCAAGGCCCTGAAGGAAGCCGAAGCCTACAAGGGACCGTCCCTCATCATCGCCTACGCTCCCTGCATCAACCAGGGCATCCGCAAGGGCATGGGCAAGAGCATGGAAGAAGGCAAGCTGGCGGTGGAAAGCGGTTACTGGCCGCTGTACCGCTTCAACCCCGAACTGGCCGCTCAGGGCAAGTCGCCTCTGACCCTGGAATCCAAGGCTCCCGACGGGACGCTGCGTGAATTCCTGGCCGGCGAAAACCGCTATGCCCAGCTCAAGAGCATCAATCCGGAAGAATCCGAACGGCTCCAGAGCGAACTGGAAAAGTCCTATAACGAACGCTACGAACTGTTGAAGCATCTTACGGAGATTCCCGGCGCGGTGGAACTCCCCAAGACCGCTGACTAAAAACATCTTCCGGGGGCCGGATGTCCGGCCCCCGGAAAACCCCTGACGGAGTTTCCCCTTGTTTTTGGGGGATACTCCGTCTAGTATTCTTGGCGTCATTCAACGGCGCAGACCGACAAGAACGTCTTTTACCACCCTCGGAGCATCCCTCATGGCCCATTCTCTCTATATTACCGGCACGGAAGACTCGAGTGGGAAATCTGTAGTGACCTTGGGGCTGATGCGTTTCCTCCAGTCTCAGGTACGGAAAATCGCGTTCTTCCGCCCCATCATCGATCAGGTTGACGAGGCGCGCCCCGATCCGGGCATCGATCTGGTTCTCCGGCATTTTGAGCTGGATATGTCTTATGAGGACGCGTACGCCTGCACCTACGCGGAAGCGCTCGACCTCGTCACCTCGGGCAACACGTCGCTGCTCATCGAAAAAATTTTCCAAAAGTACAAAGCCGTACAGGAAAGCCATGATTTTGTCCTGTGTCAGGGAACGGACTTCCGAAACAAGGACACGGCCTTCCTGTTCGATCTGAACACCGAGATCGCCGCCAGCCTCAACATTCCTCTCGCTCTCGTCATCAACGGGCGGGGCAAGGGTGCGGAAGCCGTGCAGGCGTCCGTGCGGACCAGTCTGGAACTGTTGAAGGACAAGCAGCGGGAAGTCGCCTGCGTCTTCGTCAACCGCGTCGAGCTCACGGCGGACGAACGCGCCGCGTGCGTCGCCAACTGCGCGGACGCCGAGGGCGAAGCCGCCACCCCCGTTTTCCTCATCGGCGAGAATCCCGCTCTCTGCAATCCCAGCGTCGGCGAAGTCCGAAAGGGGCTGAACGCCGAAATCCTTTTCGGCAAGGAAGGGCTGGACAATCTCGTCCACGACTATCTCGTCGCCGCCATGCAGGTAGGCAATTTCATGAACTACCTGCAACGGGACATGCTGATCGTGACGCCGGGCGATCGTTCCGACATCATTCTGGCGAGTCTGGCTTCGCAGTTGTCTTCGTCCTATCCTCATGTATCGGGTATTCTTCTGACCGGGGGCATTGAGCTGCCCGACAGCATGCGGCGGCTCATGGAAGGCTGGACCGGCGCTCCGGTACCCATCCTGTCCGTCGGGACGGCGACCTACGAAACCTTGCAGGAGCTTGCCAAACTCCACGGCAAAATCGCGCCGGAAGATCACCGCAAGATCGGAGCGGCAATGGACGCTTTCGCGGAAGCCGTGGACAAGGACGCGCTCGTCAACCGCATCTTTGATTTCCGTACCGATCGCGTCACGCCCATGATGTTCGAATTCAACCTCGCCCAGCAGGCGCAGCGGCACCGCATGCGCATCGTGCTTCCCGAAGGCGAGGAGCTGCGTATCCTGCGGGCAGCCGAAGCGTTGTGCGAACGCGGGATCGCGGACATCATCCTGCTCGGAGATGCCGCCGCCATTCAGGAAAAGATACGCAACCTCAATCTGAAACTGGACGGCGTCACCATCATCCAACCGACCGCTTCCGCGCTTTTCGAAACCTACGCCGACCGCTATTACGAACTGCGGAAGGCCAAGGGGGCCACGCCGGAACTCGCGCGCGAACGCATGAACGACGCGACGTATTTCGGCACCATGATGGTGCATATGGGCGACGCCGACGGCATGGTTTCGGGGTCCGTCAATACGACGGCGCACACCATCCGTCCGGCTTTCGAGATCATCAAGACCAAGCCCGGCACCTCAATCGTTTCCAGCGTGTTTTTCATGTGCCTCAAGGATCGCATCCTCGTCTTCGGCGACTGCGCGGTCAATCCGAACCCTTCCGCCGAACAGCTTGCCGACATCGCCGTCAGCTCAGCCCATACCGCGCGGGTATTCGGCGTCGATCCGTACGTCGCCATGCTTTCCTACTCCACGGGGACGTCCGGCAAGGGCGAAGCCGTGGACAAGGTCGCCGAAGCCGCCCGGCTCGCCCACGCGCAGGCTCCCGAGCTTCCGCTCGACGGGCCCATCCAGTACGACGCGGCCATCGATCCCGACGTCGCCCGTACGAAGGCTCCGGGCAGCCCGGTTGCCGGTCATGCCTCCGTGTTCATCTTCCCCGACCTCAACACGGGGAACAACACCTACAAGGCCGTTCAGCGGGCCGCGGACGCGCTCGCCATCGGGCCCGTCCTTCAGGGGCTCAACAAGCCCGTGAACGACCTTTCCCGCGGCTGTACGGTCCCGGACATCGTCAACACGGTCATGATCACCGCGATTCAGGCACAGGCCGAAAAGGGTCTCGTCACCCTCAAGTAAGCGCATTGTTCCGCCGGGCGTCCCGGTCCACCGTCCTGCGTTCGAACGAACAAGACGCCGGGATGCCCAGCGGTTTTTATTGGCAAATCGAATCCCTCTAACTTCATTTCATCAGCTGGTAGAACCCATGAAAATTCTGGTCATCAACGCAGGCTCCTCTTCGTGCAAGTATCAACTGTTCAACATGGACGACCACACGGTCATGTGCTCCGGCGTGGTCGAACGCATCGGGCAGCCCATGGGCAAACTGTCCCACAAGATCGCCCCCGACACGGACAAGCAGGAAAAGCTCGTTTTCGAACGTCCCTTCCCCACCCATGTCGAAGGCATGGAAGACGTCATCTCCCTGCTCCTCGATCCTGAAAAGGGCGTCATCGCGGACAAGTCGGAAATCACGGCCATCGGCCACCGCGTCCTGCACGGCGGCGAAGCCATCACCGCGCCCGTGCTCATCGACGAAAAGGTGAAGGAGATCATCCGCGACTGCTTCCCCCTCGGCCCGCTGCACAACCCGGCCAACCTCATGGGCATCGAAGTGGCGGAGAAACTTTTCCCCGGCGTTCCGAACGTGGGCGTGTTCGACACCGAATTCGGCATGAGCCTGGCTCCCGAAGCCTTCCTCTATCCCCTGCCCTATTCCCTCTATGAGGAAATGCGCATCCGCCGCTACGGCTTCCACGGCACCTCGCACAAGTACATCGCCCGCGCCACCGCCGAATTCCTCGGCAAGCCGCAGTCCGAATTGAACTCCATCACCATGCACCTCGGCAACGGTTCCTCCATGACCGCCGTGCAGAACGGCAAGTGCATCGACACGTCCATGGGCCTCACCCCGCTTGAAGGCCTGATGATGGGCACCCGCTGCGGTTCCATCGACCCGGCCATCGTACCCGTCGTGATGGAAAAGAAGGGGCTTACCCCGGCTGAAGCGGACAAGCTCCTGAACAAGCAGTCCGGCCTGCTCGGCATCTGCGGCACCAGCGACATGCGCGACGTGCACGCCAACATTGAAAAGGGCGACGAAAAGGCCAAGCTGGCCTTCAAGATGCTGGTCCGCAGCATCAAGAAGATGCTCGGTTCCTACTTCTTCCTGCTGGGCCGCGTGGACTCCATCGTGTTCACCGCCGGTATCGGCGAAAACGACGAGTTCGTCCGCGAAGCCGTCTGTGAAGGCCTCGAACCGTTCGGCATCAAGCTCGACAGCAAGGAAAACCACACCCGCAAGCCCGGCGCCCGCATCATCAGCGCCCCCGACAGCCGCATCCCGGTCATCATCATTCCTACGAATGAAGAACTGGAAATCGCGACCACCACGAAGCGCATCGTGGAAGAAAGCCAGAAGTAATCGTCCCTGACGACGAAAGAGAAGCCGCCCTGCTCTGAGCAAGGCGGCTTTTTTATGGCTGCGTTCAAAGCCAGTTGATACGACGGGGAGCTGGAAATCCACCCCCATTGTTGCAATAAAAAACAGCCCCGGTTTTGCGTCAGTTTTGACGCACGCCGGGGCTGTTTCTGTTCTCAACTTGCGTGAAAAAAGGGCCTCAAATCGGCCTGCCGCTCTCAAACCATTCTCTTTCCGCTTTTTGGGGCCGGTCAACCTTCAATCCCGCACCAGTCAAGGAAAAGTCAAACATTCGTCAAGTCCCCTCCGCCATGCTCCCCATGCTCATCTTTCGTGACCCACTATCCCCCCATCAATGCCTCGGAGGTGTCCGTAGACGCAAAAACAAGGACACCCAACCCCGTAGCAATATTTGGGGTGATACGAATCCTGATCATCCGCAAACGCAATCCCTTTATGCGGAACAGCAGGCGGAACGATGCCAGTCCCGCACCAGTTCGAGAATGTCTTGCCCGTCGTTCGGACCGAACCACCGAATACGACCGTCCGCGTTGAACCATGTCAGCTGACGTTTCGCATAGGCCCGGGTATTCTTGATCCACAGGTCGCGCGCCGCATCCAGCGACAGTCGGCCTTCGAGATGCTGATGGAGTTCCCGGCACCCGATGCCGGACCATCCGGGAAAGCTTCCCTCCGGGTGCGCGGCATACTCCGCACTGGCCTCTTCAATGGCTCCGGCCTCGATCATGACGTCGATGCGTTTGGCCAGCAACGGCGTCAGCGTGTCCAGCGGCAAACGCAGGCCGATGCGCAGCACATCCGCATCGCGCGGGGGCGGGGTCTGGGCATGCCACCAAGAAAACGTCTTGCCCGTCGCCTCGTACACGCACAGCGCCCGTACAATCCGCTGCCGGTCGTTTGCATGGATTCGTGCCGCATAGACGGGGTCCAGCTCCTTCAGACGATGGTGCAAAGCCACGGAGCCCTCACGCTCGCAGGTTTCCGTCAACCGGGCGAGCAAGGCTTCCGGTATCGGAGGAATGTCCACGATGCCGTCAAACAGAGCGCGGAGGTACAGTCCCGTTCCTCCGACCAGCAAAGGGAAGGCTGCCTGTTCGATGTGCCGCAACGCCCGCGCTCCCCACGCTCCGGCGGAAAAGCGGGCGTCGGTGTCCAGAAAGCCGTACAGCCGATGCGGACAGCGGGACTGCTCCTCGGGGGAAGGCTGTGCCGTGATGAGGGGAAACGCCCGGAAGACCTGACGGGAATCCGCATTGATGATTTCGCCGCCGAAACGTTCGGCAAGCCGAAGCGCCACCGCAGATTTCCCGACGCCGGTGGGACCGACGAGACAGACGACGCGCTGTTTCGTCATGTGCCGGAACCCTCTTTGGCCGCCGCCTCCAGTTCGGCCAACCGGGAAAGCTCCGCCAGATTGGGAACGGGCGGCGGAGGAACCGGTTCGACGTCCCCGTGCGGAAAGCCGTACTTGTCCCGAAGACAGGCGAACACATGATCCGGCACCAACCCCCTGACGTCTCCGCCGAGGCTCGCGACCGTCTTGACGATGGTCGAACTGATGTACAGCCAACGGTAGTCGGAAATCAGGAACAGCGTCTCGATATCGGGACGGAGCTTCCGGTTCATGAGCGCGATCTGGAATTCGTACTCGAAGTCGGACACGGCCCGGAGCCCGCGCAGAATGGTGTGCACATTCCGACGGGCGACGTATTCCACCAGCAGCCCCTGAAAGGGTTCGACGGAAATGCCCGGTTCCTTGGCAAAGACCTTCTCCGCCATGGCGACGCGTTCTTCCAATGAGAACAGAGGCGACTTGCCCGTATCCGCCGCCACCGCGACGATGACGGTGTCGAACATCCGCAGGCCGCGCCGGATGATGTTGGCATGTCCGTTGGTCAGCGGATCGAACGTGCCGGGATAGATCGCTACTCGCTTGTCTTGTGCCATAAGATGATCCGGGTCTGTCCGTAATGTCTGTCCGTTTCCAGTTCCAGCTCGTCATGCGCGGACGCGGCGTCAAAACGCAGCAAGCCTTCGATCTCGGCGAGCAGGTATCCGCCGGGGGCCAGCCAGCCGCCCTTCATGACCGCCTTGAGCGTGGGAGCCAGACGGTTTTCCCCGTAGGGCGGATCGGCAAAGATGATGTCATACGGCTGATAGGCCCTGCCGCGCAGGAACCGGGCGACGTCGTTCGCCGCCACCCGGCAGCGATCGGCCACATCAAGCGTTTCCACATTCTGGTTGAGACACTGCACGACCTTGGGTTCCCGCTCGACGAGGCAGGCTTCCTGCGCGCCGCGGCTCAGGGCCTCGAAGCTCAGGCTTCCGCTCCCCGCAAACAGGTCCAGTACGCGCAAGCCGCTCCAGACCACGCCCCGGGCGGCAAGCATGGAAAAAATGGCCTCGCGGACCTTGGCCGTGGCCGGACGGTATCCCGGTCCCTCGACAGTCTTCAATATCCGGCCCCCAAGGGCACCGGCGATGATACGCATGAACGCTCCAGCAAACGACCGGTTCCGGCCGACGTTGAGGTGAGGAAACGAAGAGGCCCGTGCGGGCCCCTTCCGTTCGGCTTACAGTTGGGTGAGGACGGACAGCAATTCCTTGTTGAGATCGAGGACGCGATCCCGGATGTCCACCTGTTCGTCCCACGGGCGGGACTGCGCGTTTTCGAGACGCGCGCGCAGCTTCGCCATCTTGCTTTCCGTTTCTTCAAGCAGCAGTTCCCAGTCCACATGGGCGTAGCTCTGCGCCTTCGCCGTAACGACGACTTCGGGCATGGCCCCCGGCACCAGCTCCATTTCTTCCATATAGCCGGGGATGCTCACGGGAAGGTTGAATTCTTCCTTGATCAGCCCGGAGAGCGTCTGCTGGGCCTTTTCTTCGCCGTGAACCAGCACGACCTGCATGCTGGAATGGGGCATTTTTCTGATCCAGTCCAGAATCTGGCTCTGCCCGGCATGCGCGGAAAACCCGCCGATAGTGAACACCTTGGCCTTGATGGCGATGTCTTCGTTGAACAGGCGGATGGACGACGCGCCGTCGACGATCCGGCGGCCCGGCGTACCGACGCCCTGATACCCCACAAAGACGATGCTCGCCGTCGGACGCCACGCATTGTGGCGCAGATGATGCTGGATGCGTCCGGCGTTGCACATCCCGCTGGCGGAAATGATGATCGCCGGTCCCTTCATGTCGTTCAACGCCTGCGATTCGGCCGCATCCAACGTGAATTTCACGTTGGGGAGCAGCGTCGCCATGTTGTTCGTCAGCTTGACTTCGGGCGTGTCCAGATAATCCTTGAAGGTCTTGAACACTTCCGTAGCCCGAATGGCCAACGGGCTGTCGACGAAAATGGGCATGTCCTCCGGGAGCTTTCCCTGCTGGCGCAGGAGGTACAGGCAATACAGGATTTCCTGCGTGCGGCCCACCGCGAACGCGGGGATGATCACCTTGTCGCGGTTATTGTAGCTGTAGGCGATGGCTTCGGCCAGTTCGTCGAACGTCGCTTCCTCGTTCTTGTGGTTGCGGTCGCCGTAGGTGCTTTCAATGAACAGATAATCCGCCTGACTCGCAACGACGGGATCGTGCATGAGCAGCGTGCCGGGCCGTCCGAGATCGCCGGAAAAGACGAGACGGGTCGTCTTGCCGTCTTCGGTAATGGAAAGTTCCAGAAAGGCCGAACCGAGAATATGCCCGGCATCCCTGTAGGTGACGACAATGCCCGGATGCGGCTCAATCGTCTTGCCGTATTCCACGACACGGAACTGATCCGGAACCTTTCTCGCGTCATCGACGGTATATAAGGGCGCGACGTCCTGATTTTTGGCGTTCTGCCCGGTATGGCGCTTCAGCTTCTTCCGCTTCCATTCCGCTTCCATTTCCTGAATGTGCGCGCTGTCTTCAAGCATCAGCCCGGCGAGAGCCGCCGTCGGAGGCGTGCAATATATCGCTCCCTTGAACCCTTCGTGTACGATGCGGGGCAACAGGCCCGAGTGATCGATATGCGCGTGCGTCAGAAGAATGAAATCGATGTCCGCAGGCCGGTAGTTTTTCGTCTCAAAGTTGCGGACTTCGATTTCGGAGTTCCCTTGGTGCATCCCGCAATCCACGGTGAACCGAATCCCGCAGGCCTCAATGAGATAACAGGAACCGGTGACCGTTTGCGCCGCACCGAGAAAATGAACTTTCATAGCGCCTCCTGATACAGTGTAATGTCTCGGACGAAGGCCCATACTATCCGCAACCGGCATGCGATGACAAGAAAAAGAATGGGCGCCCGCCCGGAACCCCGCCCTTCCCTAAGAGCCTAACCCGGCGAAACGGTTGTCCGTCGTTCCGGGATACGCCTTTCGACGCCCGATAAGGTTTACGCATTCCGGTTGCGTCCGCATTTTCCCCGGGCTATAGTCCTACCATATCGCAACAAGGAGCTGTGTATGAGCCAATCTCCGATAGACATGCTATCCATCCGTGAATCATGGCGAATGTTCAGGATTCTCGCTGAACTCGTCGACGGATTCGAAACGCTCAGCGAGTTGGGGCCCTGCGTATCCATTTTCGGTTCGGCCAGAGTCAAGCCGGACAATCCCTTGTACGCCGAGGCGGAAACCATCGCCCAACTGCTGGTCCAGTCGGGATACGGCGTCATCACCGGCGGCGGCCCCGGCCTTATGGAAGCGGGCAACAAGGGCGCTACGGAGGCCGGAGGCACGTCCGTCGGCCTGCACATTCAGCTCCCCAACGAGCAGGAATGCAACAAGTACGTCAAAATACGCAGTGATTACCGCTACTTTTTCCTGCGCAAGCTGATGTTCGTCAAGTATGCACTCGCGTACGTCGTCATGCCCGGCGGCATGGGCACGATCGACGAACTTTCGGAAGCCTTTGTGCTGGCGCAGACGAAGCGCATCAGGCCCCTGCCCATCATTCTGTACCAGAGTTCGTTCTGGAACGGTTTCCTCGACTGGGTCCGCAACACGATGGTTTCCGGCGGCTATATCAGAGCTTCCGAGGTGGAAGACCTCGTAACCGTCTGCGACACGCCCGAAGAGGTCGTCCAGCAGATTCGCAGAAGGGTCATCCTCTAATTATGATCGAACGTTCAGGGCCGCCCGCAGGAACCGATTCCGGGGCGGCCGCCAATCCCTGTGAGCCCCAGGCCCGCGCCGTATGGGGCCCCGTCCCCGTGCCCCCTCCCGGCTGGTCGTGGGAATCCCTGATGCAGGCCGCGCTCACCGAGGCCCGGAAAGCTCCGGCATGCGGTGAAGTTCCCGTGGGCGCTCTCGTCGTCGCCCCTGACGGCGTCATCCTCGGCGCGGCGCACAATCGCCCGGTCGCCCTCTCCGATCCTTCCGCGCACGCCGAGATTCTGGCCATGCGCGCGGCGGGGAAAACGCTGGGAAACTACCGTCTCGAACACTGCGTCCTGGTCGTAACGCTTGAGCCCTGCTTCATGTGCACGGGAGCCATCGTCCATGCCCGGCTTGCGGGTGTCGTCTACGGAGCCGCGGACAACCGCGCCGGAGCCGTCGAATCCTGCTTCAACGGGCTTGACCTGCCGTTCCACAATCACCGCGTGTGGCATATGGGAGGCGTCGCCGCCCCCGAGTGCGCCGCCCTTCTCCAAAAATTCTTTCTGGGCAACCGATAACGCACGTTATCCCGGCAGGTCTCATCCTGCCGCCCGATTTCTCACGCGGACCGACTTCACTATCATAGACAGTCCGCTTTTTCTGGACTATGTTTTCTTTAGGAGGAATCATTATGAATCCTGTTATGAACATTCTTGGCCTTTGCGGAAGCCTTCGCGCTCAATCCCGCAATAAAGGCTTGCTCCGGTACGCCGCCCAGTGTCTGCCTTCCCATGTCCGTTTCCAGACGGCGGAACTCGCTTCCATTCCTTTCTACAATGCCGATTTCGGAGACGACAAACCGGAAGCCGTCCGAACGCTCATCCGGCAGGCCACCGAAGCCGACGCGCTGATTCTCGCCTGCCCCGAGTACAACTACTCCATCGCTCCGGCGCTGAAAAACGCGCTCGACTGGCTTTCCCGCGAACCCGACAATACGCCCCTCGACGGGAAGGCGGTCGCCATCATGGGCGCGGGCGGCGGTATGGGAACCTCACGTGCGCAGTACCACCTGCGTCAGGTGTGCGTGTATTTGAACTTGCGCCCGGTCAACAAGCCTGAAGTATTCTCCAACGCCTTTTCGTCCGCATTCAACGAAGCGGGCGACGTCGTCGACACGTCGCTTCAACAGCATGTCGCCGAACTCATGAACGCATTGATCGACTGGCACGCGCAACTGACCAAATAGATTGCTCCCAAATGATTGGCGCATACGGGAAGAGGCGGGATACGTTCCCGCCTCTTCTCTTATCTGTAATCGTACCGAGATGCAGGGACCGGATGACGGTAATCGCCGTGCCGATCCGGGTTATGGTGTTCATACCGAGGTTCCTCATGACGAGGCGGTCTGTGGTGATGCATACAGCCTCCGAGCAGAAGCGCCGCTCCAAGCAATACTATGGGAAACAGTTTCATGGTTCCTCCTGAAACGATCTTTTCAAAAGAATATGTCCGAAAGCTCCCGACGACAACAGCCTACAGCTTAACATACCGAATTAACAATATATAAACTCAGCAAAATGTGGCGAAATGTGGCGAAATACGCCCCCAATATGTGTCAGAATATGTGGCCTCCCAAAATCCCCCTCTCGGTTTGCGCCGGGAGGGGATTTTTTGTGCCCTTACTGAGGCTCTCCCGTACTGTCGTCCCCCGCCTCCAGCCTGATGGTTCCGTCCATGATCCGGGTTACGGGGTCAATGTCTTCGACCGTCACGGACTCTACGGAAACGACGCCGGAAACATCGGAAGCCGCTTGGCGCATACGCGACAAGGCCACGGAACGGGCCAGCGGCTTGCCAAGCTGGGCGACGTACCACGGAATGCCGTCATCTTGTGCGAAAAAGGCGTCCTGCGTGAACAGGCGGCATTCGTTGGCGACGTTCTGCGCCGTCGCATAATGCTGTTCTCGTCGGCGCGGCCGGCGTGGTATAGGGCGTCATCCTTCTCGCTCTGTATCTGCGCATCCAGCGTTTCTGGATCGGCGTAGGCCGGAACCATCTTCCCGCGCACATTCGATTGCCCCACCGACCGGTAGCGGACGACGCGCTCGTCAGGATGGACGGCTGTGACGGCTCCGCGCACGACGGCATGAAGGCTGAGCATCATGAATCCCCTTTTTCTTGAATATCGCGTGAAAGCGGGCCTCATAACACCGTGAACAAGATTCGGCGGGAAATCCATGCGATTATTCTTGATCTATCTTTCCCGGTTGGATAGATTTTCAAAATCGTGTTGCGGACGTTTTACCTTCAAGGATTATCCGTGCTTATCTCTCTTCATCTCCAGAATGTCGGACCTGCCGACGAAATGTCCCTAGACTTCGGCAGTCGCCTGAACATATTAACTGGAGACAATGGGTTGGGGAAAAGTTTCCTTCTCGATATCGCGTGGTGGGCCCTGACCCGAAAATGGCCTCAGGAAATCAAGCCGTCTCTGACGAGCGGTCTTATGGCGCGTCCGACGAATCCCAAAAAGGAAGCCCGGATAGCCTTTGAGCTGGATTCAAAAAGCAAAAGCATCAAGCATACGAGCACGTTTCAAACTAAAGAACAGGCATGGATCGCCAAACGCGGGCGTCCCCACAATCCGGGTCTTGTCCTCTATGCGATGCCCGACGGCGGCTTCGCCGTGTGGGATCCCGCTAGAAATTATTGGAAGACGAAGGGGGATTATGAATCCCCAGATCGGCCTTCAGCCTATTTGTTTACCCCGATGGAAATCTGGAACGGCCTGCGCGACAATTCGCGAGGCGTTTTATGCAACGGACTGATTGCGGACTGGGGCAACTGGTACCGGGAAAAAACGGAAACGCAAACGTTTGAACAGCTCCAGAAAGTACTCGAAAGGCTTTCGCCTCCGCATGAAAAAATCACGGCAGGACCGCTCAAGCGCGTCAGCATCGACGACGTCCGCGACATCCCGACAATCCGCATGCCCTACGGTGATGTCCCCGTACTACACGCTTCAGCGGGAATACGACGTATCCTTTCGCTCAGCTACCTTCTGGTATGGGCATGGAACGAACATTTACAGGCTGCAGAGCTACTGGGGGAACAACCGACGGATCAGATTATTTTCCTTATCGACGAAGTCGAATCCCATCTTCACCCCAAATGGCAGCGCGTGATCATCCCCGCATTGATGGAAGTCGTCTCTTCGTTGACGGAAAAGAGTTCAGGGATCAGAGTACAGATCATTTCCGCAACACATTCTCCGCTGGTCCTCGCGTCCCTTGAGCCGAGCTTTGACGACACGAGGGACGCATGGTTCGATCTGGATATGCGCGAATCGGAACAGGGATGCAGCGTTTCTCTTGAAAAAAGACCGTTTGAGAAATGCGGCGACATCACGGGATGGCTGATGAGCGAGGCCTTTGACCTGAAAACAGGCTATTCGCTTGAAGCGGAGCAGCTCTTTACGGAAATAGGGGCTTTTCTGCGGCAGGAAACACAGGCCACCGAGGAGGCCCGCCGTCTTCACAAGAGACTTTTGGAGCTTGTCGGCCCACGCGATCCCTTCCTTTTTCGCTGGCGGGCCGTCTGTGAACAAAAGGGCTGGCTCGAAGAGCCGACCTCGTCCACTGCAGCCGTGCGGAAAACCCCCGGGAGGACGCAGTGATCCCCGTTTCCCCGCAGCCGGAACCCGATGATTTCGACGAAAAGGTACGCAAACCGGGTACAGCGTGGCTCGCCCATAATCCGACGGTCAAGCCGGAAGACTACCCCGCCTACTGGAGGAAGGCGCTTCCCGACCTGCGCGTCGCCTACAGGAGCGTTTGCGCTTACTATTGCTACTTTCTCGAAGCGTGCGATTCAGGGACCGTTGATCATTTCGTTCCCAAATCCAAACGACCCGACCTCACCTATGAATGGACAAATTATCGGTTCGCCTGTTCAAAAGCCAATGCCCGCAAAGGAATAAAGGACGACGTGCTGGATCCTTTCACGCTTGAGACGGAAACCTTCCTTCTGGACGCAGTGACAGGCGCTATTGTCCCCAATCCCACCCTGTCGCCTCAAACCGCCAAAGCAGCTTGGGCGACCATCGAACGACTTGGGCTCGACAGGCCCGACATGCGGGATATGCGGACACAGCATATTGACCATTATCTTCACGGCAATGTCAGCCTTTACCATCTAGACTCCCATTCCCCGTTTGTCGCATATGAGATTAGAAGGAACCGGCTCCAGCCCGTGCAGACCCCGGTTCCTTATTCCCATCTGGACATCTTCTTTCCGTAATACGTTTGGAGTCGGTTCCCTCCGGCACACGTCTCCAATGGAATGCAACCTTATCCTTCCACCTCGTAGCTGATGGACTTGAGAAGGTGCCCCTTATCAATGAGCGTTCCCTTGCCCGCGCCCTTGGCGTTCTTGCGGCGTTTGGTCGATTCGGCATTGTCCGGGGCCAAGTTCGACTTGATGGTCGCCACGATGTCGTCCTGCATCTTCCTGCCGAGCAGGTTGAGCCCGCGCACGACGGCATCCCGCTCGTGGGCTTTCGCAACAAACGCATCGGCGAAGGCTTTCGCCCATGCGTCTTTCTGCGCCTGCACCGTGGAACGCATGAAGGGACGGGCGGGAATGGTGATCGTATGCCCGCCCACGGCCACGTCCTGCGCGAAGTCGCTTTTGTCTTTCCTGACGAAACGGTTCCCGACGGTTCCGTCCCGGTTCCGCTTGAAGTACAGCGTCTGCGTCCGCTCCGGCACTTCCACGGTCGCCCCGAACTCATTATAAAAGGCGTAGGTGGCCACGGACTCGCCGTCTTCGCTCGTCGCCCCTTCGAGCACACCGACCTTGAGGCTCGCCGCCTGTTTCGAGACGGCTTCAAGCGCCTTCTTCCACTTCCCGCCGCCAAGGACATGCGCGTTTGCCATGCCTACCCCCACGGATGATAGCGCCTGACCGCGTAGTAGCGTCCGCCCGTAACGTAGGGCTGGACGGCCTGCCAGAAGGCCTGTCCGCACGGCGTCTGGTTGTAGAACGCCTTCCCCGTCGCCGTGGGCACGGAGAAGCTCGCAGACACCGAACCCTCCGTGGCGGAGGACACGGGCCCGGACTGGCCCACTGGCCACAAGGCCAGCGTCGCCAAGTGGCAGACGAGGAGGTGCAGGAGCGTCTTGCGGATCATGACGCCGTGGGCCGGGTCATAGGGAACCGGGGAAGAGTCCGTGTTGTCCAAGAGCAGACAGGCGACGTCGAACGCTTGCCGAAGCTGGGCGTCAGTCAGGAGGGGCTGCCCGGTCTTCGGATCGACGAAGCGCGGATAGACCTCCAGGAACTCCTGCGGATCAAAGACGACCACGGACACAGGCTAGAACCCCGCCTTGCTCTGGAGCGGTTCGGTCTGCGCCTTGGGGTCGTTCTTCACGTCCACGGGCTCCAGCCCGTTGCGCAGTTCCGCCCTTTCGTCGGCCTCGTCCACGGCGTCGGCCTTGCGCGCCTGCGCGAAGATGAGGCCGGATTTGAAGATTTCCATGTGCGGGCCATAGGTCTTTTCGATGTACGCCCAATCGTCGGCGTTCACCCGCGTCAGCCCGAACGCGCCCACGGGCAGCACGCCCTTTTCCTTTCCGCGCAGGCTGGCGGCGTTGCCTTCGATGAGCACCTTGCGGCCATCGGGCATGGGGAACGTGATCCCGGTCGTCCGGTTCAGGGCGACCATCACGGTATCCGTCTTCGTCGCCTGCTCTGTTTCCGGGGCTGTATTCTTTTTGGGTCTGGCCATATCTGTCCCTCCGTTGTTTTGGTCATCATGGCAAAAAAACCGGGATACCATCACCATGAACAAGGTTCGCATGGGCAAAAGGAAAGCCCCATAGCGAGGCGGGGGAAACAGCGGTGGATTTTTAGAATGGCCGCCTTTTACTCTTGACGTCCACCTTATTTGTACATATTTTTGTACAAAATAACAAAGGGGGCACCATGTCACAGGCCATCACCTACTCCGAAGCCCGGCAAAAACTTGCGGAAACCATGAGCCGTGTCTGCGATCACCATGAGCCAGTCATCATTACCCGGCAAAAATCGCCCTCTGTGGTCATGATGTCGCTTGAGGATTACAACGCCATCATGGAGACGGCGTATCTGCTCCGTTCGCCCGCCAACGCCGCGCGGCTCAGGGAAGCGATACAGGCCGCCGATGCGGGCAAGGCCATGCCGCATGAGCTGGAGGATTGATCATGCTGCTCACGTGGACGCCGCAGGCGTGGGAGGATTACCTCTCCTGGCAGCATACGGACAAGCGCACGGTCAAACGGATCAACGAATTGTTGCGCGATGCCATGCGGAATCCTTTTGAAGGGCTGGGCAAGCCGGAACCGCTCCGGTTCGATCTTGCCGGATGCTGGTCACGACGCATCAATCAGGAGGATCGGCTCGTCTATAAGGTGGACGAAAAGAGCGAAGCCCTGATCGTACTCCAATGCCGCTATCATTACTGAGTATATACCCCAAAGGTACAAAGAAGCCCCAACCGTTGAACAGGCGGTTGGGGCTTTCGTATGGAGGAATGCAACAGCTTTACATGCCGGTCATCTGCGCGAAGGCGAAGGGCATGAGCACGATGCCGCCGTAGGTGGTGCCGACGAACTTCTGGCGGAAGCTGGACAGGTCGGGCACGACGCGGCCGGCGCGCATCTTTTCGCCGAAGGCCAGCGTACCGGAGCGCTGCCCGTTCACTTCGGGGGCGATGAGGAACATGGTTTCCCCGGCGGTCATGCTGTGCAATTCGGGGACGGTCACGATGTCGATGCGGGTGAAGTACCGCTTCAGCATGTCCAGCACGGACACGTTGAAATCGGTAGCCGCGCCGAGGCGAACGGCCAGTTCGGGGGAGAGGCAGAGTTTCAGCGGGGTATCCTTGTCGATGAGGCCGCTGGACTGCTCGGAGAGCTGTGCGAACAGCGCAAGGACATCGTTGTAAATCTGCACCGTGGTCTTGTCGGCCCATTTCGTGGAGCCGCCCGTGCCCGTGGCCCCTGCGGTGATGGCCGCAGGGAGATTCGGGTCGTTCAGAATGCCGTAGATTTCCTTCCCGGCGACGCCGAGCAGGTAGAAGCGGTTCTGGTCGATGTCGATGACGTTGGCCGCCGCGCGCTGCTTGGAGGCCGCGAGGTTGACTTTCGCCGTGCTCGACATGTCCACTTCAAAGTCGCCGTAGGTGATGGACGTCTGGAAGACGTACTGCACGCGGGTCTGCCATTCGGAGTTCACGCCCGAAGTCGTGCCGTTGGCATAGTCGGAATACGGCTCGGTCTTCCCGGTCATTTCGTCGACGCGCCACTTCATGTACGGGGTCGTCCAGTCGCCCTTCTTCTCTTCGCCGAAGATTTCACGGGCGCGCCGGGGCGCGGTCAGGATTTCGATGACCATCGGGTCGATATACGCCAGAAGCTCGGCGGGGACGGTCGTGTTCGGCGTGGTGATGAGCGCCGCGTCCTGCGCGATGCGGGCGCGGTTTTCGGGCGTGGCCCACATGCGCGCATTGGGGAAGATGAAGCCGTAGCGCTTGGCCTGTTCAAAAGTCGGATTC
This sequence comes from uncultured Bilophila sp., assembly GCA_902373525.1. Taxonomy (GTDB): domain Bacteria; phylum Desulfobacterota; class Desulfovibrionia; order Desulfovibrionales; family Desulfovibrionaceae; genus Bilophila. The sequence continues at coordinate 52,636 of CABKMN010000001.1, read as the reverse complement.
ATGTAGTACCTCCTACGCTCCGGCGGCTGCGCCGAGGTTGGTGCGGGCCTGTTCCGCAGTGGTTGCGCCGGTTCCGCCGTTGGCCACGCCGAGCGCTCCGGTGGCGTTGCTGAAATCTTTCTGCATCAGGTTCGAGGTGTCGCCGCCGGAACCAGACGCTGCGGCCTGCCCCCAATTGCTGATGATGATCGGTTCCCCGATTTCGCCGGGAGTCTTGACGACCCACCCCGTATCGAGATGCGTGGCGTCGGGGGTCCCGGTGCTGATGGAACCGTCGGCGGTGGAGGCAAGGACGGCCTGCCCCACCGCGGCCTTGGTCGTGGAAACGGCCCAATAGTCGCCCTTCACGGCCACGGTGAGGTTCGAGCCTTCCGGGACGGTCAGGGTGCCGTCAGAAAGCAATTCATAGTTCACATAATTGATGATGCGCTCAATGAAGCCGAGCACGGCTGTGGCGGCGCCCGCGACGTTGGTGGCCCGCGTGTTGTCGATCACCCCGGAATCCACGACCGGGAAGACGAAGCGCCCCACAGGGAGGGCCACCGCCGCCAGAGGGTTGAGCGGGGTGTAGACGCTCTGGTCGGGCGTCGCTTTGTCGCCCGCGACGCCGGGAGCGACGGAAAGATTGACTTGGGACTGCAAAGGCATGGTGTGCCTCCTATTCGGCAATGGTGATGGTGGAAAGCCCGGCGAAACTGCCGGACATGCGCCCGACGGGAGCCGCGTCACGGGCAACGGAAGGAGCCGCCTTCTGTTTGCGGAGGATATCGATCATACCGGGCCATGCCTGCCGGGGATACTTGCGGGGATTCTCCCCAAGCTGCTCCAGCGCGTAGCCGTAGGGGAATCCTGCGCTATGCGGGTTTCCTGCTTCCTGTACTCGGCGCGCAGCCACCAGATGACGGACCGCTGCATCTCGTCGAGAAGGGACACCAGCCGCTTCCGGTATTTCGCCCGGATGCCCGCGTTGGGCTTGATGGCGCGGATGATTTTAGGCATTCATATCCACCTTGACATTCCTACGGTTCCGTGCGGTGCTGCCCCAAAAGGAGGAACCCCATGTGCGTTTATCTTGTAGTATGGCAAACCACGACGGAATGTTACGAGATCGACAGGGAAGCTATTCGCAGGCACTACGATCCGGTAAGCGTCCGGTTTCTTTTTCAAGGCGTATGCGTCGTAATATCGGGCCCAAATGCCGGATGCGTTCGCGAAACTTTTCTTCAAGCTCTTGGTCGTCGAGATTGTTGTTGTCTTGTTTCATCCATGTCCTCAGAGTATGGGCTATGGCTGAATCCTCCGGACGCAGACCTAGAATTTCATCTGGAATGCCTTCTCCGGGGGGACAATACCCATACCGGACAAGGAAACGGTTGAGTTCATCCATAGCCTGCCCCCCATTGGGATCGTAGGGAATGAAGATGCCCGGCTCTTGGATGACCGTGATGCTTGAACCGCCGAAACTCATGTGGGTACCGCTGCCCAATTTCAGTGCTGTACGCGCCATGCCTACTCCTCATTAGCGAAACGAATATTTACAACCTCGAAGAAAGGAGCTATATTTTTCTCAAGAGCAGCATCGCTGCCATGAGTCGGCGTTTTCAGGTTCCCGTGGTTTTGCCCACGGATCGCTCCTGAAAGCGCCGATTCTTTTTGCCTTCGATCCGTATAGGGGCGAGTCCCCTCCCGTGTGAGATTGTAAACAAGGTGCTTGGGTTCTCGCATGGGCCGTTCCGCTATATCGACAATGGCTTCCTTTTCACCTTCCGAGGTGGAAACGCTTTTCGTATATGAGTGGAATACGGACACGTCGGGATGAAAATGCATCGGGGTGGAGGATTCATAACGCCCTGTAGCGATGATTTCCGGCAAATGCGGAACAAGCTCCGCCTTAAGCGGATCGATAGCCATATCTTTTTTGAGTTCCTTCCAACTTGCCCCGGTAAAACACGCCTCTATCGGCCCATTATCCGTCTGTGCGGTGACATGCCGCCCCTGCAATTTCTCGCGGAAATAAGCATGCGCAGCCTTCTTGTGGTCACCGCCGTGTTCCCGCACCAATGCCTCATAACGGGCCGTGTCCGGCTTGGAGGACTCCACGGGACGTGACTCCCGGTTGACGACGGGCTGCCCCACATTCCCTTTCTTGATCTCGCCGGTTTCAGTGTCGATCTGATACCGTTTCCCGTTCTCGGCGGTACGCCAGACATCCTCGTCCCACGCGGCGTCGTAGACGGCCCCGGCCTTGTCCACGTCGTCGATGTCGGGCATCAAGCCCTCTTCCCCGGCTTCCGGCAGGGCGTCGGGCATTCCGTTGCCCTGCGGCACTTCCGCCGGGTCTATGTCGGAGAAACCGCTGTCCGGGTCACTGGCAAGGGACTGCCGGGCTTCTTCCTGAGAGATGATGTCCCGATCCATGTAGACGGCGATGGTGTCGGCCTTGGTCTTCTGGAGCGTCGCAAGGGCCGCCCTGTCCTCCCCGCCGAGAGGCGCGAAGTCGAACGTCACGGACGGGTCGATGGTTCCGCGCAGGTGAAGCTGGATACAGTCGAGCGCCTTCTTGATGCCGTCGCGCAGGACTTTTTCCTGCTGGCTCGTGATATGGTCGTAATAGTTGCGGATGTCCGATTCGCCCGTGGCATTGAACCCTGACGGGCTGATGCCGAGCAGTTTGACCGCCGGGGTGCGGTTCAGGGCGGCGAGGATTTCGAGGGACTGGCGCACGATGTCGGTTACGCCGGAAAGCGGCGTCTCCAGCTTCACCACCTCTTCCGCCTCTTTGTCCACGGCAAGCACGCCGTCGTTCGTCATGGACTGGATCATGTACCGGATGCGGGCGTCGAGATGGGCCGTACCGCCTGAGGCGAAAAGAATGTCGTCCATCTTCGTCTTGAAGACGGTTAACGAAAACTTCGTCAACAACCGGGCTTCTGCGGTGCGGCACTCCTGAAAGTGCAGCACATAGTCCCAGAGTATCTGCGCCTGCGGGATGCCCAAAAAATTGTAGGCGGGCCGCAACAATACGGGGCATTCGTTCGCCACCAACCGGATGAGGCGCGAGGCGTGCACACGCTGCCCGAGTACCCACCACCAGCGCGGACGGAAGTAGTCGGGTTCGAGCGGCGAAAGGCTGTTGTAGTCGCCGGGGAAAACGTTCACCGGGTCGATGACGACGAAGCGCAGGAGTCCGCCGGGTTTCAGTTCCGCCGAGTACGGGCTGATGTTCAGCGGGCGCTCCAGCTCTTGCCCGATGGCCCCGGTGTCGATGAAGAGGAAGGCCCCGCCCTCGTACCCCACAAGCTCCGTCGCTTCGTGAAAAAGACGCTGGAGCCCCAATCTCTTGCAAGCCTGTGCGAGGTCGGTAAGCAGGGCGTCATCATCGCCCTCCCCTTCGCGCTTGAACTCAATCCACTCGCGGGTCATGTCGTCGGATACCGTCTCGACGCAGGCACGGATCAAACCGTTCTGGGCAAGATTCTGGAGGGCGCCATACCCCACGAACTGAGGGGCAATCCCGACTCCGAGCTCAAGGGAATGCTGGAGCAGGGAATAGACGCCGGAGTCCGCAAGCCGTGCGTCCATCGCAAGCTGCACCTCTTCGGGCACGCCGAGCGTCTTCGCCGGACCGTACAGCCTGCTGATGTCGTCGGGCGTAGGCGGCAAAGGCTGAGCAAGGCCGCCGCGCACGTCCGGGGAGAGATTCAGACGGCGCGACGGCTGCACTTGCGGAGGTATGGAGGTGGCATGTCGATAAGTGCGCTTCTTGCTCATGGGAGCATCATGCTACGAGCAAAGAAGGAAAAACACCGTGAACAAGGTTCGTGCAGGCAAAAGAAAAGCCCCCGTTTCCGGGGCCCTGTTTGCTCGTTCGCTTCTGCAATCGTCCTGTTTGCCGCCCGTGCGACGATGATTGCCAGCCTCATACGCTGCAACCCCTCATCGATCCAGTTGTAGGCATCATATGATTGAGACGCCAGCGCGTCGATAAAACAACCTGTTGACTTTCTAACCCCGGTATGGTTCGGAATCGACAGGAGGAGTTATGAAAAAATTTTTATTGACGCTGGTTGTGGCGGGGATGTGTTTCGGGATGGTCGGGTGTGCCACCCAAAAGCCATTAACCCCAGAGGAAATAGCCGCCGAAAGAGAACGGCAAATTCAAATGACTACTCGTATATACGAAGGAAAGACACCGGATGAGGTGTTGCATTCTGCGGATATGGTTTTCCGCCTTGCCGATGATAACTATATTATTTATTATGAAGGGCTCTCTTTACAGGCTCAGAGGCGTTCGGTCATAGATGCGGCTAGGGCTACAGAGACTTGGGTTGTTCAATTTTTCTATGTGAAAAATGGTACCAAAGTGGTTGCCATGCATAGTGGACAAGAACAAGCCAGTATCGACCTGTCATCTGAATTTTTTGGTGGCGTGGGAGTTACCGCAGGGACAGGCCCGATGACGAACATGACCACCTCCCCTGCCATATATCAACTTTTCTTCGCTCGTTTAGACAATCTGTTGGGGAAAAATCCTAACTGGATTACCTGTAAAGAAGCTAAGAAATTATTTACAGATGGTAACTTAGACCCATTCTGCAAGGCTGCAACCGATACAACTCCTGATGGCAAGACTGCTGCACAGAGGGAACTCGAACAGGCTAATCAGTAGGTACGAAAAAGGCGGCCACAACGACCGCCTTTTGAACATCAGGCAATGGTTCAAATCCCCCCAAGTCCTCTCACCCCCATACGCGGTCGGAGGATGGCGGGATTGATGCACATGGGCCGCTTCACGTCGAAATCGCGGAGGGCCTGCGTGGTGGCGTCCACTTGGTCGTCATGGGGCGCGCCGGGGAACTGCGTCAGTTCAGCGACGTACTCCCTCGCCCACGGGCAATGCTCCGGGTGCGGAAGCAGGACGTTCCCGGCCTCGAAGAACGTGGTCACGGCATGGGCGCGGGCGGTCTTGCTGCCGTCCGGCTCCACGGGGATGATGCCGGGCACGGCGTGTTTCAGCGCGTCGATGACCGCCGGGCCGTTGGCCTTGTCCTCGACCAGCTTGCGGGCTGCGCCGGGCCATTTGGCGGCGAGCGCCCGGAACGCGGCGACCGTGTCCGTAAATCCCATGCGCCGCCGGACCTGATCGAGGAGGTAGCGGTCGGCCCCCTTGCGGCCCCACACCTGCCCCACAACAAAGTCGGTATCGTCGCCGTCCTTGAACGTCATGTCCCATGAGATGACGAGCTGATCGAACGTTTCCGGAAGGTCTTTCGGGAACCAAAAGCGCAGCCATTCGGCCTTGAAGACATTTCCCCCGTCGGGCGTGGGCCGTTGCTGGTACAGGGCCTCCCAGTCGCGAGTACCGAGGGCTTTCTTGGTGGCGAGGAGCTGCTCCAACGGATAGCGTTCCGGGTAGAGGGCTTCCCCGGCCTTGCGGTGGGGCTCGTCTTCCGTGGCGATGGCGGGGAAGTTCACCACGCGCCAGTGATCGCCCTCCCCCCGCGCCGCCGCTTCGAGCAGCCGCCCCGAGAGGTCGGCCATGTGCCAGCGGGTATTGATGACGAGAATGCCCCCGCCCGGAGCGAGGCGCGTGTACAGCGTAGACGTGTACCAGTCCCAGACGTTCTGGCGGATGGTTGGGGAATCGGCGGACGCCCGGTCCTTGAACGGGTCATCGACAATGACGATATGCCCGCCCATGCCGGTGATGCCGCCGCCCACGCCAGCAGACCTGTAGCAACCGCCGTGCCCCACCACCTCGAATATGTCCGAGTTGCGGAGGTAGGACCCGTTCCCCACGGTGCGGATGTTCTTGCCGTAGAGGGCTGTCCCCGGGAAGAGCTCACGGTACTCGGTACCGTCGATGACGCGCTGAACGTCGCGGTTCATGCGTGAGGACAGGTCGGCGGCGTAGCTCGTGGAAATGATGGAAAGATCGGGATAGCGGCCCAAGGCGTAGGCCGGGAAACGGCGGGAGGCCAGCTCGCTTTTCCCGTGCCGAGGCGGCATCGTCAGCATGAGGCGCGGGGAACGCCCGGCCACAACGGCGGCGAGAAAGGCGTCCAGCTCGGAACAGATTTTCTCACCCGGCCTCCTTTCCGGCGTTTCAGCTCGATCCACAGCCCGTGGCATCCCTGCCGGGGAACCGCCAGCAGAATGTCCGGGACGCCCGCCGTGACGCCCTCGGCCTTCATCCGCGACCCGGTGATCGCGTTGCGCGCCCCGCCGTTCGGGATATGCAGCATGACCAGCGGCGTGTTCCGGGCGTACGCCCGCCACCAGTCGAACAACGCCTTCTGCTCCTGCGATTCCGTGGGGCAGGCCGGGGCCCCCTTCGCCGGTGCGCGCCGGACGGGAGCCGGTTCGTTGGAAACGCTCCAGCTCATTGCTCCGCCCCCATCGCCCGGAGTTCGGAAAGCTGCACACTCAGGGGCTTGTCCTGCGGGTCCCGCTCCCGATGGGCAAGTTCGCGCCCTGCCTGTCGCTGGACATCACCGGGGAGGAAGCCGCCTCCGTCATCGCGCAGACGTTCGCCGCCGAGGCCAACCTGCGCGAACGGCAGGCGCGGGACAAGGCCGCGCGCGAAGCCGCAACCGAGGAAGCCCGGCAGGCCGTGCCGACGCCAGCGCCCGCAGCTTCCTTCATCGAAGAAGACGACTTCCCCACCGCGCCTCCGGTCACCACGACCCTGATCCTGTCCGTCACCTACGAACCGGCCCGCGAACTGGCCGTACAGGAACTCCTCGCGCAACTCCGTTCCGTCTCCGCCGTCAGCATCCTCTGACCGGCGCGAGTGCTCCTCATCACCAAGCCCTCGCTGTGACACAAGTACGCCTACAAAGTGCTGGACGGAACACCCTGCGCAGGCGAAGAATGACCAAACAAAGGCGGCTCACCTGAATGAGTCGCCTTTCAGCGTTGTTACCGCCTACGCGGCGGATAACCGCGCCCTCGCTCGCTACGCTCTCTCCGTCACCTTCTAAACCGCCTACGCGGCGGATAACGCATCAGTGCCTTTACCGCATCGGCGCAATCCCTTCTAAACCGCCTACGCGGCGGATAACCACTTGAAAGCTCGCGTTCTGGACTCTGGACCCTTCTAAACCGCCTACGCGGCGGATAACCTTCGGCGTTGGCGAAAATGATTCATGATTACCTTATTCTCAATCCTTTTTTTCGACAACTTTTTTCTGAAGCCACAGGAAGCCCGGAATGAGGTCCGGGCTTTTTCCGTATCAGGAGCCAGAATCATGATGAAGAAACGCTTCCCGCCCCCGCCGGAGGTCGTGCAGCGCGCCCGGTGCTGCCTCGCGCTGCGGCTCCTGCGGGCCTACGTCGATGTCATGGGCAAGACCCACGACCACCGGTTCGACGACCTCATGGACAAAATCCGGCACTGGCTCGGGGAATGCGAGGAGATGCTGGAGCGGCGGCCGGTGTCCAACCGGACAGACTCGGAGCTCATCGAAAAGCTGCGGATCGTCCTTTCCCGCATCGACTGCGGACCGCAAAAATCCCCGCGCGAACAGTACACCCACTGGGGCGCGGCAATCTTCTGCGCCCATACCCTGCTCGTGGACGTCCGGGCCACATGCCCGGTCTGGTACGGGAAGGCGGTTCGCCGCAAGAACGCCGCGGGCGCCATCACGAACCGCTATCCGTGGCGGTATCTTTACACGGTCGTGGAACGCCTCGCCGAAGGGCTGGAAGCCACCATTCCCGAGACGGCGGAACTGGGAACCAAACTCTATATGGAGGTGGCCTGATGGAACCGGAACTGCTGAAGACCAGAGAGCTCCCCTTCATCCTCAACATGCCAGAAAAGAAGGCCCGCAAGGTTCTCGCCGCCCACGGCGTCCAGCCCGTGGACCTCGGCCCCGGACGCGGGGACGGCTTGCGCTGGCATCGTCGCGCCGTTATGACGGTGATCGACACATTACATGCTGAGGCTCAGGCAAAGGAAAAAGTACCGAAGCGGGTACGGCCAAACACGAAAATGCGTGTGGTTGACGTGCCGTTCAACCAGCTTTGGACCGATCTGTATGGAACGGGGTCCGCTCACCAGTAGCGTACCGGCGCGGCCCCCTTTGCACAGGAGCTATTCAGTATGGCCATCAGGCATCGGGAAGGCCGTAAAAAGCCATGGGAAGTGTATTGGAACAATCCCTTCACGCTCAAGCGCGAGTCCCTTTACGTCGAAACGGAGGAGGAAGCCAAGAAGCAAGATGCCCTCAAAAAGTACCAGCTCAGATACGAGCGTGACCTGTTCCGCAAAGAGGAATCCGGCGAACCGAAGATACGGCATACGATCGAGTCGGCGTATTACCTGTATCTCAAAGAAAAGAGCTTCAAAAAGAAATGGCTGCGTGCCCATATCTGTACGATGAAAAGGGTACTGCGCGTCTTCCCCGGTATCCCTCTCCATGAACTGTCCGCGGGCGATCTGAAAACACTCAAAGAGCACCTCATGCGGAGCGGGCTCAAGGGGACGACCATCAAGAAAACCTTTTCGGTCCTGCGGGCCGTACTTCAGTGGAGCGTAGACGAAAAAATGATGGAGGTCGTTCCTCCGTTTCCGGCGCTTCCGAAGGCCGATTACGAAAAATTCGTACCGCCGACACAGGAAGAACTCGCCGCCATGCTTCCCTGCGCCCCGGAGCATGTTCGGCGGGTCATCCTGCTCGGGGCCCAGTGCGGAATGCGCGTCGGCCCTTCGGAACTGTTTCGGCTGCAATGGAAGCATGTGGACATACAGAACCAAGTCATCCATGTGCCGTCCGCCGAAAAGAACGTTCATGAGCAATGGCGCGACGTGCCCATACGGAACGATCTGCTTCCGCTGATGCTCCGGTGGTTGAAAGACGACTCCGAGAAATCCGTCGAATGGGTAATCCATTTTGCCGGTCGCCCCGTCGAGTCCATCAAGAGGGCTTGGGAGGCGACGTTGCGACGCGCCGGGATAACCCGAAAAATCCGCCCATACGATCTCCGGCATGCGTTTGCCACGGAAGCCCTCGCCGCCGGAGTGGACATCGGAACCGTGGCGAAGCTCATGGGACACCGTTCTCCCACCATGATTCTGGAGCATTACCAGTACGTCATGAACAGGCAGAAAAGGGCCGCCGTGGAGTCTCTCCCCTCCATTCGCCATGTGGCGGAAACTATGTGGCAAACCGGAACATCCTCCGACACGTTCCAGTAACAGTCTCAAATGGATTGTCTTTTAAGTCACCTCAGTAAATGCCCCCTTGTCTCCCGACGACAACGGGCCTCCTCTGGACATTTCCCGACGCCTGCGTTTATAGCCACAGGAGCGTCTGACGCCAACAGGGAGAACCTCTTGTGAATGTAAACGGGAAAGCCTACCGGACCATCTGGACTGACGAGGCGGATCGGTTGCTCGTCATCAATCAGCATCTTCTGCCGCACCGTTTCGAAACCGCGGAACTGCCGGCGTTCGAATCCGTCTGCGCCGCTATCCGGGACATGCTTGTCCGGGGAGCGGGGCTGATCGGCGCTACGGCGGGCTACGGCATGTGGCTTGCCGCCCGTGAAGCGCCCACAGCGTCGAATGATGCCTTCGACGCCTTCTTCAGCGCCGCCGCCGCAACGCTGAAGGAGACGCGCCCCACGGCCTCCAATCTGGCTTGGGCCGTCGAACGGCAACTTGCCGCCGTCGCGCACGGCGGTTCGCCGGAGGAAAAACGCCGGATAGCCCGCCGGACGGCGCAGGTCATCGCCGACGAAGACGCCGAAGCGTGCAGGCGCATCGGCACCCACGGGAAAACGCTGCTTGAGCGGGTCGCCGCCCGGAAGCACGGGGATCCCGTCAACATCCTCACGCACTGCAACGCCGGCTGGCTGGCTTTCGTCGATTACGGCTCTGCGCTTTCTCCCGTATACGCGGCGCACGACGCCGGAATTCCCGTTCATGTCTGGGTCGATGAAACCCGGCCCCGCAATCAGGGCGCGGGACTGACGGCATGGGAGCTTTCCCGGCACGGCGTTCCGCATACGCTCATCGCGGACAATGCGGGCGGCCACCTCATGCAGCACGGCATGGTGGACATCGTCATCACGGGCGCGGACCGCGTTACCCGGCAGGGGGACGCCGCCAACAAAATCGGTACCTATCTCAAGGCGCTGGCGGCCCATGACAACGGAATTCCCTTCTATGTGGCGCTTCCGTCCTCGACGTTCGACTTTTCGCTGAATGACGGGATGCGGGAAATCCCCATTGAGGAACGCGGCGCGCAGGAAGTCCGGATCATGACCGGAAAAGCCACGGACGGCCGCGTCCTCGACGTGCAAATCTGCCCGGATGAAACCCCCGCGCGGAACTGGGCCTTCGACGTAACCCCCCACCGGCTGATCACCGGCCTCATTTCCGAACGCGGCGTCTGCCCCGCTACGGAGGCGGGCATCGTCGCGCTCTACCCTGAAGCGGAGAATCGCGCATGACTCCCGGTATGGAGGAAGGCGTCGTCAAATACCGTGCGCACCACACGTTAGGCGAGGTTGAAGCGTACCTCCGGAAAAGTCCTCCGGCACTCCGCGACGTCTCATTGGCCGCTCTGGCGCGTTTTCCCGAACTGGACGCGGCGCGGACGGCGCTTCACGATGCCGGCTTGATCGGCGTCACTCCGTCCGGAATCGGGTACGGCAACATCTCGCTGCGGCTTGCGGGCGATCTGTTCCTCATCAGCGGAAGCGGAACGGGCGCGCACCGAACACTGGGCATGCGCGGCTACAGCCTCGTCCACGCCTTTGATCCCTCCGCCAACACGGTATCCTCCTATGGTCCCGTGCAGGCTTCCTCGGAATCCATGACCCACGGGGCCATCTACCGCGCCGCTCCGGCGGCGCACTGCGTAATCCACGTCCACAGCCGCGCCCTGTTCTCCTCGCTGCTGGCGCGGGACTGGCCGCATACGCCGGAATCCGCCGCCTACGGCACGCCCGCCCTGTCCCTTGAGGTGGCCCGCCTCGCCGCCGAGCTCCCGCCGGCGGGCGGCGTGTTCGTCACGGCGGGCCATGAGGAGGGGCTTATCGCCTACGGCACGACGATCCCTGCGGCGCTGGATGCGCTCCTTTCACTTCAACACGGAACAAGGAACGGAACATGACTGTCAAGATAGGCATCATCGGAGGCAGCGGCCTCGACAATCCGGATATGTTCACCAACGCACGGGACACCTTCACCAGCACGGTATGGGGCGAACCGTCCTCCCCTCTCCGTGAAGGCGAAATCGCGGGCGTTCCCGTGGCGCTTCTGGCCCGGCACGGGCGCAGCCATACGCTGGCGCCGTCCTCCGTGAACTATCGGGCCAACGTGCAGGCCCTCAAGGATGCGGGCTGCACCCATATTCTGGCGACCACCGCCACCGGTTCGCTGCGGGAGGAAATCCGGCGCGGCGATCTCGTCATCATCGATCAGTTCATCGACTTCACCAAACAACGGAAAATGACGTTCCACGACTACTTCAAGCCGGGTCAGCCCGTCCATGCCGCCATGTCCGAACCGTTCGACGCCGGACTGCGCCGCATCCTGATCGACGGCTGCCGAAGGCACGGATTCCCGTTCCATCCCGCCGGGACCGTCATCACCATCGAAGGCCCGCGTTTCTCCACCAAGGCGGAATCCCGCATGTTCCGCCTGTGGGGCGCCGACATCATCAACATGTCCATCGCCACGGAAGCCGCGCTCGCCAATGAGGCCGGAATCCCCTACGCCGTGGTCGCCATGTCCACCGACTACGACTGCTGGAAGGAGGACGAGGCCCCGGTCAGTTGGGAGGAAGTGTCCGAAGTCTTCAAGCGGAACGCCGAGAAGGTAACCACCCTGCTCATGGAGAGCATCCCCGCCGTCGCCGAAGCGGCGGCCCGCGCCTGAGCGCCCGCCCGAAACGGACCAGAAACGAACAGCCCGGTATGCCGCCGGGCTGTTCGTTTCTGGTTGTTGGTTGAGATGGACCGGATCAACCGGCGTGGAACCACCATTCCGAGCCTTCGGGCTGAATGGTCGTTCCGTGGTAGGCGATCATCACGCCCTCATTGTCTTCGTTCCGGTGGCAATACTTCTGGGCATGGCGGATGGCGGTCGCCTTGTCCACGTTCTCCGCGATCATGCCCGCAGGCTTGTTCTCGTTCTCCGTACGGGCGACAAAAAGGACATCGTACGTTTTGGTTTCGGTATTCATGGCGTCTCCGGTCGATTAAAGCGTCCCGAAAGCGGACCGTCTTCGGCGTATCCGCGCGGCGCGGGTCCGCTTTCCGCATTCAAGGATTCTCTTTTCTCATGGTGCCTTCCGCCTCCGTTGTCAACCCCGCCGCACCGTCCGTCGCTCTTCCCCCTTTTTGACAGATTCGTTTCTTCGCCTCGGACGCTGCGCGTCCCCTCCCGGACAGCACCCCATTATCATATGAAATTGTTTGTAAAAATAAAAAAAGAATGAAGTCTTGTCCTTTCCTCCACAATTGTCTATGAACGTACAGCCGTAGAGAGACCATGAGAGATGGTCTCCTGTTTACACCAACCGTATCAGGGGAGGAGACGGATTATGACGAAGAAACAATCCAAAATGAACCTGCCGGCCCAAATGGTCATCGGCCTGATTCTCGGCGTGGTCGTCGGCAGCTTTGCGTCCGCCGATTTCACCGCCGCGTATCTGCGCCCGCTCGGACAGCTGTTCATCACGCTTATCAGGATGGTCGTGGTTCCGCTCGTGCTCGCCACGCTCATCGCGGGCGCCGCCGGCATCCACGATCTGAGCAAACTGGGCCGCGTCGCGAGCAAAACGATCATCTACTATTTCCTGACCACGGGCATCGCCGTGGCCATCGGTCTCGTGCTCGCCAACATCATGCAGCCCGGCATCGGACTCGATCTGTCCACGGAAGGCCTCAAGACCAAGGAAATCACGCCTCCCGGCCTGATCCAGACCCTGCTGAACATCGTTCCCATGAACCCCGTGGACGCCCTCGCCAAGGGCAACATGCTGCAGGTCATCTTCTTCGCCGTCGTCTTCGGCTTTGCCCTGAGTTCCCTCGGCGAAGCGGGCAAGCCCCTGCTCCGCATCTTTGAACTCATGGGCGACGTGATGATCCGCATGACCAACATGGTCATGATGTACGCCCCCATCGGCGTGTTCGGCCTCATTTCCTACACGGTCAGCCAGCACGGCCTCAAGGTGCTCCTGCCTCTCGGCAAGCTGATCCTCGTCGCCGCCATCGCTTCCGCCCTCCATGTGCTCATCTGCTACACCCCGCTGGTCAAATGGGTGATCAAGATGCCGCTGCCCAGATTCTTCCGCGGCATCTTCGCGCCCTGGCTGCTGGCCTTCACGACCTGCTCCAGCGCGGCGGCGCTTCCCGCCAACCTGCAGGCCGTGCGCCGCCTCGGCGCGTCCAAGGGCGTGTCCAGCTTCTCCATCCCGCTCGGGAACACCATCAACATGGACGGCACCGCCATCTACATGGGCGTCGCGGCGGTGTTCGCCGCCGAAGTCTACGGCCTTCCCCTGACCATGAGCGATCAGCTCACCGTCATCCTTATCGGCCTGCTGGCCTCCATCGGCACCGCCGGCGTTCCCGGCGCGGGGCTCATCATGGTCAGCCTCGTGTTCACGCAGGTCAAGATTCCGCTGGAAGCCATGGCGCTGATTGCCGGCATCGACCGCGTGCTCGACATGATCCGCACCTCCATCAACGTGCTCGGGGACGCGACCGGCGCCCTGCTCGTCTCCAGACTGGAAGGCGATCTGAACACCGAGCCCTACGAGGAAGAGGAAGGGAACGAACTGAGCACCGGCACGGAAACCTTCGAATAGGAAGGTCCGGTCCTGAGAATCTTGGGGACGCTTCTTTCGGGAAGCGTCCCTTTTCTTTAGAGAAAAAAGCCATTCCCCTCAGGAGGGGACGCCTGTGGCGCTCGACCGGCACGCGGTTCCGTGCTATACGGGAAAAAAACGGGGAGGGGCATAGCCTGTTTCTTCCTGTTTTCCCCGTCCGGTTTTGTCCATCGTGGTCAAGGCCATTCCCCAACGGACGGGTTTTCAGACATCGAACCGTGAGGAGCACTCATGGGTAAAGAACATAAGGAAGCCTTGCAGGTCACCAAGGAAATCGTGGTCAAGTTCATCGAGACCCAGCGCATTTCCCCAAGCAACTTCGCGGAACATTTTCCCGCCATCTACAGGATCGTTCTCGAGACGCTGGAAACCGACGCGACACAGGAAGACGGAAGTGAACACGGAAAACCCTAAAGAAACGCTTGAAGAAACCCCTTCCGTTTCGCAGGACGCCCACGCCGCCAAGGTTTCGGGGCTGTTCGCGCGCATCGTGAAATGGTACGATCCCCTGAACCGGCTCCTGAGCATGGGACTGGATCAGGGCTGGCGGAAGTGTCTGGCGGATGCGGTCCTTCCCGAGGCTTCAGAAGGGAAGCGGGTACTGGACCTTGCCGCCGGTACGCTGGACGTGACATTGGCGGTACGGAAGCGCCACCCCGCCACACAGGTCCTGTCCATGGACTTCTGCCCGCCCATGCTTGTTCACGGACAGAAAAAACTTTCCGACGCCGACAGGGACTTCGTGCTGTCCGTCGGGGCCGACGCCCGGGCCTTGCCCCTGCCCGACGCCTGCGTGGACGGGATCACCATGGCCTTCGGCATCCGCAACATTTCTCCGCGTTCGGCCTCCTTCAAGGAAATGGCCCGCGTGCTCAAACCGAAGGGACGCGCCTGCATCCTCGAATTCGGCACGGGGAAAAACCGCATCTGGCTCGGGCTCTACAACTTCTATCTGAAACGGGTGCTTCCGCTCATCGGCAGGCTGTCCGGCGACGCCGACGCCTACAAATACCTCGCCAGAACCATCATCGAATTCCCGGCGGCGGATGCCCTGAGCGATGAAATGCGCGCGGCAGGGTTCGGGAGAATCTACCATATCCCGCTGTGTTCCGGCATCGTGTGCCTCCATGTCGCCGAAAAGGCCTGATCCGCTCCCACAACAACGTTCCGAGGGACGTATGAAGACATTCTTCTTTTTCGGAGATTCCATAACGCTGGGCGTCAACGACGCGCCCGCCGGAGGCTGGGTAGGCCGTTTCGCCGGGCTCGCGGCGCAGGCCGGTCTGCCCGTGCCGCCGTCCACCTTCTACAATCTGGGCGTTCGCAAACACGCCAGCAGCCACATCCGCCGACGCTGGCTTTCCGAATACCGCGCCCGCCTGAACGACGCCACGGTCCCGTATCTGGTTTTCTGCTTCGGCACCGTGGACATGGCGGCTCCCAAGGGTTCCGTCGTCGTTCCTCCGGAAGAAAGCCTCGAAAACGCCCGAGCCATCCTTTCCGAAGCCCAACGGGAAGCTCCCGTCCTCATGATCAGCGCCCCGCCGGTCAAAAACCCGGAGCACCAGCAGCGGATCGCCCGCTTGGGCGAAGCCTACGCCGGACTGTGCCGGGAACTCGGCGTCGAGTACCTTGATCTTCAGGCCGATCTGCCTTCCGCCTATGTCGATGATCTGGCCGACGGGCTGCATCCCGGCGCGCAGGGCAACCTGCTGATCGCGGAACGCCTGCTCGCGGCCCCGATCATGCGGGAATGGTTCCGCAACTGAATCAAGCCGACGGCAACACAAACGCCCGGTCCTTGCGAAAAGGGCCGGGCGTTTTGAATACGGCGAATCGCCGCTTCAAGACTGTCCGTTACGCTTCAACTTCCTCGCCGTTCAGTTCCGCACGGAACTTGCGGGAAAGACGGAACACGACCACCTTGCGGGGAGGCAGCGTAATGGTCTCATCCGTCTGCGGATTACGGCCCTTGCGCGCTTCCTTGCTGTAAGCCTCGAACTTTCCGAAACCGCTTACCAGAAGGGCGTTGTCCTTCTTGATGGCCTGCTTCATCAGGCCCAACAGGATTTCCACCGTATTCTTCACGTCGGCGCGGTTCCTGTCCGTCTTCTCGTAAATGGCTTCCACAATATCCGCTTTGGTCAGTGCTCTGTTCATAGTTCCTCCATACTTCCCAAATAAAGTTCGAGCCGCGGGGCATCCCTTGGCGACGGCCTTTTTCCCTTTGGATTCGCTCCCAAGACCACCGCCGAATGTTCCTCTCCAAAGACCCCCATGACTCTCCGTCAGTATCGACTCCACGCCCCTTTCCCGTACAACCGCCGCACATCCGTCACTCCCACCGGATACGCAGCCGGCTGCGGCATCAAAGAAAGGAACCGACTTTCCCCCTTCCGCCGTCCGTCTCTTCCCCCAAAGAGGCAACACCGCACGAAACAAGGTTTTGTCTGCTTTTACTATACCTGCTGTTCGTCTATAGTTCAAGGAAATTACGCAGGTTTGGCGTATCGTTGCCCGCGGGGACTACAATTTTTCCCTGATCGCTGCGGCCAGAGACGCCATTTCCCGCATATCCCCGTAGGCGCTCTGAGGCCACGCGGCATATCCATCACCGGAAAAACGCGGAATGAGATGCCAGTGAAGATGAGGAACCTGCTGGCCCGCCGCCGGATAGTTGTTTTGAATGACGTTCAGCCCTTCCGCGCCCGTCGCCCGCATGATGGCGGTCCCTATCCGCTTCATGGCCGCAATCAGCGAATTGCCCAGTTCGTCGGGCATGTCGAACAACGTTTCCATATGCGCCTTGGGAACGACCAGCGTATGTCCCTTGTTGACGGGGCTGATATCCAGAAAAGCGATCAGATCGTCGGATTCGAACACGGACGTGCAGGGGATTTCACCACGGGCGATTTTGCAAAAGATACAGTTTTCCTGCTGTACTGACATAGCATGCTCCTTTCGTTGCCTTGGCTCGACCTTCGCGGAGAACTGTGGAATAGTGCTGCGGCGGACCACATGGAATGGCCGATAAGCGCCAAGAGATACCATCACTTACAGTTTAATACCAAACAAATCAACCGCTATGGAAAAAAAGACTCTCACGGAAACGCCGTTGCGCGAATGCCTTGTCCCCATCGGAAATCCCCCGGCCCCTTCGGCCGGTGCGGACGGACGGCCCGGCCCCCAATCGCGCCCGGCCATTGTTCCGTTTTTTCTTCCATTCGCAGGTTGCCCTCATCGTTGCCTCTTTTGCGCTCAGGACAAGCAGACGGGCACGGCTCACGATTCCGGTTCCTTACCATACCCGGAAGCCCTTGCCAATCTTCTGTCCGACTTGGAGCGCCTCCATGCCGCATCGGCAACAGCGCAGCGCCCTTTCCGTCCGGTGGAACTGGCCTTCTACGGCGGGACGTTCACGGCCCTCCCGGAACGGCTTCAAACGGATTGCATGCGGCTGGCGGCGCAGGCCAAGGCGAAGGGCATACTCTGCCGCATCCGGTGTTCCACAAGGCCCGACGCCGTAGCCCCCCAAAGACTGGCCGACTTGAAACGCATGGGACTGGACACCGTCGAACTCGGCGTGCAGTCGTTCCACTCCGAGGCGCTGCGGCTTTCGGAGCGCGGCTATACGGGAGAAACGGCCCGCGAAGGTTGCCGCCGGGTTCGGGAAAGCGGGCTGGAACTGGGCATCCAGCTTCTGCCCGGCATGCCGGGCTCGACCCCGCAGGGGTTTCTCGACGACGTGCGGGAATCCCTCGCCTTTTCCCCCGCCTGCCTCCGCTTTTACCCGTGCCTCGTGGTGGAAGGGACGCCTCTGGCGGCACTGTGGAAAGCCGGAGGGTATCGCCCCTGGGACATGGAGACGACGGTCGGCGCACTCGGGGCCGCTCTTGCCGCCGCATGGGAACGCCGGGTTCCGGTCATCCGCCTGAGCCTTGCCCCGGAACCGGAACTGGACGACGCCGTATTGGCCGGGCCGCGCCATCCGGCATTGGGCAACATCATTCAGGGGGAAGCGCTGCTGCGGACATTCCGCGACCACATCGTCCGGAACGGCGGGGTGCCCCCGAGCCGGGTTTCCCTTCCCCGCTCCTGTCAGGGGTTCTTCTACGGGCACCGGGGACGGCTCGTTCCCTTTTGGAAGGAACTGGGGGTGGCCCCCGCCTCCATCGACTGGATTCCCGGCGACCACGCCGTCCTGCGCTGGGAGGATGCGGGCGTCTGAACGTGCCCCTTCTCCGCTTCTGCCGAATCGCCCTTCCACGAAAGGCCTTTTTTCAGGTCTTGCCTTGTACGGCAGGTCTGTTATCATTCTTCGCTTGCGGAATTGCTGGCTGCCGCGTTTCGGACAGCCAGCCTCGGATGTCGAAAAAACCGGACAGCGGAGTCCGAATCCGCGTTTTGCCCGTTCTCGACGGTACCGTCCGCACAGAAGCCGTGCCGATCTCGAAAACCAGTCCTCTCCTCCGCTCGAAGCGGTCCCTTTTCCGGTGATCGGCTTGTTTTTCACCTTTTCACTTTTGGATATCCTATGACCGAACCAATCCAGCCGGATACGACCAAGCCGACTTCCAAGAAAGCCAAGGCCGACGCCGCTTCTTCCCATACCATTCAGACGCCTTCCGAGATCATCTCCGTTGACGAGCCCGAAAACGCGCTCCCCGAAGTCACGTTGACCGATCTGCCCCAACTGCTCCAGACGGCCTGCGCCAAAGCCGGGTGGGCCAGCCTCATGCCGGTGCAGTCCCGCGCGCTCCCCTATCTGCTGGAAGGTCGCGACCTCATGGTCCAGTCCCGGACCGGCAGCGGCAAAACCGGAACCTACCTCCTCCCGCTCATGGCGCGGCTGAATCCCGCCAAGCCCGCCGTTCAGGCGCTGATCCTCGTCCCGACCCGCGAACTGGCCGTTCAGGTGGAACAGGAAGCCAAGGTGCTCTTCAAGGGCAGCGGCTTCACCGTCGCCGCGGTCTACGGCGGCGTGGGCTACGGGAAGCAGATGGACGCGCTCCGTCAGGGCGTCAGCGTGGTCGTCGGCACGCCGGGCCGCGTTCTCGACCATCTCCTGCGCCGTACGCTGAACCTTGACCACATCTGTTCCCTCATTTTTGACGAAGCCGACCGGATGCTGTCCATCGGCTTCTACCCGGACATGAAGGAAATCCAGCGGTACCTGCCGAAGACGGCGATCCACGCGACGCTGTTCTCCGCAACCTATCCTCCCCACGTCCTCAATCTGGCCGGGGAATTCCTGACGGACCCGCAGCTTCTTTCCCTGTCCACGACCCAGATACACGTGGCCGAGGTCCAGCACCTCTATTGCGAATGCAAGAGCATGGAAAAGGACCGCACGCTGATCAAGATTCTGGAAGTCGAAAACCCTGCTTCCGCCATCATTTTCTGCAACACCAAAGCCACCGTCCATTTCGTCACCGCCGTACTGCAGGGATTCGGCTTCAACGCGGACGAACTGTCCGCCGACCTGTCCCAGAGCCGCCGCGAAGACGTCCTTTCCCGCCTGCGCAAGGGAGACATCCGTTTCCTCGTCGCGACGGACGTGGCCGCCCGAGGCATCGACATCCCCGAACTTTCCCATGTGTTCCTGTACGAGCCGCCGGACGACCGGGAATCCTATATCCACCGCGCCGGGCGTACCGGGCGCGCCGGAGCCGCCGGCGTGGTCATTTCGCTGGTGGACATCATGGAAAAGATGGAACTCCTGCGCATCGCCAAGTATTTCAAGGTGCCGCTCACCCAGTACACCGCGCCTACCGACGAAGAGGTTTCCACGGCGGTGGGCACGCGCGTCACCGCCCTGCTCGAAGCCCGTTTCCGGCAGCTCAGCGGGCTGGAACGCGAACGCATGAAGCGCTTTGAACCGCTGGTGCAGAACCTCAGCGATCCCGAGCAGGCGCATCTGCTGACTCTCCTGCTCGACGACTGCTACCAGAAGAATCTGAATCCTACCGCCTTCCTGCCCGCGGGTACGCCGCGCAAGGACGCCGGATCACCCGCGCACGCCTCCACCCCCCGCCCGGGCGGCAGGCGTCCCCGTGAAAACGGGCCTCGCCGGGACGGCGGGCGGCGTGAGGGCCAGTCGCCCTCCAAGGAAGGGAAACGGGACGGCGGACGCGGCGGCTTCAAGGGACGCAGGCGCCCCTCGGACAAACACTCCGACTGATCGTGGAGCTGGCAGTGTCGACAGCGTCTCAAGCCGCTCCGCCGGACATGGCGGAAGAGGTGCTGGCAAATTTCTCCATCATGCTGGAAGGCATGGATTTTGCCCAGGAGCTGGAGCTCCTGGGCATTCGGAGATTCCATTTCCGCCAACACAAAAGAGCCGTCCGCGAGCTGCGCGCCATGAGCATCGGCCTCTGGCGTCTGGGACTGAAACGCTCCTTTCCCGACGATGGGGAATTGCTTTTCGAGCGTTTCATGCTCGGGCTCTACGAACGTGCCCGTACCGCCAAGGAACGCGAGCAGGCCAACGCCTTCGATCTGCTCGTGCGGTCCTACATCGACAAGTTCGGAGAACGGGGCGATACGGACTTTACGACGGTAAGCGCCCACATCATTTCTCTGTTCAGGCGCAAAACGGAAAATACGGCTCCGCACCGCCTCAAGCTGGCCCTGCTCATGCGGAACGCCTATACAGTCATTTTTCACCATCTCATCTGAAGCCGAGTTCCCCTGCAACGATTCCAACCGTGGAGGACCGTATGCGCGTCATCATCATCACCTCGTCCAGCAACCGCAGCGGCGGCACCCGTCAGGCCCTTTATCAGGCTCAGGGACTCAGCGCCCGCGGACACGACGTGACGCTGTGCCTTCCTCACAATTCGACGCTGTGGGAACTGCCCGGCGCGGGCTCAAATCCGCTCTGGCACGCGCTTCCCTCCGATCCCGACGAACACCGGGCCGATGTGGAACGGCTGTTCCCGGCTCCTGAAGAGCCGACCATCGTGCACGCCTTCCACAACAAAGCCGTCAAACGCGTCGCCTGGTGGGGACTGTTCTGGCGTAACCGGCGCATCGCCTGCGTGGCCCATCGCGGCGTCATTTTCCGGCCGGGCAATCCCCTTCCCTATCTTTCTCCGGCCATGAAGGCCTTCATCCCCAACTCGGAAGCCTGCGCGCGGGCCATCGGATGGTGTTGCCCCAAACACAAAATCCATGTCGTGCCCAACGGCATCCCGGATGAACGCGTGGTCCCTTCCCGTCCGGCAACCGAGGTCAGGAAGGAGCTGGACATCCCCGAACAAGCTCTTACCTTTACCTATGTCGGCAACAACAAGCCCGCCAAAGGTATCGAGCCCCTTCTCAAGGCGTTCGCCGCCGCGCGGCTCGACGCGAAGCTCGTACTCGTGGGCGCGACTCCGGAAAAATGGTTCCCGCTGTGTACGTCGCTCGGCATCGACAAGTCCGTCCGACTGATCGGTCAGACGGAGCATGTCAGCGATTATCTCCAGATTGCGGACGCCTTCGTGTTCCCGTCCAGAGATATGGACTCCGCGCCCAACACCCTTCTGGAAGCCATCCGCATGGGGTTGCCGGTCGTAGCGACGACGGTGGGGGGCGTTCCCGAGATCGCCCGCGACAGCGGTTTGCTGGTTCCGCCCGACGACGTCGACGCTCTGGCGAAGGCGCTGCGCGAGATGGCTTCCAACCCGGAACAGCGTATTCGGTGGGGAGAAAACAGCCTCCGCAGAGGCCGTCTGTATTCCGTTGAAGCCCGGTGCGCCGAACTGGAGAGCATTTATCACTCCGTCCTGTAACCTGTTGCCGGAGCAAAAGGAAAAAACATGAACCTGTTGCAAAGCATCGGAAAAACGCCGCTGGTCCGTCTCGCCAAGCTGAACGAAGGCATCGGCGCGGACATTCTGGTCAAAATCGAATCCCGCAATCCCGGCGGGTCCATCAAGGATCGCGCCGCCCTGCGTATGATCGAAGGCGCGCTGGAACGCGGCATCCTTCATCCGAAAGGGACAATCGTCGAACCGACCAGCGGCAACACCGGCATCGGCCTTGCCGTAGCCGCGACCTGCATGGGCTTCCGGCTCATCCTCACGATGCCCGAATCCATGAGCGAAGAACGCAAGGCCCTTCTGCGCGGCTTTGGGGCGGAACTCATCCTCACCCCCGCAGCGAAGGGCATGGGCGGCGCGGTGGAAGAGGCCCAGCGCCTTGCGGCGACCAAGGGCTACGTGCTGCTCGATCAGTTCTCCAATCCCGACAACGCGGACGCCCACTACCGCACCACCGGTCCCGAACTCCTCGCGGACGCCGGACAGATCGACGCCTTCGTCGCCGGCGTGGGCACGGGGGGCACCATAACGGGTACGGGCCGTTATCTGCGCGAACACCTCCCCTCCGTGGGCCTGTATGCCGTCGAACCCGCGGAATCCGCCGTACTGTCGGGCAAGCCCGCCGGGCCTCATCTCATTCAGGGGATCGGCGCGGGGTTCGTTCCGAAACTGCTGGACCGTTCGCTGATCACGGAAGTCCTCCCCATTCCCGGCGAAGAAGCGATCCACACGGCCCGCCGTCTCATGACGGAAGAAGGCATTTCCTGCGGCATATCCTCCGGCGCCAACGTGGCGGCGGCTCTGCTCCTTGCGCGCAGGCCGGAACTGAAGGGCAAACGCATCGTGACCGTCCTGCCCGACACCGGCGAGCGGTATCTGTCCACCCAATTGTTCAAGCACTGATGACGGCGTTCAGATAGGCATGCAAAAAGGACCGTTTCATCGAGAAGCGGTCCTTTTTGCATGGTCTTTTCTACGAAGGTTCTACACGAAATCCGCCGAATCCAGAAGGATCGTCACGGGGCCCCAATTGGTCAGGCTCACGTCCATGTCCGCCGCGAAAACGCCGTGCTGCACGCGTCCCGGCAACCTTGCACCGACATCCTCAATGAGGTGGCGGAACAGGGGTTCCGCTACGGCGGGGTCGGCGGACAAATGGAAGGACGGACGCCTTCCCTTCTTGCAGTCCGCGTACAGGGTGAACTGGGAAACCAGCATGATCTCGCCCCCGAACGCCTCCATGCTCCGGTTCATCTTCCCTTCTTCATCAGGAAAGATGCGCAGGCCGATCATTTTTTCGATCAGCGTGCTCCAGACCCCGCTCTCGCGGAGAGCCGCCGTATCGTCAGGGCCAAAACCAACAAGGACGACCAGCCCGGTACCGATAGAGGCCACCGTCTTCCCTTCGATGCTGACCCGGCCCTCGCGGACGCGCTGAAGGAGCAGCCTCATGCGTCCTTCTTCGTTTCGGAAGATTCGGAAGGCGCAGTCTGCTCTTCCCGCACGGGAGCCTGCTCGGCCTGCTCCGGCTTCAAGACTTCTTCCGCATCGTGCAGTTCCTTGTCCTGCTGCGAATCGCTCTTGTGCAGCTCCTCTTCCCGAAGGATGCGGCGCAGGACCTTGCCGACCATCGTCTTGGGCAGTTCGTCACGGAATTCGATCAGCCTCGGCACCTTGAAGGAGGCCAGTTTCTGCCGACAGAACGCCACGACTTCGGGTACGGTCAGGTTCGCGCCTTCCTTGGGAACGATATACGCCTTGACGGTTTCCCCTCTCGAACGGTGGCTGACGCCGACGGTCACGGCCTCGCGGATTTTGGGGTGGGTATGGAGGA
This sequence comes from uncultured Bilophila sp., assembly GCA_902373525.1. Lineage (GTDB taxonomy): Bacteria > Desulfobacterota > Desulfovibrionia > Desulfovibrionales > Desulfovibrionaceae > Bilophila. The sequence continues at coordinate 29,147 of CABKMN010000001.1, read as the reverse complement.
CTTCATCGATTTCACGCGGATACACGTTGTAGCCGCCGACGATGATCAAATCCTTCTTGCGGTCCACAATGTAAAAATACCCTTCCTCGTCCATATAGGCGATGTCGCCGGTATACAGCCACCCGTCGCGGATGGTGCGGGCGGTTTCTTCCGGGCGCTGCCAATACCCGGCCATCACTTGCGGCCCCTTGACGACCAGTTCCCCGATTTCGTTGGGAGCGAGAACCCGTTCGCCGTCTTCCGTATCGACGATCCGGGCCAGCGTGCTGGGCACCGGGACGCCGATGGAACCGGGCTTCTGTTTCCCGAACACGGGGTTGGCATGCGTGACGGGCGAGGCTTCCGTCAGCCCGAACCCCTCCGTAATGGGCGTGCCCGTCACTTCTTCAAATTTCTTGAGCCATTCCACAGGCATGGGAGCCGATCCCGAAATACAGAAAACAATGTGGTGCAGATCGTACTGCGCCAGATTCTTCTGCTGCAACAGGGAAATATAGACGGACGGAGCACCGATGAAGGCCGTGAACTTATACTTCTTGAACGCCTCCAGCATGTCCGCAGGCGCATACCGCGGCATGGGGACGACGCGCGCCGCCATCCTCGCGGGCAACAGCAGGGTGATGGTCAGCCCGAACACATGGAAAAGCGGCAGCAACGCGAGGAAAACGTGTTCCTTTTCCGGCGGCTGCTGAACGATCGCCATCAATTGGGTAAGGTTCGCCAACAGATTCGCATGGGTCAGCATCGCCCCCTTGGACACCCCCGTCGTTCCCCCCGTGTACTGGAGCAACGCGATGGTTTCATGCGCGTCGACGACTTCCACGCTCAGCCGATCGGAGCGTTTGAACAAATCCTTCCACGCGACGACCCTGTGCCCGTCGTAGGGAACGGAAACCCACGTCCCCTGACGGCGCGCGGAAAAGGGCTGAAGCCAGCTCAGCGGGAACTTGAGCGCATCCCTGACGCGCGTTACATAACACACGTCCAACCCGAGCTGTTCCCGCAACGCGGCGATCTTCGGCCAAAAAATATCAAGCGTGATGAGATGCTTCGCACCGGAATCCTTGATCTGGTGCGTCAGCTCGGACTCCATGTACAGCGGGTTCGTCATGACGGCGACGGCACCCGCCTTCATGACGCCCCAGAACGCGATGAACGTCTGCGGCAGATTGGGGAGCATGATGGAAACCCTGTCCCCCTTCTGTACGCCCCGGCGGCGCAATTCCGCAGCCAAAATTTCCGCAAGCTCTTTCAGTTGCTTATATGAAATTCGCGTGTTCTGGAACACGATGGCGTCGCGCTGTCCGTATGTCTCCGCCGCTTCGTCCAGAACATTCTGGAGCCCCCCCTTGGGGACGGTTATCTCGTGCGGTACACCTTTGTCGTAAGAAGAAAACCAGGGACAGTCGACGTCCTGCTGAAGATCGCTCATAACGGCTCACGATGTGAAAAAGGTTATGGAAAACGAAACCCTGTCCAGCTAGTTACACCAACACACGAAGTTTTACAAGAATAGCCTGGAACTTTCATTCAAGCCAACGGGTTACCCTGTGCGGGCAAGGTGTTTGGGTGGCGTGGATCGGGGTGTCCGTGGGATATCGGTTATAAATTGACATAATTTTATGCATTATGGGCGAAATCAACTCTCTCCACGCATCCCGGTAACTACGGCAACCGCCTTGATTCCCAGTCGTTCGCCGGTAAAACCAAGCCCTTCCTCCGTCGTCGCCTTCACATTGACGGCCCCAGGCTCAAGCCCCAGCAACCGCGCCACGTTCTTGCGAATGGTTTCACGATACGGGCCGATCTTGGGTATCTGGGCGATGATCGTCATGTCGACGTGGGACAACACAATCCCCGTCTTGCGAAGCTCATCCAGCACCGTGTCCAGCAAAACCACGGAACTGACATTATCGAACGCAGGATCGGAATCCGGGAAAAACGTGCCGATATCCCCTCCCCCGGTACAACCGAGCAGCGCATCCATCAGCGCATGCAACAGAACATCCCCATCGGAATGGGCAAGCACTTCCGGCGCATCGGGAATGGCGACGCCCCCCAGACGCATGGGCCGGGCGGGCTGTTTCGCTTCCTTCCCGTCCGCATACTTGTGGACGTCATATCCGTATCCGACGCACGGCGTCTTCCGTACCGTATCCCACAGCATGGGCAAATCCTCGGGCGTAGTGATTTTGATGTTCCCCGGCTCGCCGTCCACCACCCGGACGCGCTCTCCGCAGAGTTCCAGCAGAGCGGCGTCATCCGTCACGACCCAGCCTTCCCGCTCCGCACGTTCGTGTGCGGCCCGCAGCCTGTCGAGCCCAAAGCCCTGTGGGGTCTGGACGGCAACCAGCCGACGGCGATCCGGCGTCGAGACGACGACTCCCGCGTCCACGACCTTGACGGTATCAACGACGGGGATGCCGGGAATGCAGGCCGCCGCGCCTTCCTCCCCGCGTTCGCCCAGACCGTCGAGGACCCGATTGACCAACGCGGGCGACGCAAAGGGCCGCGCCGCATCGTGCACCAGAACCTTCCCGCATGATTCCGGCAACGCGGCCAGCCCCTGACGGACAGAATCCTGCCGCAGGCTTCCGCCCGCCACGGTCTTCCACGGAAGCCCCAGAGGGCAAGCGCGCATGAGTCGTTCCACACGCTCCCGCTCCGTCTCCAGACAGGCTTCGGGAAATACGAAGACCAGCCCGCGCATTCTCGCGCAACGGGCAAAGACGCGGGCCGATTCCCAATACAGCGGAGCGCCCTTCCACTCCAAAAACTGCTTGGCAAGGCCGCCCGTGGACGCGGACAACCGGGTGCCCTGCCCCGCCGCAAGGAGGATCGTCCAAACCATGATGTACCTCTTCATTGGGTGTAAAAAAGCTCCGGTGAAGTCTGCGCGCGTGCAACCATCTCCACCGGAGCCATATGAAATCGGGAGTCGGACTATAAGCCGGGTTCTGTACCGCCCCATGCCTTGCGGCAAAGGGCGGCGACTGTCATTCCTCTAGGAGCGCAGTTACCTGCGCCCTCAAGCAACCTACCCGGAAGCGTTGATCGGGCCGATCCGCTTCCCTATTTGGTCTTGCTTCGAACGGGGCTTGCCAAGCTCGCCACGTCACCGTGACGACTGGTGGGCTCTTACCCCACCGTTTCACCCTTACCGCCCGAAGGCGGCGGTTTGCTTTCTGTGGCGCTCTCCAAGGATCGCTCCTCCTGGGCGTTACCCAGCGTCCTGCCCTGCGAAGCCCGGACTTTCCTCTCCGTCCGCGCACCAAAGCACGCGAACGCGGCGACAGTCCGTCCAACTCCCGAAAGACGAAAACTAGTCGGCGTCGTGATTCATTTCGTCGGCCGTCTGGTTGGTTTCCTCGTTAAAGTGCTCCACCCAGTAGATCAGACGCTGACAGTTGGGGCAATTGATGATCTTGTGTCCGCCCTGCAACTCGATGAAGGTCTGCGGCGGAATCATGATCCGGCAGCCGGAGCACACGCCCGCGGTCACCGGAACGATCACCGGATGGGACAGGCGACGGCGGATGAATTCATAGCGATCCAGCACGGGACGGGGAACGGCGGAACCGGTTTCGGAACGGACATGGGCCAGTTCCTCCAGACGCTTCCGGGCTTCCTCCAGACGCGTTTCCAGACTGATCTGCTTCGTCTCCAACTCCGCCTTGAGGTCCGCCCACACGGCGTCCACTTCTTGCAACGCGCTGTCCTGATGCATCTTTTCTTCCATCAGCGCGGAACGTTCCTCTTCGCGGGAACGGTTCACCTTCTCCATGTTGTCCATTTCGCGGGCCATAGCCTGATACTCCCGCGAGTTGGACACCTGCATCATCTTGCTCTTGCTTTTCTTGATGCGGCTGCTGTCGTCGTCGATCTCGCCGTTGATGCGCTTTTCCTGTTCCTTCAGGTGGGCGATCTTTTCCAGTACACGTTCACGCTGGGCGTCCGTGGCGGCAAAACGGGCTTTGAGTTCTTCGAGGTCCTTCGGGGCCTGTTCCAGCTCCGTTTCCACGGAATGGATGGCGTCATCGACACGCTGAAGGGCCACGAGCTGGCGGATTTGTTCAAGATAAAGGCTCACAACAGTTCTCCTGAAATACGGTCAATCGGATTACGCGTCAGTGCGAGGGAAAAAACGGCGCAAGCGGGTCCTGCGCGGGCACAAACTGTACGGCGACATCGGACGCCTGTTCTTTCAATTGCAGAGCGAAACGACGCATCATTTCTTCTTCAAGGCTGAAATGCCCCACATCCAGTACCGGAAGGGGGAACTCAAGGGCGGCATGGTACTTCACATCCCCGGTGATGAGCAGGTCCGCCCCGGCCGCCGCAGCCTCCGGAGCAAGGGAACTTCCCGATCCGGGGCAGATGGCGATCCGGCGGATGCGCTCGGGCAGCGTCCCGACCAGACGGGGACAGCTCCCCACCAGCCACAGCGCCAACATTTTTTTCAGTTCGTCCGGGGTAACGGCCACGGCGCAATCGCCGACCACGCCGAATCCGCAGACGCAGGACGCCCCGTTCCAGTCCATCGTTCCCGTCCGTTCCAGAACCGTCAGCGGTGCGGCGAAACCGGATTCACAGCAGGAATCCTCATCCGGTGCCGGAAGGGGACACAGGCCCAGCTCCTCCGCCAGCCACGAAACGGGCCCCGACGGGTTCGCATCCAGCGACGTGTGCGCGGAATACAGCGGCACATCCGCCCGGAACAACAGGGACAGAACGTCGTGATAGCTGTCCAGCCGATCGGGAAAACGGCTTTCCATCGTCAGGGGATGGTGGGCCAGCACCATGTCGGCCCCTTCGGACAAGGCGATACGGATGGATTCCGGCGTCGGATCAAGACACACCGCAAGCGTATGAATGTCTTCCCGCGCGGAAGCCACCTGAACGCCCGATTTGTCCCAAGGCGCGGCGATGCCCAACGGGGCCGTCCGCTCAATGATCCTGATGAGTTCCGACTGCTTCATGCCGCCTCCTCTTTCCGCGTTCCAAACCGTGGAGCCTTACGCGTTGACGGGGTGTTCCCGCAGATACCGGACCGCGTTCGCAAACAGGGCCGTTCCCGGCACCGCCGTTTCACCACGGGTCCATCCCGGATGGTTGGTGGCGTGGTGGAAGGCTTCGGGGTGCGGCATCAGGCCGAGGACATGCCCGGTGGGGTCGGTCAGACCGGCGATGGCCAGCGGCGACCCGTTGGGATTCCACGGATATTCCTGCGTCGGCTCTCCCGTTTCCGGATGCGTATACTGGAGGGCGACGAGATTTTCGGCGAGCAGGCGCTGCAACGTGGCCTCGTCCTTGGCCACCAGCTTGCCTTCGCCGTGGCGGACGGGCATCGGCAGCACGCCGTGCACGGACAGCCCCTTGGTAAAGATGCACGGGCTGTCGGGATTGGGCTTGAGCTGAACCCATCTGTCCTCATACCGGGCGGAATCGTTGTGGCTCAGGGAAACCTGACGCTCAAAGCGCTTTCCGTCCAGCGCCGGGAGCACGCCGAGCTTGACAAGCAGCTGAAAACCGTTGCAGATGCCGAGCACGAGGCCGCCCGCGTCGATGAAACGCTTCAGGCTGTCCAGCAGCGGAAGCCCTTCCGCGTCGGAAAGATGCAGCCAGCGCTGAGCCGCGGCCTGCGCCGCGCCGAGGTCGTCGCCGTCAAGAAACCCGCCGGGGAAAACAAGGAACTGATAGTCGCTCAGGCGGACCTTCGCAGCCACAATGTCGGAAAAATGCACCACGTCGGCCCTGTCCGCACCGGCAAGCCGTGCGGCGTGCGCCGTTTCCTTATGCGAATTGGTGCCGTATCCGGTGATGACCAGCGTGTTGACCTGACTCATTGTCCACCCTTTTCCTGCATAAAAATGAAGAGATTGGTTACGGGAAAAACTGTAGCGTACCCGTCTTTCCGTGCCGGGCCCCCTTTCGGCTCAAACGAGGGGAACCAGTCCGGAGCGGGGGATTTACTTTATGCGGGTGTTTCTTTTCAGTCAATGGCTGTTTTTTTTCTGAAAACCGCGTATGGTATCCGGATATTGTTTGTATGCGTCTGAACGGCCTTGCCGGAAAGCAGAGGAATCATCCGGAATTGGTGCGGAAAAAAGAGGCCCGCGGCGCTGCCTCCCGCTTCGAAAACGGCAGAGTCTCGCTTTCGGCGGGCTTTTTGTGATCGCGCCCTTGCGCCGTGTCTTTTTGCAAAGAGAATGCGTAACCCGTTCCCCGTCGAACCGGCGGGAAAATCATAACTCGAGGTTTTTCATGAAGACCAAGTTCATCTTCATCACCGGTGGCGTCCTTTCCTCCCTCGGCAAAGGGCTCTCGGCCGCATCCATCGGCGCGCTGCTGAAAACGCGCGGGCTGACCGTGACCATCCAGAAACTGGACCCCTACATCAACGTAGACCCCGGCACCATGAATCCCTACCAGCACGGCGAGGTCTACGTCACCGACGACGGCGCGGAAACGGACCTCGATCTGGGGCATTACGAACGCTACCTCAACACCGCCCTCTCCCAGAAGAACAACACGACCTCGGGTTCCATCTACTATAAGGTCATCACCAAGGAACGCCGCGGCGACTATCTCGGCGGCACCGTGCAGGTGATCCCCCACATTACCGACGAAATCAAGAACGCCGTTCTCAGCCTCGCGAAAGACGAACCGGAAAATCCGGCTCCGGACGTCGCGATCATCGAAATCGGCGGCACCGTGGGCGACATCGAAGGCCTGCCCTTCCTCGAAGCCATCCGTCAGCTCCGGTCCGAACTGGGCCGCGACAACTGCCTGTACATCCATCTGACGCTCGTGCCCTATCTCCGCTCCGCCGGGGAACACAAGACCAAGCCCACGCAGCACAGCGTCAAGGAACTCCGCTCTATCGGCATCCAGCCCGACATCATCCTCTGCCGCTGCGAAGAGCCCGTCCCCGCCGACCTCCGGGCCAAAATCGCCCTGTTCTGCAACGTGGACAAGGACGCCGTCTTCTCCGCCGTGGACGTGAGCAACATCTACGAGCTGCCCCTCAAGCTCTATGAGGAAGGACTGGACCAGAAAGTCGCCATCATGCTGCGCCTTCCGGCCCGCAACGCCAAGCTGGAACCGTGGGAAGAACTGGTCCACAACGCCAAAAACCCGCAGGGCCGCGTCAACATCGCCATCGTCGGCAAGTACGTCGAGCTCAAGGAAGCCTACAAGAGCCTGCACGAAGCCCTCGTGCACGGCGGCATCGCCAACCGGGTCGCCGTCGATCTGCACTACGTGAACTCCGAAGAAGTGACCGCCGACAACGTCGCCGAAACCTTCAAGGACGTGGACGGCATTCTGGTTCCCGGCGGCTTCGGCTACCGCGGCGTGGAAGGCAAGATCGAGTCCATCCGCTACGCCCGCGAAAACAACATCCCCTTCTTCGGCATCTGCCTCGGCATGCAGTGCGCGGTCATCGAATTCGCCCGCCACGTCGTCGGGATTGAGGACGCCAACTCCGAAGAATTCAACCCGTTCGCCAAGGACAAGATCATCTACCTGATGACGGAATGGTACGACTTCCGTAAAAAGGCCGTGGAACGCCGCGATGCGGAAAGCGACAAGGGCGGCACCATGCGCCTCGGCGCGTACCCCTGCGCCGTGTCCGAAGGCACGCATGCCTTTGAAGCCTACAAGACGGCCAACATCAACGAACGCCACCGTCACCGCTACGAATTCAACAACGCCTATCGCGAACGCCTCGCGGACATGGGTATGGTGTTCAGCGGGCAGTCTCCCGACGGCAATCTGGTGGAAATCGTGGAAATCCCCACGCACCCGTGGTTCCTCGGCTGCCAGTTCCATCCGGAATTCCAGTCCCGTCCCATGAAGCCGCATCCGCTGTTCAAGGATTTCATCCGCGCGGCCTGCACCTATCGCAACAAGTAACCTCTTCCCTCCTCAGTCGCCGTTTCCTGCGGTCATTCCGGACCCGATTCCGGAATGACCGCACGGTCGTCTCCTCCCGGAGGCATCTTTTATCAAGGAAAACACATGATGACGCCGGACGAACTCTACGCCCAACTCCGACGGGCTCATTTCCTCTTTGCGGGTCCCTGCGCCCTTGAAAGTTTCGAACTGGCGCTGGACACGGCGCACGCGGTCGCCGAGGCCAGCCGCGAAGCGGGGCTGTTCGCCGTCTTCAAAAGTTCGTGGGACAAGGCCAACAGGACCTCGGGAAAAGGCTTCCGCGGCCCCGGTCTGGTCAAGGGCATGGAATGGCTCGCCCGCATCAAGGAAGAAACCGGATTGCCCGTCGTGACCGACATCCACCTGCCGGAACAGGCGGCCCCGGTCGGTGAGGTCGCGGACATTTTGCAAATCCCCGCGTTCCTGTGCCGCCAGACGGACCTGCTCGTAGCGGCGGCCCGGACCGGTCGGGTGGTCAACGTCAAGAAAGGACAGTTCGTCGCGCCGTGGGATATGGGCCCGGTGCGGGACAAACTTTTCGGCGCGGGGAATGAACGCGTGCTCCTGACCGAACGGGGAGCCTCCTTCGGGTACAACAACCTTGTGGTCGACTTCCGTTCCATTCCGATCATGCGCGGCCTCGGCGTTCCGGTCGTCTTCGATGCGACCCACTCCGTCCAGCTGCCCGGCGGACAAGGCACCTGCTCCGGCGGGGATCGCCGCCACGTTCCCACGCTGGCCCGTGCCGCGGCCGCGGCCGGAGCCGACGGCATCTTCATGGAATGCCATCCCGATCCGGACAAGGCGCTTTGCGACGGCCCGAACAGTTGGCCGGTCGCCAAACTTCCCGCGCTCCTCAAGCAACTTTCAGCCCTCTGGAGTGTTCCCAATGAGCTGTAACCACCTCTCTTCCGACGGGACCGGGAACCCCGGAAACATTTCCGCTCCCCGCCTTGAAGCCGTGGAAAGCCTCGCCAAGAAGATCAGGCTCCTCGTCCTTGACGTGGACGGGGTAATGACGGACGGCGGGTTGTATTACGACGCCAACGGGCTGGTCATGAAACGCTTTGACGTCCACGACGGCATCGGCATCCGGCTCGCCAAGGCGGCGGGCATCGAAGTGGCGGTGCTCTCCGGCATGGACGTCCCCTGCGTCGTCAGAAGGCTGGAAGTCCTCGGCGTCACGGAGTATCATGGCGGAGCGGACAACAAATGCACTATTCTGGACGCGATGCGGCGGCGTCTCTCCCTTGAGTGGAGCGAAATCGCCTACCTCGGGGACGACTGGGTCGATCTGGCCCCCCTCTCGCGCGTCGGGCTGCCCGCCGCCGTGGACAACGCCATGCCGGACGTCAAGAAGCTGGCCCGGTTCGTTACCCGGAAATCGGGCGGACACGGGGCCGTTCGGGAATTCGTCGATCTGCTCCTGACCTGTCAGGGAAAGCGGGACGCCCTGCTCGAACACTGGATGCGTCTGGAATGAAGCGTTCCCGAATCCTGTCACTCATTGTCCTCGCGGCGCTGGTGGCCGCGGGCGGCTGGTATGCCGTGGAACGGCGCGGTGAGACATCCCTGCTGGGCAGGGTCCTCAACATGGCGGACAAGAGCGGCATCACCTCCATCGACGGTTCCAAGCTGCAGGGGAATGCCACGCAGCAGAATCCGCTTGAAGAGGTCGCCGGACTCGCCATCAAGGGCATCAACCTGTTTCAGGGCAACAAGGGTCTGGAACTGTGGCGTCTCAAGGCCAGTTGGGCGCACATGTCCCAGAACGGCGAAACCATCGACGTGGACAAGCCCGTCGTCCGTTATGCGCTGGGGGACGGTTCCGCCGGCAACCCCGATGACGACGTGCTCGACGTCAAGGCGGAGCTGGGCCGGATCACCGACAACCAGCGTTTTCTGACGCTGTGGGACGATGTGGTCATCACCCGGTTTGACGATACGATCACCGCGCCGCGCATGAATTACGACGCCGACAAGCGGTTGATGACCTTCCCCGAAGGCGCCGCGCTGGAAAGCCCGACCGCCGCCGGAACCGCCAAGCTGTTCACATGGGATTTGGCGAACAACGTCATGCACGGTTCCGAAGGCGTGCTCGTTATCCTCAAGCCCCGCCCGGAGACGTCCCAAGAGGATGCGCCGGAGCGGGAAACGATGGAACCGAGTCCCCCTCCGGCGCAAGAGTGAATCCTCCCTTTCACCGATAAAGCAACTCTCACGAGCAGGATATACAGTATGAAAAAATCCCTTCTGGGCACGGCCGTTCTGAGCATGGGCCTTCTCTGCGCCGCACCGCTCTGGGCGGCGCCGGTGACGCCCCCGAAACCGGCCAAAAACGTCGAAACCCGCATCACGTCCGATCAACTGACCTATCTTGCCGAGAAGCAGCTCGTCATATTCGACAAGAACGTGCATGTGACGCGCCCCGACTTCGAAATCTGGGCGGATCGGATCACCGTCTACCTCAAGCCTCCCAAAGACAACGGCCAGAAGCAGGGCGGCGAAAAGGGCGGGATGCCCGCGGGCATGGCCGCAGGGGATGTGGACCGCATCGTCGCCGAGCGCAACGTCCGAATGAAAAGCGAGAACAGAAGCGGGACGTGCGCCAAGGCGACCTACACGATGGACAACGGCGTCCTGCTGATGGAAGGCGATCCGCACCTGACCGACGGCGAAAACACCGTCACCGGCGAAACGATCCGCTACTTCACCGAAGAGAACCGCAGCGAAGTCATGGGCGGCGCCAAGAAGCGGGTTGAAGCGGTCTTTTCCGGTTCCAAGGGCTCCAGCCCGATCCGGCCCGGAGGAAACCGCTGATGGCCAAGCTGTCGGGCGTCGATCTGCGCAAATGGTACGGCCAGCGCGAAGTCGTGCGCGGCGTTTCCCCCGAGGTGAATCAGGGGGAAATCGTCGGTCTCCTCGGTCCCAACGGCGCGGGGAAAACCACTTCGTTCTACATGCTCACCGGAATCATCAAGCCTTCTTCAGGCCGTGTCCTTCTTGAAGATCAGGACATCGGCACATGGCCGCTCCACGAACGCGCCCGGGTGGGCATTTCGTATCTGCCGCAGGAAAGTTCCGTCTTCCGAAAGCTGACGGTCCGTCAGAATCTCCAGATCATTCTGGAGCACACGGGGCTCTCCCGCAAGGCGCAAAAGGAACGGGCCGATATTCTGCTTGAGGATTTCGGACTGACTCGTCTGGAAAAATCCCACGCGCTGCATCTCTCCGGCGGGGAACGCCGCCGTCTGGAAATAGCCCGCGCGCTCATCCGCGAACCCAAGTTCGTCCTGTTGGACGAGCCGTTCGCCGGTATCGATCCGCTCGCCGTGGGCGACATTCAGGGATTGGTGCGCGCGTTGCGCGACCGGGGCATCGGCGTGCTGATCTCGGACCACAACGTCCGGGAAACGCTTACCATTTGTGACCGGGCCTATCTGATGGTTCAGGGACAGGTCGTCCTCTCGGGAACGCCGGATACCATCGTCAACAACGAGCAGGCGCGCAGCGTCTATCTCGGTGAGGGTTTTTCGCTCTGAGCCGATATGCCGAGCTGTTTTCATTTTAAAAGGCCGTGCGTTTTCGCCGGCCTTTTCTTTTTTATTGAGCGGTCAACCAGCGGGTTTCTCAGTCTTTCTTTCACAAAACAGCTTACGGCACAAAAGGACAACAAAAAAAAACGCTCCTGTTCTTGCAACATTTGCGTGCATATGGCATAATCCCTGCATGCAACAAGAAAGGTATCCTTTTGGCGAGGAAACCCTTTCTCCTGACAGGGTACCGTCTCCGGCACTCACCTCACAAAATGCCGAAACGGGTTTGAGCTGACTCTTACGACCACGGGATATTTGCATGGCACTGGAACTCAGACAGCAACTCAAGCTTTCACAGCAGCTGGTGATGACCCCACAATTACAGCAGGCCATCCGTTTGCTGCAACTATCCCGTCTGGAATTGGTGGAAACGGTCCAGCGCGAACTGCTGGAAAATCCCTTTCTTGAAGAGGTGCAGGACGAGCCGAGCAACGAGCCCCCCGCGGAAGTCCGTACGGAAACCCCGCAGGACGATGCGACCTATGACAGGGAAGTGGCGCGCTCCGAAGACTGGGAGGACTACCTCGGCGAATTCGCCAGCACGCCCCAGCAGATGCAGCCCAGAGACTACGAACTTCCCGAAGAAATGAGCTCTCTGGAAGCCCGCTACGCCTCCAGCCCCACGCTGGAAAGCCACCTCATGTGGCAGCTCCGCCTCTCCTCGCTCACCGACGAACAGAAAGAACTCGGCGAAATCATCATCGGCAACCTCTCCTCTTCCGGATACCTTCAAGCATCCCTTGAAGAAATGGCGGAAATGGCCCGCGCCGATCTGCACGCCGAAACGTCTCCCGAGGGGGAGACCTCCGCGACCGACCCCGTCTGGCCCCGTCCTGAAGATGTGGAAACGGTCCTGAAGGCGATCCAGCTCTTTGATCCCGTCGGCGTCGCCGCGCGCACTCCGCAGGAATGTCTCCTCATCCAGATAAAAGCCCTCGGGTATGATCGAGATCAGGTCCTCGTCGATCTGGTGCGCGATCACTTGGAGGACCTCGAAGCCCACCGCTACAAGCCGCTGCTCCGCAAGTTCAAGCTGGACATGGACGAACTCAAGGAGTACCTCGACATCATCCAGTCCCTCGATCCCATGCCCGGAGCCAGTTTCGGCGAGAGCGTGTCGAGCTTCGTCAGCCCGGACGTCTTCGTCTACAAGGTGGACGGCGAATTCCTCATCGTCCTCAACGACGACGGCCTGCCGAATCTTCATCTGAACCCCGCGTACGAAAACGCCTCTGAAGGCGCGTCCAGCAAGGAAAAAGAATACTTCAACGAAAAAATCCGGTCGGCGGCATGGCTCATCAAGAGCCTGCATCAGCGTCAGCGGACGCTGTACAAGGTCGTGGAAAGCATCGTGAAGCACCAGCGGGGCTTCTTCGAGGAAGGGATCAGCAAATTCAAGCCGCTTATCCTGAAAGACATCGCCGACGACATCAACATGCACGAGTCCACCGTCAGCCGCATCACCACGAACAAGTATGTGGCGACGCCTTTCGGGGTATACGAACTCAAATTCTTCTTCAACAGCGCGCTGGAACTTGATGACGGCAGTCAGGTCGGCTCTGAAAGCGTCAAGGCCCTCATCAAGAAATGCATCAGCGAGGAGGACCCCAAGAATCCGCTTTCCGACGAACGCATCGGCGAAATCCTCAAGGAACATCTCAAGGTGAACATCGCGCGCAGGACTGTAGCCAAATATCGGATGGCTATGGACATTCCCTCCTCATCCCGTCGGAAGGCCCATTTTTAGCCCGCGGAGCGGCATGAGAGCCCTTGACAGGACCCCCAAAAGGTTGTTGTAAAGAAGCCATGCCTGACAAAGCAGAGTCCGTGTGCGGACGCCTCGGCGTTCGGCGTTCGGGCCGGTTATCAGCCAAAGGAGGCTTGCATGCATATTTCCTTCACGTTCAAGAATTTCGAGCCCTCTGAACATTTGCGCAAGTACGCCCGCCGTCGCATGGAAAAGCTGGGGAGATTCTTCGGCAAGAACCCGGCCCTCGACGCTCAGGTGAACATGTCGGTCGACAAGTTCCGTCAGCGCGTGGAAGTTCAGCTCACGGGCGACGGCATCAACATCGCCGCCAGCGAAGTCTCGGAAGACATGTACGCCTCCATCGATCTGGTTCTCGACAAGCTGGAAGCTCAGGTCAAGAAGTTCGTTTCCCGCAACAAGGAATTCCATCGCAGGGATCGCGAAGACATCGACGTGTACACCTTCGAGGTGACCGAGGAAGACGGGGAACGCATGATTACGGGCCGCGATCACTTCTCGCCCAAGCCTATGGGGCCGGATGAGGCCGCCATGCAGCTTGAAGCGAACGAGTTCGAATTCCTGACCTTCCTGAACTCGGAAAACGATCGCATCAATGTCATCTACCGGCGCAAGAACGGCCACTTCGGCCTGATCGACCCTATCGTCTAAGCGCCCCGCGATGTTCGCACACTAGAGTAAAAGCCCGTCCGGGGAACCATCGCCGGACGGGCTTCCTATTCCTTCGGAAAGCACTATGACGGATCAACGCCTTTCACACCCGGATGCGGCGGAACAGCCGGTATCTTCCGACGAAACCTCCAAGGTCGCGGAAAAGCCGGTGTTCATCATTACGGGGCTCTCCGGTGCCGGCAAGAGCACCGTTCTCCATGTGTTTGAGGATATGCGTCTGCTCACCGCCGACGGGGTCCCGCCGGGGCTCATGCCCGAGATGGTGCGGCTCCTGCAAAATCCATCCGTGGAACGTTCCAGCGGCGTGGCCCTCGGCTTCGATCAGCGCCGGAGCGAATTCATGGAGGAGCTGGATCAGGCCCTGCACCGGCTCGCCAGCATGGGACTCCGCACGCAGATCATCTATCTGGAGGCGGACCCGGTCGTCATCATGCGCCGGTACGCCACCACCCGCCGCCCCCATCCGCTGGAGCGCGAAGGCGTGGGACTGGAGCAGGCCATCCGCGAGGAAATGGAGCGGCTCGCCCCCGTCCGGGAAATCGCCGACAAGGTCATCGACACGTCGGCCTACTCCATCCACGATCTGCGGCGGGTTATCCAGCGCCGCTGGAACAGCACGCAGGAACGTCTGCGGAACATCAAGGTCAACCTCATTTCCTTCGGGTTCAAATACGGGGTTCCCCGCGAGGCGGATATCGTCTTTGATCTGCGCTTCCTTCCCAATCCGTATTTCGTCGAAGACCTGCGCCCGAGGACCGGTAAGGACAAGGCCGTGGCGGACCATGTCTTCAGCGAACCGTCCGGCAAGGAATTCAAAAAGCGTCTCATCGACTTTCTCGGGTTCCTTCTGCCCCTTTACGATGCCGAAGGGCGTTACCGCATCACCATCGCTCTGGGCTGCACCGGCGGCAAGCACCGTTCCGTCGCCGTCACCGAAGCCCTCATGCGGGCGCTGAAACGGCAGGACTACACCGTTTCCGTGGAACACCGGCACATGGAACTCGGCTGATGGGGGGAAGGTCCGTTTGCTTTTTCCCGGTTCTGGCCTTAGAGAGAGCGGTGTACCGTCTCACCGCTATCCATAGGGAAAGAACATGCTGCCTTTCGAGACCCTCGGCACCTTTTTCATTGCCGCCGTCATTCTGAGTCTGGCCCCCGGGCCCGACAACATTTTTGTCCTGACGCAATCGGCGCTGTACGGCTTCCGGGCCGGCATCGTCACCACGCTGGGGCTGATCACCGGCCTGTGCGGGCACACGGCAGCGGTCGCCCTCGGCGTGGCCGCCCTCTTCCAGACGTCCCCGCTGGCCTTCACCGTACTGAAATGCGTGGGGGCCGCGTACCTGTTGTATCTCGCCTGGCTTTCCTTCCGCAGCGGCGCATCCAAGGCATGGCTCGAAAAAAGCGTGTTCCCCGGCTATGGCGGGCTGTACCGCCGTGGCGTGATCATGAACATCACGAACCCCAAGGTGACGCTCTTCTTCCTCGCCTTCCTGCCCCAGTTCGCCAACCCCGGACTGGGCGGCGTCCCGCTTCAAATCGTTACGCTCGGCGGCCTGTTCCAGCTCGCAACCCTGCTGGTGTTCGGCGCCGTGGCCTTCCTCGGCGGAAGGCTGGCCCAGTGGTTCAACGCTTCCATCCGCGGCCAGCTCATCATGAACCGCGTTACGGGATGCATCTTCGTCGGGCTGGCCTTGTACCTGCTCTTCGCCTGAACGCAAAAAAAGCCCCGCCAAACGACGGGGCTTTTTTTGCGGACACGTCTCCGGCGTTACAGCGACAGAAATGTCTTGATGTTGCCGTAGAAAATCTTTTCCAGCGCGCTTTCCGGCAGCCCGCAGACTTCCGTACGCAGCATTTCGACCCGGTAATGGTGGAACGGCGCGTCGCTGCCCCAAAAAACGCGGTCGCTCCCTACCGTATTGTAGGCTTCACGGATTTTGGTGTGCATCGGCATGCCCGACGTTTCGAGAAATACGTTGTCGCGCTTCTTGGACAGGTCGATGGCGGCCTGAATGTAAATCCCGTTTCCGTGCCCCATGTGCACCATGACGATCCGCACGTTGGGAAAATCGTCCGCAAGCTGAATGATGCTGTGCGGAAGCGAGAACGGCGGGTGCCCCGAGTGGATGAATACGGGCAGGTCCATCTGCGCCGCCGTCTCCATGAGCGGGTGCACCACGGCGTCGTTGGCGGTGAACGCATTGAGCAGCGGATGCAGCTTGATCCCCTTGAAGCCGTATTCGCGGACGTCGCGGACCACGGCTTCCACCGCCTTGTCCCCGTCGTAGGGATTGGCCCACGTCAGCCCCACGAAACGGCCGGGAAAACGCTGTACGGCCTTTTCCACCACCGCATTGTCCATATAGCTGACCACGGACGTTTCGATGTCGTACCGATCCATTTCCGCGACCATCTGTTCGTCCGTATACCCCACGTCGGCCCAGCCGCCGAAATAGCCCACATGCGCGTGCGCGTCGATCTTCTTCATCATGTCCTCCTTGAGAAAGAAACCGAAATATGCCTCCGGCCTACTCCAGCCATTCCCGAGGGTCAAGCCGCCATTTCTCACGCGTCCGGCTGGACTCACCCATCGTTTTCGCCTAATGTCCAGTGCTGTGCCGTCTGTCCGGGAACTGCCGAACCTGTTCAAGGAACCAATCAGAGAAATTCCGCCATGCACGAAATGTCCGTCGTTACAAGTCTGTTATCCATCGTCCGCGAAGAAATGGAAAAGCACAACGTCCATCGCCTGCTGCTGGTGCGCGTACGGTACGGCGCGCTGGCGAACATCGTCCCGGAAGCGCTGTCCTTTGCCTTTGAGGCGCTCACGGCGGGGACGGATTTCGAAGGGGCCGTACTGGAGACCGAAGAAGTCCCCATTACCCTCAAGTGCTCCAAGTGCGGCCAGACGTTTTCGCCTGTCCGGGGAGAGCACTTCTTCGCGCCGTGCCCCTCCTGCGGGGAGCAGTACGGTCATGCGATGGAAACGGGACGCGAACTGTACGTGCAGCACATCGAAGCGGAATAAAGGAGCCGTATCGTGGAAATACCAGTCATTCGCAACGTTCTTGAAGCCAACGGGAAGCTGGCGGCAAGCCTGAAGGAACAGTTCGCCCAACACGGTATTCTCGCCCTGAACCTCATCAGTTCTCCCGGCGCGGGGAAAACGTCGCTGCTGGAACGGACCCTCACCGATCTGGCGTCCGAATTCCGCATGGCCGTCATCGAAGGCGACCTCCAGACGGACAACGACGCCCGCCGCGTCGCCGCCACCGGAGCCAAGGCCGTCCAGATCAATACGGAAGGGGGCTGCCACCTCGACAGCAATCTCGTCATGGAAGCGCTGGGCGCTTTCGACCTGAACGAAATCGACATCCTGTTCATCGAAAACGTGGGGAACCTCGTCTGCCCCGTGGAGTTCGACTGCGGGGAAGACGCGAAGATCGCCCTTCTCAGCGTGACCGAAGGGGACGACAAGCCCGAAAAGTACCCCCTCCTCTTCAACCGCGCCAGCGCCATGATCCTGAACAAGATTGATCTGCTGCCCTATGTGGACTTCGACGTGGAGACCGCCGCGCGCCATGCCCGCCGCCTCAATGCCGATCTGTCCGTTTTTGAAGTCTCCTGCCGTACCGGCGAGGGTCTCAAAAAATGGTACGACTGGCTGCGTCAGGCCCTCAAGGCCAAACGCGAAGGCCAAGCCGACTAAACGAAAAAGCCTCCCGGGCATCCCCGAGAGGCTTTTTCGTTGCACAACCAGCAAACGCTACATGTGTACGTGTATGCCGAAGGCATGCTTCCCGACGGGAAGAAGCGGGGCCGCCTGAAGCCGCTTGAAGGCGCTCCGGCGGACAAGCTCCAGCACGCGTTCGATCTGTTCGCGGGGAATGCCCGGCAGTTCGATGTCCACGGCGGGCTTCGATTCTTCAATCAACGCATGAAGGATGGAGTCCAGCACGTCATAGGCGGGCAGGGAATCCTGATCGGTCTGCCCCGGACGCAGCTCCGCCGACGGGGCCTTGTCGAAAATGTTTTGAGGAATGCTCAGCTTGCCTTCGCGCTCGTTGAACCAGCGCGCCAACTGATACACTTCCGTCTTGTACAGGTCCGCGATGGGGGCCAGCGAACCGCACATGTCGCCGTACATGGTGCAATACCCGGCGGCCAGTTCGGACTTGTTCCCCGTCGCCATCAGCATCCAGCGGAACTTGTTGGAAAACGACATCAGGATGACGCCGCGGATGCGGGCCTGAATGTTCTCTTCGGTCACATCCCGTTCCTTGTCCGCAAACGTGGGAGCGAGCGCCTTCTCGAAGGCGTCCAGCATCGGAGCGATCGGGACCGTAAACGTCTCCATACCCAGATTGGCGGCCAGAAGCTCGGAATCGGTGATGCTGCCCTCGCTCGACCACGGGGACGGCATCATCACGCCGTGCACGTGCTCCTTGCCCAGCGCATCGACGGCGAGCGCCGCAACCAGCGCGGAGTCCATCCCCCCCGACAGGCCAAGGACCACATCGGTAAACCCGTTCTTCCGCACGTGCTCGTACATGCCGGAGGTCAGCAGCCCCCAGACCGTTTTCCAATCCTTAGCAGGAATACTCGACATTACTTCAACCTCGATTTCAGGATATCGCTCATGGCGTATACCTTCCCGGCGGGCTGCTCGGGCAGCCAGCGGGCGGCGCGCAGCGCGCCCTGAGCAAAGTTTTCCCGGGAATGCGCGTGGTGCGTCACCTCGATGCGTTCGCCGGGGCCCATGAAATAGACGGTGTGTACTCCTACCACATCGCCGCCACGGATGGCCTGGACGCCTATCTCCTTCTTGGGGCGCTCGCCGATGATGCCTTCGCGGTGGTAACAGGCGACATCCTTGAGTTCCCAATCCCTGGCGGAAGCCAGACATTCGGCAAGGCGCAGGGCCGTACCGCTGGGAGAGTCTTTCTTGCGGTTATGGTGCAGCTCGACCATTTCCAGATCGTAGTCCGGGCCAAGCATCCGCACGAGTTCGGGAAGCAGTTCCAGAAGGACGTTGACCCCGACGCTCATGTTGGGAGACCAGAACACGCGGCCGGTCCGGGCGATGTCGTCCAGTTCGGCCTTCTGTTCAGGCGTAAAGCCCGTGGTCCCGATGACGATGGGATTGCCGTTCCTGACGGCGCAACGTGCGTTGACGAGGCTCGCCTGAGGCGCGGTGAAGTCGATCACGACCGCTCCCGGCACCTGCGGATACACGACCTCCGGGTCCGTTCCGGTGAGGCAGCCCCAATGGGCCAGCGCGTCCAGCTTTTCGGGACGTTCCAGCACGGCCGCCAGCGTCAGGCCCTGCTCTTTCGCCAGATTGGCAATGGTCGCACCCATGCGCCCCGAAGCGCCCATCACAACTACAGAGAGACTCATATCCTCACCCTTTTCCTTCTTCAGAGTCCTGCGCCGCGTTTCCGGAATCCCCGGCCGACACATCGTTTTCCGCCCGCAACAACGCCAGAAAACCGGCTTCATCGACCACACGCACCCCCAGCGTCCGCGCTTTTTCAAGTTTGGACCCCGGTTCGTCCCCGACGACAAGCAGATTCAGCTTGCGGGACACGCCGCCGACGATTTCCGCACCGGCGCCCTCCGCCATCCGCTGCGCCTGCGAGCGGGGCATGGACAGGGAACCCGTGAACAAAACCTTCATCCCGGCGAGCGGCCCCGCCGCAACCTGTGCCGTTTCGGGCGTCTGCCGCCGTACCGGCCACAGGCCCAGTTCCTTTAATCGGGCGAGCAGTTCCACGTTCGGCTTGTCGTCAAAGAAGGCCTTGATCGCTCCCGCGACCTCCGGCCCGATATCCGGCAGGTTTTGCAGCTCTTCCGGGTCCGCCGCCCGCAGCGCGTCCATGTCGGCATAGGCCGCCGCCAACGTCTTGGCGGTCTGTTCGCCCACATGCCGGATGCCCAACGCGCACAGCAAGCGCTGGAGCGTGGCGTCCTTTTTGGCGCGATCCAACGAATCCACAAACTTGGTGGCGAGTTTTACACCCATCCGCTCATAATGCAAGAGTTCCTCAACCTTCAGGGTGAAGAGGTCGGCGGGCGTCCTGACCCGTTCCGAAGAAACGAGCAGCTCGATCCACCGTTGGCCAAGCCCTTCGATGTCGAGTCCCGCCTTGGACACGAAATGCGTGAGGGACTGCCGGATCATGGCGGGACAGGAAACGTTCACGCACCGCCACGCCACTTCACCCTCCAGACGGGACGCCTCCTGTCCACAGGAAGGACAGACATGCGGAAATTCGAAAGGCTTCGAATCCGGGGCGCGTTCCGAAAGCACCGCACGCACGACTTCGGGGATGACGTCTCCGGCACGCTGGACGACCACCCGATCCCCGACGCGGACGTCGCGGTTGCGGATTTCGTCCTCATTGTGCAGCGTGGCCCGACTGACGATCACGCCGCCGACGTTCACCGGCTCCAGCTCGGCCACCGGGGTCAGGACCCCCGTCCGCCCGACCTGAACCGTGATGTCCAGCAAGCGCGTCGTCGCCTGTTGCGCGGGGAATTTCCAGGCGATGGCGAACCTCGGCGCACGAGCCGTATAGCCGAGCGCTTCCTGCGCTTCGAGATCATCGAGCTTCATGACCACGCCGTCGATCTCGTAGGCCAGCGATTCGCGTTTTTCGGCCAGCGAGGCGTAATAGGCCTCCACTTCCCCGGACCCGCGGCAGAGCCTTCCGCCGGGAGGCGTCTCAAAGCCGAGCGCCTGCAACCGCTCCATCACTTCCGCATAGGTCCGCCACACGGGCATGCCCCCGAAACGCACCTCACCGAAGCCGTAGGCCAGAAACCGCAACGGCCGGGAAGCCGTGACCGAGGTATCCAACTGACGGATGGACCCGGCGGCAGCGTTGCGCGGGTTGGCGAACGTCTTGGCGTTCTCCTTGCGCAGCCGGTCGTTGAGCGCGGCGAAGTCCTTCCGGCGGAAAATGACTTCCCCCCGGACCTCCAGCCGCTCCGGCGCTTCGCCGTGCAGGACCTTGGGGAGGTTGCGCACGGTCCGCATGGCGGCGGTGACCACTTCGCCGACCTCGCCGTCCCCGCGCGTCAGCGCTTCTACGAACCGCCCGTTTTCATACACGAGTTCCAGAGCCAGCCCGTCCATCTTGGGGTCGCACCAGAACGTATCCTCCACACCGGGAAGCGCGTTCTCAAGACGCTTCAAAAAGCCCTGCCAGTCTTCGTCGCTGAACACGTTGTCCAGACTGTACATACGCCGGGTATGGGCCTTCGTTTCCAGTGAAGACAGCACCTGTCCGCCCACGCGGTTGGTCGGCGAATCCGGGGAACGCCATTCGGGATACCGTTCTTCCAGCCGCAGCAATGCCTGAAACGCCGCGTTGTATTCGTCATCGGTGATTTCCGGCGCGTCCAGCGTGTGGTACCGGTAGTTGTGATACGTGATGAACGCACGGAGCTCCTCCATGCGTTTCTTGTCGGCATCGGCAGCCAGAAGGGATTGCAGCGTCCCCTGATTCATGGTGTTCATCCTTCGTTCAACCCGTTCGCGCAGAACGGATTTCCCTTGACACGTTTCACTTTTCAAAGATTCATGCCGCCGAAGGGCGCGGCCTTCGGCAGTATCCGCACCGCGTTTGCGGCGGACGGACCGCTGCCGCCCCGCCTTTCACCGTGTAAAGCCGAAGAGCCCTACACGACCAGAAACTGTTCCCGAAGCCGACGGATGCGATCCCGCAGGGCCGCCGCCTTTTCGAACTCCAGATCGCGAGCCGCTTCGCGCATTTCCCGCTCAAACTGCTTCAGGTACCGGGTGACGTTCTGAGCCGTGATGTCCTCGGACGCGGTCGCCTCGGCCTTTTGCCTGCTCTGCTTGCCCCGACCGCGCTTTCCCTCACCCGACGAGGTGTACAGGGAGTCAAAGGGCGTGGCAAGCGGCTTGCTTATGGTCGTGGGCGTAATGCCGTGCTCTTCGTTCCACGCCTGCTGCTTGGCCCGTCTGCGGGCCGTCTCGTCCATCGCCGAGCGCATGGAGGCCGTCACCGTATCGGCGTACAGCAACACCCTGCCCTGCGCATTTCGGGCCGCACGCCCGAAGGTCTGGATGAGCGAACCCGTGGACCGCAAAAACCCCTCTTTGTCCGCGTCCAGAATGGCGACAAGGGACACTTCGGGAATGTCCAGCCCTTCGCGCAGAAGGTTGATGCCGACCAGCACGTCGAACTCGCCCGCACGCAGGGCTTTGATGATGGCCATGCGCTCCATCGTGTCGATGTCCGAATGGAGATAACGGGCGGCGACGCCCATCGAGTTCAGGTATTCGGTCAGGTCTTCCGCCATGCGCTTGGTCAGCGTCGTCACCAGCACGCGCTCGTGCCGCTCCACACGGGCCCGGCATTCGCCGAGCAGATCGTCGATCTGCCCCTTGACCGGACGGACCTCCACTTCCGGGTCCAGCAAGCCGGTGGGACGGATGATCTGCTCCGCCACAATGCCCTGCGAACGTTCCAGTTCCCACTTTCCGGGCGTGGCGGATACGTACACCACCTGATTCAGGCGCTCCAGAAACTCATGGAATTCGAGCGGCCTGTTGTCCAGCGCGGACGGCAGCCGGAACCCGTACTCCACCAGCGTGGTCTTGCGGGAACGGTCTCCCTTGAACATCCCGCCGACCTGCGGGATGCTGATGTGGGATTCGTCCGCGAAGAGGACAAAATCGTCGGGGAAATAGTCGAGCAGCGTTGACGGCGGCTCGCCTTCCTTGCGTCCGTCCAGATGCCGGGAATAGTTTTCAATGCCGGTACAGTAGCCGAGCTCCTGCATCATTTCCAGATCGAGCTGCGTGCGCTGTTCCAGCCGCTGCGCCTCCACCAGCTTGTTCCGGGACTGGAACAGGCGGAGCTGCTCCCCGAGTTCGTCCCGGACATCGGACATCGCCCGCTCCAGATTCTCCCGGTCGGAAACATAGTGGCTCGCGGGATAAATGACGGTTTTCCCGATGTTCCCAAGGATTTCTCCGGTCAGCGGATCGATTTCG
Organism: uncultured Bilophila sp.; assembly: GCA_902373525.1. Taxonomy (GTDB): domain Bacteria; phylum Desulfobacterota; class Desulfovibrionia; order Desulfovibrionales; family Desulfovibrionaceae; genus Bilophila. Next base: position 6,139 of record CABKMN010000001.1, on the reverse strand, counting down.
CGGACGGCCTCGATCTCGTCTCCGAAAAATTCCAGCCGCAGCGCGCGTTCGTGTTCGTAGGCCGGAATCACTTCCAGCACATCGCCGCGAACCCGAAACGTCCCACGGTGAAAGTCGATGTCGTTGCGCTGATACTGCACATCCACGAGCCGGGTGATGACGGCGTCCATGCTGACGCGCTGCCCCACTTCCACGGGAATGATCAGGCGCGCATAGTATTCCGGCGAACCCAGACCGTAAATGCAGGACACCGACGCCACGATGATCACGTCGCGCCGCGTCAGCAGGGCATGCGTCGCCGCATGCCGGAGCTTGTCGATGTCGTCATTGATGGCCGAGTCCTTTTCGATGTAGGTATCGGAGGCCGGGACATAGGCTTCCGGCTGATAATAGTCGTAATAGCTGACGAAGTACTCGACGGCGTTTTCGGGAAAGAGGGCCCGGAACTCGTTGTACAACTGCGCCGCCAATGTCTTGTTGGGAGCCAGCACCAGCGCGGGGCGATTCACTTGGGCGATGACGTTGGCCACGGTGAACGTTTTCCCTGAACCGGTTACGCCGAGCAGAACCTGATCCCGGACGCCGGCTTCGATATTGGACGCAAGCTGTTCAATGGCTCCGGGCTGGTCGCCCGTCGGAACGTAGTCGGTCCGGAGCCGGAAAAGCGGAGTTTCTGAGGTGTTCATGCACGTTACATAAGCGTCCGAAGCCCCGCAGGCAAGAGGGCATCCGCCGACGGACGGCCTTCCTCGAAATTTTCCGTGCTCCGGGTGTTGTCCCCACCCGCGTTCTTGCGATAGATCGATGACGCCCCTTTCTTCCCGCCGAATCCGGCAACGCGTCCGGAGCATCTGGAGATTATGATGCAAAAAGATTTTCTGCACGTGCTTTCCGTCGAGGACGTCGTTTCCCGACTGCTCGCCTGCCCTCCCCTTGCCTGTGAAACGAAACGGCTGGATGCGCTCCCTCGAGGGAGCGTTCTGGCCGAAACGCTTCTTTCCGGCGAAGACCTCCCGCCCGCCGACCGTTCAGGGATGGACGGCTATGCGGTACAGGCCGCCGATCTCTTCGGAGCCTCGGAAACCAATCCGGTATGGCTCGACCGCATCGGAGAAATCGCCATCGACCGCCCTCCGGACTTTACGCTGCAATCCGGGCAGTGCGCCGCCATCGTGACCGGAGGATACCTCCCCGAAGGCGCGGACGCCGTGATCATGGTCGAGCACACCAAACCGTTCGGAGCCGACGTCATTGAAATGCGCCGCTCCGTGGCCCCCGGCGAATACGTCATGCGGCGAGGCGAGGACGCCAAGGCCGGACACCCGCTTCTACCGGCGGGAACGGTGCTCCGGGCACAGGAAACGGGCCTGCTGGCGGCGCTCGGCATCACCGAGGTTCCCGTCATCCGGCGGCCCCGCGTGTCCATCCTCTCCACCGGCGACGAGCTGGTCGCCCCCGAAGCGACGCCGTGCCCCGGACACATCAGAGACGTGAACACGTTGGCGCTCTCGGCCATGATCCGACCGCATGCCGAGGTCACGGCCTTCGGCATCGCCCCGGATCGCCTCGAACCGCTGACGGCGGCCCTGAAAGCCGCCCTTACCGGCGACGGGACTCCGGCGGACGTCGTCTTCCTGTCCGGGGGAAGTTCCATAGGCGTCCGGGACCTGACGCTCGAAGCCCTGCAATCACTCGGCGATACGGAAATCCTGTGCCACGGCGTCGCCCTCAGCCCCGGCAAGCCGCTGATTCTGGCGCGCTGCGGAAAAACGCTGGTCTGGGGCCTCCCCGGTCAGGTCGCCTCCGCACAAGTGGTCATGCACGTACTCGGCGTTCCCTTCCTCCGCCATCTGGCGGGCCATTCCCTCGCGGCCAGCCGATCCGGCGAGGACAACGGGCGGGGTCACGCCTTCGATCAACGGCTTTGGGCGTCGCGTCAGGCCGTGCTTTCACGCAACATCGCCTCCCGTCAGGGCCGCGAAGACTACATTCGCGTGCGCCTCGACGCCTCGACGCCGGGGACGCCGCAGGCCGTGCCGGTTCCGGGACTTTCCGGGCTGCTGCGGACCCTGCTGGACTCACAGGGCGTCGTGCGCATTCCGGCTCGCCTTGAAGGACTGGAAGCCGGAACGCCCGTCGACGTGCTTCTGTTCGACAGTTGAATCCTTTCCGCCCGCGCATGAAAAAGGCCCTTCCGAAGAAGGGCCTTTGCTTTACTGCATTACCATTGGAACCGACCGGGCAGGAGGCCCGCCCGCCGGTATTTGACGTAGGCGTCCCGAGCCGCGATGTACGGTTCCACGGCGCTCTTGGTCAGCGCCTCATAGGTACTGATGACGGTCCCCATGTCGTTGAACCGGAATCCGAGACTTGCCGCGAGCGCCGGTTCGGGTTCCAGCGGGCCGATCGGTTCGGCCGTCCAGAACAACGGCGACGCGGCCCAGTCGCCCGCCAGCCCCACGGTGTCGCGCACCGTGCTGGGGCCGACGAAAGGCCACACCAAATAAATGCCCTCTCCGAAGCCCCAGACCCCAAGGGTCTGTCCGAAATCGGCGTCGCGGGTATCCACGGGAATTTTGGGCTTGCTCTGCTTCGCAACGTCGAAAACCCCGCCGAACCCCGCAGTCGTGTTGACGATGAACCGCCCAAGCTCAATCCACGCCTCACCGAAGCGGCCTTGCAGCACGCAGTTCACCAGACGGATGGGCATCTGCGCATTGTGGAAGACATTGCTGATGCCCGTCCGGACGGGTTCGGGCGCGATGTAGGTGTAGCCGGTATAAATCGGCTTGGCGATCTTCAACAACATGATGTCGTTGAAGCCGAACCAGAACCGGTTCCACCCTTCCAGCGGGTCGGAAATGGTCACGGCCTCATCGTCATCGTAGTCTTCAAACTCCGCATCCGAAACCGGAGAGACGGATACCGGCGCGGCACTTGCCGGAGCCTCTTTCGCTTCGGCCAGTTGAGCCGCAGGCGGATCGGCCTTTTCGCCGTGCTTCGCCGCGCACCCCATCAGCACAAGCGCCGCCAGCAGGCACAGGCACACGCTCCAGACAGGAACAATACGTCGTATGGCAATCATGAAACGTCCCGCTAATTGACTGTGGACTGGGCCTGAAGCTCCCGAGCCCGGGATTCGACCTTATCGATCAGCTGTTCCGGCGTTCCGCGCGTCAGCACATCCTGAAACTGGGACCGGTAGTTCTTGATCAGACTGATGTTCTCGATAAGCACGTCGTACACGACCCACTTCCCGTTTTTCAGCATCATCCGGTAGGCGACCGGAACCGGCTTGCCGTCGGACAGGGTCACGATCGTCTGGATTTCGGCGCGGTCCCCTTTGGTCGACAGCACTTCGCCGGAATAGTCGATCTTTTCCCCGTTATAGCCCTGCACCTTGTCCAGATAGGTGATGAGCAGCAAATCGGCGAACGCCTTGTCGAAACGTTCCTTCTGAGCCTCCGTGAAGCTCGGCCAGTTCCGTCCCACGGTCCGGGCGGAGAACTCGTTGAAATCAAACACTTCGTGGACGTATTTTTCGATCTGGGCCCGGAGCGGCACCCGTTTGATCGGGTCCTTGTAACCGGGTTCCTTCAGCACTTCCAGAATCTGATCCACTTTTACGCGCAGCGTCGCCGAGGGCGATTCCGCCGCGTACGAAACGCCCGCGAGCATGACCACACCACACAATACGACAACCACATTCCGCAACAAACGCATCATATTACACCTTCCCGAAAACATACTTGCTGATGAGACTTTCAATATCCACCGCCGATTCGGTATCCGTGATTTCATCGCCGTTTTTCAGCGTCTCGCCGGAACCGCCCGGCTCCAGACTGATGTACTTGTCGCCGATGAGGCCGCTGGTCTTGACCGACGCGATCACGTCGTCGGTCAGATGCACATTGTTGCCAAGCTGCAACTGGACGACGGCCTGCTGCTTGTCGTTCAGCCGGATATCCTTGACCCGCCCGACCCTGACGCCCGCGATCTCGACCTCCGCGCCGGGACGCAGCCCGGAAACGGAATTGAAGGAAGCGGTGACGACATACCCGTCGGAGTTGAAAACCTCCATGCGCCCAAGTTTTATCGTAAGATAGGCAACACAGACAAGTCCGAGCATGACAAAAAAACCAACGGCGGCTTCTTTGGAAAACGACATGGGAGTTCCTTCCTTGTCCTTGAATTTAGCCTTCAAGCCACGCATCCAGCGCGGCGCGAACGTCCGGGTCGGCGGCGGCCGCAACGCGGCTTGCCGTCTCTTCGGCCTTTCTGTCCATAAAGCGGCGGAGGTAGTCGTCCGACGACGCTTCCAGCTCCGTATGGGACCCCGAAAAAACCACACGCCCCTCACGCAGGACCAGCACGTGATCCGCGACGCGGGCGACGCTGGCCAGATCGTGACTGACGACGATCATGGTCATTTCCGGGTACGACTTGCGCATGTCCAGCAGCAACTGGTCCATCTGGGCCGAGTTGATCGGGTCGAGCCCGGACGTCGGTTCGTCGCAGAACAGCAACGGCGGTTCCGTCACGATGGCGCGGGCGAGGCCGCCGCGTTTCTTCATCCCGCCGGACAATTCGTTGGGATAGTAGTCGGCGAATTCGGCGAGCCCCACGAGTTCGAGAATCCGCAGGACGGTTTTCCGGATGGTCGCCTTGGGCAGCCGGGTATGCTCGTACAGCGGCAAGCCGACGTTTTCCGCCAAGGTGAGGGAGCCGAGAAGAGCCCCGTCCTGAAACAGCACGCCGAAACGCCGCCGCACCCGCCGGAACTGGCGTTCGGGCAGTGCGAACAAATCCTGCCCGCCGTAGAGAATATGCCCGTTCATCGGACGTGAAAGCCCGATGACATGCCGCAGCAGGGTCGATTTGCCGCATCCCGATTCGCCGAGAATGACCGTGATCTTGCCGCCGGGCAGGACGGCGTTGATGTCGTCGAGCACGACGCGCGTCCCGTAGCCCACTCGGAGGTGCTCCAGCCGGATATCCCAAGGAGAATGTTGATCCTTCACCCGAGCCTCCTAGCGCAGCATGGCGGACGTGACCACATAGTCCGCCACAAGAACGAGCACACACGAAATCACGACCGCCGACGTCGTCGCGTTGGCGACGGCTTCGGGCCCCATGCCGTCGCGGCGCCTGTGGGCGTTGTACCCCTGATAACAGCAAATCAGGGCGACCAGCAACGCGAACACCGCGGACTTGATGAACCCCTCAATGACGTCGGGCAGGAGCACGCTGCTCTCTATGCCGTGGAAGTACGCGCCTTCATTGACGCCGAGCAGGAGTACGCCGGTCATGTAGCCCCCGAGGATGCCCACCACGTCGAAGATGGCGGTCAGCAACGGAAACGCGATCAGCGAAGCCACGAAACGCGGCGCGACCAGATACCCCATGCCGGGGATGTCCATCACTTCCAGCGCGTCGATCTGGTCCGTAATCCGCATGACCCCGATTTCCGCAGCCATCGACGAACCGGCCCGCCCCGTCAGCATGATGGCGGTGAGCACCGGCCCCAGTTCGCGGATCAGCGTCAACGAAACGGCCGCTCCCAGAAATCCCACGGAACCGAACTTGACCAGCACGTAATACCCCTGCAGGCCAAGCACCATCCCCGTGAACAGCGCAATGAGGCCAATGACGAACAGCGACTTGGTGCCGATCACATACAGCTGCTGCATCACCTTGATGAACAGCTTGGGCGCGATGCCTATCTGCCGCAACCCTTCCAGAAGGAACAGAAACACGTCCCCAAGCGCGCTCATCCAGCGCAGGACCAGCGCGCCCGGAACGGCAAAAAAACGAGACAGAGCTTCCATATATCATCGACCCCGGCCAACGGCCTTCTTCGAAATCTGCTTCGCGTCCTTCAACCCCATCTTCGCCAGCATCTGTTTGGCGTCGGCGGCGTCCGCCTCGGTTCCCCGCAGCAGAACCTGTACGCGGAACCACTTGGGCCGTCCCCTGTTGTCCTTTTCGATGGTCATCCGCGTCCGCAACCCTTCGCCGTCCATGCGCTCGCGCAACTTGTCGGCGTGATCCCGACTCTTGTAGGCGACAACCTGAAAAACGAAATCGTATTTCGCCTTGTCGGCGGGAGCGGCGGCGGGCTGAGGCGAGGCGGGGGCGG